>NZ_JBGUHR010000055.1:0-30983 GCF_045112255.1 Fibrobacter sp.
ACCGAAGCTAACGAAATGTTCACTACCGACGGCGGCACCATCAAGACCGAGGAAACACAGAAGGCGCTCGACGCACTTGCAGACAACATCGAACCGACCGCCGAAGGCGAAACTGACGATGAAGTTCCAGAAGTTCTCGACGACCCAGGACTAGGTCTTGTAGGAAAAGCCGACTCCGAAGACAAAGCAAACAAGCTCGTCGACTATGACGAGCTTGCAGCAAATCCAATGTTCGATGTCCCGGTAGATGACGAGGAAGAAATCAGTGTCGATGACGAAGATGTCATCACCGAACCAATGAAACTCCCTTAATTAGACCAGATAGGTTCAAGCGTCGCGACAGAAATCTGATCGGACGTGTTATTCCATTTGTAGTCGTTGCCGACAACGGCCATCAGTATATCGTGCAACACGGATCTCACCAGACCGTTCTTGACCGTCTGTAAAACAGTGTTGATGTACATCTTGTCACACTCTTCACGACTGTAGTCATTGAACCCAGTCTCCTCGTACAACGCGGCAAGCGCAAGAGTTACGCACGGATCCAACTTTATTCCAATCAGTCCCAGCAGATAGATAACAAACTTCGGCAGAGGATGCTTCGCGGCAAAGCCTTTCTTGATGGTAAGGCGACTGCGCACACTGGTAAAATCCATGCTCGTCATTTCCTCAATGTCATCATCGACGTCACCGTTCAAGATAACAATGTCGGCTACAAGTTTGTCCTTCAACTTGCACACGCCATCTTTTTCGACGGCGGCATGCTTGTACTTGTCTGGAATAATAATGGTACGGATATACTGTGACATAAGCGTTACACCTAGTTACTGATGAAATTAGTTCATTTCATAGTTTAGGCGGCGTTGAAGTCAACTGGCTGGCACTGACGGCTTTCCATTTCGTCGATGAACAACTGATCCGGACGTTCCGGCAAGGTAGCCTCGTACTCGTATTCGTACTCGATATCGGTGTGTGTAGGAATGTCTTGGTTGAGAAGTTCCTCATCCATGATGCAGCGAACGTGATCGGCATACTGCTCAGGCACGATGATGGAGTCATGCACCGTGCAGAAATGGCAACCGACTTCCTCGATGATACGAGGGCAGACTTGATCGAACACGAAGCTGCTCTCGATCTTCTGCATTTCGTAAGCCAACGCGGCATGGCAATGTTCCTTCAGCGACCACATGCAGTTGTAGAGGTTGGGGAAGTGTTCACGCCAGCAACGCTGAACCGCACCACGGATCGGCTCACGCTTGGTATCGAAGTACAGCGGAGAGAACAAGAAGGAAAGCAATCCCTTCTTTGCTTCGTCACGAGTCAGCTGCCTATCGATATCTTCGTCGGCACTGCATTCGCTCTGGAAGAATTCGTATATCTTGCCTTCCGCCACCAAGTTACGGTAACGGTCGAGCTCGGCTTCCATGCGACCAAGGACGAGATCCTTGCGGCCAGCATTCCAGATCGGCTTGAAACGGAGGAACGTATCGCGGTTCTCGTTGAGGTCGTTACGGTAGAAGTCGATATAACGACGGAACACGGCAATGATGAAGGCCGCTTGAGAAGACTTGATATCGACTTCGGCAACCTTGTCTCCATCGCAGCGCAATGCGGCATGACGGATTTCCTTCTTCATGTTCGTCACGTTCGTATGGATACGACCATACTTGTCGTGCTTCACATAAAGGTCTCCGTCTTCGTCAAGGAGGCCATTGAAACGTTCGATCTTGCAACGTTCAAGTTCGGCATTGTACGGAGCCATCTTGCCGTTCTCGACCATTTCGTTCAAGGTCGCATCAGCCACATTCGCATCAATGGAGAAGTGGCTCAGCTCGTCATAGCAAATCGCCACTACTGGATCTTCCATAGAGACGCGCTTGCGTTCCTCGAAGGACTTCTGGATACGCTTCAAGACTACCGGAGAAGTAATCGTGTACTTGGACATCGTGCCGCGCACAACGACTTCGGTATTCTTGAGCTTCTTGTCGAGTCTGGTCTGCAGATAGGTAGCGTAGCTGTTCTGGTACGGAGCGCAAAGCCAGAAAGCCTTGCACTTTCCCTTACGGCTGGAGTCACCCTTGATGTAGCTCTGGGAACGACCAATGAAGCCATTCTCGACCAAGGTGTTGATGGCAGTGATGTAGCCGTCGCCGAGGAACTTATGGAGCAAGGCAGCAGAAAGGTGGGTCTTCCAGTACTTACGAGGAATCTTGGGCTGCACAACCATATTGGTCATGAGGTCACTACGGAGATGGCTCGTAACCATGTAAAGGACGAGTGCCATCGTATCAAGTAAAGTCTTGTTTACAGGAGAATGTCCGTTCTTTGTCGTAAAATCGTGACAAAATGACACAAAACCCTTGTAGAGCATAGACGGCAGTTCGATCTTGAACTCAGTCTTAGGCTTACGACTCTTGGTCTTCTTGGTTCGGTTAAGGGTTTCGTCAATCACGTCCATAAAGTTAACAAAACTTCCCAAGTCCGGCAAGTCTCCATTGCAGGATATTGGAGTAAATCAGACCAGCGGTGCTAGTCCGGTTTACTGCCGAGTTTATCGTTCAGTTATACGGAGTACAAAGGTAGACTAAACGAGTTTGAATTTCAAGTTCGACCATCAGTCCTTGTCACACCCGGCACCACCGACCATGTTAATGTTTCGAAATCAATAAGTCTGAGTATATGGTCTAGTTTACATAATATCCCACAGAAAAGGGGTCGAAAGTAAAGTATAAAAGTCCAACAAAGCAGCCAGAGTGCTGCAGTCTTGCCCTATGGGCGCTCCATATAGATGTTTCGAAAAATGACTATTTAGGCTAATTTGCAATTCAAATTGATAATGGCTATCTTGTTCCATTATGGCTTACACATCTTGTATAACAATCGAGTTACTATCAATGTTCCGCTGGAAGGAGACTGGGTGGAAGGCACCCGTGTCCTTGGTATCGCCGGATGTTACCATCCGTCTTGCAGCTCACGAGTCTTGCGCCAATAACAACTGGAAGCTTGACTTGAACGTGGCAAGTGTCGAGAACCATAATGAATGGGCCGACCCGTCCTTGCAAGACAAGATTGTTGCCGCCGTCATGAAGCGCTGCCAGCACGACGTCAAGGTCGTCCGCATCTTTGGCGCTTCGCTTCGCAATACCTACATCAACGGTATGAAGCGTTCGAACATGTTCTATCCGACCGACTTCCGTGTGAATTTCAACTACAAGTACAGATTCATCGTCGCGTTGGAAGGCGAGTCCTACGAAAAGCTTGACGGTATTTACTTGGTTCCGTCCTACATGTCTGCACCGCGAGATGGCTTTGACGCCGAGCAGTTCTACAAGTTGTGCTGTTACGAGAGATTTGAATAATGGCCCAGCAACAGACAAATTTCGCACCGTCCGTCGTGCGCTTCGAGTACAATGACCCTATCCAGTGTCATGTAGTCATCGAATCCGAGGACAAGCGACTTGCCTACATGATTAACAGCTTCATATCGGCTGCCATGACGTTCTACGACAAGACGAAGTCGAAGACGTGGCAAGTGTCCGAAGGATTCAAGAGCGCATTCGTTACATTTTACGACCGTAAGTTCCAGTTACTACCGATCGGCTTAATACCGAGAGTCAGCCGTCTTGTCCATGGCCGTTTCGGTTCGAAGATCGAACTGACCAAGGATATCAACGACTTGTTCATTCCGCCTCGCGGAAAGCTGACTAGGAACGACATCGTCGGTTTCGCCAATACGCTGAACTTGCACAATCGTCTGACTGGCGATCCGATCATTCCGTACGAGCATCAGTACAAGTTGGCCGAGCGAGCCATCAACGGTCGCCGCATTTCGTTACTAGCTTGCACGAGCGCTGGCAAGTCTCTTGCCATGTGCATTATCGCGAGATACTTAATATCCCGCGAGAACAAGAAGCTTTTGATCGTCGTGCCGTCCACCAACTTGGTCGAGCAGCTGTTCTCCGACTTCTACAACGACTATGGCTGGGAAGACGCTCGCCGTTATTGCACGTTGATTTACGCGGACTCCGATGACAAGCTGTCGAAGTCACAGAAGGAGAACTTGAAGAAGAACAACATTGGCGAAGAAGTCATGCTGAAGCAGATTACCATTTCGACGTGGCAGTCGCTCCAGAACAAGCCAGATTCCTTCTTCGAGTGCTTCACTGCGGTCATGGTCGACGAGGCCCACTCGACTCGCGGCGTCAAGTTACGAGATATCTTGGCCAAGTGCGTGAATGCCATCGACTTCAAGATTGGCGTGTCCGGTACTTTGCCGAGTGACGGTATCGACGCTGGCTACATCGAAAGTCAGCTTGGCCGCAAGGAAGACATCATCAGATTGAAGGAACTCGTCGCACAAGGTATCCTTACCCCAGTGACTGTCCGTTCTATCTTGATTCCGTATCCTCCGCAGTTGCGAAAGATGATCTGCCGCCAGACCTACGATGACGAAGTCGCATTCTGTAGCTCCAACACGTCGCGCCAAGATATTGTCAAGCTGTTGATCGACGCTGGAAAGATTACGACCGAGCAGAACACGGTCATCTTGTTCAAGAATATCGATCCGCTTGAAATGATGCACGAGTTTCTTGCCGCGAACTATCCGCAGTTCACTTACCATATCATCAAGGGTGACGTGTCCGTGGATGAACGCGAGGACATTCGTAAGTCGATCGAGTATTCGACTGGTCACATCATCTTGGCAACTTACGGCTGCATGAAGCAAGGCGTCAACATCAAGCTTCTGCACAACTTAATATTTGCCAACCCGGCGAAGTCTGTGTACATGGTCGTCCAGTCGATCGGTCGTATTGTGCGTCCGCACAAGGACAAGAAGATGGCCTATGTGTATGACTTGGTCGACGATGCGTCGTACGAGTATATCGGACGTTCTGGATATCCTATCGTGAAGACGAACTACATGGTCAAGCACTACGATATCCGTCGTTCCTACTATGACGACGACGAAATTCCGGTCGAGGAGATCAACTTCACTGGAATTTACGAAGCCAAGATCGACGAAAATGTTATAGCCGAGCGCAAGAAGAAGGCTGCCGACAAGGCGAAGGCCAAGGCCGAGAAGGCCGTCAGCAAGAGCAAGGCTAAAGTATTCAAGAACAAGTTTTTCTTATAAGGTTAATTTATGCGAGGTACAATTACTTATTGGGATGGCATTCGTCGGTTCTTCGCCGAGCGCGGGTTTGACAGGGCCAAGTTGGACAGAAACTGCTTTGACGGTTTCAAGATTGTCTCTGCCGATATTCACGAGCCGCTTGAAGGCTATGCGGTTTTCCGTGAATCGGCACCGGATATCTTTGCGCAGTTCGACCGTCTCGAATGTTCTGTAGACCGTCCGACGGATTACTACCGCGACTTCTTTATCGGTGAATGCAAGCGTCCGCGTGAGGCGCAGCAGTTGGTCGATGCTCTTTATGAAGTTGCCGCGATGGATCCGCCGCAGCCGAAAGTCGAAGTCGATGCCGAAAAAGAGCTGTTGGAATCGATGAGCTTGGAAGCTCTGAACGATATAGCCGCTATGAGCGGTCGTAACGTCATGGATTCGTTTAAGGGCAAGTTATCCTACGACGCAGACGGAACCCCAGTAGTTACCCCAAATTTCTAGCGAGCGTATTATGGAATTCAAGTCAAAGCCTCTCAAGAGTTATCCGTTCAAGAACAATCGTCTTCTCGTTATCGACTGGGCATCGCTTTCCTATCATCAGCTTTGGTCAATGAAGACGAAGTCCAGCAAGAAGCAGCTGGGCAGTGTGTTGCCGGAAGACGACGAAATGATCGTCTGGCGAGCAAAGATGTTCAACCGCATGCTGGACTACATCAGACTTTTCAATCCGATGGACATTATTCTCTGCCTTGAAGGCAAGAAGGCATGGCGCAAGCAAGTCGTCAAGGACTATTACACAAAGTATGCCGAAGTCTATTACGACAGCATCGGCTATTATGTCTGCAGCGACAACTATGCCTACCGTGTGACTAAGGTCGGCGATACTTTCGGCGTGGCCAAGATTTCTCCGAAGGAACGCCCGGTGTTCGAATCGTTGAAGCATCGTCCGCTCGGAAAGTTGCCTCAGCAGACCCAAGACATGCTTTGGGGAGTCAAGACGCTCTCTGGAACTCCGGTGCTTCCGTCGTACAAGGGAAAGCGTGGCGCGTCTCCTTGGGAATTCTCCGTCGACAAGAAGTATTGGCAAGCCTACAAGGACGAATACGCAATGGAACTTGCACCGTTCTTCCGTGCAAAGGCTGTCAAGTGCGACATTGCCGAAGGTGACGACATGATCTATGCCGCCGTCAAGAAGTACAGCGGCGACTACGACGATGTCATCGTCATCACGCGAGACTCCGATATGTCCCAGATCGACGTGAAGAACTTGAAGATTTTCAACCACACGTCCGAGAATTTCGTCGAATGTCTCTATCCGCAGAAGTACCTTGACGCCAAGGTTCTATCTGGAGATACCTCTGACAATATCCGTGGCATGGCCTATGTAGATGCGAAGACTGGCGAGTACAAGCCGACCAAGGCTAACGCCGTCTCCGAAAAGGAAGCCGTGACCTTGCTTGAAAACTGTCCGAACATCTATGCTGTAGCCCAGGCTAATGGCTGGGGCGAACAGTACATGAGGAACCGTACATTGATCGACTTGTCGATGGTTCCTCGTAACGTGTCCGAGGCTATCGACGTCGTGATGGATAAGCCAGCCCCAGAACTGGCTATCGACTGGAACAAGACCAACGAATGGGGCATCCCAGAAAGCAAGGTGGACTACTATCGCACTCTGCAGCAGTTCGGCTTCTTCGCCGTACTCAAGCGCGAAAACGCCAACCCAGAATCGTTCAAGGGCGAACAGCTCGTCCAGAAGGAAGCCGACATGAACCAGAAACTGCTGGATGATATGGCTACTGGTCTGGATTTCGAATCGGTTGAAGGAATCTTCAATGGCCCGGCGTTTGACATCGGAATGCTTTAAAGTTATATTTATTGGCGTATATTGAGGAAATTATGGCAGAAAAACCAGTAAACGCATTGGTTCGTGTGTCCACGAACAATGAACTTGATTTTAACGAATGGCTCGATTACCATATCGCGCTGGGATTTAACCGTATCTTTGTCTATGACTCTGGGAACCACGGCTGGCTTCCAGAGGCTTGCCGCAAGCGTGAAGAACATGTCACGCTTGTTCCGCTTGCTGGTAATGACTGGCGTAAGAAGAGCAACATCATCAAGGCTTATGTCGCGCAGACTACGGAACCGTCTTGGGCAGTGTGCCTCGAAGACGACGAATTCATCTGGCTTGACTTGAACGTAAGTCGCTCTATCACCAGCTTCATCAACAAGTATTTCGGCACTGCAGCTTTGGCTATGTCGGTGTACGTGAAGTATCTGTCGTCCGAAAAGCCGATGAAGAACCGTGTCGGCACACTGATCGACTGCTTCCAGCATGCTCGTCCGAATCCGCAAGGTCTCGTGCATCCGTGCTCGCATACGCCGAACTTCACATTTACTTTCTTCTACGTTCCGGACAATCGTTGCGTCCCTATGCGCGGCCCTCTTACTCCGAACACGCAGTATTGGCGTGACTTCAAGGGCGCTGTCCTTACGGAAGATGGACTTGGCAAGTATCTCGCTTCCCAGCAGTACAATCCGGACGCCTATCCAGTGCGCGGCTACAAGTACGGCTTGAAGTCTGGTATGGAAATGGGCATGCAGCCTGGAACCAAGCCAGTCGGCTATACCGTCCGTGACAACACCATGATCAACGAACGCGCCGCATTGCTGCAGATTCCGGTCAACGAGGCTACTGAAGAACTGTTCGCCAAGGACGAACTTCTCGTGGAACAGCCGACGTTGCCTAAGCGCGAAATTTCTCCAGAGGAAGCTGCGGAACTCGAATTGCCGATTCCTCTTGGCAAGATCGACACCTTCATCCTTTATGGCTATCCGCTTGAACATGTCATCGACTTCGCTGTCAAGAACGGCTACGAAGATACTCCGGAACACCGCACGGTGGTCGAGCGCGTGTATCGTCGCGAATGTTCAATGATTATCGAGTCGACTCCGGTCTACAAGCGTCTCGCCGAACTTGAAGCCGAAGGTGGCCGCACCGACGACATGATCTGTGCCGAACTCAAGATTAGCTACCCGGCCCTCTTGAAGATGCGCAAGTGCATGTCAGTTCTGAACATCAATGAACACGAAGCCAAGAAGGCCGATGCTGAAACTGCTGCCGTCGAAACTGACAAGGCGCAAGCGAAGGCTGTCGTCGAAAGTTCCGACATGGCCGAACTCACCAAGCAGTTTGACGAGACCGTCAATGCCCATCCGATTTCCAAGGAAGACGAGAAGCGCTTTGACGACAAGGTTGAGGAACAGAAGGCCAAGCGCCGCGAACGCGCAAAGAAGGCTCGTGAAAAGAAGAAGGCCAACCAAGAAGCCAAGAAGGCTGCCGAGGCTGCCGAAGCTGAAACTCTGCTGAATGGCGATATCAAGATTTATAAAGATATCTATGCCGATGCGAGCTACGCATTGATTGGTAAGGCATCCGGCAAGGCATCCGACAAGGAACCGCCTAAAGAGTCCGAAAAGAAGGAAGACGATGTCGAACTCGACCTTGGTGATACTAACCTTCTGAACAATACCGACCTTTCCGCATTTGGTAATATAGATGCATAAGATTATTTTCAAGGAACTTGAGTTCCGCAATTTCATGTCGTACGGAAACACGAAGAATGTCTTCGAGTTCCGTGACGGCTTGACTTGGCTCAGTGGCGACAACGGCTTCGGCAAGTCCGCCATTGTTGAGGCGATGACTTTCGCCTTGCTAGGTGTCTCTTACCGTGGCGGTAAGAAGGAAGAATTACGAAACACGAAGAATGCCAACGACGGCGCGGTCACGATGGTTCAGTTGACCTTCGATACGGAAAATCCGCAAGACGGTCACGAGTCATGGCGCGTACTTCGTACGATTTCTGGAAAGTCATCGACGGTGAAGTTCACCATCGAGAAGCTTGAAGGCGAGGACTGGGTCGTCCAGAACAAGCGAGCTGGTTTCAGCCAGCAAGACTTCGAAGAAAAGATCCTTCAGTTCAATGAAGTGCTTTTCAAGAACGTCATCGCAATGAACACCCAAGAGACGCTTCCGTTCTTCATGCTCCCGGCAGCGAAGAAGCGCGAATTACTAGAGTCGATTATTTCTCTGTCCCTCGACGCTTGGAAGAAGGCTAACCACAAGCGCTTGTCTGATGCCACGATTTCTTTCAACGTGGCTCAGTCTGATATGCAGCAGCTCAACAACGAAGTTGTCGAACTGAAGCAGATTCACGCTCGCATGGTCGCCGAACGCGCCGAGAACCTTGACCAGATGAAAGCTGATTACGCGGCTCTGGACTCGCAGTACACGACTCTCTACGCGGACTACAGAGGCCATGAAGACACCAAGTTCGATCTCAATGAGCAGCTGAACCAGATCCGTAACGATCTCGCCGCCGAAACCCAGATTGACAGCGAAATCGATCGAATCAATCGCCAGTCGGCAAAGCTTCCGCAGCTCACCGATGCAAAGGAACGCTATGCTACTGCCGAGGCGGCTTATAACAAGTTACTAGCCGACCACGAGGTATATGAGCAGACCATGCAAGGTGTCGTTGAATCGTATAACGACATCCAGGAAAAGCTGTCCAATATTCCGTCGGCTCGTGCCAAGGTCGACCGTCAGTACGGCATCAAGGAAAACGAAATCCGCTTACGAACTGAACAGCGTGACCAGTTGACCGAGACGGCAAAGTCGTTCAAGGTCGGTACGCCGTGTCCGACTTGCGGCCACATTTCCGACGAGTCCGACGTCGAGCGTCACAAGGCCGAACTGCGTGTCAAGTGGACTGCGCTCAATGACCAAGTCAAGGCTTTGAAGACCGAGCTTGCCCCATTGAACGAACAGCTTAGCCAGCTTGATAACCAAGTGGTTGAGTATCGTTCGCAGCTTGATGCATTGCAGCCGAGGATCGATGAGTACCAGTCTTATCTGGACAACGAAAAGACTGCAGCATACACCGAAATGATTACGGCGAAGAACGAAGTATCTCGTCTTGAGCGCGAACTTGGCAACGTCGACCTCGATTCGCTTTCGGCTCGTCTCGATGAACTCAAGAAGGAAAAGACGAAGTTCCCTGCCCTTCGCGAGACGTACGAGTCGCTTAACGATAAGTACAACAGCATCGTTGCCGCGCAGAGCGAGCTTTACGGCCAGCTTACCCAGATTCGTACTCGTAAGGAGAATTTGAAGGCTGACATCGAACGTGCTGAAAATTCTACCGACGACTCGATCGCCGTCATGGAAGAGAAGATTAAGAAGAACAAGGTCTTGCTAGCCGAAGCTGAAAAGAACTTGCATTCGGCCAGCGACACTATCGCTATCTGCAATACTATCACGAAGGTCTGTGCCGACGATGGTATGAAGAAGATGGTGTTCAGCATGTTCGTCCCGGCATTTAACAAGGCCGTGCAGCGCAACATCGCAAAGGCTCACTTGCCGTTCGTCGTGACGTTCAGCGATTCCATGGACTATACGTTCAAGACTCTGCCTGGTCTGTCGCCGTCCTACACGATGCTCTCCCAAGGCCAGAAGCGCAAGCTCGGTTTCGCTATCTCCATGGCGTTCCGCGACTTCGTGTCGCTTGTCGGAAACTTCAATGTCAACTTCTTGTCTCTCGACGAAGTGCTCGACATTTCTACCGACGACAACTCCATGCGCGACATGCTCGACCTTGCCAAGCTGATGTTGGCCGATATCGGATGCGCAGTCATCATTACTCACCGTGGCAAGGTGGTGTCGGATAAGTTCGACTTTCATCAGGCTGTGACGAATAATGGTCTGTACTCGACGCTTGGGCCCATCAAGCCGATGTGGGAAAAAGAGCAAGAGACCGCCTAGAACATCGGCCTCGGTTACGGAACTGATAAACTAGGCATGTAACCGAGGCGTTTTCATGGCTGGACTGTTTGACTTCGAACATTATTATACCGAAAAGCAGATTAAAACTGACATCAAACTAGATGTCAGTGATATTCCTATGAAGAGTACCGCGAGCTCGTCCGCTATGAACGAGGACGGTACGGTTGACGAAGTCAACATGAATGAACTCGTCACGAATAACGTGATGTATCGAATTACTGGAATGACAATCCCGGCTGGCCAGCTCGACGCCAACAGCCGTATCCGTATCGTAACGAGAACCGCCGATCCAGAATCAGATTTCTATACAGACAACAGCTATTATCTGGCCATTGGCTATCCGCTTGACGACTTGGTTGAAAGCGGTATTTATGCCATACCGGAATCGCGCTCGGTAATTCAAGATTTTACTCTCACTGTTGGTATGGCAGTTGATAATGTATCTCTGCAAGACATTCGACTGTGTACCGAAAATGCATCTGGGGTCGTGGAAACTCCAGTTGCTGCGCTTACGCTTTCTGTCACGCCGCGTTTCCGTTATATGAACAAGGGCCGCTCGACCATCGACTTGTCATTGACCGATGCGGTCGACCAGAACTTCTGGCATCAAGAAGGCGGTCATTTCTTGAATACGATGGCGTTCAACGCGGTCGGCTTTATGGGAGGACTCTACAAGTCGTCGAAATGGCTCAATAAGCAGTCCGAAGGCCGTACGTCCGCCGTTTACCAGTATGATTCGTTTGTCAAGATGATCAACAATCTTGGCAAGACCGCCAAGGAGAACAATCTTGGTATCAAGACGGTATTCTATGATACGTCATTCGCAAACCCAGTTACTAGAACGAAGGGTATGTCGAACTGGCAGTACATGGTTGCCTTGTACAAGGCTGACTGGACTCGTACCGACATCAGCAAGAGCGCCAAGGTGAAGGACGTATATGGCAACGAGGTGACTAAGTTTGTAGATAAGTGCCGTGCGCAGCAGTCGGATCCGCTTCCAGATATTAGCGGCGACGGTGCTACCGCGTTGATTCCTACCGTGTCGGATGTTTTCAAGAAACTGTACACCAGCAAGGAAGACTTGGCAAGCGAATTTACTAATAAGTTCATTGATGCCTACAAGAGCTTGACAAGCATTGCTGGAGTTAGGCCGTTCATGTCTGGTGCGCTGAAGAGAAAGCTCGACAGTGCTAGGTATGCGCTTCGAAAGATTGGCGAAGGTACGCCGCAGATGATGCTCGACTTGGCTTCGTGCCGTAACTTGCTGGCACTATTTGATTCGGAAGGCTACATCCATCATCGTTTTGATCCGAGTGTCCAGTATCCTAACAACGCTACAAAGGCTAACCAAAACCGCGACTACGATCACGGTGTCCGTATGGTGGCCCAGTGGGGCGGCCAAGTAAACTTGGTCACTGGTTTCAATGGCACACTGACACAAGGCCATGTGGCTGTCGCCGATGCTCAATATTATGAAAAGGTGTCGTATTCTAGTGCGCTGACGTATGCTACTGCCTCTGACCCGAAATGCCGCAACTGGCAAAAATCGTCTTCTGAAATGACCGTAGCTGACATCAAGAATACCTTGTGCGAATATTTCGGTGGCATGTACAACAAGCGAAATGATGTCGAGGAAGGCGACGAAGGATATACCAGATGGTGGTACGATTCCGAGCAGAATCCTCCGTATCGACTCGAAGTTACATATAAGGACACCGACGACTCGATGAAGACCCAAGAAATGGGTATTGCCGACTATCAAGCTGGCATTGACACAACTAATATCCAGTCAGTCGCTAACCTTATCGCAGCGGCTAAACGAGGCGATACCCTTATCCTTTATACTGGAACTTCAAGGGCGTTTGTCGACGTCGTGATGAGAGAAATAGCCACACTGATTATGGCGAAGAATAGTTCGCTTTCGTTCGGATCTGATGCGTTCTATGAATGGAACGGAACTTACGCTACCTTGACTGATAGCACGAACATATTGGTTGCTGAATGGGAATCTTCGTCAACGGCTGGAACGGTCGAAAACTTTAGGGATTTCTATCCGTCGTACATGGTGCTTGATGATCTTGGGGATTCTACGACCTATACCATCAACCAGTGTGTTACTCTGTCTGAAGACGTGATGGGTGACGCTCTTGACGAAATTGACAATATTTTGTCCGTACAAGGACTGTTCTTCGGCCCAGCGTTTCTGTTGCTACAGAAACTGAGACTACGTGGAGCCAATAGCGATTATGACGAGCTGATGGATATTATCAAACGTATCCGTTGGTATCAGATGTATACACATGAATCGGTATTCGATAACAAGACCTACATTGGTAATAGGCTGCCTTACAATTCGACGAACACACCGTATGTCTTTATGCCAGCTCGTTTCTTGGTTCCGGTGCAGATGTATAAGCGCGTCCGCGTTCGGTATAAGCGTTGGGGACGTACTCGACACAAGATGGTGAAGCGTTCTATAGGAGTTCGCTGGTGCGAAGTGACATTTGTCGATAACGATGTCTACGAGGCATATCCTCCTAACAGCGAGGAACCGAAGCAGTTTTATCCAATTGGAAAGAATGCGACGGTGACGACTAACAACTCGGCAAGCGTCTTTACATTCGATTCTCCGATAGAAGGCGATACGACGGACTTGATAAGTGTCGGCAAGGTTACAAAGTTCAAGACTGGTACTTTGCTACTGGTCAATGCGGACGGTATCGAAGTCGACGTTTCGATTGACAGTGCGTCCAAGTTCACTGCCGATTATGTTGTCGAAGGAATTAGCGGCAGCGTGTTCGTTGTCGGTATCTATGTGCCGCTTGAGAATACGGCGAAGTCTGACGAACGCACGAAGGTTCGAGTCGAATACAAGATGCCGTACATTCCGTATGACGCTGAACTCCGTCGTTGGGCGTTCATGCAGTATGGCGCGTTCGACCAAGACATCTACGCAAGCGAGACTCGTGAAGTTCCAGCGGTTCCAGAAGAAAAGACTCCAGGCTGGGTAATCTTCAAGCCGACGTCGAAGCGTATCGGCGACATGCGAGCAAGCATGGGCATTTACGACGCTGTGTCTATTTTGATGGGTATTCTCCGCAATACGTTCGGATCGGCATGTGTCGAGCTGGTTGAAACTATGCGCTCTGTTGAAGACCAGGAACTCATCAGTTCTGGTGGCGGTGAAAGCGCGTTCTTGTCTTGGCATAACTACGGCCTTGCCGCAAAGATTTTGATTAACGATCCGAGCACTGGCATGCCTATCGAAGACGGCAGTGACGACTTTATGAAGTTGATCGACGTCGCCGAGGCGTTTACCGAAGCTTGCTATAACGGCGCGTTCGGAAAGCCGCTTAATGTCGTGTGGTGTGGCCGTCTGAAGATTGGCGCTAATAACTTTGTGTGGGAATTCTTGCCGATTGGCGTTGGCCACAAGGATGCAATCAAGTTCCGCGAAGCCTTGCTGAATCAAGAAGACCCGGTGGCTAGCCTTGGGTATGTCGATGTTGATGCGAAAAAGCTCGTGTACAAGAGCCGTCCGACTGAAAAGGTTCCTTACATCTTGTCCTCCAGCTCGTCCTACAAGAATGCGATTGTAATTAACGGACACCACTATGTAAGTCCGCGCAATATCCGCAATTACGTGACGCCGCATGACTTGGTTCTGATGAACATTATCGAGTTCTGCAACCTTATCAAGACGAAGATGCAAGCTAACGGCTCCTCGCTTAACAACCGAGCCAGCATGTACGAGTGGAAGTCACTTAATGACCGTGCATACAAGCAGCTGCTTCTCTACTATGGATTGACCGGAAGTATCAATGCGGCTCGCGCTCTCGTAAGTGGCGAGTACGTCGAGACTTACAAGGATATCGTAGACCGCAAGTACACCGAGGACTTGGTCGAAATGGTCAAGGACTTCTTGGGCAACTTGTATGCAGATGCGAAGGTTTATGTAGAGGATGCCGCCGATGGCGGTGCTTGGCTGTCCCTCAACGACGGTAAGCTCCACTTGAAGACGACCGACATCCGGCCAATATATGACCAGAAGTCGAAGGACAACTTCTTCGGCGAAAAGATTGCGCCGCTTGAATGTACTGAACGTGGCCTCTATGTTGATGGCGTGTTCAAGACTGAAGCTGAACTGGAAGCGATGGGCTATCAGCTTGAGCGAGTTAGCGACCGCAGCTTTATCGACGGTTTCAAGGACGGCAAGGTCGTCGGCGACGACGCGCTTCTGTTGCATTCGCTTGTGGCTACCCAGATCAAGGAAGAATTCGACAAGCTGCGCGAGCTGTTCGAGAACTATGGCGGCAGCATCATGTACGACCATTTTGCTGACGGCCCAAATGCGTCCATGGCCGACATGGTGGAAAACGAGTTCGGCTTGATTTCTGGACAAGACTTGATCGGTTTCGACGAGCTTCGTGCCATCTTCAAGCAGAAGAATATCGAGGATAACGCTGGCAAGTTCTCTGACGGTTCCACGAAGGGCGCTGGCGGCGTCGGCAGTTCTGGCAGTATGAGCGGCGACATCTTCGAAAAGGTCGTGTCAAATGCCGAATTGGCTGGTGTCCGTAAGGCCAGCTTGACCAAGGAGCACATCAATGTGACCGTCCAGCAAGGCACGATGACTACAGAGCAGCTGTACCGTGCCATCATGAAGGGTACGATGACCCAGGCTAACGACATGTTCAGCAAATAGAAAACTGATAAACTGCGTACAAACACTTTTCGGTGATTTATGTCCGCACGTTTGCTCATTAAGAAATATACTGGTAAAGATGGCGACTTCGGAACTCCGGTGTCGTCTATCGGTCTGAAGCGCGTTGATACGTGTGTACCTTCGGTGTATAGTTCAGCTGCGCTTGAGAATACTGGCCATACCGTTCCAGCCGACGATGCTTCTGAAGCTGGTGCTTATTGCGTGTACCGTCCGGACAATCCAGAGTGCTATTCGTACTCTATGGAAAGCGTTTTCAAGATTCATCTTATCAAAGCTCCAGATATCCAATTAAGCAACATTCGACTCTATCCAATCGGAGAAAGGCCAACATCACCAACTGCCGCGAAACTTTATATAGGCAACTCGATATCCTATAGCCGCCCAACAGACCAGAAATCCCAAATTGCGCTCAACGATATCTGGAACTATTCTAAGGAGCACCCTTTTTATCTGACCGTCGCTGGTCTTTATGGCCAAGTGCCAGATCCTCGTCTTAGCCAAGAGCAATATACGGTCGAGTACAAGGACTGCGGTTTCGGAAACCTTATCTACATCAACGGCGACCGCCAACCCACATTAACGGTTGCGACTCGAACCCACGGTGACGAAGCCATTGTCTACACGTTCGAGAACAAGTCTGGGTTCCCGATCGAGAACTTTATTGAATTTATTCCGGTGTCACACGATAAGCCGACGTTGGAAGACGCGAAACCGCTTGGCGAACCATACGTGTACCACCCAGCAATCTGTGATGCGAATGGACAAGCGACTAGCGAAACTGATCCGACAAAGATTTGCCTTGTCATTCTCGATCCGTCGTATCGTTCAGAAGAATATCCAAATGGTCTTGACTTGATTCGTGACTATCCGTATGGCTTTATCTACAAGCGCCCAGCTGACGAACACCGTTCCAACTTCGGTACTGGCGGCGCTATCCAGATGGTGTACCTCTACAACGGACAGCCGGGAACCTACGGAGAGAATAATCCAGCCTACGTACCGACCGAGTGGCACAATACCACTATCGACGAGAATGGCAACGTGACGACCAATAACGACGTCGATTCTCCGTTCAAGGACTCTGGCAAGCCGACGTTCTCTTTTGATGTTGTCGTTGAGAATGACAACTTCGGCCACACGAGCTATGTCATCAACGGCGTCCGCCGTCCGATGCTGAATTTCGATCTGAACGCCGTCTATGTATTCCATAACCGTTCTGGTGCAAGCTTCCCAATGCGCTTTATCGGCAATCCGTTCTCTCCGATCGCCAACTTCATCGACGACGTTGTCGTGGACGGAGTTATTGTCGCCAACGGAGCTACGAACGACGAAACCATTTATGTAGACCCAGAGGCCGTCATGAAGGCTGGTAAGAAGATCAATGCCTACCAGTGTGTAACGGCACCAGAATTGGGCAGTTTTGTCCATAATGTGCCTCTGTGTATGTGCGGAAACTACAATTTGTGCCGTGTCGACGGCGGTATCTACAATCCTCTGAAGGCTGGCGAGACCGACTATGTGTACTTGCAGCTTGAAGTTGGTGGCAATGCCGATCCTGGCTATTGCGTACCGGATATCCAAATCGAGTACGACGAAAATTAGAAAATGTGACCATTATATAAACTATTCGGAAATTCGGGCCAGACTGGCTCAATGAAAGGACTTTCAATATGCAGAACAACGCAACACTCCAACAGAAGGCTATGCAGGACATCTTCGCACTTGACGAAGCTGTAGGCCAGTTTGAATCATTCGGTAGCCAGCTGGACTTGGGCTTGCCGACCGAAGAAGATGACGCTCCAAAGTCGTTCGACGACATGCTCGAAGTCAATCCGAGCAATGAACCGATGGAATTTGGTGAAAATTTCATGAGCGAAGGCGACGACATGGCTGACAAGCAGACCCAGAAGTTCGTGGTCGATGAATTTGCTAAAGAAGCCGCAAAGCTTCCGGATGGCAACATCAGCGCCGCTGACATCACTGGTATCTCGGCCATTATCCAGATGAACAATCACATCACTGGTGACGTTCGTTCTTTCATTGACCAGACTATCAATCACGCTGTTCAGGCTCAACAGCAACAGAACGTTTCCGACGCACAGCCGAACGGTACGGTTGCCCAGGATATCGCCAAGACTGGCGACAATGCTGGTGCCGACGTTGGTGCTGAAGCTCCGATCGATGGCGGCATTCCGGCCATGGATCCGGTTGATCCGACTGCTGAACCGTCTCTCGAAACCAATCCGGCTGACGGCCTTGACGCAAGCATGACGGCTGACGTTGGCGATCCGCTCGCCGACATGACCGATCCGCTCGCTGCCGAACCAGCTGCTGAAGAAGATCCGCTCGCTGGTATGGATGACGGCCTCGCTGGCATCGAAAACAATGAACCAGATCCGGGTGCTCCAGAAGCTGGTGCCGAAGAAGATCCGCTTGCTGGCATGGACGATGGCCTTGCAGCTACAGCTGACGACGGCGCTGTTGCTGGCGAAGAAGGTGGCGAAAAGGGCGGCGACGCTGAACTCGACAACTTCCTCGACGGTGATGACGATGCCGATGCTGAAAAGCCAGCTGACGAAGGCGAAAAGGCTGACGAAGACAAGAAGGACGACACAAAGTCTGAAGACACCAAGGGTGAAGAAGACAATGACGAAGACTTCAACTTCGAAGCTATCGCTACTAAGGCTCGCGGCCTAGTCGAAGGCACAGAAGAAACTCAAGTTAACGAAGAAACTCTCCAGAAGGGTCAAGAGGAAGGCGCAAATGCCGCTCAAGAAAACCTTACTGAAGGTACTGAAGACGCCGCTGCTGAAGAAACTGTCGCAGAACCAGTGACGGAAACTCCGGAAGAACCAGCAGCTGACGACACGAACCTCGAATGCAACTTTGCTGAAAAGCAAGCTCGCGTCGAATCCATCGTTGCTGATGCAAGACTGAAGCAAACTGCTGAAAAGGCTAACGCTATTCTCGAATCCTACCACAACAACCGCGACCGTTCCAATACGCTCGCCAAGTTGGACGGCGTCGTGAACACTCTCAAGCAGAAGGTTCTGACGGAATCCATCGTTGCTGACTACGGTAAGAAGTCTCAGAAACGTGCCCAGCTCGAAGCCCAGGCCGAACAGATGTATGCCGAAACCGAAAAGGCTGCAGAAACTCCAGTTCCGTCCGTGTTCGAAGCTACTATGGATCGCATCAATTCCGCCCTTGCTGCCAAGAAGCCGTCCATCGCGGCTGAAGCTGACAAGGTGATCGCTGAATTCGAAGCCGCCCAAGCAGCTGCCAAGAAGGCTCTCAACGAAAGCGTTGAAGCTCCGAAGGCTGATCCGAAGCAAGCTCGCATCGATTCTCTCCTCGAAAGTGCTGCACACGCTGCAGCTGCTACGAGCGACATCGACCAGCAGCTCAAGGACATTGTGAACCAAGTGAAGAATTCCTAATCTCCATATTGTTCTCCTGAAGGGGCCGTCGCGAAAGCGGCGGCTTCTTTTTTGTCTTTTAGGCTAATTTAGGAAACGGAAACTGATAAACTGCATTCGTCATGAATAACGGTCATTTTGCAGGTCGAATTAAGAAGTTCGTAGAGGATGCCGTCGAGAAGGCGAAGGGAACCGAGGGGCAGCTTTACAAGATAATGAACGCCCATGGGTTCTACGACGTCGCCGACGAGAACAACGGACTCACAAATTGGCAACGCGCCAGCGTACCAAGTTATAATCAGCACCGTATTTCTGAAATGTGCGACGCAATTGCAGAAATGATCGGCGACATGCTGAGTAACGAGGAATACGGGATCTTGTACCCAAACCTCGATGATGTTGTTGGTAAGCTTGACCTCAATGCGACTAAGACTGCATCTGAAATGCAAGTTGTCCGTGGCGCATTGGCTCCATTGACCTTCGGCCAATCCGAAACCGCAATGCAGTCGATGGGTCAGCTGACTGCCGTCCTCATGGGCGGATTTGCATTTGACCCAGACATCTTGCCGCCTATCGCGTTGAATATTCCAGGACTTCCGTTGACCTTCGCGAACGCTTATCCGAAAGGTTCGTTCCCAGCTGACTGGACTTTCCTTTATGACCACGAGACCGTTAAGTCGAAAAAGTTTTATGAGGCTGATGACGGCGGCATCGCTATCGGTGCCAATATCAAGCTGAACTTGGGCCAGTCCAGACAGCAAATCTTGAAGCTCGTGTTCTCTGTGCCAGATGTTGACGAGAATGGCATGACTAAGGGTGATGCCATCGGCGGCCTTAGTCCAGACGAATTTAACAAGATGTTCGATATTTCGGACAAGACTTATTCGGAAGCGGCATCGGCTGAATCGTCAAAGGACACTATCGAGAATTTCGAACTCGATGACGACCAGATGCAGCTTGCGTTCTTCCGCTACATCCAGCTTACCTTGTGGGGCGCAATCAAGAACCCAGACAACTGGGCTTATCTGCACTGGGGATGCCTTACGCACAACGCATGCCCAAGCGCCGTGAAGACTGCAATCTGCAGCTTTATACATACAAATGGTTTCGCTGTCGATCCGAAAATTTGTCCAGAAGCTGGCTTGATTTCCTATTGTGTGAACATGGGCATGGCTTATCTGACCGGAAGGACGAAGCCAGTATACATGTTCATATTGCCAGACATGACATATCTGGACGACAAGAATCAGAAGGTCACGGCCACTGCGGCGCTTGGCTGGAGCAGCAACAACAATGGAGTCCCAGTCGACAAGAAACTGGCCAACTTGCATTTCACGCTTGCTGCCGATATCTTGTCCCACTTGACCTATGACACGAATCCTAACCGCGTCGAATTGCGAAAGCGCCGTGTCGACGAAGCCAACTTGATCTACAAGTATGTTGGCTTGCCGACGATGAAGTTCAAGGATACCTTGATTCCTCCGGAACTGGCCGCTAACGCGATGGAGAAGCGTGGATTACTTTATCTGGTCAAGGGTACAATCAAGGTTTACGAAAACAAGAACTCGACGCTTCCTTTGTCCGATGCCAACTTCAAGATTGTCAATCAGGCGGAAAAGGGCGCGAACGAACTATCCGACATTACCATCAAGACCATCAAGTACATTCTCGCGAAGGCTGGCCTTCCGGGAATCGTCGTGACTTCCGTGTACCGTTCTCCAGAAGCGCAGACACGCGCAATGTTCAACAACCGTCAGAACCACGACGGCGGAATCGCTGTTAACTATGCGGCAAAGGGCCGTGCAGTTGACCAGTGCTATACCGACGTGTCTAACAAGTATTATCACGGACACAAGATTACGGATCCAGCGCACCAGAAGCAAGCCAAGGACGCCATGCAAGCCAAGTGCCAAGAATTTCTTGACCAAGGTACGCCAGTTTCGAACCACGGTTACGACCAGACGAAGCTGCAAGCCGTCGACATGGGCCCAAAGAGCAGCAAGGCTTATTTCAGGTTCACCGACGAACAGATGCGAAAGATGAATACGGCTTGCTGGGATGCGTACCAAGAAGGATATCTGAAGATTTACTTGGGCCCAGTAGAATATGGCGGCCCGAAGGTCAAAGACCCGGCGTTCCACATCGAAGTGTGGCAAGACAGCAAGCACAAGCACCCAGAAGGTTTCGGCTCGCAGCCAGCTCCTCCGAGCGTCGACTGCAAGGTGCTTGACGAGAACTTGAAGAACAAGAACACATGGGACTTGGTTTATGTCCACGACCAGACGCTGGCATAGGAGTAGTTATGGCAGAGATTTACAAGCAAACGAAGCAAGCATTTGACCAGAACGTCTACGCATACTTGGTGAAGCGTCTCCGTGAACCAGTGGAAGATACGGACGCATACGGCTGCGGATTCATTGACGAACGCGGCGCGGAGACCCAGTCTGCAAGTACAAATGCTAATGCCAAGTGGGCATACACCGACTTGGACAAGCTCATATTCTTCATGAAGTCGGCCATGGGTTCCGCAGTCGATACGCTTCCGAACGTTTTCGACTGGATTGACTCGCTGGCCATCATGAACCAAGTGGATCTTGTGAAGAATGTTCCGGTCTATCGAAAGGTGATCGGACTCGTGGAAGAGATTTCGTACCTTCCGCCAGAGAACCGTGGCGAAGGCAAGATGCAACCAAACGCCGATGATGCGAGCTTGACGATGGAACAGCGACTGCAGCGAGCTTTCACTTGCGCCCAGTTCCTCATGCACTGCATCATAAACAACGGTACGGTACAGAGCGAGAACTTCATGGCCAATACGTTCGATACCGACGTGCTGGCCGCTACCGAAGCTACCTTCAACATCCGTTCTGTTGGAACATACCGCGATATCGTGGACTTCTTGAAGAAGGGTCGCGTTATCGACTATGCGTCCGTCAAGCCGGAAGGATATGCGCTTGCCGTAAGGATTGCGAAGGCGTTGATGACTTCTGCAGATACGATTTTCAACAAAGATTTAACCAATTCACTGAACGAAGCCAAATCATGGAGGACTCTGTCGACGTATGCCGGATAAGCGTCAAATGTTCAACGGCGTCCCGTGTTTCAAGGTTGACGCTGACGATTTCATGTACATCGCGGCTTGCGCCACGATGAAGAAGCGTCTTCTGTCCAAGAATATCAAGAACGACGAGCTGCGTGAGTTCTATGTGTCCTCTCGTACGCCGAAGTTCACCGTTGACTATGATGGAGTACTTTTACAGTGGTAAGGGAAGCTTATGCTAGTTAAGAAGAACAAAGAAAACGACAATATAGCCACAAGGCTCCTTAGCCATGTGAGGGATTACGGTCAGGCGAACGAGCGCGGTGCCATTTTCGACCGAGTGTTCAACCGTGGTGACGTTGTTCGTCAGATTCGCGCTTCACGTAACGTGGTCGGCCAAGGCATCAACCAGATGCTCTCTCCAGACGGTTCCGCCGTCGACGGATTCAGCATGTACATGCCAGCGCTCGGTATCAGCGGTTCGAACAAGATCGATCCAGACAAGATACAGAACGCGATTGCCGAGAACCAAGCCCAGCTATACTGGAAGAAGAACCAAGAACGCGCTCGCAAGTACGACACGGTCGCATCTCGTTCAGAGGTGAACGAGTCCTTAATACAGATCTGTAACGAGGCCGTGTACAAGGACGACGTGGACGAAATCTGCTCGCTCGACATCGACCATGACGCCGCTATCGGCGATCCGGTGCGCAAGAAGCTCGGCAAGATCTTCCGCCAGACGGTTCTCCGCCGCATCATGAAGTTCCACCAAGACGGCTGGGAGTACATGAAGTACCTCTTGACTCGTGGCCGTATCTTCTTCGAAGTTATCTACGATCCCAATACTGGCAATATTGAAGGCGTGAACATGCTGCCGGAAGAGCACATGATCATCGTCGTTCAGGATAACTTGATTATCGGCTATCGCCAGATGCTTACTGGTACGATGGCCTCGCAGAACAACGGCAAGAACTATATCGACTTCTCGCCGAACCAGATTTTGTACGCATCCCTTGGCATGACTGGCCCCGGCGGCGTCAATGACCCGCGTTCCATCTTGGAACCAGCGATGAAGCCGTACAACCAGTTGAATACGATTGAAGACTCCGTCGTGATGTACCGTGTCCTCTGGGGCTCAGAGAAGCTTGTCCTCAAGGTTGACGTGTCTGGTATGACGAAGGCTACTGCCGAGAAGTTCATGAAAGACCAAGCGAAGATGTTCTCTCGCCGTCTCGATTACAACTCGATGACTGGTGAAGTGACCAACTTCGGTACGTCACCTGGCCTTACCGAACACTTCATCATCGGTGTGGGTAATGGTCGTACTGGTTCCAGCATTGAACGTATGCAAGGCGGTGCCGAGCTTGGAAACATTGATGACTTGAAGTTCTTCAAGCGAAACTTGGTGAACTCCTTGATGGTTCCGCCGGGTCGTATCACCGCTTTGGCTGGCGACTCCCAGAATTACTCACAAGGTAAGATCGGTGAAGTCACTCAGGCCGAAGTCTCGTTTGCTCGCCTCGTGCAGCGCTATCAGACTCCGTTCGAGACGATTCTTATTCGTCTGTTCGTGATGGTGCTGAATACTGACAACACGATCGACGACTCTATCAAGCTGCAAGAGTTCTATACCGTGCGCTTCCGCAAGTCCAACGGTTTCCAGAACTTCATCGACTCCGAAGTTTGGACGACGAAGCTCGCAGTGTTCGACTCGATGATGAAGCACGTGTCCTCGAAGGAAAATCCGAACGGCGCTCTCTCGAAGCAAGCCGCGTTGCGCTGGGGTCTGCGTCTCAACGACGAACAGTACAACCTCAACAAGGCTTGGTGCAAGGAAGAGAAGGCCGAAGAATCTGGCGAAGCTACTGGCGACGAAGGCGGTGGCGAAGACGCTGGCGGCGCACCGGATGCTGGTGGCGGAATGCCTGGAATGTAGTGTTAAAGGTGGTCATTCGACCACCTTTTTCATTTCAATGTAGGTTTTTGGCACTTTTTTCACGGCGTTTTTTGATACCCCTAAACATTATAACAAGAAACGCCTATCAGAGTAGTACCGCTGGTGCTGCCGAGAAGGCACAACAGAAGGACTACTTATGCAGACTCTTCAGAAAAAGAACCTCTCGAATAAGTGGCGCACCATTCTTGAATCCAACCTTGGTCGTCCTATTCGTACTCGCGCTGAAGCCAGCGTGATTGCTACCTTGCTGGAAAACCAGAACAAGGTTAACCGTGGCGCAATGCTCGAATCTGCCAACGTCTCCGCTGACGTTGCTCAGTATCAGCAGTACGCTCTCCCGATGATCCGTCGTCAGTTCCCGGAACTGCTCGCCATGAACACGGTGACTGTGATTCCGACAACGACTCCGCAGGGTATCTACTTCGCCCTTCGTTATCTTTACGATAACGAACCGCTCAAGACCACTGCTTTCCGTCGCGGTCAGAAGCAAGAAATTGGCTACGACCTCGTAGCTGACCACACTGGTTTCGCTGGCACGTTCAACCCGTGGACTACTGGCCGTGGTGAAATGTTGTCCAACTACATGGAAGGTACTGGTGTTAACGGTGCTTCCGCTAACGGCAACACTTTCGATCCAGAAGAACCGGGTCTCCTCTACAACAACTTTGGTGGCTCTTACCTCGCTGGCAACGACCAGTACGGTGACCTCTCCTTCAATATCAAGAAGGCTAGCATCAAGGTGATCAGCGGTGCCATCCGTGTTGGTACCCGCGCTATCAAGTCTCACTACACCATCGAACTCCAGCAAGACATGGCTGCAGCTCATGGTCAGGACGTGGAAGCTCTCCTCCTCGAAGGTCTCCAGTTTGAGATCCAGCAGAACATCGACCGTGAAATTCTTCAGGCCATGGTTCTCGTTGCTCAGACTCCGGCTCTCGGTGGTGAAGCTGCTATCCAGATGGACTTGGCTGACAAGAACATCCTCAACGCTGGTATGGGCCGCTGGGCTGCAGAACGTATCGCTGGTGGTATCGTAAATACTATCATCGCCGTGTCTCGCAAGATCGCTCTCACGACTCGTATGGGCTGCGGTAACTTCGCGATCATCTCTCCGGATATCGCCGCTGCTGTCGCAACTCTCAACAACGGTATCTATACTCCGACTTACCTCCAGACCGACGCTGCTGTGCAGCCGAGTGGTGGTGTGGCCGACGCTGGTAGCCTCTTGAACGGCAACATCAAGCTGTATCAGGACATCTACGCTCAGGCTTCTTACGCCCTCATCGGTTACAAGGGCCCGCGTCAGGGTGAGTCTGGTATCATCATGATGCCTTATATCCCATATATCTTCTGCAAGACCGCTGGTCAGGAAGATGGTTCTCCGCGCCTCATCGTTAAGAGCCGTTACGCCATCGTGGCTAACCTCCTCGGTGCTGGCCAGTTCTACCGTGTCATCCACTTCTCCAACGTCAACACTGTTATCACTGGCATCGACCTTGATAACATGCCGTGGCAGTCTAACGGTTCGCTCGCTGGTGCTTCGCTCCAGGCTGGCCTCTCTTACGAGACTGTTCCGAATGGCGTGGTGAACGTGCCGGGTGGCCTCTCTTACGAAGACAACAACTGGTAATGCGGTTGTTAGCTTAGTAAGCTAGAATGTAAGGAAGCGACGAAGTAATTCGTCGCTTTCTTTTTATGCGTAAATAACAATTCACAACTTATTAACAATCATATAAACTACTGCATAACTGAGCGGTAGTTTTTGATGAATCCCAAGGATAGTAAACAGTTATTGACTGCAGTCTTGAATAATGACACAGCGACGGTCAAGCAGATTGTCGGCGCGTACTTCGAGTCGTGTTATGCGTCAGAGCTGGAGAATGCATCCAAGGCCATCATGGAGTCTATCGGCAATGAGGGGAAGGCTTTGTATGGCAACTAATCAATTATACGGCGACGTGATTTTCGAAGGATCCTCGGCGGCAATGGTTGACCGCAAGGATATTTTTGGAAATAACGTTAAACGCTTGATTATCGAAGGCACGGCTATCCGCTGTAATATTCCCGGCATTAACAACCGAGCCTATCCGAAGCGTATTATCGAACGCGAAATGAACCGTCTTATCAAGGACTTCGTAGTCCGTGGTCGTCTCGCTGCTTCGTTGAACCATCCTCGCTTGGGCACAGACGGCACCGCGAAGGACTATCCTATTTTTGAAATGGACTTGATGTCCATCTGCGCCTTGATCGAAGACCTCCACATGGAAGGCGACGATCTCAAGGTTCGCATGGTCGTTATGGAAGAGACTGCTGCTGGTAGGCAGCTCGCCGCATTGATCCGTGGAGGTTATCATCCCGGCTTCTCTCTGCGTGGCGCTGGAAGCACCATCGAAATGGGAGACCATGAGGAAATCTCCGACGACTATACGATGATCACTATTGACGTTGTTGGTAATCCGTCATTTGGACAAGACGCGATTTTCACTGCCAGACAAGAATCTGCAGAGTCTGCTGGCAAGGCTCCGTTGATCGAATCTGTGACAGGACCACGACCGCTGGTCGAATCTGTTACGGATGTTATGAACCGTTACGGACGTGAAATCGAACACAACTACAGAAACTTTGTGGTTGGATTTGGTCGTTATGACAAAACTGGACTAATTTCTGCACTGCGAGGCTTCAACACATGCAATTAAGCTCAGTACTCACAGAAGAAGAAATGGCCGGAATAAATCCGGAAATCGTTGCGAAGATCGAATCTGCTTGCAACGGTGAAATTGCCGCCGCCCAAGAGGACAGCAAGGACAAGCAGCGCAAGCAAGTAAACCAGATGCTTGAAGCCGTATCCTCGAAGGCCGAAACCATGATCGCCGAGGCAGTATCGGAGAATGTTGCGAAGATGAAGACCAGTGCGATTAACGACCGCATGTTCAAGGTTCTCAGCGCAATGTCCGCCGTGCTTGAAAGCGCCGGAATTACTATCAGCCTCAACGGAACGACTTCCGAAGAGACCAAGAAGCTCCGCGACTTGCTGGCTCAAGCCAATACCAAGCTCAAGACGGCCTACGCCGAACGCGAGAACTTGAAGGACAAGCTGAACGAGGCCGAAAAGAAGTCCTACATCATGCGCCTAGTGCAGGGAATGAAGCCGAACGTGGTTCAAGCTGTCATGGCTCACTTCGTCAACTATGACGTTCGCGACATCACTTCCGACAGTATCATGAAGTTCATCGACGGTTCTTCCAATGATGTGTTCATGATGGATGTAGACCCAGAGCGTGACGGAAAGCTCAATATGGACAATGTGGTCAACGCATTGAAGGATATTGACGCCGAACTCGACCGCGAGAACAAGCTGGAATCTATCGATGGCGTGTTCGAATGCGACGAGCCGGAGGAAACTCCGAAGACTACGCCGAAGATCGAATCACTTACCAAGGGGCTCAAGCCGCAACGCGCCAATCTGTCCGCTGGCATGGATACGTTGTTCGAGGATGTCAACGCCGAGTACGTTGAAATTCCGACGGACGATGCTTCCGATATCGAAACCGCCATGTCGAATGTCAAGGCTTTCGAAAACCTCGGACTCGGAAAATTTGCCTAATAATCTCCTTGTTGGCTCCAAAGGGGCTCGGTCGCAAGACCGGGCCTCTTTTAGTGTAATTTATCTACCTAGACGAAATGTGCCTAACTGATAAACTAGGCGTGTAGAGGATTTATGAAACAACCAGACTACACTACCATTGCCCCTCGTGGACAGACGCAAGTCAACCAGAACGCGAATCCGTATGGATATTCGCAGAACGGATATCCGCCGCAGAATAACGGCTATCCGCAAGGCGGCTATGTACCTCAGAACAACGGCTACGTTTACAATCAGCCGAACAACGGATATCCTAACGCTGGATACGTACAGCCCAACCAAGAACAGAACGGCGTGTTCATTCCGACCCAAGTCAACATCGGTGAAGGTTCCCAAGAGTTCAGAAACGCATATCAGAACAACTTGAACCGTTTCAACGAAGTAAACCGCAAGGTCAAGGAAGGCATCAACCAGAGCGAAGCTGTACAGCGTGTCAAGGAAATGTCCTCTTATAAGACGAAGGTCGAGACCGACTGGAAGGACGACGTGCAAGGTGCCGCCATCAATCCGGAAATGATGCTGACCTTTATCGAGAACCTTTGTGTGTCCTTGAAGAACCCGCAAGAATGGCTTCCGCCCAAGTGCGAGAAGTATTTCGAACCGTTCAGCAAGAAGTCTGAACCGATCGTGCAAGCTCTCAAGAACACTGGTAACACAATCAGAAAACTGTGCGGTATGCCGCTTCCAGAAGCTGCACAGCCGCCGAAGGGATAATGACCTATGGGCACACCGTCAATCACTTTAGGCTACTATACATTTCCGTTTGCTGAAATCAATGCACCGATAGATGTGTTTGCCATCGACGAGAATGGTGATGACGACGGTCGTGTCCGTTCAGTCGAACTGGAAGCGATAAACGGTGTGTCAAATGGTTTTTATTTGACACTTGAAGGTGAAGAAAATGTACTGCTTAATATTCCTCCTCTATACGCTGATAAATCCGAAGTCTATCGGAAAATACCGTTAAGATTTGTTATTGGATATATCGACGTAGACAAGGACGAATTTGACAAGAACGGACTAGACTACTACGAAGAAGACGACCTGACCTACAAGCGTGTAGATGTCAATGTGTTTGCAACTGTCTTCGGTAAAGAACTCCCAACAATCACTTATGTCGAAAATCTGGCGTCTCGTGTTGACGAGGCGGCCTCTGTCGTTGTGCATGGCACGAACATGACTGACGGCTTGAGTATCAAGCTGACAAACGGCGAGACGGAATATGTTGTTCCTCCAGAAGATATCGAATTCGAAATAGATGAAGACGGCGTCGGCACGGCGACCTTTACGGTCTATCCGGGAAGGCTCGCCACTGACGGAAACGGTGCCGAACCGTGTGCCCAGTACAACATCTATTTCAGTTACGGAGACCAAGTGTTCGGCGATCCGAGCATTGGCTTGATCCGTTATAAGTACGATAGCGAAACCGATGAACAGCAGCGCTATTCTACCGAAGGCGTGACAATCGAGAAGGAGTGCTACAAGACTGGCTCGATGTCGCTTGTGTACAATACCGTCGACGAGAACGGAAATACAGTGACAAACGCTGCGGCGGATCCTCGGTTCGGTAATGACATTTACATTGTACAGACCAAATATAAAGTCACTGACCCAGACAAAATTTTTGGTGGGTCGATGGACAAATATGGCTTGCGTACAATGAAAGATGACGGATATGTTCTAAATGATGGAGACGTAGTTTTACTTCAGTATCAAGAAAATCCGTATGATAACGGATACTGGGTGGTGCATCCTACATTCTGGAAACATGTACATAACTGCGAAGACTATATCTATACGATGGTTCGCTTGAAGTACAACAAGAACTTGACTCATAAGGCTGGATTGTTGAAATTGGATGGGATTCAGCTTCTCGATGGCGATGTTGTTTGGTTGGCTCGCCAGACGGTTGAATCTGAAAATGGCTTATGGGTTGTTCATGCTGATAGTTGGCAAGGATTTAATGATACGGAAAGTGGATGCGATATCGACTGCTACAAAGTTCCGACTCCGATGCCAGTAGACGATTCTGTCTTGGTAGATTTGGGCGCTCGTGCCAGTTACCCAGTCGATTATGTATGTCGTGATAATGTTCCATACAAGTGTGGGTCTCGTACGATATGTAATTACAAGGTTTCACCGGGTAATGTGGTTGCCTTGCTTAACCAAGAAAATGGCGAAGACGGCATTTATTTGGTTACATGCAACAACTGGATAAAGTTGTCTGACGTACTTGAATCTGATGTGAATGGCACTACTGTTGACTTTACGTCAAACATTATCGTGCAAAATGATATCGACTTCTGTAAGTGCGGCGGCATATTCCACATTGACTATTATTTCTTGACTCCGTCGTGCTATATGCATCATCTGCAGCGCACGGTAAAGATTATGTGTGCTGGAGCTTCTATCGCTCCGAATAATGCCGACCATCAGTTCCGTATTACGGAATACCAGATTAAGGTTGGCGAAGAAGACGCGCTCATTGGTAATAATGGCAGAACGCCGGGAGATCCAGTGAAGGAAACTTGCGTAGTTGATAACGAAGATTTTGATTACGACTTCGGTATGAGTCTTGTTGAGCATCGACAGTATGTCGATGATCCGAAGTGTATTCAAACGCCGATGTGCGATAGCATTTGTGACGTTCCTCGCGTATATAATATACGAATGACGAATGGTTACAGTAATAGCAATGACCGCAACGGATTTACGATAAAATTCTGGCGTCTTGAGGAAGATGGGTGGCACTTGTATGCCTATGTCGCATCTGGTACGCAGATGACCGGAATGGATTACTATGTGTATCACTTGCACGTAAAGGGCAAGGCTACCGAAGCTATGGTCGATGTAAATGAACACGACTGGTTCTCCGAGACGACTGGCGTAATTGCTAGCGGTGACGGACGAGAGGCGTTTGGTTTATGTGATGAGCGATGGGAATTTGCTGATGGTACGCATGAACTGAGAAGTGAAACGTTGTATCAGCCATGGCGAATTACATGCACGACTAATTTGCTGGCTCACTGTACTGATTACGACAGAAGATTACGAATAACTTGTGCTGACATGGAAGTCGGCTGGAAGACGGTTCAAGCTATTGGTGACGAAGTAGAACCTGGATATATCAGCGGTATGCCACATTTGTTTGGTGTGGCTTACTATACAACGACGATGAGCAAGTCGCAATTTGTCGCTGAATACAATCAGTATGATCCGAACTGCATC
>NZ_JBGUHR010000056.1:0-82210 GCF_045112255.1 Fibrobacter sp.
GAACGTTCTCGATATCATCCTGAACAAGCAGGTGAACCTCATCATCAATACGCCGTGGGCAAAGCGCGACGCCATCAAGGACGAAAGTGCTATCCGCAAGGCTGCCATCAAGTACAAGGTTCCCTACATCACGACCCTCGCCGGTGCCTACAACACCGTTAAGGGCATCGCCGCCGCCCGCAACGGCCATGGTGCTGTGAAGAGCCTGCAAGAATATCATTCTAGCATTGAAGAAATTTAACTGAAGAGCCTCCAGGAGTAGCGTGCAAGGCGAATGCCGCGACAGAGTGCTTGCACTCTGGCATGGCTGAGCCGAAGTCGCTGACGCCGTAGGCGTCAATATCACGCTTCAATTGAAGAAGTGTAGCAAGCCGAGAGTCGCGCCCAAGCTCGCTTGGGCATGACCGAGGCGCCGCGAACTGGCGCCATTGGCGCCAAGTATAACGCCTAAAGTGTCATGCCGGACTCCGTTCCGGCATCGCCTTTACAAGCGTATCAAAACATTCAAAGGACTGCAGCAATGCAGTCCTTTTTTGTACATCATCTATCCTAATTTACCATTCATCTCTTTTATCTATGTTTTGTGCGTATTGACAATTGATTTTTGTACATTAATCCTATGTCCTTGTTTTCTCGTATTTTTTCTTTGTTAGTGTTCCTTGCTGCTTTCGCGGGAGCGGTTGAAGTGCAGGTCATTGAAGGCGATAGCCGAGGGCCGCGAGACCTTTCGGCGAAAAAGCTGAAGGCTATGGCGACGGTCTATTTGGCGGAATTGGGCTATGTTCCCAGCCATCATATTGAAAAGGTTGGAGTTTCTTTTTCATCATCGAACCCTGTGATGCATCATATACAGATGAAAAAGTTCTTGGCAGATGGTCAAATCGAAACGGATTCTTCTGTGGTCGCGGAAGTGGATGACGTTGACAACGCCGTGGAAACCATGCTCAAGATGTCTTTTGGAAAGGCGTCAAAGATTTATAAAGGCGAAAAACCGGATGAAGTATATTTTATGGATCCCGTATTTGTAGATGTTGAAGACCGTAAGGCGAATCTTGCAACTCAAAGGGCGGAATCGGCTCTTGGGGTGCTTGGGTATAAGCTTTCCGAAAACAGCAACAAGGTCAATGTCCAACTGTTCCTGATAAAATTGAAAGATTATTATTGGGCGGGGATGGTGCGCTTGCACGGTTCCAAGGTCGTCAAAGGCGTTCATAAAAAGTTCTCGCGGGACGAAGATCTGCAATCCATCGTTTATTCGTTGACGTGTCTGGTCATGGATCAGGATGTGGAGCCCGATAGCCCTGATACTGAAGTGGTGGATTACTCCAATACTCATGAGGCTCGGTGCCGCGCCACGCAATCTGCAAGTTCTGTCGATGGAGTCTTTGCAGGTCTTTTCGTTGATTTCTTGTGCTATCTTTCTGATTATGTTGGAATCGAAGTGGCCGCTGGTGGTAAGGATCTTTATGGTAAATGGTATCCGGATATGCGTTTCGCTTTTGTGTGGGGCTTTTCGGATCATCACTCCTGGCTTTGGGAATTGGATTATGCGGGCACCATGGGAAAGACGCAATCCAGATGGGCGTTTGAATCTGTCCATAGGTTCTCGCAGAGTAAGGGTCTCTTTGTCGATATTGTTTGGGGCGGCGCATATGATAGAACGTATAAAGGCTGGTTTATGGGTGGCGATATAGGGTATAACCTTTTAGCGTCTAGTTCCAAGTCTCATTGGCTGTCCTTGATGTTGCGCTACGATTGGACTTTGGGACAGTCTTTTTCCGAATCTGGCCGAATTTCGGTCAACCTGGTTTACGACCTTCGCGGTTACTACAGCAAATGACATAAAGGCGTTTGGTCCCCTACACCTTTGCGGCGCCCTCTATTATCTATATTTCCGCTGTGCAGATTTGTCCGATAGGTACATTTTATGGTGATGCCGTCTACAAGTATGACGCTCCTCGACAGGGGCGCTTGTTTGCGGGGCATCCCGGCCGCATTGTGCTGAATCCGGGGATGAATTTTGAAACGGCCCTCCGCGATCTTGATGGCTTCGAACGCCTTTGGGTGATTTTCCAGTTCCATGAAAATGCAGGTTGGCGCCCGACGACGCGTCCGCCGGTACCGCCCAAGGGTAAGGATCGCGTAGGCACTTTTGCAAGCCGTAGCCCGTACCGTCCGAATCCGATTGGACTTAGCTGTGTGCGACTCCTGAAAGTCGAAGGGCTTACGCTTTATGTCGATGAAGCGGACTTGCTGAACGGAACGCCTGTGCTCGATATCAAACCGTATATTCCGATGGCCGATGCTTTCCCGGATGCAAAGGCGGGCTGGGTTGAAGAACAGGAACGCGACTTGTGGACCATCGAGACGACTCCCGCGTTTGACGAGCGCATCCAATGGCTCCGCGAAAATTCACCGTTCGACATCTTGAGCTTTGTCGAAATCCAGCTCACGCGTGGCCCGTTTGACGATACCCGCCGCCGTCTCGAAATCGATGATACTGCAAAAACGGGTGTACTTGCCTACCGCACGTTCCGAGTCGATTTCAGCTACGATGAATTGTCACGAAAAATTGTCCTGACAAGCCTCCGCAGCGGTTACACTCCCGAAGAACTCTACTCGCCCGAAGATAAGTACGGCGACAAGAAAATCCATAACGAATTTATTGAAAAATTTCGTTAAAACGGCGGCCTTGCCCGAAAAATACCGTTTTAGAGCTTAAAAAACGCCCTTTTTGTGCGATTTCTTTTTCACATGTGATTAGAAAAGATTATTTTCAAAAAGAGTTTCAGAAAATAATCGGACGGGGAGATTATGGATAGAAGTACTGTTACCTTTATAGTTATATCCCTTGTATTTATTGCAGCAGCATTGTATCAGGCTGTAGTTTCGTTTCGGTCAAAGCGTGTGGAGCTGAATCGTCTTGCGACCGGGACCGTTTTTGGCGTATTTGCTGTCATTTTCTACATAGGGCGGCTTTTTATCGAAAGCCGTGACGCCTTCATGGTGTGGACAAGCCTTTGTCTTGTAAGCGTTGCTGCTGCGATGTTCTGTTTTGCCCAGTTCTCGGTGCATTTTACTTGTTTGTCCGATAATAGATGGAGTCGCTTGTTGCTGCGCTGTTTTTTGCTGGGCCTTGTTCTCGATGCCGTTATCTGGATTGTCAATCCGTTTTATCCGTGGGCCTTTAGGTTTGATTCGGTTTCAGAACGTATGGTTTTTGCCGTTTCAGATAAAAGCGCTTTTTACGTTTTCCATCTTGCGCTTGTGTTTACGATGTTTGCGGTATCCATTGGGCTTATGCTCTACCGTTATGCGCGTGAACCGAAGGTCTACAGAAAGCGTTACATTGGGCCTAGCGTTATTGTGGCCGTTTTGCTTATGATCAATTGCCTATTGGATAAATTTACGGATCTTGAGCTGGATTATTCCATTGAATTTTATTGCCTGCTCCCGGTTTGCGTGTATTGGTATTCTTGTCGGTTTGCTGTGATTGACCTAATCAATTACTTTAATGACAACATTTTTAAGAATATTGATCGAGGGGTAGTCCTTTTTGATTATAAGGGCAAGTTGGTTGTTTACAATAAAATGGCGGAACAGCTTTTGGCGGGGATTGACCTTAATGTATCGTTGACGCAAAAAGATTTTATGAAGTTTTGCAATATTTCGGATTCCTACTCTGATTCTGCCGAGGTCTATTCTACTCAGGGCTTTGTGAACCGTGACGATAGAATCCAGCCGATACGTTGCGATTTCCGGAAAATCAAGGGAAAAGGCGACTGCCCGGTAGGGAATTTATTTGTGATTTCTGATACTGTGGCTCGTACGGATTTATTGACAGGGTTCCATAGCTGGGAACACTTCAAGAATTTTGTGGCCAAGGACGCTTCTCAGTTTACTTATCCGTTGACGGTTGTTGTCTGTGATCTGAATAACCTGTCCCGCTTAAATAATATGAAGGGCCATAACGTTGGCGATCGTTTGCTGATCGGTATGGCCGATGCCTTACGCGAGGCTTTTCCGCAGGGGTCCTGCTTTGTACGTGGCGAAGATGCAAAGCTCATCGTCATTTGCGATTATATGGAACTTGCCGAAGTCAACGAACGAATGGAAATCGTAAAGAAAAAGGTGCAGTCGAGTTTCCAGTATGCTGTCGATGGCGCCACAACGTGGAATACAGACATTGTTGATGCGATTGATTCGGCAACGCACACGTTGATGCAAAAGAAACTGCTCGATAGGAGTTCTGCCCATTCGGAACTTTTGACTTCGCTAGTGCGTGCCTTGCAAGAATGTGATAGCGATACCGAGGCTCACGTGAAACGTACGCAGCGTATGGGGGCCGCGCTGGGTCGTAAAATTGGACTGTCCGATAAGCAGCAAAGTAATCTTTCGCTCCTGTGCTTGCTGCATGACATCGGTAAAATCGGTATCCCGCTGGATATCCTCAATAAGCCGGGCAAGCTTTCGGAAGAAGAATGGAATACCATCAAGACCCATGCGAAAAAGGGCTACGAGATTGCAAAGAGTTCCAAGGGTCTGGTCGAAATTGCGGATATGATTTTGCACCATCACGAACGCTGGGATGGTCACGGTTATCCCGATGGACTCAAGGGCGAACAGATTCCGCTTTTGTCCAGAATTATTGCTGTTGTCGATTCGTTCGATGCTATGGTCAGTAACCGTTCTTACAGAGCGGCGCGCCCTATCGAAGAAGCGATAGTTGAACTTGAACGTTGTGCCGGTACGCAGTTCGATCCGTATCTTGTTTCTGAGTTTGTTGCAATCTGCCGTGACATAGCGAAGGATGTAAAACCAGACGAGGGCAGGTTCGATCCCATTTTTGATGAAATTGTCAATCGGACGAAAAAGAACGGGGATGAAAACAATAGATCGTTGCATCGTGTCCACAATGTGATGTTTACCCGATATGTTCTTGACATTCATAACGCCATTATCGAGGTAGATGAAAACTTCGAAAAAATGACGGGATTTACGATGGATGATGTCAGGGCGAAGTCGTTGAGGCAGCTGGACTTGATTCCAGAAGAAGACCTGACGGAGTACCTCTGCCTTGTTTCTGAAGTCCTTGCCAAAAGTCCGATGCTGTATTGCGAACACCGCCTCAAGCGTAAGGACGGAACCGTTATTTACGTGTTCTGTATTGGAAAGGTGTTCTATGATTCCGTTAGCCGTGAAACGCGTTCCGAGATTATCGTTACGAACAGCTCTAACACCTATGCCATGATGATGATGAAGGGCGAAGCGAAGGAATCTGCTGCCGCCCGTATGAAACTTCTGGAAAATCCGTCCAGCAGGGATTCGCTTACGGGATTCCTGAATCCAGAAACATTCCGGAGAGATGCCGAAGAAAAAATAACATATGGCAAATACAGGGTGATGGCGCTGGCTGTCGATGTGGACGGTTATGAAAAGTTCTGCGAAAGCAAGGGCCGCGAGGCGGGCGAGGACTTTTTGCTGCTTATTTCCGAAGCGTTGAATGATTCCTTGCGCGAACATGATATGGCTTGCCGTTTGGGCAAAGATTTTTTTGTGGCAATGCTGTTCTTTGAAAAGAACTCTCCACCGGGTTATATGTACGACCGTGCGCAGCAGATTTATGATAAAGTTTCTGTGACGGTGTCATCGGAAGCGGATGCGCCGACGTTATCGATGGGTGCCGCTCTTGATTGCGACCAGGCGAAGAACTATGATGAACTCATCGAAGCCGCCGAGAAACTTATGAGGACTTCGAAAAAGCGGGGTGGTGGCCGTTTGACCGTTTCAGAATAATTTTCTGTGCTGTGTTAAGCTTGCTGTTATTGGACTTCGATCCCGTTGACGAGTAGGTTCGTAATTGCTTCGTCACTGCCCATTTTACGTTTGTCTTTAATATTACGTCCAAAAGTTTTATGCCAGTCGAAGCTGTCGGGCACAAGCCAGTCGAATGCGGGCCAGGGCTTAATGAATCCTGGCGGCAGCAATTTGTAGAGCTTTTCTGAATTGATGCTGATATCCCCCACGCGTGGAGGCATCGGACCGCCTTCAATTCGCGGCACTCCGTGGAGGAGTTCGGCGGGGTAGCCGCCAACGGCATTTACGATTTGCCCGACATTATAGAGCGAAACGCGACGTGGACCGCCGCAGTTGTAAATGCCTGCGGGAAATTTATGTTCCAGGATGTACTGTACCGTGCGGCAAAGGTCCGGGCCCGAAAGCGGGTTGCGGTATTCGTCGGTGAACAAGGTCGCTGGGCGACCGGGGCGGAACCGGTAAGTGATCCAGTCAATGGCGCCGGCGCATCCGCCGGGCGCGTAGTCCATTGGGAGCGGCACGCGGAGAATCACGACATTGGGCTTGATGGCGGTAATTGCATCTTCGGCTTCGGCCTGGTGTTTGCCGTAATTGTGAATGGGGTCTTTAGGGTCAGTCTCGACGTAAGGGCGGTTTGGCTTTGTCTTCTCGTCACCGCTAAAGACCATGTCGGCTGAAATGCGGATGAGTGTCGCGTTGTAGCGGGCCGCAAACGTAGCTGTATCGACTCCTTGGCTGTAATTCAAAAGCCTGCTGCGGGCGGGGTCGCATTCGCAAGCTTTGAGTGCGCAATTTCCGCTTGCGTCAATGACGGTCCCAAAGCGGAATTTCTCGAAAAGTTCGCCTAAGCGATCAGTTTCTTCGGCGTCTACGCCGAAGACGTTTTCTCCCAAAACGCAGGGATGCTTGATTGGACGGATGCCAATAACGCCCGGCGCATTCTCGCCAACGGTTACGCTGCCGTACAGCTTGTTGAAATGCCTAAAAAGCGCAAAGCCGGGAACGCCATTCAACCCGAGAATTAAGATCGGGAGGCGGATTGCGATAATTTCCACTTGAAGTAGCCTGCGATTTGAAGCGGGTGATTGAACGTGCCGTCTGCAACTTTTGCTTGAAATTCCTCGTCCGTGTACAGGAACGTCTCGATATCTTCCGTGTCGTCGAAGCTCGTTTTGCCCAGACGTTCCACGCCGTCGATGAACACCACATGGAATTTTCCGCGATGCCTATCCGGATTCACCGAAAAAGAACCGAGATAAGTGACAGCGTTATTCCTAATTCCTGATTCCGAAATCCGAATTATCCCGTACCCGCATTCTTCTTGCAATTCGCGGATTGCAGCCTTTTCTGGCGTTTCGCCTTTGTCTATAATCCCTGCCGGGAACTCGAGCGCAATTTTGCCTGTTCCGTGGCGGTACTGTTCCGTCATGACCCACTTGCCCTCCTTTGTGCGGGCAAGAATCAAAACCCAGTCGGGTTGCCACAACGTATAAAAATCGTCGATGACCTTGCCGCTTGGCAGCTCGCATGTTTCCTTTGCGACCTTTAGCCACGGCGCATCCACCAAAAATTCTGAACTCAACAATTTCCACGGTTTCATGTTCAAAATTTAGAAAATAGAATGTCATGTCTGTCGCTTGCTATGTCATAATCCTACAACTCCTTAAATCAAAAAAACTCCCGCTCAACTGAGCGGGAGTTTTTCCTTAATCAGCAATTTTTACTTGATCTTTAAAGACCAGGCCTTGTTGCCGATTTTTACCACATATACACCCTTCGCGCCAGTGTAAACCTTCTGTTCGCAACCGATGCCCTTCGTTGTGCGAATGACGTTTCCGAGGCTGTTGAATACGGTGATATTCAATCCTTGTGCATTTTGGACGGTGATGTAACCGCTTGCATCCACGTATGCGGCGAGATGACGACCGTCAAATGCTTGTTCGATGAGTCCTGTTGTGCTGCTCGAAGACAATTCAGCTTCGCTGGAGGAACTTTCCGGAGTGCTGCTGGAAGATTCCGGAGCTGCAGCGTCGGCGTTCTTCACGACAATCTTGCCTGCGTTCGGGACGGCATCGAAGTAAACGTAGCCGCCATCCACTTTGGATTCGAGCTTGGCTTCACCCTGCGTGACTTCAACCTTGGTCCAGTCGGTTTTGACCTTGATGGAAAGCGGATAGTCATACTTGGAAATGTTGTCTGCGATACTGTGCTTGAGTTCGAACGTCATGGTGTTTGCTGCACCGCCGTCCTGCGGTTCAATCTTGGAAGCCTTGCGTTCCTTGATGTACATGGCGACAAAGCCCATCGGGGCAACCCAAATGTCCTTATCGTTCTCCTTAGCCCACTTCAAAGCACCTTCAATAGCGCCGAGATCGGTTGGGGAGTAGGTGGCGTTGCCGTTGTTCTTGCCCTGGAAACCGTGCGTGAGGAATGCGGCCCAGCCGTTGCTCTGGATGACTTTCTGCATTCTGCCGGTAAAGTCGTTCGTGCTCTTGATCTGGCCTTCGGCACCGGTCATGGTAGCGGGAGTCTGAGCCCAGTTGCTGGGACCGTCCTTGCCCATTTCATCGGACATGCCCTTCCAGCTGCCGTTGCAGATACGGCCTACGATGTAGTTCTGGAGAACAGCGCTTTCGTTAGGCACGTTGCAGTTCGGATAGGCGACTGTAACGATGCCGTATTTCTGCTTGATTTTGCCTTCGATATTCTTCTTGGAGGAGGCTTCTTCGCCACTCATGTTGTTGCCATGGGTGTTGCTGTGGCTAGCGATTTCGTGACCGTTGTCGGCCATGCTCTGGAAGCCACTCCAGTTGGGGTTCCAGTTGTAAACCAGGTTGAAGGTGCCCTTGTAGCCGTACTTGTCAAAGACTGGGGCGGCGTCGCTGACTTGGCTTGGAGCGCCGTCGTCAAACGTAAAGGAAGCTGCGCCCTTGCGGAAACCCGACCAAGTTGCGATTTCTGCATTCTGCGCGAAAGCGGCGCCTGCTGCGAACATTCCAACTGCGACAGAGGCAATAGAAATTTTTTTGTAGTTCATATCCACACCTTGTTAATATGTATTATGCAAAAGTAATTTAGCTCCATATATAAGGAAGCGTCCTATGTTAAATTTATTTTTGTTGTATAGTAATGCAACAGGAATAGTGAGAGTTTTTAGTTCTATTAACTAGTGTCTAGTAACTGCGGCGGAGCCGCTCTAAATTCTATATTTCCGCGCATGGACTTGCAATCGATTCTCTCCTCCGTTCTGGATGAAGTTTACGAAAAAAATGAATACCCTGCACTTGCGGCGCTCGAAAGCGAATGGACGCACACACGCCCGTTCGATGGCCTCCGTGTGCTGGTGGCGACCCCGATTTATCGCAACACTATGACCGAATACCGCGCTCTTGTGGCGGGCGGTGCCGATCTTCTCGTGGGCTTTTCGGGGATGAACGACCCCGATGTCGTGGACTTTATGAGGGAATGGGGTGTGCCTGTGGTAACGCCTGCCGAAATGCTCGAAGCGGAATCTCGCGGCGAATTTGTGGACTTGGTGCTCGACTGTGCGGGGCCTTTTGCGGTGCTCCACCCGAAAATTGGCTTTGTGGAACTCACGCGCTCGGGTGTAAACTATTACAAAAATGCCGAAAAGCCGGTCTATGTTGCCGATAGCGGTATCGTCAAGCGAATCGAGACCTCGCTGGGCACGGGCGATGGCTATTTCCGTGCACTCGAAAAGCTTGGCTTTGGTGGCGATTTCGAAGGCAAGAAGTTATTGGTTTTTGGTAGTGGCAAAGTCGGTTCTGGGATTGCGCTTCAGGGGGTGCGCCGAGGCTGCAATGTGACCGTCGTGACGGACTTGAAGCGTGGGGTGGCTCAAAATTCCTCGAATTCCGAAACAATGCCTGCGGGCGATTTCTCGGCGGTCCTTTTGCAAAATGACGTGGCTGTCGTGGATTGTCATGACTACGCAGCTGTTGCTTCCTTGATTGAAAATTCAGATTTCGTCGTGACGGCGACGGGTGTCAAAAATGCCCTTGCGGCCCCGGAATTGACGGAGGCTCTTCTTTCGACCAAGGCAACTCTTGCGAACATGGGCGTCGAAGATGAATACGGTGAATCGGTTCCCGCCGAAAAAGTGCTCAACGATAAAGGTCCGCTGAACTTTATTCTCGAAGAACCGACGCACTTGAAGTATATCGATACGTCGCTTGCGCTCCATGCAGCGCTTGCCGAACGCTTGGTTCAGGAGGCTGCGACTCTTGATGAGGCTTTCGATGCATCTCCTGATGCGGCGCCTTCTGCTGAAAATGCCGCTGGTCTTCGCTTCCCGCCGCAAGAAATTGAACAGCGCTTGCTCACCATCGCCATCCAGAATGGCGTCATTGGCCCTGAAATTTGCAGCATGCTCGGCGGAATCCCAACAGACATGGACTAGGTGCGACTATGACTCCCGAGAACATGAGAAAGGTCGTGGACCTTTGCAACCAGATTTCGAATATCACTTACGAGAATTTGACGAAAATCATCCGTCTGGAACAGACGGGGAGCGCCACCGGCGCGCGCAAGCTCGACGATAGCGATCAGAACGATATCGACTCCTGGATGGGCGGGGGCACTTGCTTCAGCATGACATGGCACCTGTACCAGGCGCTCACGGACATGGGTTTCAAGCCGCGTCTTGTGATGGGGCATAAACGCAAAGAGCGCAACATCCACTGCGCGCTCATTTTGCCCGATCCAGACCAATTAGGAGTTCGGAATTCGGAATTCGGAGTTAATTCCTCATTCCTAAATCCTAATTCCGAATTTTTGCTCGATCCCGGTTACTTGATTTTCGACCCGCTCCAGATGCCGCTTCCGCAGCCGTTCGGTACGGGCGAAGCCTTCTTCCCGCTTTCTCCGAACTGTGTGCGTCTTGTGCGCCCGACGCTCGAATCGATGGAACTCTGGACCGGTGGCGCAGGCGCGCCGATGAAGCTCCGCTTCGAGTACCCCGTCGAAGGCGTTTCCGTCGAAGAATTCAAGCACCACTGGAACGAGAGTTTTTACCGCGAAATGATGACTTACCCGGTCTTGAACCGCCTCGACCGCGAAAAGGGCATCCAGTATTACTACCAGAAAGGGAACCTCGTCGTCCGTAACGCAACAGGCTCCAAGATGACTAAAATCGACCCTGCCGACCGTGTGCAGACACTCAGCGACATCTTTAAGCTCTCGCCTGCCATCATTGAGCAGGCTCTCCAGATTCTTGAGAAAAAGCACTAGAAGGCGTTTTTTCATATCTAAATTAAAAGCTTGGCAAGCGCCCCCAAATTTTCTATCTTTGCGCGCGAAAAACGAGGTTTTTGCGACGTTTTCCGCATTTAGCGGTTATCTTGGGCGGCTCTGCGCATCCAGCGCCAATCCTTTGCGTCTTGCGGGCCTCACGGGTGTTTAATGGAAGATGTCATAAACAACAAAAAGCTTAACGCGATGGGGACGGCTAGCATCCCGAAGATTGTCTTACAGTTTTCGGTTCCGGCCATCATCAGCATGCTCGTCGAAGCGCTCTACAACATTGTGGACCGCTACTTCGTGGGCCAGGGCGTCGGTAGCCTTGGCATCGGCGGCATTACTATCTGCTTCCCGATAGCTCTTTTCATTATGGCCATGTCCATGATGATTGGCGTGGGTGGCAATACGCTTTTTGCCATCCGCCTTGGCGAACGCAAGTACCAGCAGGCGGCCATTATCCTCAACAATTCCTTCGTGTTGCTCATCATCATGGCGGTGAGTTCCTTTACGCTCGGCCAGATTTTCATGGTGCCGCTCCTCAAGCTCTTTGGCGCAAGCGACCAGCTTTTGCCAGTGGCTTCGAGCTACATGCGCATCATTTTGTGCGGTGCGATTTTCCAGACGATTGTTCCTGGCATGAACCACTTTATCCGCAGCATGGGTCATCCGAAAACGGCTATGACCCGTGTGATGATTGGCGCCGGCAGTAACGTGATTCTCGACTGGCTTTTCATCATGAAGCTCCACTGGGGCATCGAAGGCGCTGCCTGGGCGACCGTCTTGAGCCAGCTCATCGGTGGCCTTGCTGTGATGCAGTTCTTCGTCAAAAAGACGACGCCGATTAAGGTCAATCGCCGTTTCATGAAGCTCCGCTTCCCGTACGTGCGCAAAATCTTCATTCTCGGCCTCCCGCCGAGCATTATGCAGATTAGCAACAGCCTCTTGAACGCCATTTTGGCCCGCAGCCTCACGGCTTATGGCACCCGTGATTTGCCGGTCGTGAACGGTATGGATGGTGGCGACCAGGCGATTGCCGCATTTGGAATCTTGATGAGTATTGTCTCCATGATCATTTTGCCGCTTATGGGCTTTGTGACGGGGTCGCAGCCGATTATCGGGTACAATTACGGCGCAAAGTACAATAACCGTGTCCGCGACGCGCTCAAGTTCACCATGCTTTATGCAACGGCGTTTATCGTGATTGCGTGGATTCTCGTGATGACGAATACGCTTGCGTTTGTGGCGCCCTTTGTGCCGAACGACCAGAACATGCAGCAGCTCACGTGCAAGGCTCTCCGCACGTTCATTTGTATGATGCCGTTTGTGCCGCTAGGTATGGTGTCGGGTAACTTTTTCCAGGGAACGGGTAAGGCTTGGCGTTCGATGTTCCTGAACGCTTGCCGCCAGCTCATTTTGCTTATCCCGTTCTTGTTGATTATGCCGCGATTCTTCGGACTCCGTGGCGTGTTCATGGCGCAGCCCATCGCAGACTTTGTGACGGCTTTCATTGCCATCTTCATGCTCCGCGCCGAACTCAAGAACATCCCGCGTGTCTAGTTCCTGCATCATAAAAAGGCGATGCCGGATCAGAGTCCGGCATGACATCAAAAAGACTTTTTTATCGCGTTGTCACCCCGGCCTGTCATCCCGGACTCCGTTCCGGGACGGGGTCGCCATCTCGTCGCGTTTACTCCGCAGTATTGAGCAATCCATCGCTTTCGGCGATGAGCTCTTTCGTCTGCGTGACTTCGGCGCTCTGGCGCGACACAAGCCCGACTGAAATCGTCACCGGAATTCTCGAATCCATCCACGAGAATATGTGGCGCTCGATGGCAAGGCGCAACTTCTCGATGCGTTTCTTTGCGTCTTCGGGCGAAATCCCGATCATGAGAAGCAAAAACTTTTCACCGTCGTATCGTGCGAGCAAGTCGGAATCGCGCTTCTCATCGTTCAAGAGCCTTGCGACTTCCTTTAAAATCAGGTTACCGCACATTTCACCACAAGAATCCGTTAAACGCTTGAAATCGTCCACGCGGATCATGGCCACATGGATAAATGCGCCCACACGGCGGGCGCAAACGAGTTCACCTGCCGAGCGGTCCATGAACGCCTGGTGGTTCAAAATTCCCGTCAGCGAGTCCATCGTTGCTGCTTCGTACAGCTCGCGGCTAAAAGCCTCCTCGTTCGGATCCTTGTAGGCGACCTTCAGCACCATCTTGCCAATCTGGAGCCTGTTGTCCGAATCGAGAATCTGCTTGTGAATGTAGTTGCCGTCAACGAATGTCCCGTTCGTGCTGCCGAGGTCTTCGACTGTCACGCTCTGGCCGTCAAACGTGAGCGCACAATGCCTGCGGCTCACCAGCTCATCTTCGAAACGGATGTCGGCGTCTTGCCCACGACCGAGCACCACGGTCCCTAATTCGAGCGGAAGCTCTGCGAACTCGCTTTGAGGGTACAGCACTATCAAGTGCGGATGAACGGTCATCGGTTTTAAAATTTCCATAAAATCCCTTGTTAATCCCAGTCCAAATATAGGACCTTTTGACAATGTCGTCCTCGCCTTCGGTGCTGTCGTTCCCTCTTCTAAAATCGAAAACAGCTAACTATATATAATACGCTTATGATACGGCGTATGCTACGTTAATTGTAAAGTTTCTGTTACTAAATTTTTTGTTTGTAAAATATTTAATACAAACATTGTTGAAATAATGTGATTAAGTCTGTGGATTTCTTTATATAAATTTTTTTTCACATTTCTTTAATAGAAAAAATTTCCTTTTTTCCTTAAAAAAAGTAGATTTCGCATGGTGTGGTCTATCAAGAAGGCTGGTCTTTTTGATATTCCGCGTGGTCGGAGAGAACCGAAATGGATAGAAATACAATGAAGAACAGAATCAAATCCTTAAGATTGTGGGTGTTGAGCTGTGCAATGCTCATTGCCGGTGTCCAAAGTGCATCGGCATCCTTGACTGGGTGCGAGGGAACCGTTTATCTCAAGCTCCCTGAAGGTTGGACGACCGCTTATTCCGTTGCTGGAGGTCAGTTCATTGGGTTCAAAAAGAGTACGCAATACCCAAGTTGGTATGAAATTTCTTCTGCTTTAATTGGTGGCGCGAATCCGCAAAATGAGTTCTTTATTTCAAAGGCTCTAAATGATTACGGCCAAACTGGAGGCATGACTAAGACTCTAATTGGGGCTAACATTCAATTTAAGGATGGTTCGGGCTTTTCTTGTAAGGATTTCGGGAAGAATTCAAATGAACTTTGGATTCAGGCTGATTTTGACGATCCTACCAAGCCTTATGTCAAAGGAGATCCTCCTGACGTAAAGTATTTTTATGTGTTCTTGCCGAATAACGAAACTTGGAAGAGCGCCGTGCCGTTGCTTGTCGAAGATGGCAAGGACCACGAAATGAATATCGACCCGGACAACTGCGGTTGGTATTTCAGGCGCTATGTGGATGAAGCTCTCCCGTCCAGCATTTATATCCGTCGTGATGATGATGAAGATAAGGCCGAAATGTTGGGCATGAATGGTGATTTTGAAACTGCTGATGCCCCGACTCCTATTGCTTTGGGAACTATTTACAAGGCTTTCGAAAAGGATGCTAAGTTCCAAGGTGGTGTTTTCTTTGTCGCTGATGGTGCAAAAGCCCAAGACAATCCTAGTGATGTGCCCGGTTGGTATGTCGAACGCCCCCTTGTTACGGGTACTTGTAGCTATCCTTTGGCTGCTTTCATTTACGATACTGATGCTTCGCTCCACGGTGCATTTACCTGTAGCCATTATGAAACGCAGTGCCAAGGTAATCCTGATGTTTGTAAGAACAACGCCTGCTTCTATAGCAGTGCTAAGTATAATGTTGTTGCTAATGCTTCGGAAGTCGTGCCTTGTATCGGCGTGAAAAAGGGCATGGTCGAAGATACGCTTTACCGTGATGCAAATGGTAAGAAATACATGAAGCTTACCGCTAAAGGTAAGACTTGCTTCGGTTCAGATGCCGAAAACGCTTTCAAGGCCATGTTCAACTATACGCCGGGCGTGAACGAAAAGTACTGCTTTAACATGACCTTTGAACAGACTCCTGATGGCAAGTACGAATTTGAATCAGATACTTATAGGAGTCCTGGTGCACCCGCTGTCGGTGGCTTCTACCCTGCGGAAGAACCTCCTCTCGAAATGGGGATGAAGAGCGAAGATAAACCGGTGATGCTCTCGGAACGCCTGCCTGCAGCCGAAAACAAGCGCCGAGCAGAAGGCCCCGTATTCTTCTGCCCTGACTATAACAATCAAAAAACGACGACTCCAGAAGGTCTCCGTACGATCCACCCGACGGAAGGTGTTGCTTTGAGCGACTTGATTTGCAGTGGCCCGGGTTGGGAAGGCGGTATTGACTGTGAAGGACTCTTTGCCGCTGGTGGCGAATTTAAGGAAACGGAACAAGCTGGTATTGAAATTCGCAAGAAGCTTAATGTGAGCTTTGAAGGTGAAGGCTGGGGATGGGCCTGTGGTAATATGGCTCCGATCGGCTGGACTTTCTATACTGAAAACACTGAAGATTCTGTTGGTGTAATGGCTGTAAAGAACCAGCCGCCTGCTAAGGGTACATACCGTTGGACTTCTGGTACGGATGATTCCAAGGTCCTTACAACGGAAGGCCGTAACCAGCACTTCTGCTTTGAATCTCATGCGACATTCCGTTTCAAGAAGGGACTGAAGTTCAGCTTCCGTGGAGACGACGATATTTGGGTGTTCATCAACAACAAGCTTGCTGTGGACCTTGGTGGTACCCACCTTGCCGCTCCGGGCTATGTTGATTTGGACAAGTTTATGGGTAGCTATGCTCAAGTTGGTACTTCTTACCCGATCGATATCTTCTTCTGCGACCGCCGTACTACGATGAGTAACGTCCATATCAAGACGAACATGTTCATTGAACAGAAGTCTGGTATTGATCCTACGGAAAGAGCGGACCGCAAGGACTGGACTACCACTGGTACGAACCAAGTGAAAATTTGCTATAGTAAATCCAGCAATGGATCTTGCGCCGCTGAATCTGATCCGGATGGAAAGGATCTCGACGCTTGTGATGATGAAATCGAAAAATTAGGATTGAAGACAAGCTTTGTGCTTACAACGGATAAGTCCAATACCGATCCGACGGCCGTGAAAATCTCTGCTGAAGAATTTGCTAAGAATCCGGTGCAGTTTGATGGATTTTTGGATGTTACCCACCCTGGTCGTCCCAAGTTTACTCCTGACTCGTTGCGCAACTACTTGAAGCCGGGTAATTACTACCTCATTATTACTATTGAAAAGGATAGCTATCCTATCTTGATTCCGATCAAGGGTTCTGTCAACGTGGCTAACCGCGATGCAGTCTTTGTTGATGGCAATAACAACAAGAGCCTGGTTTACAAGCATGTTTCGAGCAAGATGGCTTCTACATTAAAGGACGATGGTACTCCAGACCCGGATCAGATGATTCCGCTCTATATTGCATCTATTACGGATCCTTGTAACAATGTTCCTACCTGCACGGATCCTCTTGAAATGTCTGCTTCTGGCGATCCGTATTCATTGGCCTCTTCAAACACAAGTGTCCTTTTCTATGAAATGAAGAATGGTGTCTTGAACAGCATTGATCCTGCCGCAAAGCGTACCCCGGGTGCTTCTGGTATCGATACGGTCTACGTTACGATTCCGTTTGACGGTATGCAGACCGCTGTCGAAACGGCTACGATCAATGTTGTGGGTGGCAACCGCAAGGCTGAACTCTCGTTCTTCGTTCCGAGACTTAAGTTTGTCGCTTCTGCAACGTCGATGGATGAAGTCAAGGGCGATAAGGATACTGACAAGCGCTTGAAGGGCACTGCTTATGAATTCTATGTTGTCGCTGTTGATGATCGCGATAGCCTTTGCACCACCTGCTCGCACATTAAGCTCAAGCAGGGCCAAGGCTCTGATCCTGGCGTTGACATGATTTCCGATGCCGAATTGATTAACGGCCGTGTGACGATTACCATTAGATCTTCTAAGGTCTACGAAAGAAAGGCTGATGGTTCTGGCACCGCTACATTTGAAATTCGTGGCCCGAGCAAGAACCTCATGGTTGCTACTTACAACAACATGCAGTTCCAGGAACCGCCGGTTCCGACTCCGCAGTTTGCTGACGTGTTCGACGTCTATGGTGCTCCTGTTGGCGAAATGAATATGCCTCTCGAGTACTTCGACAAGAATAAGGATTATCTCGACGGTATCGGTGACTCCATTGTCGTCTACTACCATCGTGAATTCAATAAGGACTCTCTCCCGGAAAAGATCGAAATTTCTTGGAGCACGGATACGACTGTAGTCTTTGATGCTGCTGCAATTGCTGCTGGTTCTGCTTGCGGTGTTGCTAAGGGCGCCTCTGCTGATACCCTCTGCTTGCCCAGAATTACACTCGGCGGTAAGGATATCAAGCTCTCCAAGAAGGTAAAGACTTCTGGTATGGGTAAGCTCAAGTCCTGGGCTACATACTGCCCGAGACGTAAGGATGATGGAACTTGCGGTACGACTCCTGTAACTCAGGATTACGATGGCATCATCTACGACCGTATTGCTCCGATTATCATCTCTGCTAGAGCAATGACGGATACAGATGAGGACAAGGCTCAGCTGAAGATCACGTTCTCTGAAGAAGTTCAGAAGACAGCACAGGGTGTTGGTGAAGGTGATAAGGTGTTCTCCTTCTATATCAACAACTCGAAGACCCCGACATTCCATGAAAGCCTTCCGCTTTTCACTGGTATTGCATTCTCGCAGGTCCTCGGTGAAAACTTGGTCTTGACCTATGACAAGAAGAACGTTTTCCCGCAGTCTGGTGACTACATCCACTTTAGAAGCATTGGTGGTGTTGGCCTTGTGCAGGATAGATCTATGTACGATTCTATTCCGGGTGCTGATTCTATTCGTGCTGAAACAAATCACCTGTGGAATACTGCTCCTGGTTTCGATGCAACTGATCGCGTACCGTCTCCGTGGGCACTTGTCTCTGGTGACGTGAACGCATACATTGTAAGACTTGTTCCGGATGCAAAGGATGGTGTTCCGTCTGATCTCACTGATCCGGCTGCACTCCCGATCACGGAAGTATTCACCTTTGATGCATTCAAGGATGAAAATGACTTCAAGAATGCCATCATCGACAAGAATACCGATTTTGATCCGGAATTCCGTAAGTATGGCTTCTTCCCGCATGGTTGGTTCGCTAAGGTCGATTTGGGCGCAATGGTTGAATCTAAGGAAGATTCTGTCATCTACCAGCTCGACAAGGTTTATTTCGACTATGAAATTCAGGTCTTTACGAACCTGGGTTCCCATGTCTTGACGAATCACAAGCGTATCTACTGCGAAGATAACAAGAACTACAAGGAACACGGAAAGTACTTCTATGGTGGTGCGAATGCAAACTGCGTTGAAAACCGTAAGAACTTCTTTATCGTGTGGAACATGAAGGGTGCCAAGAACCGCCTTGTGGGTACTGGTGCTTATGTTTCCAAGATCAAGGCTTACGCAAATCTCGGTTCTCGCGGCAAGACATTCAAGTCCAATAAGACTGAAATGTGGGGCGTTCGCCACAACTCCCATATCAAGGGTACTATTCCTGAACCGAAAAAGTAGTCTTACGCATTTGTAAAAACTTTAGAAAGCCTCCCTTTGGGGAGGCTTTTTTCTATATTTCCTTGCATGCGAAAGATTATAATTGCAGCTTCCTTGTGCGCTATGGCCTGGGCCGGATCGCCGACTGATATGGACTCTCTTTTCCGTGGTAACGAGTACAAGCCAAAGCTTAGTGCTTCGCTTCGCGATACGACAAGCAACGCCGCTGTTCCTGCGAAGGTCTCGGGCAAGAACGAAAAGTCCGATGGATTTTATATGCTCCAGTTCGAAGCTGTTGGCGATTTTGATGCTGCGCAGAGACGTAAGGCGCAGCTTTCTGCTAGCACGGGCTATACCATTCAGGTTGTCTTTGACCCTCCGTTCTATAAGTTACGTGGTGGTGGATGGACAAAGCGCAAGGTTGCTGAAGATAAAGCTCGCGAACTTTCTGCATACAACATCAACGCTTTTGTTGTAAAGCTTCGATAAAGTTTGTTAAAACTCTTAAGACACAAAGAGCAGGCATGTCGCCTGCTCTTTGTCATTTCCGAGGAACTGCCTAATACAGTGCTATTAGAACTGTATGGATCCTCCTAGCGGAGGATGACTGTGGTCGCGACGCTCACCTTGAAAGGAGTCTCTTAGCGGAGGATGACTGTGGTTGCGACGCTCACTTTGGAAGGAGTCTTTTAGCGGAGGATGACTGGGCATGACATCAAGAAGGCTTTCTTAATACACTGCCAACTGTCTACTTCCTACTTCCTACTACCTACAGCACACCTAGCGTCTGCTTGAGGCTGTGGTCGTCGAGCTTGAGCAGGGCGCGTTCTTCAGGGGGGATATATGCCATCTTGCGTTCGCTGTCGGGCCTCTTGGAGCGGTCTCGGAGCACAATGCTCTTGTTTGTGAGGGAATAGAAGAATGGCCCGGTCTTGATGAACTGCTTCTGGTGCAGCGCCTGCTTGATGGCGTTGCTTAATATCGCGTTGATCTTGGCGTTCGTGTGTTCGACATGATGCAGTTCCAGGAGCCTTTGCAAAAGGAGTTCACCGTGAATAGGCGATTCACTATCCACATAGAATTTGAGCTGCTCAATGAGCGCTTCTGCCGAAAGCTCCGCCATTGGTTTGTCGATTGTGCTTGCGGGGTGCTTTACGCTGTATGGTTCGACTTTTGCTGCTGCGACGTGCTCTGCCTCGTCGAGCGGAATGTCTTCTTGCGGTGGTGGTGCGACACTTTGTTCAATGGCGATTGTTGCGATGAGATTTTCCTTTTCATCGGCATTCGAAATGTTCCAAAGCGGAAGCCACATGTTCAGGACTTTCCAGCCGCGACTTGAAAGCGCTTTCGGTCGGATGTATTCTCGATCTTCAATGGATTCCTTGTAGGGCGAGGTGCTGCAGTCGCTTTCGACGACCGCTAGGAACCGCTTGGAGTTGTTGGCGTCGATGACGACTGGCCCTATAGGAATGTTGCCCATGGCGATGCTCTCCTTGAAGGCTATCGATTCTTTTGTGAAAACATCCTTAATTTGTGCGTCAAGAACGGATTCGGAGACGTTGTTTTGAGGTGCTGCAATCTCAGAATTTTTGAGCGAACCGATCCATTCCTGGAACAGGTTGGGCTTGGCGCTTGCAAGTTTCTCGGCGTCTTCGCTTGTCATGAACAGGCTGAGGCTAAGTTTTGCAAGTGTTGTACAAATTGAAATTTTGCGAATTCCGGAAATGCTTGTGGCGTGATCGATGTCGGCACATATGAAAATCACGTCACGGTACAAATCAACGGCCCGCTCTGCGGTCTTGATGTAGAACTTATTTGTGATGTTTTTTTGCGCAAAGAACTTTGCTACGCCTGGATTTTTTTCCAGGAGCTTTTGTATCGAGTCTTCAATTTCGTTGATGTGCGACTGGTTGAACACGACAATTCCTAGAGTCTGGCTTGGATTCCTTGTCGCATGCTGAACGGCTTTTTCTGCAATTGACGAAATCTTGTCGCGAACGATCTTGAGCGTTTGCGGTTTGCTTGTTGCTAATGCCGGATTTGGAAATTGCGATATGGCGTTATTGTATATCTTGCTGTTTGCAAAACTGAATAAAGCTGGGTCCGCATATTGCGCTGTATAGCCGATGATTCGGGTCGGGATACCCTTGCGCAGTGCTGCCGAGAGCACGTTGTCCTTGAAGAAAATCGACTGCGTTGATATTTCCGTGTTGCATGCGTCAATCGGGAGCATTTCGAGCGCGGGTGCGCAGGGATTACCGAATAGGATGGCTTTTCTGGAATTGAAAATCGCGGACATGGATTCGGCAATCGACATGCAGTCGGCATCCAGAATCAATGCGGCATCAAACGAATCGAAATCCTGTTCGTAGGTGTTTGCCAATGTGACAACCTGGAGCAAGTCAGGATTCTTTTCTACGGTCTCATGTGCGACGCGGAAATTAGCGTTGCTGAATTGCTCCAAGACTGTTCGGAACTGCTTGCCTTGCTGCTTTCTGTTTTTGGCAGATGGACTGAAGAGGTCCGGGCAGTCTGCTGTTGCTGCCTGCATTTGTTGATTTGTCCAGGCGCGGGCAAACGCCATCGCGATATCTTTGTTGGCGTTCTTTGTATCTTTTACAAACTGGGCGAGATTTTCACATGGCGAATCGCTGATATTTTCCATGTGCTCAGAGAGTTGCAGGTAAATGTCCTGCTTGTTCCAGTGCTTGGACCAGCATTCTATTTTTCCAATCCACGAGTCCACATTCTGTGAGTCCATGGATTCGCTCAAGTTGAGCGCCTTGCTTATGCTCTGGAGTTTCTTTTGCAGCTTTTCGGCGCTTTCCTGGATGTTGTCGAAATTCTCGGCGAATGGCTTGAACAAGTGCCATTTGGCGAGTAGCTGTAGCAGGTAATCGTGCTGGTCGCTGTTTTTAATACGGGCACGGAATACATAGTAATGGCGGATTTTTTCGGCCAGATCCTTCCAGTCGGTCTTTTCGTATTTCCAGTCTTTACCGAACAAACGTGCGGCAAGCACGGAGGAATCTTTGTATTTGCGTCTGTAATCCTGGATTTCAATGAGCTTGTCGATTTGCTCAAGGAGCATGTCGTCCGAGGTGATGCTCTTGGGATCCTTGAAAACGCTCAGTAGGAGTCGCTTGGGTCTGCGGTAGTGATCCGACAGGGCCTTGAGTGCTGAACTTAGGCTCTCGTCAAATTCATTGCGCGCAGCAAGGATGTTTTCGTCAATGGCGTCTTCTGTAAAGATGTCGGAACCTTTGCGGCGATAGCTTGACCAGCGGGCGCCTGCGTTCGGTAAATCGTTCAGGTCGTCTTGATAGGCGATCCATCCGTTTGAATGGAGATCCCATTCTTCAAAGCCGGGCATTTCGTTGTCGAAATTTTTCTTAAGGACATTTGCCAGGGCTATGACGTCTGAAAGTTTTATACCATCGAGATAAAGCTTGGATTTGCCGATGCTTTCGATAAACGGCTTGATGGTTTCGAACAAGCTTGTCGCTTGTTCTAGGTCTTCACCGATGGAGTTCTTGCGCTCTTGAGAAACGGCGGGCAGCGTGATTCCCTGGAATGAATTGTAAATGTCGATGCCGTTTTCGTTGAAGAAAAGATGCGCCATCTGTTCCAGGCTGTAGTGCATGGACTTGAATTTTTTGTAGCGCACGTCTTCGATATTCTTGAAAAGGCTGCTTGAAAACTTTGTCTTGACGGGTTTTAACTTTGCTATTTCATCAAGTAAATCCGTGAGCTTTGCGCCGCTTGGCTTAAGCGGATTGTTGACAGCATCGTAATACGAGACGAGCTTTGCTCGGGTATCGCAGAGAGTAGTCTTGAGCGTATCGCGGTCAGGACCTTGGAATGAACGGAACGGCGGGTTCCAGGTGTTCTCGAAATTGAACTTGGTGATGGCCCTACGGCATACTACACAGACCTTTTTCTTTTGCTGGATCAAGTCGGCGGCTATGTTTACAGCGGCTTTGGCCTTTTCCGATCCAGGGAGCGCTTGTATTGCATAGACGGTGGACTTTTCGTTCAGTGCGTCAATGACAGCCTTGTTTGTCTGTGAATCGGTTATGTAGGGGAAGTAGTGGTCTGCCGGATTGTAAACGTGGTCATAGGAGACGTCGTCAAAAATCGAAGTCTGTGGCAGGAACCCTTCGTTACCAATCGTTGCGATGAAAAAATCGTTGTTTGCGGCTTTGGCTGTTGTCCAGCATTCGCTTGTCAGCTTCTTTTTGAGAAGAATCCTGTTGGTGCTGTAAAATGTGATGCAAAAGCCGTTGCGTGTAAATTTCCAGTCCGCTCTCGATTCGATTTTTTTTTCGAGCGTGTCGAAAAACTTTTGGATTCCAAAGGTGCCGTTCTTGACAAAGTCTAAAGCCTTTGGAAACTTGATGTTCTTGTCCAGCGCCGGGAGAGCAATATTTTCGATGGGGGCGCGAACCGAAATGGAGACGGAGTCGCTTTCGGCATCGTAATCGAGCGGGATGAGGAGTGCGGGGGCAAGCGATTTTTCGCCCCACTTGATAAAGCCTGTGACCAGGTACAAGTCCTGATTGCAGAAATCTTCGGTCTTGGCATTGAGGACTTTGCGGAATTTTTCGAGGTCGGCCTTTTGTTTTTCTTCGTCGTATTTTGCTGTAACAGGGAAAAACTGCGCAAGAGCGCGAGGCTTTGGATCGTTTTGCCAGATATCAAAAAACTGGTCGCCGTTACCTAAAAGCAGCGGGGATTGAAACTTGTTTTTTTGAGAAAAGCTCAGTAAGCGGTCTTTGCTATCAAAGGCTGCTGCTGCTTCGCGAATTTTTTCAATGGTTGCGGACATTGACGTTGATGCCATGTCCCGAATATAAATTTTTTTTTAACGAAATGGACGCTATAGATGTTCCATAATTATGGATATTGCGTCAATGAGGGTTCTTGGTGCGTCATTTTCAGTCAGGTGTGCCTTGTAGCAGACGCGTCCGAATAGCATCTCGGGGGTGATGCCGGCTTCTTTGTCTTGGCGCAGGCTGTGGGCGAGTTCGCGCTTGGAAAGCTTCTTGTTGTTTGCATCCACGATGAGCGGGTGGTGCAAGTAGACGGGGCGTTCTGTGCGGCCCAGTGCTTCCATGAGCGCAACTTGGCGGGCCGTGGAATTGCGGATGTCCTCGCCACGGACGATATGCGTGATGCCTTCGTCAATGTCGTCAACGCAGACGGCGAACTGGTAGGTCCATTGGTTGTCGCGGTCGCGGATGGGGAAGTCCCCGCATTGGAGCTTGGGATTTTCGTGAAAGTCCCCGAGGCGTAGGTCGTGCCAGTCGATGAACTTGTCTGGAACGATAAACCGCAAGCTGTGCGGCGCGGAAGTGCTATTCAAGATTTTACTGGATGGGGCAAAGCCCCAACTCTTTGGCTCGGTTATGCCCATGCGAGCATGGGCGCAACACTCGCCTTCTGAGTTGTCTTCACTTCGTTCAGGATGACGAGATGCGTTTGCTATATCGGATGTTGATAATTCTCTCGTCTCTCGTCTCTCGTCTCTCGTCTTGTAATAGCACTTTCCCTGATAAACTATTTCTCCGGTTTCGCTTTGCGGGTTCTCGGCGAGGAGCTGCTTGCGACTGCAATAGCACGGATAAACGAGCGATTTTGCAACAAGTTTTTGTAGCGCGGCTTCGTAGACTAGTCCGCGGGCACTTTGTATGCTCTCGGAATCGTATTTAAAACCAAGCCAGGCCAGATCTTCCCGAATGCCTGCGATATAGGCGGGACGCGCACGGCTCTGGTCATGGTCTTCAATTCGCAGATGGACTTTTAAATTCCATTTTTTTGCGGCGGCCCACACATAAAGTGCCGAAAGCAGATGGCCTTCGTGAAGGTAACCCGTGGGGCTAGGTGCGAATCGAATTTTTCCAGACATGGTGTAAATGTAGTTACGGAGTAAATATAAGTTGTAAAATTATTACTAAAGTCACATAATTTCTATGAAAAAACATATTTATTTCACTTTTTGCTTCTAAAACGCATTTCTTATAATATATTATTGAGGTAATGGGATGTAACACTGGAGTAATTATGGGTGGAATGAGACTTTCGAGGGCCTGCGTGGCTCTTTTCTTTGCGTTTGCAGCAAATGCTTTCGCTAATGATGTTGTCGCTACGGCTTCGAACGGCGCAACAGTAATATTACACGACAATGGTCGCTGGGAGTACCATCAGAACAACAGCAAGATTCGCGATGTGCGTGAAAGTGCCATTCCCGAAGATGCCAGGTTCAATGTAATGGTCGAATACGAAAGGCCTGAGCAGGTGCGTAAGAACTTGCGCCTTGCGATGGAGGCCGCTTATGCGACTGAAGAAGAAATTCGCGACAGCCTGAGAACGGTCCCGAAGGGCGGCTATATCTATTTTCAGGTGAAAACATCTCAAATCAAGAAGGGAATGCCTCGCAAGTTGACGTACTCGTTGTACGATGGCAGCAAGAAACCTATATTTACGAAAACAGCTTACGATACCGAAGCGGTTCCAAGTGAACAGAGAGGCGTTTCTAACCTGCTCGTCGTCCCTGTTTACGGACACCCCAAGTCCAATGTGATGCTTGCAAGAGTGCAAACACGAGACGGGATGGAAACGCTCGATATCGATATTCCCGTAAGGTAATTTGCATTGCTAAAATTTGCGGTAGTCGATCTCGAAACGACCGGCGGACATGGTGAAGATAATCGTATAATGGAAATCGGAATCGCCCTGATGGACGGTTCCGAAATTGTTGAAACGTACCACGCACTTGTGGACCCAGGTAAGCCTATTACGCCGTTTGTGCGCGAACTGACGGGCATTACCGACGAAATGGTGAATGGACAACCGCAATTTGGCATAGTTGCAGAGCATGTGGCTGCGCTTTTGCAAGACCGCATTTTTGTAGCGCACAATGTCCAGTTTGACTGCAAGTACATGACGGCGGAACTGAAGCGCTGCTGCATCAAGTTCAACCCTGCGAGACTTTGTACGGTAAAGCTTGCGCGGCGCGTGTTCCCGGGGCAGCCGAGCTACAGTTTGCACAAGCTCACGGAATCGCTGGGGCTTCCGGACTTTAACCATCACCGCGCCTTGGACGATACGCTTGCTGCGGCCGCTATTTTGAAGTCGGCGCTGGAGAAGGTCGGCGAGGCCGGCGTGATGAAAAATGTTGTGAATTTATCTGTTGCCAAGAAGCAGGCGTTTAGCAAGTAGTTGTTGGTAGTCGATAGTCATTAGTCAATGGCTAATGCGGGAATCGCACCTTCGAGAATCGCGCGGGATGCGCGGGGTTTTATAGCTTCAACAATCCCATTTTATATTTGAGCTTCAAGATGCGGGCGGCGGATTCTTCGATTCGACGCTTGTATTTTGAGCTTTTTTCGCAAAGGTCCATCATGATGTCGAGCATATCTTTGGCTTTGGATGTGTAGGATATCATGAGAATGTCGTTGCCGGCGTCGATGATGGCGATGACGAGGCGCTTGAAGTCTTTGTCCGGATAGGCCTTGCGAGGTGCAATTTGCGTTTTGCCACTAGCCCAGGTGCGTAATGAGGTGCCCCAGAGGTCGTCGGTAAGCATGACCATGTCCGGGAATCCGCGGCGGGCCATTTTCACAATGTTGGCGTCGAAGACGGCGGGGCGGCTTGAAATACGCAGAAAATGGACGCTCGACATCATCGTTACTGGGATGTCGTTTGCAAGAGTCTTGAAAAAGGAGATGTTCTGGTCGATTTTTTCCTTGGGCGAGGCGCTGATGGCAATTTGCAAATCGCTGTTGGTCCAGGAGTCGTAACCGGGGAAGTGCTTTGAAACGCAGATGATGCCGTTGTCGCGCATGCCGTTGACGAACGCTCTCACTTTATAGGCGTTTGAAGTGTCGTTCCCCCAGGAGCGGCGACTTTCTTCCATGAACGAATTAGAGCCGCGGTTGTCTTTGGACGGGTCCAAAACCGGTGCCAAGTTCATGTTGATTTTGATGTCTTTGAGTACGCTCCCGACTTTTTTTGCGAGCGAGTGAATTTGCGTGGTGTCCATACGGCGCATTTCAAGGGCGCTGGGGGTGTGTCGCCAATTGTCGGAAAATGATGCCAAACGGTTAACGATACCGCCTTCTTGGTCAAGTGCCGTGAAAAGAGGAATCTTCAGGTTGCTGTCAATTTCGTCCATTCGTTCTTTGTAGTTGTCGAAACTGCGGAGGTGCTTGCCTGTGATGAGGACGCCTCCGAGTTCGTTTTCGATCACAAATTGCGGCGAGGTGAGGAACACCATAATCATTTGGCCAGCTTTTTGGCGCATGGACATGGAATTCCACAACGGCATGAGTTCGTCGGGCAAGTTGTACGGATTCGGCTTGCTTTTGGCGGAATGCTTGACAGCCGCTGCGGACGAACTCCCGGCTGCGAGAGTCGTTGTGTCTTTTACGAGAGTCGCGGAACATGATGAGTCAAGAGTCGCGGAACTAGAGGTCGCGGAAGAGCTTGATGTCGCGAGAGTCGCGGACGAACTGCTCACGGCAAGTGTCATCTGCGGCACACTTGACGAGGATGTCATCACGCACATCGTAACTTCGGAAGAACTCGATTCCGGTATATACCGGTCGATTTGGTAATCCTGTGCAAAGACGATGTTCGCAGAAAAAGCTGCGAGAATAGCTAGTAAAAATCTTAAAGGCATGACAAATGACGAGTTTAATTACTCTTCACTCTTTTTCTTTGCACCGAATCGGCGGGGCTTGAATTCACGCGGCGGGAATTCGAACTTGAGCTTGCCTTTGACGAGCGTGAGGTACGCATCGAACAGGCGGCGAGTCTTGTTGCTGCGGAAACCCTTGATCAGCGAAGTCTTTTCGCCGGCGAGCAGTTTCTTGATGTCATCGAGCGGAATTTCCTTGCCGAGGAGAATCTTCGGGAGCGTGATGCCGCTCGGTTCTTTCTTCACGTAGCTTTCGGAGACGTAGCTCGTGAGCGTTTCGTAAACGTCGGAACCGTCAACAGGCGACTTGCCGATGACTTCGCCGAGTTCGATTTCTTCAGGCTTTTCGTCAAAGACAAATTCAACTTTATTCTCGTCGTTGATGATGAGGACTGCCGAGAATTCTGCGCCCTTCTTGCTGCGGAAACCGGTCAGTGGGCCAATCTTGCGCTTGGTCAAGAGTTCTACGATTTCGCTTTCGGTGAGGTGCTTGCCACCAATAATCTTACGGATGACGATGCCATCTTCGGTGGTGTAGCGGCTGACCGTTTCGAAAACCTTCTTGCCGTTCACGGGGCTGAAGCTTGCTTCGTCGGTCGTGCTTTCTTCCTTGAATCCCTTGATGTTTTTCACCATCGTTTTTGTCATTTCGACGATGCCGTTCATGAACGTTTCGCGAGATTCCTTGCCCTTCGAGATGAGGTCCATCTTGTATTCCCATTCGCCGGTGAGTTCCGGGCTGGTAAGGGCTTCGCAGTTCATGGCGGAGAGGACTCTGATGAGATCGAATGCCTTTGCGGTCGGGATCATTTCCTTGCCGTCGCGGACAACGTACTTGTCGCTGACGAGCTTTTCAATGATGGCGGCGCGTGTGGCTGGCGTTCCGAGGCCGCGTTCCTTCATAGCGTCGCGGAGTTCATCGTCTTCCACGAGTTTACCTGCACTTTCCATCATCGAGAGGAGTGTGCTTTCGGTGTAGTGTGCAGGCGGCTTGGTGAAGTCTTCCTTGGCGTCAATTTCGAGCGTCTTGGCGGTATTGCCGTTCAGCTTCGGGATGTTTGATTCTTCGTCGGATTCCTTGCCGTAAATGGCCTTGAAACCCGGATCCACAAGAATCTTGCCTTCGGTGATGAACGCTTCGTTTTCGACGGTCGTGATGCGCGTCGTATTGAGGTACTGTGCCGGAGGGAAGAATACAGCGATAAAGCGCTGGCAAATCATCGTGTAGATTTTTTCTTCAGCTTCGGAGAGACCCTTCGGAACAACGCCTGTCGGGATGATGGCGAAGTGGTCCGAGATTTTCGAGTTGTCAAAGACCTTCGGCGTACGCTTCACATAATTCTTGTCGAGAGCTTCCTGTGCGAACTTGGCGAGCGGACCTTCGATTTTGCCGAGGGTCGCCTTCACCGGGGCCACGTAGTCTTCGGGCAAGCAACGGCTATCGGTACGCGGGTACGTGGTCGCCTTGTAATGTTCATAGAGCGACTGTGCGATGGAAAGCGTTGTCTTGGCGCTGAATCCAAAGCGGTTGTTCGCTTCGCGCTGGAGCGTGGTGAGGTCATAGAGCTGGCCGCACTTTTGCTGGCTCGGGGCGGTGGTCTCTTCGATGGAGCCGGTCTTGCCCTTGCACTTGGCGAGAATTTCCTGAGCGCGGGCTTCGTCAAAAATCTGCTTGACGCGGTCCTTGCCGTTTTCTTTATCGACGGTGAACCACTTGCCTTGGTAACCGGCGCCGGAGTTGTCAAAATCGGCTTCGATCGTCCAGAACTTTTGCGGTACAAAGCGGTTGCGTTCTTCTTCGCGCTTCACGATAATGGCAAGCGTCGGGGTCTGCACACGTCCGCACGGCGTAATCTGGAACCCGCCCATGGAGCTGTTGTAGGCGGTGAGTCCGCGGCTGCCGTTCATGCCCACGAGCCAGTCGGCTTCGCTACGGCAGAGGGCGGCGTTCCTCAAGTTCACCATGTCTTCTTCGGTACGGAGGTGCTCGAAAGCGTCCTTGATGGCGGCTGGCGTCATGCTCTGCATCCAAAGTCTCTTGAATGTCTTGCCTTTGAAGTTTCCCTTGAGGATGTAATCCACGATGTAATAGAAAATCAGTTCACCTTCGCGGCCCGCATCGCATGCGTTTATAATCGTCGTCACGTCCTTGCGCTTGATGAGCTTGCCGAGGGCGGAGAGATGGGCTTTAGTGGTCGGGAGGGCAACGAGCGGGAATTTTTCCGGGAGCATGGGGAGCGTCTTCATGTCCCATGCCTTGTAGCGTTCGTCAATATCTTTCGGGTCGGCGATGCCTACGAGGTGGCCGATCGCATGGCTTACGATGGTCGTGTCGCTTTCGTAATAGGCGGTTTCTTTCTTGAAGGACTTTGCACCGAGCACTTTGACGAGGTCGGCTGCCACGCTAGGTTTTTCTGCGATGATGAGCGTCTTGCCTTCGATAGCCGCTTTTGATGTTTTTGCGGCAGTTTTCTTTGTAGTGGTTTTAGTTGTCGCCTTAGTTGTAGTTTTAGTCGTTGCCATTTTTATTTCCACTTAAAACGTCCGAACAGGCCGAACAGTACGGCCAGTACGGTAAAGGGGGCGTGGATGAATTCAACCGGGATGCACCACTTGAGGAGGTGTTCCTGCTTGAATATTTTGAGCCCGCGAATAATGAGAACCATGTCGCCTACGCTCTTGCACAAGAACGCTATCAATGTGGCGACGAAAATCTTGAAACTGAAAATCGAGAGCGCTGCGGTGACGCAGAGCATTGCAAGGAACAGGAATACCATCGAGAGCACAAAGACGATTTTGGGAGTGTAGTAGATGGTCTTTGATGCCCAGCGCTTGCGCTGTTCCCAGAGGGCCTTGAGCGTTTCCTTGCCGTTTGTGGTGACGAACGTAGAGGGGGTAATGCAGTAGCGCATGGCCCATGGACGGTCGGCTGCCAGTTTTTGCATCAGGAGGTCGTCGTCGCCGCTCTGGATCTTGATGACGCCTGTAAATCCGTTTACGCTCTGGAAGAAACTCTTGCGGTAGGCGAGGTTGTTGCCCGTGCTTGTGAGCGGAAGGTGCATGGCAAGCCCTGCTGTGCCTGCGATGCGGTAAATCAGCGTTTCGACCGCCTGCATGCAGATGATGAATGGCGAATTCTTGTCGGTCGGGATGTACGAATGCCCGGCGACAAGTTCGATCCCCGGTTCGAATTCCTTGACGATGTACTTGATCCAGGACGGCTGCACGATGCAGTCGGCGTCCGTGAGGCAGAGGATTTCACCGTTGCAGGCTTCGATCATCTTGCTGATGGCCTGTTTCTTGGGACTCACTCCTTCGGGAATGGAATCAATCGTGAGCACATGGAGGCGTTCGAATTTCGCTTCGTATTCAGCGAGAATCTTCGGGGTGTCGTCCGTGGAGCGGTCATCGGCCACCCAGACTTCCCAATCGCCCTCGTAATCCTGCGAGAGGACGGAGTTGAGCGTTTCGCGGATGCCTTCGGATTCGTTTCGGGCTGCAATCAGGATGCTCACCTTCGGGAGCGGTTCCGGGTCGGCAAAGCCCTCGCGTACGCGCCCGAGCGCACGGTAGAACCGCACTTCTAACCCGAGATAGAAGATGGCGAGTATTGCCAAAAGCCCGATGGCCACGTATGTCAAAACCGTAAGGAACATTGTTCTTCGGCAAAATGTAATAAGGTTTTTTTGAATGTTTAAAACGCACCATCAAAATCGCGGGGCATTTTTGCGCATATAATATTATAGTAAGCGACTAGGTGCTGAACGCGTGGGCAGCAAATAATTAGGAATTAGGATTTCGGAGTTAGGAATTGGTGGAAGCAGGCTTTACTTTCTCGCGGAAAGTTTTGGCCAGGAAATTTCGGGATTTTGATTGAGGTAGGTGAGGCGGGTCCAGGAATCGTCGCGGAATGCGCTGCCGAGCATGAACTCGTCAATTTTCCCTGCGAATCCGCCAATTTTCAAGTCTGCAAGTTCGCGGTTGCCATCCCAGTCGTTGCTAGTTTCTTCGGCCTTGATTGGGGTGCCATTGATAAAGTAACTTGTTTGTGGAATGGAGTGCTTGCTGAATGCTATGAAAATCCATTTGCCCACTTCGATTCCTTCTGTGCCGGAGGCCCACGTTTGTTTGTAACTTATGGTGTCCGTGGCGTAGAACTCTACGACAAAGCCCTGATCGGGATTGTAGCGGAGCGCGTATTCGTCTGCTTTTTCAAAGATGGTCTGCTGATTTAGCGATTCGAGATTGATCCACAGCGAGAAAGAGAATTGACCGTTTCCAAAGGATAAATTGACTTTGCGGGTCGAATCTACTTTGGCGGAATTTGTTGCGGTGATGGAGGTGGCTGCGTCTAGTGCGATGGATGATCCGAGAACACCTTCCGATTTGCGGCTTGTGGCTGTTTCTGCACTTGTTTCGGTGGAACTTAGCGACCCGTTGAAATAGCCCTTCTCGGCGTCGTCCTTGATGGCGGTTCCGCTGTCGAAATGGTACATGAGCGAATAGCTGCGGTTGGTCGGGAATATGTCCAATGCATAAACCGGGAGCTGCAACCCGTCATAAACAACCTCTAGTGAATCATCAACATTCAAGGAATCTACGCGGACCCAGATGATCATTTCCTTTGATTCTCTGTCAAGACCTGTATAGCGAATCGGAAGATTGCTGCGGCGACGCCCATCTTTCGAAATACGCGCGGCTTCCCAGCGGCCATAGTCAATATACTTGAGCGAATCAAAGTTGCATTCGTCTTCTGTGAGGCGAAGGGCTATCGGGATGTCGGTCACAACAGAATTCAGCGTGTCGGTCCCTTTGGGGAGTGCAAGCGGCGCCACAAAGGTAAGGGTTACTGAATCACGAGGAATTTCAATGTCGGGTTCAATTGGACTTGGCTCAAGAATCGTCTCGGTATCTCCCGCAACAACATCAATATTGAAATGCGCCCAAGGATTTTCACTAGAATATTCGTCAAAGAAAACCAGCAAATCGAGTTTACCAACAGGCAGGCTATCGATAAGCAGTGTATGCTCGTGAACAACGATATTTCTATGAATCGTCGTTCCCAGAACGGTGGCGATACCCGTCGCGCCGTCCGAAAGATTTCCTATGCCTTCGAATTTTATGATTCCCGGATCGCGCAAGGTGTCGCTAACGGCGATGGAATCGTCTTCGGTAACGTTCACGTTCTGCACGAGGAGTCGCTTGCCGGATTCTTCGTGGAAAGCTTCGACGGCGTAAGTGCCTGCGGGGATGGAATCGAGACTGTAATGGCCTGCGGAATCCGTTTCCGTGGAGTAGACGGCGGGGAGCACACCTGAGGTGGCGTCAAAGTCGCTAGGAACGCAGTTTACGCGTGCGAATGCGGCAGGGTTGCCATTATCCAAAAGGAAAATACCGGCGAGTTCCGGAGAACCCGTCTCGGCGCTATTGCCTGCAATATGGCTGTCGGAGGAACAGCCTCCAAAAATTGCGGCGGACGCAATTGAAACAGCCAATATGTTTTTGCAGAACTTCATTAATACCAATATATATAAGATTTGCGAAAAGCGGGAGGGCTATTAATCGCGATTGTAATCGTTATTGGATATAGTGGCGTAATGTTTTGCCTGTTTTGGAGTATTCGATGACGATGACGTGAACGGCGGGCATTTTGGCGGGCTTGCGGTCGCCGGAGTATAGCGGGCGGCCCTGAATGTCAAAGATGCGGTAGAAACCTGCTTCGGCTTCGGTGGCGCGATGCACGGGGGAGGCAATACCGATGGTACCTTCGCTGGAGCTGGATTCCGCGATCGTTGAGCTGCTAGATTCTGCCGATCCCTCGACGGTAAACGTCACGTATTCGGACATCCACGTGAGTCCGGAATTGTCCGTCACGACGGCGACTGCGGAATGTGTGCCTGCGGCGAGATTCTTGGCGGTGACTTGGTACGGCGAGGCTGTTGTGGTCCCGACGAGCGTGTTGCCAACGTAGAATGCAACGCTTTTCACGGAACCGTCGTTGTCCTTGGCATCGGCTTTTAAGGTCACGCCTGCGCTTGCGGCGATTTTTGCGCCAGCGGCAGGTGCGGTGAGCGTTACGCTTGCAGCTTTGTTGCTCTGGCCAAAGCCCTGGTTGTATTCGGGCATTTTGCCGTAGCGTCCGCCGACGCCCGAGAGACTCGGGATTTCTTTCTGGAGGTTTGCAACGTTACGCTTTTCAAAGCTGTAGCTCGGGTTGAACGTTTCGGCTTGCGGGATTCCGCTTTTCACGGTGCCGTTGTAGCGGTGCTGTTGCTTGGTGCCATTCCCGAATGAGACTCCGCTAAAGTAAACGTAGCCGTTGTCGCCCCATTCGGCGAGGTAGCCCTGGCCGTTATCGATGTAGCTGTTTTCGTAGCGCACGTAAGCCTTCGCGTTTGCGCTGTGGCCATTTGCACCTGCGACAAAGAATCGGTTGTAATCGACGTACTGGTTGTACAAATGAACTTGCGAGCCGTTGTTTTCTCCGGTGACTTTCGGGACACGGCCGTAAGTGTTGTGCCAGTAGTTGTTTGCATAAGTTAAATGCGCGTCTTCGACGAGTGCCATGTATGGGTCGGTGCCCCAGCAGTTGTATTCGTTGGCGCCATCAAAATCAAGGTAGCTGATGGTCGCGTTGTCTACGAATTCCATGTCCATGCCATCGGAAATCCATTTGTAGCTGATGTGGTCTGCCCAGAACTTGTCTACGTGTTTGCTAGCTGTGCCTACAGTTTCAAGACCGTCGCCGCCTTCGATCAAATGCGGGTTCACGTCGTAAATGGCGAGGTTGCGGTAAATGTGATTGCTGGAACCTTCGTTACTGCGCACGGCGATGGATGCACCGCGCAGATTTGCGCCACGGCCCATGCCTACGAGACTCTTGTTTGGCTTGGTGGTAATCCAGTTTTCCCACTGTTGCAAGTTTTCGCTTTCTTTCACGATTTGTACGCCTGCTTCGGTGAGGTCGCTGCAACTGTTCGCTTTGAATGTAATGCGGTAGAATGTATTGGTTTTTCCCGTCACGCGATTCTTTTCGGTACAGGTCGTTTTGCACCAAGTGCGGTTTTTGCTTTTGGCTTCAGTAACGGCATTGCGGAACTGCCTAAAGTCGTAAGTGCCTTCGGGCACGAGAATCGTGATGGCATCGTTGCTCTGTAAGTACTTGCGGATGCTTGCGGAATCGCTTGCGATGACGACCTTGCCTGCGTCGCCACCTGTCGTTGATGCGCCGAAGCCCTCGGCTTTCACGTTGAACGTGAAAAGTAAAACAGCAGTCGGGTCAGATTCGTCACTCGTCCAGATCCATTTGGCTTGCGTATTCGCGGCGAAGTTTTCGAGTGAACCTCCGCTTGGCATCTTGTTGCTTGCGTAAGAAAGCGTCGTAGCGCCTCCCCATTGCGAAAGGTCGCGGTCCTTGTTTTTCCAAGAGTTGTTGCCAACGACTGGCTTTGATTTCCAACCGCTGCCGGAATAGTAAGATTTGTCGAGGTCGTCAATTTGCACGAGAACGCCCGGGGCGCCTTTGCCGTTTACGCCCACGACAGAAATTGCGTTTTCGCCGGGCAAGAATGTCATCGGGATAAAGCGTACACGGCCTGCCTGGTTGTCTTCGGCGAGGAGCGAGCCGTTGTGGTAAAGCCTGTAACCGCCATCGGCGACAATCCAAATACCGGGACCGATCCCTGCGTTGTAGGTTGCTGCAATTAGCTGCGAACCAATCTTGTCGCCACCGCCGTATGCATCATCGGACGGGAGCGAAACCACTTCTGTAGCTGGAATTGTAGCGGAATTTGCTGCGTGTACTGCGGAAATTCCGAAAATTGAGACAACGCTTGCAAACGCGATGTAACCAAAACCTTTAACACCCATATTGTTCATCCTCACTTTTTATATATCTATAATCTAAATCTTGCTGGTGGCTATTCAAAGCGCTTTTCTCCTTAAGTCGAATTTCTCGTTGTTTCTGGACAACGCTAAAAGTGAAATCTTCTACTCTTTTATGGCCTGTTTTTCTTACATTTATGGCATGGGCGAAAAGAAACTAGGGAAAAAAATCTTCGAATACCTGGATTACCGGGAATTTTTGAAGGATTACTATAGCGCAAAGAAGGAGGCTAACCCCGCCTTTTCGCTCCGTGTATTCTCTGATAAGATCGGGTTCAAGGCCAAGGATTTCATCAGTCGCGTAATGAATGGCGACAAGAACCTTTCGAGCGCGAGCATCCCGAAGGTCGCATCAGGACTTCGCTTGGGCAAGCATGAAACGGAGTTTTTCGTCGGACTTGTGAAGTTCAATCAGGCCGAAACGATGGACGAACGCAATGCTGCGTTTGAAGAAATGCAGTCGGCGCTCAAGGTTGTGCGATTTTCCGAGAAACAGCATATTCTCGGGCACACGCAGTATATGGTGTATTCGCATTGGCGCCATTTGATTATCCGCAGCCTTATTGGCATGTTTGGCTTTGATGGCGATTATGAAGCGCTTGCGAAAATGGTCCACCCGCACGTGACGGCGGATGAGGCTAAAAAATCGGTCAAGTTGCTCGAAGAATGTGATCTCATCAAGAAAGGGGAGGACGGCAAATACGTGCTCACCGAAAGTGCGATCAGCACGGGCGACCGCACATCGAAACTTGCATTGCGCGGTTTCCACCAGCATTGTCTAAAGCTTGCTGCGGATTCAATCGATCGCGACCCGCCGGGTTCGCGCCATGTTTCCGGGCTTACGCTCGGCATCAGCCAAGAGGGCTACGAACGAATCGTGGAACGCATCAACGCCTTCCGTAAAGAAATTGCGCTCATCGCCGAAGAAGATAAAAATAGCGACAAGGTTTTCCAGTTGCAGTTTGCGCTGTTCCCCGTTGGTGGAAAGTAAAGCTTTTCTCTCTTTAAAAATCTCGGTGCCTGCAATAAAACAGGCGGCTCGGCGCTCGCTTCTATACACCAAAACGTTTATAAGCAGAGCGCCGAAACCGCGAAATTTCGGCCAAAACCAAAAGATTATCCCATATACACCCTTGTACGACAATATAGTGCTAAAATACCTTTGTTTGGGAAAATGTTGCCTGTTACTATAATAAAGGGTTGTCTATAGACAACGGCCATATGCTTTTAATTCCTAATTCAGGACTCCTAATTTCGAAATAACTTGACCCCTTTCCCTCGTTTTACTACATTTGTGCCACTTTGAGAATAAATATCGCACAAAAACTTACTGATTCCGAAGACCAACGAGTGGTCTGGTCCCATGCCGACGCTCCTGAAATCTTCGACGAACTGCACCTCAAGGGCGATCTGGTAGCCGAGGTGCTGGTTAGCCCCGAAGGCAACGGCAAGTGCCTTGTGACCGGTACTATCTCTGGAGTGCAAACACTCACTTGTGTCCGCAGCCTGGATCTTTTTGACCGTCCGTTTGAAACCGAGATTGTTGTCGAGGTGGAACGCGGAGCATGTGCTGCACAGGAACTTCATGACGACGACGATGACGTTTTCGCCTACACGATTCCGCAGACACAGGACTTCGTAGATGTTTCCGAGTGCGTCCGACAGCTGGTGACCCTACAGGAACCCATTGCGCCCGTGAAAAATCCTGACGAAGATTTTATCTTTGTAACAAACAATCAAGCTGGCGAAGGTGCCGATGCTGAAAAGCCGCTCGACCCCCGCTGGGAAAAACTCAAAGCTCTTAAGAGCAAAATGGAAAACAGGAGTTAAAAATGGCAGTACCTAAGAGAAAAACTTCGACCGCTCGTCGTGACAAGCGCCGCACCCACTGGAAGATGGAAGTGCCGGCTATGGCTACCTGCGATCATTGCGGTTCCGTGAAGCGTCCGCATCGCGTGTGCCCGGTTTGCGGCTTCTACAACGGTGTGGAAGTTGTTGACATGAAGGGTGCCGAAGCTTAATCTAGGAGGAATCCGTGATCAAAGTTGCACTGGATGCCATGGGTGGCGACTACGCCCCGAGTGTTTGCATTGAAGGCGCTGTTAACGCCGTCAAGAAAAACCCCAATATTCATGTGGTTCTCTGCGGACCTGAGGCCGAGGTCAAGGCTTCTCTCGAGAAGCTTGGTTACACCGGCAATCAGATTTCCGTAGTTGATGCTCCGGATCCTGTGGCTATGGATGAACATCCTGTCATGGTGGTCAAGAAGAAACAGCATTCTGGCTTGGTGACTTGCGTTGCCTTGCAGAAGAAAGGTCTTGTCGATGCTTCTGTCAGTGCCGGTAACTCTGGCGCTATGATGGCTAGCTGCCTCATGATTCTCGGTAAGTCCTGTGACGAATTCTCCCGTCCGCCTATCGGGGTTGCACTTCCGACAAAGGATCGCCGCATTGTGTTGGTCGATGGCGGTGCAAATGTTGATGAACGCGCTTCTACTCTCGTTGACTTTGCCATTGCAGGTTCTGCATTTGCTGAAGCTTACCTGGGTTACGAAAATCCGAAGGTTGGCCTCTTGAACATGGGCGAAGAAGAACACAAGGGTCCGGCGGTTTTGCAGGAAGCCTACCAGCTCCTCAAGTCGGCCCCGGTCAACTTCATGGGCAACATCGAAGGTCGCGATCTTATCGCAAGCAAGGCCGATGTTGTCGCTTGCTCCGGCTATACGGGTAATGTCGTGCTCAAGCTTCTGGAAGGTTTCTTCGAAATGCACCAGGAAATGTTCGGCACGATCGACACTCCGGCTGGCAAGCGCTTTGCCGAAATGTGGGACTACCGCGCTACGGGTGGCGCTTTGCTGCTCGGCCTCAATGGCATTGGCATCATCGCTCATGGCCGTTCCGATGCTCTTGCAATCGAAAAGGCTGTCGATGCAGCTGCCAAGTATGCCGAAGCTGACGTTGCCAACAAGGTCAACGCTCGCCTCGCTGCAATCAAGTCCGAGGAAGCTCCGAAAGCATAACTTTTGTCTTTAGACTTTAGTTGCAATTAGACGGATCTAGTGAACGCTAGGTCCGTTTTATTTTAGACGAAAGAACGGACCTCCGGTCCTACAGGCGAGAGACTAAAGATTTTTCGTTTGCTTTCTCTCGTCTCTCGTCTCTAGTCTCTCGTCTTTTTTTATCTTGAGTAACAAATAAATATGCTTTGAACGAACCGTCTGGCACCGGTGGTGTGACGGCTTTTCTAAGCTTAAATCATTTGTATTCACCAATGACAGTTAATGTCATACAGGAGGTCTATTTATAATGCCTACGAAGTCTATTGTGACTGGCGCATCTCGCGGTATCGGTCTTGCTATTGCAAGGGAACTTGCGGCTCGTGGTTCTGATGTTGTGCTTATTTCCCGTGGTGGCTGCCCGGAACAGGCCGAAGCTATCGCCAAGGAATTCGGCGTCAAGACGTTCACGTTCGCATGCGACGTGAGCAACTCCGAATCCGTGAAGGACGCTTTCAAACAAGCTATCGACGCACTGGGTGGCGTGGACTGCCTCGTGAACAACGCTGGCATTACCCGTGACGGCCTCGTACTTCGCATGAAGGACGAAGATTTCGATAACGTTATCGCAACGGACCTCCGCTCGACGTTCCTCTGCACCAGAGCCGTCCTCAGGACGATGATGGGCGCCCGCAAAGGCAGCATTGTGAACATTGCAAGCTTGAACGGTATCAGAACTCAGGCCGGCCAGGCCAACTACGCCGCTGCGAAGGCTGGCGTGATCGGCATGACCAAGTCCAATTCCATGGAATTCGGCTCTCGCGGCATCACCGTGAACGCAGTCGCTCCAGGATTCATCGATACGGACATGACCGCCGCCATGAGCGAAGAAACCCGTGCAAAATATGCCGCCCAGATTCCGCTTGGCCGCCTCGGTCAGCCGGAAGATGTCGCCAAGGCTGTAGCATTTTTAGCATCCGACGATGCCAAATACATTACCGGACAGGTAATTGGTGTCGATGGGGGCTTGAACGCTTAACAACATTTTATTAAATTTGGACAAAACTTTTTCCCATGGAGAAAAAAATGAACGAAGAAATTTTCAAGAAGGTCACGGACGTGATCGTTGCTAAGTTGGAAGTCAAGGCTGAAGATGTCAAGCCCGAATCTGAATTCGGTAATGACCTCGGTGCTGACTCCCTGGACCGTGTTGAACTCGTGATGGCCCTCGAAGACGAATTCGATGTCGAAATCCTCGATTCCGACGCTGAAAAGTTCCAGAAGGTTTCTGACGTTGTTGCTTTCCTCGAAGCACACAAGAAGTAATCTAGTTTTACTTTAGCCCGCATCTGTTGGGCAAAGAAAGAGCTTTGGGTCCCCGGTTCCGCCGGGGATTCTTTTTTATTCTTATCAAGCCTGACTCTTTGTCATGCCGGACTCCGTTCCGGCATCGCCATTTTTATAATTTTGAAACACAAACTACATAAGGAGATTCTGTTGGAAGATCAAAACCTGCTCCACAAGATTCTTAAACTCTGGTTTCGCCAGAAGTCCGGTGACGGGCTTGAGGCTAAGCTTGGGTACAGATTCCGCGATCCAGAACTGCTGGCTCATGCTCTCGTCCACCGCTCGTTCCTCGTCGGGAAAGATGTCCCGTACGCAAGCAACAACGAGCGCCTGGAGTTCCTCGGTGATTCCGTCCTCAACATGCTTACGACGGAATACTTGTACAGAATGTATCCGAGCGATCCGGAGGGCGAACTCTCCAAGCGCAAGAGCGCGATTGTCTCGGGGCATGCCTGCGCCCAGTCGTCCAAGGAATGGGATTTGAGCGAGTATGTAAAAATCGGAAAGTCCGAAGCCAAGATGGGCGGTCGCGGCAAGGAAAGCATCCTCGCCGATGCCTACGAAGCCGTGCTCGGTGCCGTGTATCTCGACGGTGGCCTTGAAGAGGTCCGAGCCATTTTGAATAAGTTCCACTTCCCGCGCGTACAGGAAATCATCAGCGCGACCGACTTCGTGAACTACAAGAGCGAACTTCTGGAATTTTGCCAGGGCAAGTTGCGCTGCTCTCCGGAGTACGTGATTGTTGGCGAAGAAGGCCCGGAACACCAGAAAGTGTTTACGGTCGAAGTGGTCGTGAACGGCAAGGCATATGCCCGCGGTCAAGGCCCGAACAAGAAGAAGGCCGAACAGGAAGCTTCCCGCTTGTCGCTTGAAACACTTAAGGCGGAAGCCGCTGAAGCCGATGCCAAAAAAGCAGCCGCTCCCAAAGTCAAACAACCCGCACACCATATCGGATTGCCGTAATTAGAACTTAGATGGTTGCGTCATGGCGGACTCGATCCGCCATCTGTCCGCTATGGTGTCACCCCGGCCTGTCATCCTCGGAGCGACGCGGAGGGGATCCATTATTTCTTGCCTCTCTACACGATACATCTCGCATTGTCACCCCGGCCATCGTGCCGGGGTCGCCTTTTTATTATCTTATCCTGCATGAAAACATTCTCCCTCCGCACTTTATTTGCCGTCCCGATGGCGGCTGCTCTCGCTTTTGCTCTTGTCGCCTGCAATGAATCCGGCGATTCCAAATCTGGTCAATCTTCGAAAAAAGGCACCGCCGTTTCCGAAGCCGATTGCCCGATTCTCCCGCTCGATTCTACGGCGACCGGCGAGTTCGACCCGATTGCCTCCAAGGAAGCCCGCGCTTGTGGCTCCATCACGCTTTGGGGCTCCGCCATGCCGAAGTCTTTCAACATGTGGGAAGACTACAACAGCTTCTCTGCCGAACTCATGAACATGATGTTCGAACCGCTTGTGAGCCTGCATACCACCGAAGATCGCGAAGTCGGCATCCTCGCGGACAAGTGGGAAGTCTCCGAAGATGGCAAGACATTCACCTTCCACGTGGACCCGCGCGCCAAGTGGAGCGACGGCAAAGCAATCACCGCCGAAGATGTGCAGTTCTACTACGATGTCATCATGGATGAGAAAAACCTCACGCCGATTTTCAAGGTGGGCCTCAGCCGCTTTGAACGCCCGGAAGTCGTTGATAGCTTGACTGTCCGCATGACCGCGAAGGAATCCCACTGGGGCAACTTCTGGGAAGCTGCTGGCATGCTCGCATTCCCGAAGCACGTGTGGGCAGGCAAGGACTTCAACAAGATCCGTTACGAATTTCCGGTGGTTTCTGGCCCGTACATCATCAAGACTTTCCGCGAAGACCGCTACGTGGAACTCCAGCGCCGCAGCGACTGGTGGGGTTTCAAGAAGAACTGGAACCATGGCAAGTACAACTTCCAGAAAATCCGCTACCGCTTCATGAACGACCAGACGAAGGCTCTCGAAGCGTTTAAGAAGCAGGACTTCAACGCCTACGCGATTTACACGAGCAGCATTTGGATGAAACAGACCGACTTTGATGCTGTCAAGAAGGGCTGGGCCGTCAAGCAGCGTATCTACAACAAGGAACCGATTGGCTTCCAGGGCATGGCGATTAACCTCCGCAAGCCGCAGTTCCAGGATGTCCGCGTCCGCCGCGCACTCTCGTACCTCCTCAATCGCGAAGCGATGAACGAAAAGTACATGTACGGTCAGTACTTCCTTTTGAATAGCTATTATCCGGACCTCTGGGCGAATAACCAGAACCCGACGGCGCCTGTTTACAGCTACAATCCTGAAAAGGCTCGTGCGCTTTTTGCTGAAGCGGGCTACAAGGTGAATGGCGAGGGCGTTCTTGAAAAGGATGGCAAGACGTTTGCCATCAACTTCATCACGAGCCAGGAAGACTTGCGTCACCTTACGCTTTTTCAGGAAGACCTCAAGAAAGTAGGTGTCGTGGCGACCATCGAGCAGATGAGCCAGAGTACGCTCCGCAAGCGTTTGGACGATGCCGACTTTGACCTTTACTGGGTGAACTGGGGCGCTGGCCGCCTCCGCGACCCGGAAGCAAGCTGGATCTCTACGACCGCGATGCAGAAAGGCACGAACAATCTCGCCGGCGTCCAGGATAAGGTTGTCGATAGCCTCATCAATTTGCAGAAGACGGAATTTGACCTTGCAAAGCGCAACGAAATCCTGAAGGCGCTCGACAACCGCCTTGCCGAAATCGTCCCGTACGTGCTGATGTGGCAATGCGACCACCACCGCATCCTCTACTGGAACCGTTACGGTACGCCCGAAAAGATTCTCGACCAGTTCAATCGCGAAGACGCAATTCCGGTATATTGGTGGGTCGATCCGGTCAAGTCTGCCGCTCTCGACAAGGCAATGAAATCCGGTGAATCGCTCCCGATTCCGCCGTTCGATATTAGATAGTAGGCAGTAGACGGTAGACAGTAGGAAGTTGCGCTTCGCGCGCTGTTCCTCCAGCGTCGTCCTGAGCGCGTTAGGCACATTCCTCCAGCGTTTGTCATGCCCGCCACTGCGCGGGCATCTCCATCTCGTCAGTCTCGTAACGCAAAAGTCCCGGCATAGCCGGGACTTTTCACATACATATTAGTAGTGAGCCTTTAAAACTATTTATTTGAAGCTTGCGTTGAACGAGGCGGACAATGTAATCGGCGTTTTTGTATTGCCATCGCATGTAGCGGCAAGATAGTCATCGCCCAAGGTGAACGAAGCGCTTACGTCAAAGGAGAACATTTGGTTGATTTTGATGTTGGCGCCTACATACGGAGATATGCCGACATCGCCGCTGGTCTCGCCGTCCTTGTGCCCGTTAGCCTGCGGGTTGGTCAAGATTATATTCATTGTTGCGCCGAAGTACGGGGTTACAACCGGAGAAACATTGGGGTCCAGTTCTGCATTGAGGCTCAATACCATCGGCGGCTTCTTGTGGTTGCTGCCTTCGGTGACGATTGTGAGTCCAACTTCAGAACCGAGAGCTACGGCTCCAAAGTCCTTGGAGTACTGTCCGCCAAAGTAGAAGTTAAATCCGTCATCGTTGATGGCGTCCTTGCCGGTCGGAAAAGTTACGTCAAGGAAAGCGGCTACAGTCGAGATAATCTGGTAACGTCCGCCAAAAGTCAGGTTCTTCATGCCTTCCTTGTCGGCATCATGGCCTTCCCAACGGGTGACGACCGTAAAGGGGAGTTTCAAATAGAGTTCCAGGTTCTGGACCGGAACAAAGCGACCTTTTGCAGAAAGACCGAGATCCTTCCAGTCGCCTTGCATCGTGAAGTCCGAGACGATTTTGACTTCGCCGCTTTGTGCGGCAGGGACTGGGAAGTTGCTGAAAGTTGCGAAGCTAGATGTAGCGAGTACAGCTGCACCCATAAGAATTTTTCTTAACATAACATCTCCATACATGAGTTTTGCGGCAAATATAATTAAAAACTATAGGGAAAAATGATGTTATGTAAAATAAAAGAAACCAGCCGAAAAATCGACTGGTTTTAAAGTGAAATTGACCGGGAAAAATTAGAACTTGAATTCCATATCAAGCGCAAATCCGAGGGCGTCGCCTTCCATAGGGACCTCGCGGAAGCCTTCGTTGTTTTTACGGTGGTTCAGGTCCTGGCTACGGAGGATAATTTGACCGTTGAGCGCAATGTTCTTGTTGAGTTCAAAGTTTGCACCAACCCAGAATTTCCACTGGTCAGACCAGTCGTCGCGCAAGTCCTTGTCGTGGTCTTCGGATTCAAAAATGCGCAGCCAGAACTGAGTGCCGACTAAAAGCGTCAATGGCGCCGAAGGAAGCTTGTAGTCGAATTCTGCGCCCAGGTGCAGTTCAAGACCTCTTTCCAGGTCGTGATGCTCGAATCCCCAGAAAATACCTGCTTCAGTACCGTAGGAGGCTCCCTTTATCGCGTCGATGGCCTTGTTGTGCTGGGCGCCAAAGTAAAGGAATATTTCGCCTTGGCTTGGAGGTGTCGTTCCATCGTTTCTTTCGCGTCCAATGGGGAGATTGAAGTCAAGGAAGAAGTATAGTTCCGGATCTAAGGCGTAGCGCGCTCCGATGATCAAGTCGCGAAGCCCATAGCCGCCTTCAGCGCAGGCGTCGCATTCAGTTTCGCCCCAGAACTGGAAACCGAAACTCTGGATGGAAAGTTCGACTTTTGGTGCTATGTTCATTCGTGCACCGACTTTGAGACCCATTTGAGACCAGTCGTTATCCATGTCGTAATAAAGCCCGGCCTTGACGGATCCCTGGTTCCCGTCTAGGAGGCTAAAGTAATCCCACGTTGCAAAGCTGGATGTGGCAATCGCAGCTGCCAAGAGAATGACCTTTTTTATCATTTTTGCTCCTATGAAATGCTTGAATGACTGTTTTCAATTTAGCAATAGAAATCGAAGCTTGCAAATGATGTATATGAGAATTTCCTCATATCGTGTTTATAGTCACAAATGATATTTTTTGTTTGCATTGCGCTTGCAAAAGTTGCTACAAAAGGTATTTTTACAGGCAGAGAGGCTCGCTGTAATCTGTCATTAGCGCGCAAAAAATTTAGAGGGCTTGAATGAATTATTTAACACGTCTGCTGCTTGGTTTAGGTTTGGCTATCCCGATGTCTGCACTTGCTGCGGAACCCCCGCTGAATTGGGCCAAGTCCGTGTATTTGAATCTTGGCTATAGCGCCGCAGATAACGCTCTTTACCTGAAACAGAAAAATGAAAAATGTACCATCGGATCGGTAAATGAGGATGGCGTTGAATGCGTCAATTTTGCGCAGGTGAAGGCTGATTTCCCCGTGTCGGATGCTTTCGTTAAAGTACTTCGTATGGATCTTGGTGGGAACAAGTTTGGATTTCGATGGAGAACAAATCCCGATCCCGATCTGAAACAGTCATCCACCTTGGTCTTGGCGTCTGATCTTGATTTCCATGAGCTTCAAGCCGGGGTCTGCGTAGAAGATCATTTCGCGCCTGATTTTACAGGAAAGGTATTTGATGGTAGCGGCTATATTATTTCAAATCTCTGCAAGACCATCGATGACCAGACGGGTTCCTCGGTAGGCTTGTTTAAGGAGATTTCTAATGCTATCGTTAAGAACGTGGCTTTTTCAGATGTGCAATTTGTGACTTCGACAGAGAACCCTTCTGACTTGGGAACTAAGTATTACCCTGTTGGGGCGCTTGCTGGAAAAATTTATAACAGCAGGGTGGAAGGCGTTGATTTTAACAATGTTGTTATTCAGGGGCCGCTAGCTGGTGGTCTTGCTGGGGTCATTGAAGAATCCTTGATTTCGAGTTTTTGGTCATTTGGAACTAATAACGTAGTAAATGTTTCAAATGAAATTGCGGTGACCGATGGCTATGTTGGTGAATGTGAAGGCTGCAATATTTCATATACAAAAGGTTACAAGGCCCTTGTCGGCGGTCTTGCCGGTGTCGCTTACCAAACCTCTTTTGACAACATCAACTTGCAGGTCGATGTCCGAAACAAGGCTGCTGTTGACTTGTCGAGCGTGGGTGGTCTTGTTGGCCTGTATGTCACCAAGGGTAACCAGAATAATGAAGACTACAAAGAATTTAATATCAGTAGGATTTCTATCAAAGGCTCAAACGCAGCGACGGGACCTGCTGTTGCTGGTGGTATATCAATGGGTGGCTTGCTTGGAGAGGTTAAGCGGATTGATTCGAATAACTACCCTAAATCAAGTTTGATTATCCAGGATGCAAAGATTGAAAATCTGAAGGTTTCGCAAAGCATATTCAAAAAGACTTTGCCTAAAGCTACTTATCTTGGCGGCCTTATAGGAAACGGTGATATATGCAATAGTGGAAAGCTCGAAATATCAAACGCTTCTGTAACGGATTTCGAGTTTACTGAAGCCTTAAAGAAAAATGGAATTTATCAGTATTATATGGGTGGCATTGCCGGTTATGCAGGGTGTGACCATGTGAATAATTCGTCATCGACTGATTTGTATTTGACACTTACAAAGTCAAAGGCTACGGGTTCGATTAATCTGAGTGCCAAGGAACCCGATATTGCGTCGACCGCTGAAGTTCATGTATCGGCTTCGATTGGTGGCCTTGTGGGTGCGGCTGTTATTGCCGGAAATGAAAATGCTGTGGCTGAGAACGAAATAAGCGTTGGCATTACTTACGACGTAAAGAAAACGAATATCAAAATAGCCGAAGCTTCGGAGAAGGTTTATATTGGCGGTGCATTTGGTACGGTCAATACGTATAATTCATCGGCTGTGGTAAAAGGCTTGCGTTCTTCAAACTACATCAAGGTTGTCGATGATGGTATTGAATCCTATGTGGGCGGTGTTGTTGGTAAGTTCCCGTTGATCAGCAGTGGTGATTCGAAGATCTCGTTTAAGGATGTCCAGGTCTTGCCGAGAAATTCGAAAAAATCGATCCTTGTGGATTATGAAGCTTATGGTACTCCTGGATATGACAGTTATGCCTCTGTAGGTGGCCTCTGTGGAGATTGTTCCTTGATTGGTGAAATTGCACAAAGCTCGGTCAAGGGACATTTTAACAAACTAGATGGCGAAAACGGATCTTTTGAGAAAAAGACTTTCAGCTTGGGCGGTCTTGTTGGTAAATCAAGGGCTGCAGAAGCAATAACTGTAAAGAATACCTATTCGAATGGTAACATTTCTGATGGGTTTGCCGTTGAAAAAGCTGATGAAGAAGCTCCCAAAAATAAAGTGGGTTACCTGTTTGGCGAAATCCCGGGAATTCAAGGACAAAAAGAATCCATACTTATTTCGAATTTCCATTATGGTGTAGATAACGTTGCTGCTATTGGTGATGCGGATGGTTCCAGTGTTAAGAACTTTACAGAGGGCAATTTTGGCGAATTCACCGCTACAAATAATGTGCGCAATGGTGCAAAAACGGAATTGACGGCTAAAAATAACGGCTATGTCTCTAAAGACTATATGGAATCGTCAAATTTTGCGGCGTTCCTGAACAGCCCCTGGACTGAATCCGAAGATATGGTGTGGGCCTATTCTAATGATGCGGGGGGATTGCCGTTCTTTGGAACTCCATCGACGGAGCAGATTATCTCGACGGTTCCTGTTGTGTTCAAGGATGGTAAAACTGTTCTATCTGTCAAAATTGGTGATAAAGTTGTTGATGTCCAGAATGTGAAAGTTGGCGGTGCCGCCGTGGCTCCTGCAACTCCTGCGCCGAAGGATGGCAAGTGCTTTGACAAGTGGAGCGAAGACTATACTCACATCATGGCTGCGGTGGATATTCTTGCCCAATATAAGGTTTGCACGTATACAGTTGTATTTACAAATGAAGATGGAACGAAAATATTTGATACGCAGACGGTTGAATACAACAAAGATGCGACGGCTCCTACGGATCTAGAATTGCCCGAAGGCAAGTGCTTCGACAGCTGGGACGGATCTTATACAAGTGTAAAGTCTGATTTGACCATTAAGGTCAAAACCGCTCCTTGCACTTATACGGTTAAATTTACGGATGAAGCCGGAACAAAGGTTTTTAAGACGCAGACGGTTGAATACAACAAAGATGCAACCGCTCCTACGGAACTAGAATTGCCCGAAGGCCAGTGCTTCGACAGCTGGGACGGAACTTATACAAATGTAAAGGCGGATCTGACCGTCAAGGTGAAGACTAAAGCTTGCGGAAATTCCAGCAGTTCTAGCAGCGGAAATACCTCGGAATCCTCGAGTTCTTCGAGTGCGGGCAATGGTGGCAATTCTTCTAGCGCTGGTAACGGCAACGCTTCTAGCAGCAGCGCGGGTAATGGCAAGTACAGTTCCGGTGGTTCCGTCAACGACGAATCAAGTTCCAGCAGTACAGAGCACAAAAAGTATCTGCTCGATATTGCAGAACCGACGGCAACGCAGGATGGCAAAGCCCTCCGTATGGAATTTGATAACAAGCTTGCGAATATGACTGAAAAGGTGGATTACCACATTCAAGTGATTTCGCAGGCCGGAATTTACCTTGATACCGTGATTGATGGAAAAACGGTGGGTAACGTTAAGAACGGAACTTGGCGCCTCGACCCGGCACCTGTTGGCGAATACACCGTAATCTTCATGCTTAGGGACGGCGTTGATTCCATTCCTTACAAACAGACTATCACGTCTATGGAAACTCGCGAAATCGCCACTACTTCCTGGCAGATGCTTTCGCTGTATGCCTTCTGCCAAAACAATGGCGAAGAATGCCTGTCTAATCTTGAAGAACGTTTTGCCCGTAAGCGGCATGACAAGGCTGCTGAACAGTGCGAAGAAATGAAGTCAGAAGTCAAGCGAGGCAACGCTCCTGACAATGACCAGTTCTATCGTGAAATGAATGAAGTTTGTGCCCAGGCGAACGGCTCGGATGTCTCGACATCGATTTTCTGGTGGGATGAAACGAATCCGGTCGGTGATTATTGGCAGTACCGCAAGTTCAGCGTGGATGACAAGTTCGATTCCACTCGTGGTTACTGGTACGGCCCTATCGATAGCGAACCGTTGGTGATGAGTCTAGAAACTCCTGACATGAAAGATGAGATTGTCTGGCGCCTGGAAAACAAGTTCTCTGGCTGGAATCTTGTGGCAAATCCGTTTGGCTGGTATGTGAAAATTCCGAAGGAAAAGGGTTTTCAGTTCTGCCAGTGGGATCCTGAAGCGAGCACTTACGTAGAACCGGATACGCTTGGACCGTACGAAGCAATCTGGGTTCATACGGAAAAGCCCATGACGTATCGCATTCCGCTGAAGGCTGCCATCGTTTTCGAAGAGGAAAATGGAAAGAAGTCCTTGAACAAGAATGCCGCGCCTGACGACTGGAATCTCCGTGTCGTCCTGGCGGACAATAACGGCAAGCGCGACTCCTGGAACGAACTTGCTGCCGGGAAGACTGCTTCGACTTTGGGTGAACCGCCCGCAGGCATGGGTGACCGAGTGAACCTCTCCATTGTTGATGGTAAAAAACGCCTGGTCAAGAGTGTGAAAAAGAACGCTGACGACCTTGAATGGGATCTCGAAGTGAGTGCAACGACAATGCGCGATGGTCACTTGAGTTTTGAAGGTCTCGAAAGCGTCTGGGCGAAGGGCTTGCGTGTATACGCGACGGTTGATAATGAAACTGTCGAGGTTGCAAAAGACCGTCCGCTGGATGTGACGCTCTCGTCGAAGGCGAAGAATATCTCTGTTCGAGTGACCAAGAGTGCAGTAGTCTCTGGAGTCTCGAAGAATCTCCTCAAGGGACTCCGCGTGAACCAGACTCCGAACGTCCTGAACGTCGGTTTCGATGCAGCCACCAAGCTCACCGGTGCCAAGGTGAAAGTTAGCGTCGTGGGTATCGATGGCCGAATCGTTGCGACGGGCAAGTCTACTGCTAATGCGGGCACGAACGCCATCGCTATGAAAAAGCCCAAGCAGGGCGTCTACTTCGTGAAGGTCAAGGTCGGAAGCCTTAGTGCCGTCACGAGAATCATGGTGCACTGATAATTAGGAATTCGGATTTCGGAGTTCGGAATAGAAATAATCGCGGCGTAGCCGCCATATTAAACAACTCCTAATTCTTACTTCCTAATTCCGAATTGAATAGCGGTCTAGCCGAACGCAAGTTTAATTACTAAATTTGCGCTCGTTATGACAAAAGCTAAACTCATCAAACTCATTATTGCATCGGTGCTCGCCATCGCTGCCCTCTTCGTCCCGTACGAAGCCCTCGGCTTCGTTGGTGACCACGCGTTGAACACTCTCGAAATTCGCGTCATCGCAATCTTTGTGATGGCAGCCCTTTTCTGGATCCTTCAACCGTTCCCGATCTGGTCCACCTCCATGTTCGTCATCGTGTTGATGATTCTCACGCTTTCGAACTCGGCTCTTATCCCGTTCCGCGTGGAAGGTGTTGAACCGCTCAAGTTCAAGGATATCATGGCAACGTTTGCCAACCCGATCATCATGCTCTTCTTGGGTGGCTTCTTCCTTGCTTCTGCCGCTTGCAAGTACAACATGGACAAGAACCTTGCCCGTGTGCTCTTGAAGCCGTTCGGAAAGGACCCGAAGTGGGTGCTCCTTGGCCTCATGATTATTACCGCTGTGTTCTCCATGTTCATGAGCAACACCGCTACTGCTGCTATGATGCTCGCTATCCTCGGCCCGGTGCTCAAGCTCTTTGATGCCAACGACCGCGGTAAAGCTGCTTTTGCCCTCGCCATCCCGCTTGGTGCTAACATCGGTGGTATGGGTACTCCGATCGGTACGCCTCCTAACGCCATTGCTCTTGGCGCTCTCCAGTCCAGCGGTTTCAACATCTCGTTTGGCCAGTGGATGGAATTCGGTGTTCCGTATGTGATTATTATGATGATCCTCGCTTGGCTTTTGCTCCTCAAGCTCTATCCGATCAAGATGAAGGAAATGAACCTCGATATCGAAGGTGCCGAAGGCTTTGACAAGAGTCCGCGCGCTATCATCGTTTACATTACCTTTGCTGTTTGCGTACTTTTGTGGGTGACCGGTAAGAATGTTCATGGCCTCAACGACAACGTGATTGCTATGATCCCGATGGCTGTGTTTGCTTTGACGGGCGTGATTACCAAGAAAGACCTCAACGAAATGAGCTGGGACGTTCTCTGGCTCGTGGCTGGCGGCTTTGCTCTCGGTCTCGGTTTGCAGCAGACGGGTCTTGCCAAGGACCTCATCAACGCTATTCCGTTCAACACCTGGTCCCCGGTCGTCCTCATGGTCGGTTGCGGCTTCATCTGCCTTTTCATGGCAAACTTCATGAGCCATACCTCCACGGCTAGTTTGCTCGTCCCGATCTTCATCGTCGTGGCAGTGAGCTGCAAGGACAACCTCGCTCCGCTCGGTGGCGTGACCTCCTTGATGGTTGCTGTCGCATTCGCAAGCTCTCTCGGCATGTGCCTCCCGATTTCTACGCCTCCTAACGCTCTTGCACACGCTACGGGTTACACGGATACGCGTGGCATGGCTGTTACAGGTATTGTAATGGGCGTTGGCGGTCTTGTGCTCTCCTGGATCATGATGTTTGGCCTTTCCAAGGTGAACTTCTTTGAAGATCCGGCTGAAGCTGCTGCCGCTCCTGCTGCTGTTGCCGCTCCGGCTCCTGCCGCAGAAAAGGCTGCTGAACCGGCCGCCGCTGAAGTTGCTGCTCCGGTTGCCGATAGCGCTGCTGTCGCCATTCCGGCTGACTCTGCTGCTAAGGTTGTGGTAGATTCTATCGCTAAGTAATTAAGAATGTCACCCTGGCCATCGCGTCGGGTCGCCATTTACGAAATTCGCTCGGGTAACTCCCGAGCTTTTCTGTTTGTATAGCCGTCGCGTTTCGCCTTGGCGCATCTCGCTCTTGCGTGTTGCACTGTCGGTGTTGAGAATGAGCCGCACTTTTTAAAACAAAAAAAAGAGCCTCGCATTTCTGCGAGGCTTTTCAGTGGTCGATACAGAACTCGAATCTGTGACCTCTACCATGTCAAGGTAGCGCTCTAACCAACTGAGCTAATCGACCATTAAGGTAGCCCAATATTAGAAAAAGAATTTCCCTTTGTCAAGGGTGGAGGACGATAATTTTCAAAAAAAATGAAGCGAATTCATTTCAGTTCGCTTTTAACGGTCGTCTTCCGAAATCCAGTAATGCAAACGGCCTTCGAAAAGTATCGGGGGGAGGCTTTCGTCGCATTTTCCTTGCCTGCAATCCGTAAAATGCAAATGGATATTGGCCGTCCATTTTGCATCGTCTTTCTGGTCGATGTGGACGTAGTTGCTGTCTCCTTTGACAAATGCTTTGGGGGTTCCCTGGACTTGAATCCACGTGTATGTTGGGACGATATTGTTGTTGCCGAGCTTTGGGTTGTTTACAAGAATACTCAGCTGGTCCTTGCGTTCACTACTTTCCATTGGAATTCTTATCTGAAGGTAGTGGTGGTTATTCCGGATGAATGGAATTTCGATATCGTCTCTGCTGAGTTCCTGCTTGATCTGGTCTTTGCCGTTGATGGTGTATTTGAGGAACCCGCCGCCTTTGACTTCCCAGCTGTCGTTGATGCCGCTGCATGCGGTGAGGCTTGCGGCGATGAATGGAACGAAAATTTTAAAAGAACTAGAGTACATTTTATTAAGATAAAAATGATTGTTGAATTACGTCATTCCGAGCGAAGCGAAGACAACCTCAGAAGGCGAGCGTTGCAGCCGTGCTTGCATGGATATAACCGAGCCAAAGAGGTTGGGGCTTGCCACATCCAGTTAAGTCTTAAAATAGAAAAAACGCCGGGCTTAGATACCCGACGCTCTCTAGTCTTTCGTCTCTAGTCTCTCGTCTGATTATGCTCTGCCGTCAACGCCGGTTTCGTCAGCCTGAGGAGGCTGCTTCTGCTGGGCGAGACGCGGGTCTTCGAGAATGTAAAGCGGGAGCGTGGCAAGTTCTTCGTTATCCACGACGAGGCGCACGATGTACTTGTCCGGGCGCTTGAACTGCAAACGCTGCATGTTCAAAACCATGTTCACGGCAGCGGTGTCAAAGCCCTGGACGACTGGCAAAAGTTCGATCTCGGACTGCATCGGCGGTACAACGGCGTGTCCAACAACGTCTTCGATTGAAAGGCTCAACTGGTGTGTGCCTGCTTCGGAACGCTGGTAGCGCAAGCGGAAAGCGGCAGAACACTGCGGGATCACAAGCGGGAACTTAGCGAAAATTCGGTCAAATGCACCCAGGATGTTCAAACGTCCACCGGCATCGTTGGCGGTGGCGGCATCACAGATAGCGGCAATTTCAATATTCATTATGGGGTCTCCAAGTGTTAGATAAATGTTTAACTAAATTATAATTATATTCCGGAAAAGACGAGGATTTTATGCAAGAAATTCCACTTTGGTATTGGTTGATCGTGTTTTTTTGCCTTGGCGCCTGTGTCGGGAGCTTCTATAATGTCATTGTTTACCGCATGCCGCGCGGAATTTCGCTGATTAACCCGCCATCGCATTGCCCGCTTTGTAAAAAGAGGATCCCGATCCGCTACAATTTGCCGATTGTAGGCTGGCTTTGGCTGCGTGGCAAGAGCGCTTGCTGCAAACAACCTATCAGCGTGATTTATCCGATTGGCGAGAGCCTTTGTGGGTTGCTTGGGGCGCTTGCGCTTTATGCGGCGGCTGGCTTCGGAACGGATTTTTCGCGACCGGTCTTGTCTCCTGTGGTTTGGGCTGATGCGGCTGCAATGTTCTGGCTTTTGCTTGGCGCTTACCCTGTGTGCGCGGTCGATTGCAAGTACAAGCTTATTCCTGATTCCATTTCGGTGGGCGGAATTGTCGCTGGGCTTTTGATTTCGCTCGTTCCTGGTGGCGTGACGCCTCTCCAGAGCTTGATTGGGGCCGTTGTTGCGGGTGGCGGGCTTTATCTGCTCGGCTGGATTGCGACTAAAGTGCTCAAGAAAGATGCAATGGGCTTTGGCGATGTCAAGCTTTTAGCGGGGTATGGCGCGCTGATGGGCGTGACGGGTGCTGTCGAAACGCTCCTAGTTGCGGCTCTGCTTGGAATCGTGGTGATGGTCCCGTACGGGATGCTTGCCGCGAAAAAAAATGCCCAAAACAAGAACAGCGAGGACGCCGGGCAAATTCCTTTCGGACCGTTCCTCGCCATTGCCGCCCCAATTATTTACCTCTGGGGTTCAGCGCTTTTGGACGTTTATTTTAAGTACGTTTTAGAGTAATAAGGAAGGCGAGAGTTGCGTCCACGGTCATCCTCCGTTAGGAGGATCCATACAATTCCGATTACGCTTATATATTTTTATGACCGAGCCAAGGAGTTGGGGCTTTGGCCCCATCCAGTAAAATTATTCGCTAGAAATAACTGGATTCCTCGTCCTAATGGACTCGGAATGACGTTTTGCCGATTATTTCTTCTTCTTTCCGGGTCTCTGCGGCATGAACGGGCTTGCGGCATCCGACTTGCGAGCTTTTGCTGTTGCTGTTTCCTGGCTTGTGACCACGGAATCGCCGACGGAAAGGCCCTTGAGAATCTGGACGTTCACGCCATCGCTAAGACCAATCTTCACGCGACGCGGTGCTGCCTTTCCATTGATGTTGATCCAGACGTGGTCGCCTTCAAGTTTTGGCTTCTTGTGTTTTTTCTTGGCGCCTGTGCCCGGTGCGCTACCCGGTCCCATGCCGGGAGGCGGTGGCGGGAAGTTGTCGCCAGCTTCGGCGGTCTTCGGACGTTCCGGGCGCGGCATATCCTTCGGGTCCATCATCGGAGTGCCTTCGGCGGGCTTGAATTTGAGCGCCTTGACGGGAATTGTGACTGCGTCCGTGATTTCTTGCGTGACAATCGTGCAGGTGGCGGTCATGCCCGGCAAAAGCTTCTGTTCTGGATTTTCGGCGGTAATCACGACGGTATAGGTCACCACGTTGCTCGTGGTCGTCGGATTTAAGCGGACTTCTTGTACGGTGCCGTTGAAAATATCGTTCTGGAAAGCGTCGACGGTAAATGTAACTCGCTGCCCGGCTTTAACTTGTCCAATGTCCGCTTCATCTACTGCAGCCATGACCTTCATTTGTACCAAGTCCTTTGCGATGATGAACAGCGTAGGCGTACTCATGGAGGCGGCAACCGTCTGGCCTACATCTACAGCGCGTTTCAAGACGACACCATCAATCGGGCTCTTGATGGTCGCGTAGCTGAGGTTCAAGCGGGCCTGCGCCACTTCGTTCTGGCGCTGTTCTACGGAAAGCTTGGCTGCGTTTAGGTTGTATTCAGCCTGTTCCAGTTCGACCGCACTTGCGCTCTTGCTTTCGGCGAGCTTCTTTACACGGTCGTAAGTACTTTGTTTAAACTTTAGGTCGTTCTCGGCACTCTTGTACGAAATCAGAGCCTGTTTCAATGTCGATTGCAGCTTGGACTTGTCGAGCTCGGCAATGACTTGTCCCTTCTTGACTTTGGAATTGAAATCGGCGTTGATTTTAGCGATGTCGCCGGAAACCTGGGTGCCGACTTCCACTTGGTCAACGGGTTCCAAAGTGCCTGTGGCCGAAATTGTTGTCTTGATGGTATCTGTCACCACTTTGGTACTGATGAGGGCGCCCGCCTGATTGGCGGATTCGTCGTTAAAGAAGTACGATTTGATGCCGAGGGCGACCCCTGCCAAAACGGCGATAACGATGATGATTTTCAAGAGTTTTTTCATATGCATTAGAAAAATAGTAACATTGATTTTTTATTACAGCAATTTTGATGATTTGGGAGCACGTAAGGTTGCAAATTTTCTAGCTTAAAGGTCATGACTCGCGTACGCAAAAAAGATGACAGTGCAGAAGTTCGCAAAGTGACTTGGGTTGGGCTTGGCTGGAACGCCGCGCTCTCTATTGCTAAGTTTGTTGTGGGCGTTGTTGGCAATTCTCAAGCTCTAGTTGCAGACGCGGTCCATAGTGCATCGGATTTTGTGACGGATGTTGCTGTTATTGTGGGCAGTCATTTCTGGAATTCCCCGCCAGATGCGGAACATCCGTACGGGCATCGCCGTTTTGAAACGCTAATTACGATTGGAATCGGCCTTGCTGTAGCCGCTGTTGGTGTGGGTATCGGGTATAAGGCTGTAATTGCCCTTTTGGCGGGCGAAGCTTCACATCCGGAAAATGTCGTTGCTGTGATGGCGCTTGTGTCCATTATTGTGAAAGAGATCCTGTTCCGCTATACGCGAAATGCGGGGCGGAAAATCCGCAGTCAGGTGCTCGAAGCGAACGCTTGGCACCACCGTAGCGACTCCTTCAGCTCGATCCCTGTGCTTGTGGCGGTCGTTTTCGCCATTTTGCTCCCTCAGCTGTGGTTTGCGGACTCCGTTGGTGCGTTGGTTGTGGCGTTCTTCATTATGCATTCCGCCGTTGAAATTGCGGCTCCGGGGCTTCGACAGCTCGTGGACCGCGGTGCGGACCCGGATGTTCTTGGAAAATTGCGTAATTTGGCGCTTTCTCACCCGAAAGTTATCAGTTTGCATGGACTCCGTTCGCGTTATGTCGGGAGCGACTTGCATGTGGACGTGCATATCGTGGTGGATGACCGAATGACGCTGAAAGATGCTCATGACGTAGCCGAAGAGGTCGAACAGTTGCTCATCGATTCAAACGAAAACGTCGTCGATGCCCTCGTTCATATTGACCCCTACAACGCCAAACGCGCCGCCCAAGGCGACATCAAGACTATAGAGAAGTAATTACTTAGAGCCTTCGGCACAGTTACTAGTTAATAGTTAGTAGTTACTAGAATTCTTAATATGAAATTCTCTAGTAACTAGTAACTCAGAACTTGGAACTGCCGCGAAGCGGCTTTCACACTAGTAAATATTCCAAAGTGGTATTAGCACTTTAACGAATCTACCTTGCGAGATTCGTGTTTCTATTTATATTAGTTTAGAATAAGTTGTGAGGTTGGATATGATACTCGAAGAATTTTACAAGCTGAACAACGGTCAGCGTATCCCCAAAATAGCTCTAGGGACATGGCAAACGCCAAATGACGTGGCTGCAACCGTCGTTGCCACTGCCATAGATGCGGGTTACCGCCATATCGATACGGCAATTGCCTATGAAAACGAGGCGGGGGTCGGCGCAGGTCTCAAAACGGCGCTGAAATCGACTGGAATCCACCGTGAAAGCGTTTTTATCACGACGAAAATCCCTGCCGAAGTCAAAAATTACGATGATGCGGTTCGCTGCATTCAGGAATCGATGGACCGCTTAGACGCGTTCCATATCGACATGATGCTGATCCATGCTCCGCGCCCGTGGGCCGAGATGGGTTCAATCGGCGGAAATCGCTATTTTAAGGAAAATCTCGAAGTCTGGAAAGCCCTTGAAGAAGCTTACGAGGCGGGTAAAATCCGAGCAATTGGCGTTTCTAACTTTGAAATTGACGACTTGAATAATTTACTGGCGAGTGCCCGCGTGATACCTGCGGTGAACCAGATTCGCGTCCACATCGGGCATGTGCCGACGGAATTGATTGATTTTTGCGAACAGACGGGGGTTCTGGTGGAAGCTTATTCGCCGAATGCAACGGGGCGCCTCCTGAAAGTGCCTGAAGTCTGTGCGATGGCCGAAAAATACCATGTTACGGTGCCGCAGCTTGCAAGCCGCTTTGTGCTGCAGCTCGGACTTTTACCGCTTCCAAAATCCGTGCATGAGGAGCGTATCCGCGAAAATGCCAAGCTTGATTTCGAAATCAATTCCAGCGACATGGCGTCATTGCTCGAAATTGAAGGTCTGTAACCTCTAAATTGCTGAAAAATGTGTTTTTTTTTGAAAAGTACGGCTGTTGTCGTGCTTTTTTTTGTTGTTGTGAATATTTTGTGTGGATTTTGTTGTTCGTAAATGATAAATTACCTTTTTTTTTGATAAAGTTTAATGTAAAATGAAATTTATTTATTTGTTTGTATTGCAAGTAAAATAAAGTATTACTATACTTTGTATAACTTATTTGAAAGGAGAATAATATGAATAAGTTATTTATTTTAATTCCGCTGGCCGCAAGTATGTGCTTTGGTGCTAGAATTGGCGTTCTTAAGAACACGGGTAGTTGCCCTGGTGAACAGGTCCTTATCGATCTTGATGTTGAAGATAGCCACAACCATACGGGTGTTAAAAATAATACGGATCCGAATCCTCCAGGAATTACTCTTGGTGGCCATGCCAAATTTACGTATTGCGTCCTTAATGTAAACTCTCTTACTAGAGTTCCGTATAGTTATTTTGTGTTGAGGTTAGGCAATAAGTGTCCTACAGGATCTTATGCGTTCTCTCATCATCATGATACGGAAGACACTCGCAATAGAAATAGTCATAGCGGCAATATAAGCCCCAGTGTGGTCAATGATAACGCTACTTTGGAATATTGCTATGTACCTAAAAATGACACTTCTAAGGTGAAATACCCTGTCGATATTAAGTATGGCGTTTTCTCAAGGGGTTCCTCAAAAATAAATAAAATTGCACATTCGGAAATATTTATTGACGATGAGGATAGTAATAACTCGAATGGTGATGAATTCCATTTCACGGCCTCCGATCTTGTAAGCCAAGATATTGACCATTCTTTACAGTATCCTGAAGCGCAGGCTGTTTATAACTTTATGATGGATATATATTCTCTGCTTTATTCGAGCTGGGATGACTTGCATAATACGACGTATCATGTTATCAAGTGGACTGGCACTGCAAATGATTTGAAGAAATCCTCCGTTGTGGATGAATCCATGCCGATGGTTGCTGCTGTTCCGACAGCTCCGGCTGTTAAGGGCTTGAACCGCAGTCTCGTTTCTGTTGAACTCAAGTCTGCTGGTGATGTGAAGGTTTCTGTTGTCGGCGTTAATGGCGCCGTTCTTGCAAATGTCTCTGAAAAGAACCTCCAGCCGGGCGATCACCAGATCAAGTGGAATTCTGGAATGGTTCCGAGCGGCCGCTATATCGTGAAGATCGAACAGAATGGCATGGTGAATGCAAAGAACGTGATTTTGAAGTAATTTAAACGACTTCTTAATTGCTTTTAATGGAAAGGCTCTTTGTTTGTGCAAAGAGTCTTTTTTTTATTGTTTGTTTTATGTTTTTTTACGTGAGTGAATTTGTATAAATTTTTTTATTGTTGAAAATAAATTTATTTTGTTATATTATTTGTATTGTTGTTTTAAGGAGAAAATAAATGAATAAAATATATCCATTAGTATTGCTTGCTGCGTCGATGAGCTTTGCAAAGCTTATTGGTTTCTTGAATGCTGAGGCTCCCTCGGGCTGGTGCAGCAATCCGTTTTCCATATTTATCGATACGGAAAATAGTAACGACCAAAGTGGTGTCCGTTTAGGTGATCTCGCTTCTTCAAAAGCGGGCGTGACATTCCGTAATGGTGGCGTTGAATTTAATTTTTGTACGGGAGATAGGGAAAGCTTGCCGCAGGCTAGGTTTGATTATGCGGTGCTGTCTTTGGACAACGAATGTCCTGCAGGGTCGTATAGGTATGGCCGTCATCACGATACCCAAGATGGTGGGCATAACTCGTCTACGGGGTATGTGGGCGTTAATGAAGTGGGTCGCGATGTCACGCTTTATTTCTGCTACGTGCCGAAGAATGATTATGTTACGGCGAAGTGGCCGTTCCATTGGAGCAATGGCCTTTTCGCCGATTTTAATGTAACGCGTTCGTTTCATTATGAATTTTATATAGATGATGAAGATAGCAACAATAAAAACAAATGGCTTGGAAAATCGTCTTTACCACTATATGTTCAAAATGGGATAGATGCGATTATGAATGGCTCTAAGAATACAACGTATCGTGTGACTCGCTGGACCAGCCACATGTTCTATGACCTCTATAAGAGCGCTGTGGAAACTCCGGCTTCTTCTGAAACTCCGCTTGTTGCCGCTGTTCCGACTGCTCCGGCTGTTATGGGCTTGAGCCGCAGTATCGTTTCTGTTGAACTCAAGTCTGCTGGCGATGTGAAGGTTTCTGTTGTCGGCATTAACGGCGCAGTTCTTGCGAATGTCACTGAAAAGAGCCTCCAGCCGGGCGATCACCAGATTAAGTGGAATTCTGGAATGGTTCCGAGCGGCCGCTATATCGTGAAGATCGAACAGAACGGTATGGTAAACGCCAAGAACGTGATTTTGAAGTAAAATAAACGACTTCTTAATTGCTTTAATCAAAAAGACTCTTTGTTTATGCAAGGAGTCTTTTTTGTTGTTACAATTTTTTTTTTTTATTTTTAAAACTTTGTTTATGAAATTTTATTTAAAATATTTTGTTTGCTGATATGGAAGTTGCTTGATTTGATTGTTATGATACGTTGTGATACAATTTTTTGTATGTAAGCTTTTTGTAGTATTTTTAGCTTATTTACATTTACGTTTGTATAAATTATATTATATGTACTTTTTAAAATGAAGGAGAAAAAGTATGAAAAGTAAATATCTAGTAATCGCTTTGGCTTGCTTGACTAGCGCAAGCTTTGCAACAAGAATTGGTGTCTTGAAAAAGGACGCGAACTTTAAGTGCAAAGAACAAATCAAGATAGATCTTGATGTGGAAGATAGCCATAATAGGACGGGTGTTAAAAACAATACGGACCCGAATCCTCCAGGAATTTCTCTTGGTGGTCATGCTGTTTTTACTTATTGTGCTTTGAACGTTAGTTCTATGCCGAAAATTTCTTATGATTATGCTGTTTTAGCACTGGATGAAGAATGTCCGGCGGGCACATACATGTTTATGCGTCATCATGATACGGAAGATTCGCATAATGCAAATTCTCATTCGGGGAATATCTATCCTAATGTTGTGAATAATAATGCGACATTGGTTTATTGCTTTGTTCCTGCCGATGAATCTTCTAGCAAACAATACCCGTCGTTTGATAAAAACAATGGTGATAAATACGGGGTCTTTGCAAATCCTGATATGAAGAAGGTTAGCTCAAAAGTAAAGCATAGCGAAGTTTTTATAGATGATGAAGACAACAGGAATGACCATTGGGAATGGTATACGATGAAGTATTTGCCTGTTGTTATGGGCGGTGGGTTCACGCAAGAAGGTAATTCTGATTATTGGTGCTATCCGTCATCAACGCCAAATCGTATTGTGAAGAAAATGAAAAATATTATGAATGGCGAAGATAATACGACGTATCATGTTATCAAGTGGACTGGCACTGCAAATGATTTGAAGAAATCCTCTGTTGTGGAAGGATCCATGCCGATGGTTGCCGCTGCTCCGGCTGCTCCGGCTGTTAAGGGCTTGAACCGCGGTATCGTTTCTGTTGAACTTAAGTCTGCTGGCGATGTGAAAGTCTCTGTTGTCGGCATCAACGGCGCAGTTCTTGCTGATGTCATCGAAAAGAGCCTCCAGCCGGGCGATCACCAGATCAAGTGGAATTCTGGAACGGTCCCGAGCGGTCGCTATATCGTGAAGATTGAACAGAACGGCATGGTGAACGCGAAGAATGTGATTTTGAAATAATTCGAAATTATTGAATATTGCAAAGAATCCCGCTCCAGTCGGAGCGGGATTCTTGTATAAATGAATGTTTGCCGATTTGCGAATTTTTAGTCGTTGACCATCTTTTCGTAGAATTTGCGGTAGTGGTCGCGGTCTTCGGTCTTGCGGACGGCGATGGCGTCTTGCGGATGGCGGTTGAGCATGCCCGTGATCATCTGCGGGATGATGTAGCCCCATTCGTACTTCTGCTGCAACGGGAGGAACAGTTCTTCGTAGGCGTCGAGAACCGGGCGCAAGTCGTACTTCGGATTCTTGAGGAAGCTGAGGAGGAGTTCGGTGGTGCAGTTGCCTGCGCCACGGCCCATGCCGGACACGGAACCGTCGAGGTAATCGACGTGGTTGATGATGGCCTGGATCGTGTTGCTGAAGGCGAGCTGCTGGTTGTTGTGGCCGTGGAAGCCGAACTTCTTGTTCTTCACGATGCCCTTGTAGCGGGCGAGTTCCTTATCGATGTCTTCCTGGTAGAAGGCGCCGAAGCTGTCGACGAGGTAAAGCACGTCGGCCTTGCATTCTTCGTTGACCTGGTGGAGGGCTTCGTCAAGTTCCGGGCCGCGGTCGCGGCTTACTGCCATGATGTTAAGCGTCGTTTCGTAGCCCATGTCGTGGAAGGCGTTCACCATGCTGATGCCCTTGTCGATGTTCTTGACGTAGCTTGCGACGCGGAACATCTGGTACGGGCTTTCGGAGGCAGGCTTCACGGCGTCCATGTTGACGCGGCCCACGTCGGCCATCACGGCCATCTTCATCTTGGATTCGATGCCATCCTTGACTTTCCAGAGCAGGTCGTCTTCGCAGAATTTCCACGGACCGTATTCCTTGGGGTCGAAGAGTTCCGGGGAGTTCTTGTAGCCCATTTCCATGTAGTCTACGCCGGCTGCGGAAAGGAGTGTGTACAATCTACGCACGAATTCAAGAGAAAAATCGTGCTTGTTGACGAGGCCGCCATCGCGGATCGTGCAGTCGAGAACTTTAATGGTTTCGTAGTACATGTTTAGATTTTAGACGAAAGACGAGAGACGAAAGGTGATTGTTGTTTCGAAAATCGCGGTCGTCGTTGGTTGAGGTTGTTGTCTGAGACGTCGTTCTGAGCGATGAAATCGCGAAGAATTCAGTCGTTTTTCAATTACATCGCAAACATAGGTTTTAAAATTTGATCGGTCAATAAAATTTTTGAAGCAGCTAGAAAATGTTTGATATTTAACGTAAATATTGCGTTAAAAGCGTGGAAATGGGCTTTTTTCGGGTGTTTTTTTTGGTCGAAAAATCCTCGGAAAGCTTTCTCGTTTTGACTTGGTTGCTATAAAACCCCTATAATAAATTGCGATTTTAGATGGCTTTATAAAGCTTCTTGGTTGGGCCGTAAATGGTTAATTTTGTATTCTACGCTATATATGCGTTAAATGAACGCAAAACTTAACTGGGTTGACGGCTTCGTATGAGGATAATTTTACTTTTCCAAAAATCATCGTGAATCTATATTTAGCGCATGCATATACATAAGCTTTCCCCAATTTTCTCTGCCGCTGTTCTTTTGAGCGCGGGTGTCGCTTCTGCCGAAACCAAGTTTTTCTACAACCAGGTCGGTTATGATGTCGGTCAGCCGATTTCCGTGATAGTCAAGAGTGATAATCTTACTGATGGTGCCGAATTTAGCGTGATGTCGGGCGGGACCGCTGTGAAGACAGGTAAGTTGTCGGCGGGTTCGAATCCGGACAACTGGCTCAATAATGGCAAGTTTTATGTGGCGGACTTGACGGGCCTTACGGCGGGCAAGTACACGCTCCAGGTTTCCGAGAATGGGCAGCCACAGAATTCGGGCGAGTTTACTGTGGGCGAAAACGCTTTGGCTGCAAATACACTTGCATCAGTGCTCAATTACCTCTATGATGACCGTGCCGATGACCCGACGGTTGAAGGCTGGGACAAGAGCATGGGAATTTATAATTCCGGCAAAAAGGTGGATGTTCATGGCGGCTGGTACGATGCCAGCGGTGACGTGAGCAAATACCTTTCGCATTTGTCTTATGCGAACTATTTGAATCCGCAGCAGATTCCTTTGACGGTTTGGTCGCTTGCTTTTGCTTCGGAACGCATCCCGAAGTTGCTTGGTTCGACTGTGACAAAGGCAAAAACGGCTGATGAAGCGGCTTACGGTGCGGACTTTTTGGTGCGCATGCTCTCTGAAGAAGGTTTCTTCTACATGACGGTTTTTGATAACTGGGGTTCGCCTTTGGGCAAGCGCGAAATTTGCGCATTCTCTGGTTCTGATGGCATCAAGAGTGCTGATTACCAGACCGCTTTCCGCGAAGGCGGCGGCATGGCGATTGCCGGTCTCGCAAGCGCAGCTAGGCTTAAGCTGAAGGGCGAATTTACAAGCGAACAGTATTTGGCGGCGGCGGAAAAGGCTTACAAGCATTTGTCCGAAAAGCAGAGCATTGGCGGCGATTGCGCTTACTGCGATGACCACAAGGAAAATATCATCGACGATTACACGGCGCTTTTGGCGGCGACGGAACTTTATGCGGCTACAAAAAAACAGGAGTATTTGGAAGATGCTTATGACCGTGCCGAACATTTATCTTTTCTTGTCAGTGTAGATGGCTATTTCTGGAGTGACGATGCAAAGACGCGTCCGTTCTGGCATGCAAGCGATGCTGGTCTTCCGTTGGTTGCCCTTGCTCGTTATAGCGAGGTTGTTGGCGCTATTGAAAAGGATGACCGTGTTGTAGTTCGTGGTATCTCCGTTCCTTACTGGGTCTGTTTGAGTATGATTGGTGGCGGCTGCGATAACTATATTCTCGTTAATGTTCGTGATGCCATTAAGTCTCATTTTGACTGGCTCGTTGAAATTACGAATAAGGTTGATAATCCGTTTGGTTATGCCCGCCAGACTTACAAGACTAATGGGGTTATCAAGGATGGGTTCTTTATCCCGCACGATAACGAAAGTAATTATTGGTGGCAGGGCGAAGATGCTCGCCTTGCAAGCCTTTCTGCGGCAATGATGTATGCGATGCGCGTTATTGGTCGTGAAGACAGGGACTTTGATCCGGATGATGTGCAAAAATATGCTACGGATCAGCTCGACTGGATCTTGGGTAAGAACCCATATGGCACTTGTATGATGTATGGCAAGGGAACAAAGAACCCGCAAAAGTATGATGGCCAGTCTGAATATGATGCAACGCTTGAAGGTGGCATTGCTAATGGCATTACCGGCAAGAATCAGGATGGCTCGGGCATTGCCTGGACTGACGACGGCGTTGCTGCTGTGGGCTTTGATTCTATGAAGGAATCTTGGCAGGTGTGGCGCTGGGACGAACAGTGGTTGCCGCATAGCACTTGGTTCTTGATGGCGCTTGTGGAACGCTATGACGAAGTGACTGAGCCAGTGAAATTCTCTGTTGGACTTTCGAAGTCTGTGGCTATGGCGAAGTTCGGCATGTCGCTTGCCGGCAAGATGCTCTCGCTGAATTTGCCGCGTTCTGTCGTGGGCAAGTCCATCAAGATTCTTGATGTGCGTGGCAATGTGCATATGCAAAAGACTGCCCAGAGCATGAATGAATCGCTCAATTTGAGTGCGCTCAAGAGCGGACTCTACCTCGTGCAAGTTCAAGGCTTTGCCGCCAAGAAGTTTGTTGTGAAGTAATCCGCATCGTCTTTCTGGAAAGTGGCTGCCCCGGAATACATCCGGGGTGACTGGCTAATTTGACACTTTAAACTGTTTGGGGGCGGCGTAGGCCATTTGCACTAGGATGTCCTTGCCGGTTTCCATGAGCTTCTTGGCTTGTTCGGCGAGCATGTCGATGTCGTTTTCCTTGATGACCTTGCTCAAGTGCTCCATTGCAGCATTGACTTCGGACTTTGTCTGGATACGGAGTTCGCCGATGTCGAAGTGCGCACGACGCAATAGGCTTGCATCCGTTTCTTTTGTGATTCCTTTTTCGAGTAGCACTATAGCCGCTTCTGGAATGTTCTTTTGCTTGGCTATTGCGCCCCACTCGATCCATTGCGTACTGGGAATTTCGGCGTAGCAGCCTGCAATTCTGTTGGCGGCGTCTTTTACTTCATAGAACTTGACGGGGTCCTCTTGCAAAAGTGCCGTGAACCCGTACCGCAACATTCTTGCTGCGTTTTCTGTTTCGCCGTTGTTTGCGGCGTCAAGCCCGTCGCTAATCATGTTGCGTATGCGTTCTCCGGGCGAAAGCGATTCTTCTGTACTTTGTACCACCTGCTTTGGCTTTGCGATTTCGTCAGAACGGTGCGGCATGTAGTAGCCTGCCAGTCCGCCAAGCGCAAAGAATATCGGGGATTCTACTGTGACGGCGTTGAAAATTCCCGGATTGAGGAACCAGTCTATAGCCATGCTCCCGACGAGAGCCAATTGCGATATCTTGCTGACATAAGACGGAATGGCGTCTTTCTCCTTGTCGAATACGTTAGCCCCAAGCAAGAAGCAAATCATCAGGCTTACGCCCATGTAACGCTGTGTGGCGAACTGCCCAAAGAACGATGTGTTTACAAGCAAATCGACAAAGAACCCGCTAATAATTGCGATTACCACTGCATAAACGTAAACGAAGAATGCGTTCCAGCGCTTTTCGAGCTGCATTAGCGCAAACATGAAAAATACGACGAAGAAAATATAGGACCATGCGCTTGGGAACAGTAGGCTGCACGTGAGCCAGCTTTCGGTGTTGCCTCGGCTAGGCTGGTATGCCCAACGGTAGCGGAGGAATTTGTCCGTATATTTATAGATCCATTTTTTGAGTTCGGCCTCGTATTGCTTGTCGGTCGGAAAGCTGCCGTGCTCCGCGGCGTATTGTTCCTTGCCGCCCTGATTTTCCCACCAGTCGAGGAATTCTCCCTTCATTTCCTCGATGCGGTCTTCGATGATTGGTGTCGGGTTCTCGATCTGGTAGCGCTCCCTGTAGAGTTCGAACTCCTGATTTTTGATAGTCTCGTCGGGCGTGAGTCCAACGTTCTTGAATTCCTGGGCGCGTTCCTCCTCCCACCACTTGTCAAACGACTGGTGGATATCCTTTTCTTGACGGATCTTTTGAATCGTCGGGTTGAAGGTCGTCTGGAAGTTGAAAATTCCAAGGACGGCTAGTGCTAATAGCGTCACGTAGTGATGGAACTTGAAAAACCGGAACGGGTTTAGAATTATACTCAATATTTTCTTCATACTAGTGAATATAAACAAATCACTAGTAAAATGCTATTGAGGTGGGGGATAAATGCGTGTTAAAAAGTACGCTGCTGGCCGTACTCGTTTAGCTGATTCCACAAAAAGTCGGTGTTGACGTCGCTGTAGCCGAGCGCGTTCACTTCTTCGCGGAGCTTGTGGGCGAGGGCAAAGAGGTTTGGACTCTTTTTCATGCGCTCGTTCGCGTCGAAGGTCGTGAGGGCGTCGATCCATTCATGGATTTCCGGGAAGCGCTCGTCGTCAAATACGTTTTCGCGTCCGTTCTCGATGTATTCCATGTAGCGCTTGGTGATCAGGCGGCCTTCTTCGGTGTAGATGTCCTTTGCCTTGGGGTAGAGCTTTACGCCGGTGAGGTATTCGTGCATCACGGCGCCAAAGCTGAAGTAGTCCACGGCGCAGGTTATGTTTTCACTGGACTGGGCGAGTTCGGGAGCGCTGTAGCTTGGCGATGAAAGTCCGCCGCCTTCGGTGACGGTTTCGCGCATCTTGGCCTGGGCGTAGCCGAAGTCGCAGAGCAAAATCTTATGGTTGTTCTTGTGCGCCGGATTCTGGCACAGGAGCAAGTTCCTGGGCTTGATGTCCTTGTGTACAATTTGGTAGTAATGGAGCTGGCTGATCGTGTTGGCGAGGTAGGCTATTTGTGCGACTCGCTTGACACGTTCTTCGTCGGTGATCCTTGGCTTGATGACTCTATCAAGTGAACAGCCTTTGATGAACTCCAGCTTGAGGTAGGGGTGGCGCCCCGCGATGCCTCCGCCGAAAGTCTGTACCACGCCTTCGATGTTTGTGGCGCGGATGAGGTTGTTGATTCGGATCTCGTCCTGGAATGCGCTTAATAGCATGTTTAGGCGGTGCAGACGGTTCTTGCCGGGAGGTGCCCAGTATTTGCAGATCTTCACGACGATTTCTTTTTCGTCGTAGCGCTTTTCGTCGCGCGGGTGTTCTATCCAGAGCTTCGCGCGGTAAAGCTGGTTTGTGCCTACGAGCGAAAGCGGCTCGATAAGCTCGATGCGTTCTGCGTTGCCGTTGTGCTTGAAGTCAGGATTATGGTCAAACCACCGCTGGTATTCTTCCATGGTGTAGTTTGGGCGGAGCGCCAGATTGCGCGAGACCCTGTCCATCATTTCTGCCAAATTGTTCCAGAACATGGTAAAAATTTAGCAAAAAGCAATGGAATGTGCAAAAACAACTGATGCCGGAACGGAGTCCGGCATGACGTTATTGTATCGTCGTCCTGACCCTGTAAGGGGAAGGACCCAGTTAAGTCTTGTTCTTACTTTTTATTTCCTTCGTCTTCGGCGTGGGAGCGCGCGAATGTGACCGTTTCTTCGCTTTGCTCTTCGAGCTTGGACGTGATGAAGTCGTAAGCCTCATCGACGGTATCGCAGAACTTGAAGAGCTTGAGGTCGTCGGGATTGATCATGCCCGTTTCGGCGAAGAATTCCCAGTTCAAAGCCTTTTTCCAGAAGTTCGAATCGAAAATCACGACAGGCATCTGCTGCGCGTACTTGTCGGTCTGGATAAGCGTGAGCATTTCGAAGGCTTCGTCGAGCGTTCCGAATCCGCCAGGAAAAATCACGAGCGCACGGGCCATGCGTAAGAACCAGTACTTACGAATAAAGAAATAACGGAACTGCAAGTTCAGTTCGTCATCAATGTAGGGGTTGCAATGTTGTTCGAAAGGTAGCTTGATGTTCAAGCCGACAGAAGGGGTACCCACGTCGGATGCGCCTCGGTTGCCTGCTTCCATAATGCCTGGACCGCCGCCTGTCATGATGGCGTAGCCGTGGTGGCGCTTGTTGATCCACTTGCCGAGCTTGGCAGCGAGTTCGCGAGCGGCAGTGTAAGAATCTGCGACTTTGGAGAGGCGGTCGAGCCTTGCCAGTTCAGCTTTGTTCTTGCAACCTTTGCGGCGTTTCTTGATTTCTTCCGGCGGAATTGTTCGAGCCGAACCAAAGAATACGATAGAATTCTTGATCTCTTCTTGATGAAAAATCTGTGCAGGCTGGAAAAATTCAGAAAGGAATCGAATGGGACGTGCTGCATCGCTTTCCATAAATTCGGCATTGTGGTATGCCATCTGCCCTGGAATCGTGCGTACTTTCTTCGGTGCCATAATGCGAACCTCTTATTTAAGTTTCGTTCTAGTCATTGTCGTATCTTATTGAATAATATACGTTAAAAAGGCTTTGTGGACCAAAAAATAAGGTTTTTATCTTCTTACTTGGAGTAACATTGTTATATTGATGGTATGCTAGTAAAGATGTGGACAGATAATTTTGTCATTACGGGCGAAATCGACACGTTGCGTGACGAACGCCTCACGGACTACATCCGTGAGAACAAGGACTTTATTGCGGTGACGCAGGTGCGCGTTTGCGACAGGAATGAGAAGGACCTGTTCCGTACGCACTTCCTCAACGTCAGCACCAGTCACATCGAGATTATTCTCCCCGCGGAGTAGTTACCACTCGATCGCAATCTTTGCGACGAGGAAGCGGCGGGAGACTTCATCGAGCTTGGCCGGGTCGATCTCAATTCCAAGCAGCCCTGCAAAAATGACAAACGGACTAGGGGTTGTCCCCTGGTTGTTGCACTTGACGCGCACGACCATCGTGCCGTTCTGAATATCAATTCCCAAAACCTGCTCGTTTAAGTCCATCTGCTGACCGCGGTGGTTCGTGACAATAGGCAATTGCTTTTGCTCGAACTTTTGCATAAGATCGGCGGGAATGCTTTCGGGCGTGTGGCGATAGACCATCGCTTTCGGGAAATGCTTCGAGAGCTTTTCTTTCAAGGGCTCGATGTCCACGATTTCCATGCCGCGCGGGAACGGAGCGCTGAGCTTTGCAATAATGGCGGGCTTGCCTTCGGCAGAGAGATCGAGCTTTTGCAATAAATCGACGCTGATGACTTCGCAATACGTTTCAAGTCCGAGCGGAAGCGCACCCATGTTCACGATGCGCGGCTTCGGGCTGAAGCCTTCGCTGAACTTGATCGGGATACCTGCGCAAATGAACGTGCGTTCAAAGAAGCTGAGCATGTTGTGATGCGGCAGGAATCGGCTGATGCCGGACTTCTTGAATGTAATCTTGTAGCTGTAGCTCACCTTCTGGCTCGGGCGGCGTTCTGCCACGAGCTTCTTGATTTCTTCAGGGGTACGGCTCGGCGCCTTGTGGCGCACGGGATCGTCGGCGAGGACAATTTCTTTGCCGAATCCCGGGATGCCGCAAGCTTGGCAGTCGCCCCATTTGCAGTTTGGCACAGGTGCGGACGTCGGGTCGAATGCTTTTTCCCATTCGCGGCGCAAGTATTGCTTTGTCGTGCCGGCATGAATAAAGTCCCACGGGAAGACTTCGTCCTTGTCGCGTTCGCGGTAGACCCAGCTTGTGTCGTAGCCGCATTCTTCCCAGACCTGGAGCCACTTGTCAAAGTCAAAACGGTAGCTGTCGCTTTCAAAGATGATGCCCTTCTTGTAGGCGGCGTAAATGACAGGGCCGAGACTGCGGTCGCCACGGCTGTAAACGGCTTCCAAGAAACTAGTTTCCCAGGCAGCCCAGTTGATTTTCACGTTCGGGTGCTTGAAAAACTTTTCACGCACGTAGCGGATGTGTCCGAGTGCTGTTTCTTTGTCCATAAACGGCGCCCATTGCAGGCCCGTAAACGATTTCGGGATGAGAATGCCGATGCTTACCGCAATTTGAATGCCGCGGTTGTACTTGCGCCCGATTTTCACGAGATTGAAGATGAGTTCGCAGAATGCCTGCATGTCATCCAGGTTCTCGGTCGGAAAGCCGATCATCGTGTAAAGCTTGATTTTGTTGAACCCGCTAGAGAATGCGTGTTCGGCAGCGTCGTACATGTCCTGGTCGCTGATGGTCTTGTTGATCATCTTGCGGATGCGTTCGGAACCAGTTTCCGGTGCGAACGTGGCGCTGCGACCTCCTTTGAGTGCTGCGACTTTTTCGGCAAGACTTTGTCCGAAACTGTTGACGCGGATACTCGGGAGGCTTACGTCTACGTTATCGTAAAACGGATCGTCGATAATGGAATCCGTGAGCGCTTCGACCGGCTTGTAGTCTGCGGTAGAAAGCGATAAAAGTCCAAGTTCTCGTTCGCCGGTTGCCTGGATGCCCGCCTTTGCGATATCCAGAACATCGTCCGGATTGAGTTCACGGCACGGCCTGTACCAAATGCCCGCCTGGCAGAATCTACAGCCCTGAGCGCAACCGCGCATCACTTCCACACTAAAGCGATTGTGGACAAGTTGCATGTTTGCGATCAAGTTTTTGATGGGGTAGTCTTTCGGATCGAGCTTTGGAATGAACTGGCGGCGTACACCGTTCGTCTTTTCGTAAGACCCCTTTGCAGGTTCTGCCGGGACGATTACGCCATATTCGTTCTTGACAACTTTTGTCAAGCTTGGTACGTAAACGCCGTCGAGCTTAGACAAGTTTTCTAGAATCTGGGCGCGCTTGAGTCCCGCCTTGCGGCCTTCGCCCACGCAGCGTACAAAATCGACAACGAGCTTTTCGCCATCGCCGATCATGAACGCGTCAAAGAAATCCGCGACCGGTTCCGGGTTGCCCATCGAAGGCCCGCCCGAAACGACAATCGGGTCGCTCTCGGCACGGTCTTTTTGCCATGCCGGAATCCCAGCGAGTTCAAGAACGTACGGCACGTTCGTAAAGTTGAGTTCGGTCTGGAGCGTAAGCCCCACGACTTCGTAATCCTTGACCGCCGTATAGCTTGCGTGCGTATAAAGCGGAATATCGTACTTCTTCATCTCGGCAGCCATGTCGTCCCACGGCGCAAAAGCCACTTCGCAAAGCAAATCCGGTTCGCGGTTCAGCACATGGTACAGAATGCGCAGCCCGTTGTTGCTCATGCCGATTTCGTAAGTGTCCGGGAACACAAACGCCATGCGGGCAAGCATTTTGCTGTGGTCTTTGATGACGCTGTTCGCTTCGCCGCCCATGTAGCGAGCGGGGGATTCTACTGCGGGGAGTGCAAGTGCGATTTTCTCAAGGATTGTCATGTTGGTAAATATAGAATAGAATGGGGGGAGGGTTGTCTTTTTACGAGCGATAATCTATATTCAGGATATGGCTGACAAATACAAAATCCCATATGTGAATATGTGCATTCGGCTATTTGCGAAGCGTTTTCGATTGTCGCTTCAGGCTGCAGCAAGTTATTTGTGTGATTTTAAAGGCATTCGTTTTCTTGATGAATGCTATTCTTCGGAACACCTTCTTCCTGTGGAAGACACTTTAAATGACTTGGTTGTGATTTGCAAAAATAATGGGGGCACAATCGGATGATTCTTTATCATGGGACGAATTGTGATTTTTCTGAAATTGATCTGAAGAAAACAAAGCCGTACAAGGACTTTGGAAGAGGTTTTTACGTAACAGATATCCAAAGTCAAGCGTATGAAATGGCTAAAAATCGTAGCCGTATTTTTGGGGGGGATCCTGTTGTTCAAGAGTACGGTTTTGACGAAAATGTATTTGAATCAAATCTGTTGAGGGTGTTGCGCTTTGAAAAAGTGTGTGTTGAATGGGCTGAATTTATTTATAAGAATCGAAGCCGTTCAGCTGCGTTTACCCATGACTATGACGTTGTTATTGGTCCAATTGCTGATGATGGAGTCGCTTATTTGCTGAATATGTATGAAGACGGCTTGCGTACATTGGAAGAGTTGGCGAAGGAACTTGAGTATAAAGACTTAAATAGTCAATATTGTTTTTTAACTGAAAAAGCAGTTTCTCTTTTATGGAGGGTTAAGTAATGACTGCTGCTCAAAGTGAATCATTGGTTTCAAGGATTGTTGAAAAAAATGTTCAATCTTTGATGGACGAATTTTCTTTGGATATGGAAACTGCTTTCAATTTTGTTTATAAGTCAAAGATTTTTAATTCGTTAAATGATCCTAGTACGGGATTGCGGGCGCGAAGTGCAGATTATATTTATGAATTCGTTCGCGAAGAGTTCCTGCAATTGACTTCGCTATGATAAAGGTTGACTTGCATCTGTCTTAGTTGCCTGCCCTGTAATATTTTAATATTATTTATGGTATGAATATCGTTAAATATATCTTTTGGTTGGTCGCCTTTTTAATGGGCGTCATTGCAGCGTATGTTGTTCCCGAAGAGACCATGTCCATTGGGGCGAAGTTCATTTTTGTCGGAGCTTGGGGCGCGGTGCTCGGCTTCGTTTTTTATACCGTCTGCAGCAGGCAGATTGAAGCCATCGAAAATGACTTTAACGAGGTGTTGAACAAGCCGCAGCCCAAGGACACTCAGTACGTGTCGGTCCGTCTGCAAGAAGAAAAGAAAAGCCCGCTCCCGCCGGGGGCGATCCCTGCGGCCGAGGCGCTTAAACAGCCGGTGCCGGCTTCTGTCCGAAAGCTTGATGCTGCGGCGCTCAAGGTCGGGTTCCCGCTCGAAGCCTGGAACGGCTTTAAGCTCGGCATCTTGCGCAACCGTCCGTTCACTGAAGTCATCGACGCCATGCAAAAGCTTTTGCCGGAACTCTTCCCCGAAGCGTCTGGTGTGCTTTATATGTACGGCGGCGTACAGACGGAACTCTCGCAGATTTTCCGCTTTGGTCCGAACGTCATCAGCGATGAAACCGTGATGCCTGCGGAATGCGCGAGCTTCAACACTGGCGACATCGTCGTGACCGACTATAGCTCGCCCGAAGTTTCTAGCGGCTGTACGCACCTGCACCACCGCCCGAAGGGCCTTGCTATCTGCGCCCCGATCGAAGGCCTCGAAGAGCACTTCGGCATCCTGACCCTCCAGGTCGATAAGCTCCCCGAAACCGAGACAAAGGAATACTGGCAGGCGAAGGTGAGCATTGTCGCTGCGGCGTTTGGCCTCTATGTGGCGAACCAGGACCTGAACATCCGCTTTGAACAGCACAGCATCCGCGATGTGCTCACGGGGCTTTTCAACAAACGTTATATGGAAGAGTCGCTTGGCCGTGAAATCACCGCAGCCGTGCGCCACAAGTCGCCCATTGGCATCGTGATGCTTTACCCCGACGCCATCCCGGCTGTGCAGAACGCCCAAGGCCGCCATGCCGTGGAACAGCTCTTCTGGGAACTCGGGCAGCGCTTGCCGAGCTACATCCGTGGCGAAGATATCCCGTGCCGCTATTCCGACGACGTGTTCTGCGTGATCATGCCGGGCGCCGACCTCAACATCACGAGAAACCGCGCCGAACGCATCCGCAACGAAATCTCGCAGCTCCAGATCGCCTACGGCGAAGGAATCCTTGCGACCACGCTCAGCATGGGCGTTGCCGTAATGCCGACCCACGCAAACGACGCCGGATCGCTCATCTACACCGCAGAAGCCTCCCTCCAGATGGCCATGCAGGCCGGTGGCAACCGCGTTGTCATTGCAGACTCCGTGATGAAGTAAAAACGCTTCTATTACGTCCTTTCTAGCAGTTTCAATTACGTCATCCTGACGGCTTCAATTACGTCATCCTGAGCGCAGCGAAGGATCCAGTTAAATCTAGCCTCCCTCGGGAGGTTTTTTTTTATGTACACACCATTTGCTAAAATGGAAGTGGACTTAAAAAGTGGGTAATTTGGGTGTTTTTAGCCCCGAAAAAATGTCGAAAAGGCTCTTATGTTGAAATTTCGGAACTTTTGACTAATTTTTATATTGAAATTTCGGAACTTTTGGTGTATTTTTATATTGAATTTTTGGAACTTTTTTTTAAGGGGCGGATAAGTGTTGTTCAAACGCAAGGTTTATGATAAGCTGCTGGAATGGAAAAAGTCTTATTCGGGGCGGTACGCTTGCTTGCTGGAAGGTGCCCGCCGTGTGGGGAAAAGTACTATTGCTGAGGAATTTGCAAAAAATGAGTATGACTCCTATATTGTAGTGAATTTTGCAAATATAACAGAGGAAATGCTCGATGTTTTCAAAGATATAGCGAAGTTGGATGTTTTTTTCTTGCGACTTCAGGCTGAATCGGGGATATCCCTCAAGGAACGTAAATCTGTCATTATTTTTGATGAAATCCAGTTGCAACCCAAAGTTCGGCAGGCCATCAAGTTCTTGGTGAAGGATGGTCGTTACGATTATATTGAAACTGGATCGCTCATTTCTATAAAGAAAAATGTTCAGGGAATTGTAATCCCCTCAGAAGAACATCGGATAAGTGTGTATCCCATGGATTATGAGGAATTCATGTGGGCTATAGGGAAGGACCCGAATACCATCCGAGATATTTATAAGGCGAATACGGCTATTGGAAACTCAACAAACCGAAGTTTAATGCGCGATTTTAGACTTTATATGGCTGTAGGCGGTATGCCCCAAGCTGTAGAAGCGTATGTTCAAAAAGAAAATTTTGAATATATCGATAATATAAAAAGAAAAATATTAAATCTGTATTTCGAGGATTTGAAAAAAATTGATCCGACGGGTCGATTGTCTAATATTTATAAGGCTATTCCTAGCCAACTAGCCTTAAAAAAGAAACATTTTGTCGTATCTTCTGCGATTGGGAAAAAGCAAACGTCGAAGGATGAAAGTCGTTTCTTTGAGTTGTTGGATTCAAAGACAGTTCTTTGTTGTTATCATGTTTCTAATCCCGATTCGGCCCTTGCTCAAACAAAAGACTTGGACCGATTTAAACTGTACGCTTCTGATACCGGGCTGTTTATTTCTTTGATGTTTGACGATTCGAAACAAGCTAATGAAATATATGCAAAACTTTTAAGCGACAAATTGGATGCTGATCTTGGTTATCTGTATGAAAATGTAGCAGCCCAAATTATTACCGCTAGTGGCAAAGAACTTTATTACCATACCTGGTTGAAAGAAAACAGTCCTCACTATTTTGAAATAGATTTTTTGCTTTCCAAAGGAAACAAAATTATCCCTTTGGAAATTAAGTCTTCTGCTACTCGGAACCACGAATCCATTGAAAACTTTGTAAATAAATATTCTAAAAAAATATACAAGGAGTATCTGTTTTCGCAAAAGGATGTAGCTCATGCGGGACAATTGCTGTTAAAGCCGTTGTATTTGCTACCGTTTATGTTGGAAGATTTTTAGTTTTTTGAAATAATCGCGCTGAAAAGTAAACATCTGTTAACGAAATGGCGTAAAAAACGCGTGATGGGCATCACGTTCCCGAAATTTATATTCCAATTTGGAATATAAAAAACAGATGAAAATGTTTTTTTCGTAAAAAATTATCTATATATAGTGCATCGGAAGTTTGGTTGTTATTTGCGTTTTTTTGCGAAAAAAAGCCACTTTTGTAATGGAGTAAACCAAGTCATGACAAAAACGTGACAAAAGTTTGACAAAAGTATTGCTTTTCGAAAAAAAAGTGGATATATTACTGAATGTAAACGAGCAATAACGCTCAAAAAAAAGAATGTGTAACAAAACAAGGAGATACACTATGAAGAAGCAAGGTTTTACCCTTATTGAATTGATGGTCGTGATCGTTATCATGGGCATCCTCGCCGCAGTCGCAGTGCCGAAACTCTTCGGTATGATTGCTAAGTCCAAGGCATCTGAAGTTGGCCCGGCAGCTGGCGAATATGTCAAGTTGCAGGATGCATTCGTTGCTGAAAAGGGCATTCGTGTTGGTAACTGGAAGGAAATCGGTTACTTGATGAAGAACTCCAGCAACTTCTACTATTGCGACAATGCAGTTGGTACTGCTTGTGTTGTTGGTAGTAACTCTGATGGTTATGCTAGCAAGGGCACAATCAGCGATAATACTTATAATACAACGTGGCAGGCAACAAGCATTGCTACTCTGAATGATTGTGCTTCTGGCAAGAGCTGGACTCTCTATACTGAACAGAATGGCTCTGCTGGTGGTATGGTTACGTATGATGCCAAGATTGATGGCTCTACTTCTGACACTGGCGACTGCGCTGTGCTTACTCCGAACTTCCTCAAGCTCAAGACTAAGTAAGAGTTTGGTTCAGTTTAGCTAAGTAGCTGATCGATATTAAAAGCCCTCTCAAAACGAGAGGGCAATTTTTTATCAAAAATAAAAATGAAAAAATTTTATCCTGTTTTTCTGTTTCTTTTAACTATACCTTTTTTCTTTGCCGTAAATCGCTACAATGGCATTATTATAGATGGACCGTTGTATGTATTACAGGTTATAAATAGCATGTTCCCTGAACGATTTGTTGGGGATATCGCGTTTGCTTATGGAAATCAGGATACTTTTAGCTTGTTTACGCCTCTTTATAGATTCTTTATTTTGCAATTTGGGGTGGAAGCTGGTTCACGAATACTTTGTTTTTTGCTGCAGATGGGATTTGCTTTTGCATGGGCCTTTTGCATAAAAGTGTTTTGGGAAAGGTATGGAGATAAAAAGCTGCTTACGATTGTTGCTCTTTGCCTGTTGTGCATGGGAGTCTATGCTTTTGGTATGCCGCTGGCCCAAACAGAATTCTTGAAATTTGTAGAAAGCTATGCTGTTTCTAGACTAGCTTCTGTACTGTTTGGAATTTTAGGGATTGCTTTTTTACTTAAAGATTGCAAGATTAAATCTCTTTTGTTTTTCTTGCTAGGATCCTTGATGCATCCTCTTATGGCGGGATGGGGTTTGCCTTTATGGTTGTTTGTGTATTTCCCTGTAACTTTAAAACCTGTTGTTGTTTTGTCATTTTTGCTGCCTTTTTCGGCATTTATAGGGAAGGGTGTTTTGAATTTTTATCCCGAAGGCTGGCTTACAAGACCGTTTAATTTTGCCCCTTCGTACGATGATATAGCTCAGTTTGTAATTTATTCAGCATTCTTTGGAATTTTTGTAGGGCGAATGCTCCTAGATGATTTTCTTAAAAAGTTTGCTCAAGCGGTTGCTGTTGTTGTCGGTATTGCTGCTTATTGGTGGATCTGGGGCGGGCTAGCGCATCATGTTTTTTTATATCAGGTTCAATGCTTCCGTATAGAATGGATCTGCCAGGTTATAACATTGCCTTTAGTTGTTCTGCTTGCTTATAACCGTTATAAGCTGTATCAAATCTCAAAAAAAATCACGACTTATGATTTTGCGTTGGCAATGTTCGCTTTGGCTCTATTCTTGCCAGTGCATTTGGTCGAATTTGCGGTTCTTGGTTTGGTTCTCGTGTTGCGAAAGGATCGTCCGTTGCCGTTGCTGCTCTTACAGATCGTGTTTTTGTTGACGTCTTTGATTGCCTTGTGTTATCAAACGTATCTTCAGATGTATTTGGAGGGCTTGCCGTTAATTATGTTCCGTAATTTGAGCGATGCTTACCGAGTAGTAAATTCTTTAGTTCTTGCTGAGTGCGTATTGTCAGTGACGATTGCTGTTTATATGTTTTATAAAAAAAGAATTGAACTGTCCGTCGCTCTTGTCGCTTTTTGTATTTTTCCTTCGTTACAATTGTTGCCCTTGTTTGTTTTATTTGCTTGGATTTCTCCCAAAATAAAAAGATCTTATTTCGTTTTGTTGTGTCTTATTGCGATTGCTGAAGCTTATTTGAATGGTAATGGTCGCTTAATGAGTATGCCTGTTCCTGGCCCAATGGCTCTTGTATTTCCGTTATGGATCGCTTTTGTTGCTTGTATTTTTATGCAAAGAAGATTTAAGAATGTTCCTTTTTTTGCATTTGCTATAGCATGTGTATTAATCGGTTTTTATCATTGGGATGCTCGCCCAGAAGAGATGGTTGTTTCTGAAAAACAAATGGATTCTTTTGTGAATTACGATATATTTGTACATCATCCTGAAATAAATGATCGCGGCAAAGTGTTTTATTATGTGAAAGGTTTTGCTGTTGCTATGCCCAGGCTGCAGTTCCTGAATGGTGGTTATTATGATGAAAATAGTTTAACGGGGGCGGTATTTTTCGAAAAACAGTATCGTGAAGGAAACCGCCGCCGCAATAATCTTTTGTTGAAAAATGATGATGGGGAACAGTCTGATTATGCACAATACAGAAATTTTGCAGGTCCTTTTCTTTCACAAAGAGATTCTTTGCTTGATCGTGTAGGCTATTTGTGCGGAAAAGGCGAAATAACTCATGTCGTGAGCGACAGCGAGTTGCCGAATGCTGTGTTAGATTCTATATCGTTAGATGTAATGCAGAAAAAAGTGTATTTGTATTCTTGTGAAAACCGATGAGGTGAAAGAGGAAAAATGTTTTTTAAGGTAAAACAATTTTTTGAGCTGCTGAAAAAGAATAATCTGTCTGTAATATTGATTTCTCCGTTTATTGCGTCCGCATTTCCGTATTTTGCATCTGAAATGTGCAATACACCGAATCAAGGTATATTCTCATTAGATGTGTTGCTATTGCTCTTTCTATTTGCTATACCAAGAAAATCTATTGTCTGGAATTGTGTTTGGATTCTGGTGTTGTTTGGCGTGTCTTTTTATTACGAGAATACATTCCAGGTTTCTTGTGGCTTAATCCATTTTGATCAATGGTCTGATTTTTATACGTTTGGCTTATGGTTTGTGTTCCTTCTGATAATTAATTTTATACCAGAACGAAAAAAATTTAATATAGCAGCCTTTGCCTTGTTCTCGTCAATCCTTATTTTAATGGATTGGTCTCATTTGTTCTTCGTGTCATTCAATATGACTTTGGTTGAATTGTTTAATATCTCTAAATTCTTTATTTGGGGGCTGTTGCTGTTTATATTGGTTCCTGTTTTGCAGACTGCATTGACTACGGTCATGGCTCGAAGCTGCTTTGTAAAGTCAAATGACAATGGGTATAGAATTTTTTGTATAGTCGTCCTTTTGGTTGTTCTTTTGTTTAACTGGTTGTTTTCTAGTGCTTTCATGGGGAGAGTTCAGTTTCTTAATTTTGGAACTAAGGCCTATTTCAGTATTTTTGATAATGAAAAATATATAAGCGAACAACATTTTTTGCAGGAAAATATAAAAGAGGTGTACCCCGTATGCACTGATACTACATTTAAAAATCCAATGAAGAATTACAATAAAATTGTTGTTGTTCTTGTCGAATCTTGGGGTGTGTCGAAAAATATTCAGCTAGATAGTGCGTTGTTCTCGATTTTTTCTGAAAACAATGTGAATTTTAAAGGACTTTTAGAAAGAAAAGCTGCTTATACGCAAGCTGCGGAGTGGGAAGATTTTGGAATGCCAAACGGTGATAAAACCTCGATGACCGTTCCTGAAAGATATCAGGCGGCAGGGTATCAAACATGGTATGTGCATGGATATGATAGCGCTTTCTTTGAACGTGATCAGAGCTATCCAAAATTGGGCTTTGATACATTGCTGTTTAGAGGCGATTTTATTCGAAAAGGATTGGCTTCGTGTAAATATGGGTATCCAGGAATCTGTGATTCGTCAATGAGTGATTGGCTTTCTTCTTTGTTGGAGAGGCCAAATAAAATGTTTGTCTATTGGACTACTTTAGACGCCCATTATCCTTATGATCTGCAACATTTCGAGGTTAGGTCTCCTCTGTGTGATGAATTTAATTTGTCTAAGTCTGAGTGCGTTTTCTACACGCATCAGGAGATGTCTTTAAAGGCGGTGTCGAATTTAGCTAAAAAATTCCCTGATGTGAAATTTGTTGTTCATGGAGATCACCGTCCTATGGCTACCATAGGAACAAAGGATTTGTCCGCTAATTTCTATTATGGTTGGGTATCTGCAATAGATCTTAATTAAAAATATTTCTTAAGTTGAAAAATATTTTCACGTATAGGTTTTATTTTTAAGAAAACAAATGTGAATGTAATGGCTATTGCTAAGCGGCATATTATGAGGAATATGCTGTAATAGTTTATTGGAATAAAATTCGTCAGGGCGAAAGAGTTCCAATTGCAGATTGTAAATTCGAAAGCATGAACGCAGAATATAATCAAGCTAAATCGCCCGCAGAAAAGAAGGCTTCTCCAAATAAATGAGTTGCTGGTATAATGTGCTTTTACTGAATTATATAACAAGATGATGGCACCTAAGGCTCCTCCCCAAGCTAGTATATAGTTTACATTGTATTTGCAAATAGCCATGTTTATTGCGCCTTGATGCCAGCTGTATATCCATAGAATTGCTAAAATCGGAATATATTTTTTTGAATATTCTGAATCTAGTACTTTGTATTTGTTGGCTATATATCCCGCAAATATAAAACTAGATGCACATAGACCTTGTGATATGCAATAAGGGATAAAAATGGATTTGTCCAGGAAAATACCTGCTATTCCTAGAAAGAGAAATGTTAATAAAAGTAGTATATTGGATTTGATTCTTTTTATAAGGCTGATTGATATTATTCTTGCCCAAAAAAGTGCGAGGATGAACCAAAGAACATCAATGTGAGTGCCTATCCATTGGGGAACGACGCTTCCTCTGAATCCAAGTAAATGCGTTACTATTGCTTTGTATGATAGCGAACCGTTGGAGTCTTCGTAATTGAGGGCTTCTTTTATAAATGTTGCAACGCAAATACAGGTTGCTGTAAAAATGTATGGAATGATAAGTCTTTTGATGCTTAATGTTATTTCTTGCCGTAAGGGTCTTATTTTTAGAAAGTATCCTGTAATGAAAAAGAATATAGGGATATGGAATGAGTAAATTATTGGCCTGAGCTTCGTTAAGTGGCAATGTCCAACGATTACCAAGATTATTGCGATTCCTTTTAGGACATCAAATAATTCATCTCGATTCGTTTCGAATTTCTGTTGACTCAATGACTCTTCCATTAAAATACCATTTCTTTATATGCTGTCGGATATGGAATATAATCTTTTTTATAAAAGATTGACCTGTAAGTAATTCTCTTGCGGCTCTTTTCTGTAATACGGCTGAAATTTGAAATTTACAAAAAAAGAGGGCCAAAATCTCCGAAAAAAGCGTGTTATCTATATGGACGGAGAATTTTTTTCGTCCGTAAAAGATGGAGATTTTAGAGTGAATATAGATGACGAGTGCTTGTTCGAAACATACGACCGTGTAAACGATGTCGAGAGTGCCAGGAAAAAGTTCGAGGGGCAAAAGTATCTAGATCCCCGGTGTGATCCCGCTTTCAGGGCGCTGCTTGACAGCGAAGACGCGCTCATGAACTTTTTGAACGCAATCCTGCATTTTGAAGGCGAAAATGCAATTCAGTCGCTGACCTATACGGTTCAACAGGACGAAATTTTCCATCTGCCGGAGCCATACCGAGTCAAGTTCGATATTGGAGCGAGGACCAGAGCGGGAAAGCGGATCGATGTCGAAATGCAAAAACTCAAGTTGAACGATTACATCGACCGCATGATGATATACAATGCTTTTTTGCTGTTGAGGGCGAAGAACGACTACAACAAGGATATCGGCTTTCGGAGTATCCCTGACGCAAAAAAGGAAAAGTTCCGTTACAGGTTGCCAGAAATATATTCTATTTGGATCATGGATCATCCCGTCCAGTTTATGGAGAATGTTTATCGGGATGAAATCGGCCTTTACAATCAGTCCAGCGTCGGCAAGGTTGGCTGCGTTCCAATTTCTGCAAAAAATAAGTATATTATTGTAGACCTAACCAAGTTTAATAAGCTGAAAGACAAGCTCGAAACGGACGAAGACCGTTGGCTTTATATCTTGAAGAATGCGGGTTCTTCAAGTTCGCTGCCGGAATTCGACAATCCGACTTTCGAAGATGCCCTGAGGCGAATTGAATGCGATACGGCAAGCGACGAACTCTTAATCAGGCAGGCGAATATGAAAGATTTCCTCTACGCATATAGTGACGCTATTGATGAAAGCTTCGAAAAGGG
>NZ_JBGUHR010000057.1:0-1536 GCF_045112255.1 Fibrobacter sp.
TGCAATTGCACATCCTTTCCCACTTAACACACACTTCGGGACCTTAGCTGTCGATCTGGGCTGTTTCCCTTTTGACTACGGATCTTATAACTCGCAGTCTGACTCCCAGGCATCATCTTATTGGTATTCGGAGTTTGATAGGTTTCGGTAAGCTTTGAGACCCCCTAGACCATTCAGTGCTCTACCCCCAACAGACTAACCTGAGGCTAGCCCTAAAGCTATTTCGAGGAGAACCAGCTATATCCGAGCTCGATTGGAATTTCTCCGCTATCCACAGGTCATCCCCGCCCTTTTCAGCGGACGTCTGGTTCGGTCCTCCATGAAGCTTTACCTTCACTTCAACCTGCCCATGGATAGGTCGCCCGGTTTCGGGTCTGCGTCATGTTACTTTATCGCCCTGTTCAGACTCGCTCTCGCTTCGGCTCCGTTCCTGAAGAACTTAACCTCGCAACATAACGCAACTCGCCGGTCCGTTCTACAAAAAGTACGATGTCGAGCCTTGATCGCTCTTCATCTGCTTGTAAACACAGGGTTTCAGGTTCTCTTTCACTCCCCTCCCGGGGTTCTTTTCACCTTTCCCTCACGGTACTGTTCTCTATCGGTCACCAAGTAGTATTTAGCCTTGGGGGGTGGTCCCCCCGTCTTCCCACCGGATTCCTCGTGTCCTGTGGTACTCCGGATCCCCGCCTTGCTCGCCGCTTTCGCCTACGGGACTGTTACCCTCTTCGGTCCGGCTTTCCAACCGTGTTTGGCTTCGCGTCTTCGCATTTTTGCAGGTCCAAAACCCCGTCCGTCCGTAGACAGTCGGTTTAGGCTCTTTCCCGTTCGCTCGCCGCTACTAAGAAAATCGATGTTTCTTTCTCTTCCTCCGGCTACTTAGATGTTTCAGTTCACCGGGTTCCCTACATAACACTATGGATTCATGTTATGTTGATATGACTTCTCATACCGGGTTTCCCCATTCGGATATCCATGGATCAAAGCCTGCTTACGGCTCCCCATGGCTTTTCGCAGTTAACCACGTCCTTCGTCGGCTCTTGGTGCCAAGGCATTCACCCTGCGCTCTTGTTAGCTTGATCTCTTTTTCTCTGATTCTCCGTGCATTTCTGCATGAGTTTCTCGGCATTTGAAATTGCAGATTTCGGTCAATTTGCATTACCTACGTCTTTTTTTCTTTCTTAATGTCTTTTTTCTCCGCGAATTACTTTTTCTATATGCAGTTTTCAAGGTGCTTGGTGGGCTCAAGTGGACTCGGACCACCGACCTCACGCTTATCAGGCGTGCGCTCTAACCGACTGAGCTATGAGCCCATTCTCTCGCGCGCCTCCCCCTCCCACTTCTTCAGTGGTGGAGGTAAACGGATTCGAACCGATGACCCCCTGCTTGCAAAGCAGGTGCTCTACCAGCTGAGCTATACCCCCGTGGTTCAGCCCGCTTTTACCCTTTCAAGGTGCTTTCCAGCCCCTTGAAAACTATATAGCTACTTATCCAACAAACTCGAAACTCCCTTCACGCCACGCGACCCGAACCAGGTCC
>NZ_JBGUHR010000058.1:0-2896 GCF_045112255.1 Fibrobacter sp.
TGACTTCTTTTTGAACCCCTCCCCGTGTCAAGGACACAGAGAGGGGTTCATGTTTTAGAGGCAACTGATCTTGAATTTCTTGAGAAATCCTCCGGAAGCTCACGAATCTCCTCGCTCGGCTCTATTCCCTCCATCGGCACAATTTCCACACTGGAATCCGTCATATTGCCGTCCGCATCAAGAGTTATTTCAAATTTGCAAATATCACAAGATTGCAGGAGATTTTTGGTCTATAATAATCAATCGGGGACGGTCCATTTCACGTAGGAAATCCCACGTAAAAGCCGTCCCCGAATTTCTCATCCAATCGCCTTCTGCATCCAGGCCACCAGCAGTGTGTCATACACATACATGTTGGCCCCGCCCTGCTCCAGATATATCGAACTGTCGCCGCCCAGCATCTCTACCGCAAACGCAGCCACCGCGCGCGAACGCGACTGGCCCGCAAAACAGTGGACAAGCAGGGTATCTACATCAACATTCGTCTCAATAAAATCAATGATCTGCCGCGCCATCTCATCCGAAAACAGGACAGCACCCTCCACCTCACGCGTAATGTCGTCAAAGTACAGCGTGAGCACATCCTTGCAGAACTCATTTTTTGCAAATGTAAATCCAAACCCACCGGTATGTGTATCCTGAATGGAAATCACGGCATACGTGTCAGACCGCTCCACAAGCTCACTAAGGCCTGCCGGGTAATAGTGCTGCAGAACATAATCGAATGCATCAAATACCGATTTTAAAAGAACTTGTTTCATAGGCACCTGCCCTATCTTTTATATTAAATAGAACTTGCCCAACCAATGAGACTATATAAAAGCCTATATCTTTAGCCGGTTGAGCGTATGTTGGGCAGAAAAACGTGATAAACATCTCAGAAAACTGCTGTTTTTCGCGGATCCTGCCCTTTAGCATCTCGAAAAATGTCGACATTTAATGCGCGATTATTCTTGAATATAGTCCAATTATATGCTATTATTAGACTATATAGGGAGGTGCGCATATGCCGATACCACAAAATATACTGTCTGTTGCCAGACCTAAAAATACTGTTGTCATTGCCTATGGTAAGGACAAAAACCTGTATGCAGTCCGTCAGCGCATCGGTTGTCGGAACGATAATGGACGTCACCTTCCGATCAATGGCCCGACAATCGGGCATATCATCGACGGCGTATATGTCCCCATCGATACATCTGCCCCGGTCAGTGTTTCGGCATCGCCTATTGATTTGAAAGACTGGGCGAACATTATACTGTGCGACCGGCTGTTTGCCGGAATTCAACAGGAGCTGTTCTCCGTTTACAGCAAATCGGATGCAATGAAGATCTATTGTATATCGATCCTGCGGGTCTGCGACCATGGCATCCGGGACTATGAGTTGAAAGAGGCTTATGAGACCAGCTTCCTGTCGGAGCTTTACCCCGGCATCGCCCTGTCGAAAAACACAGTTTCGACATTCCTGAACGACCTTGGCAAGGCTGTATCCAAAATCGTCCGCTTCATGAGGAACCGCACCGCTGTAGTGGCCATGGACCATCATCTTCTCATTGACGGGACTCTGAAGTCTGACGAATCCAAAGTCAACTCGCTGTCCGATTTTTCACGGAAGGCGAGAACGAAAGGGACCCGCGATATATCCGTGCTTTATGCATTCGACCTTGAGGAGATGGAACCGGTATGTTCCAAATGTTTCCCGGGCAACATGCTGGATGCAACAGCTTATAAAGAGTTCATCTCCGAGAACAGGATCACGAAGGGCATCATTGTCGGGGACAAGGGCTTTCCCGAGTCAGCGGCACACGATTATTTTGAGGCCAACCCGGACCTGCACTACTTAAACCCCGTCAAACGGAACTCAAAACTGATCGGACGGCACCATATGCTGGATTTCACGGGCATCCTCTCAGGATACGAAGGCATTACTTTCCGGAAAGAGAAATGTACCGGTACGGACAAATGGCTGTATTCTTTCCGCGACAGTACGAAAGCGGGAAAGGAGGAACGGGACTGGCTCCGCCGCGCAAAAAAGAACAAGACCTACAGCCTGGAAGCCCTTCGGGAAAAGCAGCAGACATTCGGCACCATAGTCCTTGAGTGCGACCTGGACCTTCCGGCGGAAACTGCCTATAAAGCCTATGATGAACGCTGGCAGATCGAAGTTGTCATGCGTTATTATAAATCCGCCTGTGAATTCGATGAGACCCATGTACAGGATGATTACTCAGTAATAGGAAGCGAATTCTGCGATTTTCTTTCCACGCTCCTGACATTCCGGCTGCTTAAGGCATTTGACAAAGCCTGCCTTCTGGAGGAGCGGACCTATAAGAAAATCATGTCCATACTCACCCGGGCCAAAAAGGCACGTCTTGACGGGGAGGAATGGAAGCTGATCAGGATCACCCCCTCGCATGAAGAACTCTTACAGAAGCTGGAGCTTATTCCAAAGCCGGAAGAGCCTCCGAAGAAGAAACCAGGCAGGCCAAAAGGGAGCAAAAACAAGTCTGTTATCAAGGAACAGATTTCTGTTCCAGCGGAAGGAAAACGCAAGCGCGGTCGTCCGAAGGGAAGTAAAAACAAACCCAAAAATGTTGATCCGACCGCCGGTATGAGTTGAATTAGCAACTCTGCCGACGGAAGGGAAACACCCATTCAACCACAGGCTGTAAGAGGTATAGTCTAACTGGTTGGGAAAGTACTAATTAAAGTCTCGCTCCCACGCGCTCGAGGACGGTTCTCCTCAATATTGTATGATTCCATATCATCCTCCCTCGCTCCCACGCACCGGGGACGGTTCTTTTCACGTAAGAATTCTCACATGAAAACCTCTCAATACCGATTATGCACATCCTCCGCAAAACACATCAGATCCTTTATCTCCAGCACTCTCCCA
>NZ_JBGUHR010000059.1:0-2045 GCF_045112255.1 Fibrobacter sp.
TTGGACTCGAACCAACGACCCCATCGATGTGAACGATGTGCACTGGGCTACCGGTCAAGTTGTCAAACTGAAATGTGGACGTGAACACACCTGAAAAGCCTTTAAAATAAAGGCTTTTTCTATTTTCGGAGGTGTTCAATGAAAAGGTGTTCAGGGGTGTTCAGGGGGTGTTCACGGGCCAGGAGTGTAAAATACTCCCCATAGAATGGACAGATGAATTTAACCCGATCCCGGTTTGTGGACAGATAAAATAGCCGAAATCCTCAAAAATGGACAAGACTATTAACACAGAGTCCTCATACCTGGACAATGGAAATAGCACACTAACAAGAAAAGCAATGCAGAATGCTTGCTGGACAAAGGATGGAGGTGATATACCAAACGAAAGGAAGGATAGTTGACAATGGCTAGAGATTCAAAGTTTACAGAGGAAGAGATATCTATTGTAAAGAGTTCTAAGATTAGCCCCCTGTATTCATTTACGGTTTCATTATATACATTCTTCTTGTCAATACATACATCGCCATAAGTGATTGCTGCTTAAACCCAAAGATGACGAAAACCCGCAGAGCAGATTGTGATAAGCTCTGCGGGTTTTCACATGACACTCGAAGGGCAATTATTTACCCCGATTTATCCATACCGTTCATCTCAAAAAGGGAAGGGAACGGTACAGGATCATATGTATTCCCTTTGGCGACTTTCGGACAAGATTATATTCCGAGAAATATTTTGGTCTCTGAATGCGGAGACGCATCCTGTTTTTGATGAAGAATTTTTGTTCTAGAGGATGCCTTTATTTCCTGTGAGATTTTTCAATGCGGTTCGTGATCTCCTCCCCCGCCACGGCGTCGGCCAGGCCGATGCCGTACAGGTAGGCCGTGCATTTTCTGGCGTCCCGTTTATCCAGCAGTGTTTTAAAGGTATAGTCTTTTTCATCCCAGGGAAATTCATCCCGGAAATGAGCTTCCAGTTGTTCCGGGCTGTCCGAATAATTATCCCGGGTTTTCCGGAAGGATTCATCCAGGTAATACCCGCTATCCAGAACGATGATCAAATCCGGGCCCATCAGAAGGTTGGCGCTTATCATTTCCTCCCGCCTTGTGGCGGAAGTGCAGATAATCACGGTATCGCAGGCGTTAAGATGAATCATATCCTCCGTGTCATCCACTTTCGTTTTTCCGTTAACCAGCAGGAAATCCCCGATGTTCTTGTCGACGTTCCTTTTGCTTCCGCGGATTACGATTCCCACGGGAGAGAAGCGCTCGCAGATTCCGATGCAGTTCGCTAGGTTCGTGCGGCCTGTCCCGATGAATCCCACGTTTTTCGGTTTTTTTCGCATCAGCTGTTCCATCGCGAAAACCGTCATCAGGGAACAGCGGTATCTCGTCAGCGCCAGATCCCTGTATTCGTGTTCACTTCCATCCCGCTCCCGAATATCTAGAATTTCCTCTGTTTTTCCGTTTACGTCATTTGTGTAGATTTTCTTCAGACTGCTGACGCCGTCGATCGTCAGCCCCCGAAGAAATCCCGTAGAAGCAGTCACGATGCCCGCCGCGTCCCGCTCGTCCACTTCCACATCTTTGATTGGACACATCTCCGTGTCGTATTTTCCCCCGAAGGCACGGATGTAATTTTCCCGCATCATCTTCAGTGAGTCAATAAAAAATCGATTCATAAGGCTGCCTCTCAAGAGTGTGAATCAGAATAAAAGGCCAACCGGACGGTCTTTCGATTCCGCTGAATCATTATACTTCTTTTCTCTGAAAAGGAAAGAAGGAAATATATTCCTCAGAGGTCAATTGCAAAAGGAAGTTTTGATTTGTCGACAGTTCTTTGAATTCAAAGTTAAGTGGTTTTTCAGATCCCGAGTTGTCGAACCGATGTTCCTAACCAGTATTCTGCCATCTTTCCCGAATCTCCTGCAATCAAAGTGAAACTTTATGGCTGAAACCCTGCGCGAACTGGTAGTCGCGCTGTCGCTGGACTCCAGCAATTTCTCGCGCAATATGCGCACCATCAACCAGCAGATCAAGGAAGCCGAG
>NZ_JBGUHR010000060.1:0-115984 GCF_045112255.1 Fibrobacter sp.
CTGTGCGAACCAGACCGTGGAACCTTCGACGAATTTCCGGAAGGAACCAAGATCAGAACCTTCTTCATCCGCAACGAAGAGTCCAACACCGATGTCACCGCCACGGTGATCTTCTTGCCGGACGGAAACCGTCTCTTCCGCTACATCACCAGTAAGCTCGGAAACCGTCTGATGGCATACACTTCCGACGAAGTCGGCACTATCCACGCCTTCAACTGCTGGCTCTCCGAACACCAAGACAAGCTCTACCCGACTGGCGATCATCCGGCGGGACTGCCTCTCGACCAGATTGAAGGGTACGTCGATCAACCTACAACCAACAACCAAGGAGATAACAATGCCGAATTGGGTAAATAATCAGCTCGTCATCAAGGGCGAAAAAGCAACTCTCGAAGAAATTGCCAAGAAGGGCAAGCCCGTCTATATCGTTCCGGCCAATATGACCGTGGCCGAATTCATCCGCCACGAGTGCGAAAAGGACAACCTCACCGAGCACTGCACCAATCTGCTCATCCAACGCTATGAAGGTGTCGAACCGGATGCCGAACGCAAGATCCCCGTCTTCGACATCTACGGCAATACCGATGCGTTCTCCTTCAACCTCTTTGTGCCCCAGGACAAGACCGACCCCAACTACCATAACGGTCTCGAAGCGCACTGCGGAACCGAGTTCAACTGGTTCGACTGGAACATCGACCACTGGGGAACCAAGTGGGATGCCTCCGACTCCTCCGTCGAATGGGAAGGCGATGCACTCGTCGTCAAGTTCAACACCGCCTGGTCTGTTCCGGAAGAATTTATCAAAGCGCTCTCCAAGCTCTACCCCAAGGTCTCCATCGCAGTCTACGCCTACGAAGAACAAGGCCAGTACACCCACGGTGTCTATGCCGACGGCGTTGGCGATATGGCTCCCTATGTCTGGTGCAGCGAACAAGTTGACCGTGACGAAATCGCCAAGAAGTTCCTCGACGACTTCGCCCAGAAGAACGGTATCGAAAACATCGCCGATATCATCAACCTCGAAACCTTCAAGGAAAAGGCGTTCTTCGATGTCCAAGACGAAGAAGACATCAGAAAGTACGCCGAACCGACCGTCGTCATCAACTACTTCGACGACAACAAAGAACTCCTCGAACTCCTCAAGCAGTCCACCGACGAAGGCGACTGGGAGTACGACGAAAAGGAAAACAAGTTCTCCTTCAAGAAATAATTTTTTCCTTGGTTGGCCTACGGTTCCTCCTCGGAGCCGTAGGCTTTTGTTTCTTTTTCTTTACAAGAGGCTATCATGGCTACCATCGCTGAACAGACTGTCATCGACGAACTCACCAAGAGAAAGGTCAAGTTCGACCCCAATTCTATCAAGGAATCCAGTTCCGGTAGGATCGTCGAACTGCCGAACCCCACAATAAAACTTATCCGCGAAGAAGACGGTTGGACGATCTTCGACTGCAAAAAAGGCAAGGTAGGCGGCGGAGACTCCATCGCCGAATGCATAGAAGCCCTATACTAGTGAACTGGTAGATCCATCGCGGGACTGCCGCCCACAGTTATCAACTGGTACACAACCACAAGGAGACTATCATGAAGATCAACTTCCCTCTTACCTATACCGTCGAATACCTTCCGTCGGAAAGACACACCAAGACCCGCCGCCAGCTCAAGACCGAAAACACCAAAATCAATATCGCGACGATCACCCAGGAATCCTTCTTCCCGATCGCCTACAAGGTCAAACGCTATACGACCGTGTACCCCAAGGTTCGCGACGGCGAACAGCTCTGGGAACTCGTCCACCACGGCGACCAAGTAAACGGAATCTACTTCACGGAAACGATCCGCCGCTACAAGAAGACGCTCTACAGACCGATCCGCCATACCTACGGATCAGCCATCGCCCGTTCCTTCCCCAAGCCGAAAGAAGAACTCGCCAAGCGCCTCGAACAGTACCAGAACTTCTGCCGCCGCTTCTCAGACTGGAACGAACCGGATATTCCGTTCGATCCGGAAAAGTCCGTCGTCCTCGCTTGGAACCGTCCGAGCAACACCGCCGACGTCCAAAAGGAAGCCAACAAGTACGTCGTATTCAAGGGTGTCCTCTGGGAACCAGTCGAGGAACCTCTCTACACCTATACCACCTTCGGCTGCGGCAACAACCACGGCGGAACCGGATTCTTCATCGAATACGGTAAGCGCTGCAACGCCGACAGAAAGATCTACTGGAAGGCCAACGAAAGGGAAGCCGCTATCAAGGCAGCCATCAAGGCGGCTCGCGAACGCGGCGACACCCAGTATATCCAGGAAATCGCCCACGCCAAGGAAATGATCACGAAGTTCTAAAAAACTGGCAGCCCCTCGGCGGGACTGCCTCTTTCGCCTATGCTTTAGGCACAACACCAAGGAGATTAACCATGTTCGTAAAATCCACTGCCACGCTCGTTCCCTGCGTCACCGTCAGCCACTCTGGCGATATCATGTTCCATGTGTTCTCTTCCTCCGACGACAAGTTCGTCGAATTCCATGGAGACAAGTACTACAAGAAGGGCGAATTCCACAGCGACAACGACAAGCCTACCAACGTGCCGCTCTTCCTTACCGACGACGAAGACATCCGTAAAGTCGCCAAGGAATTCATGAGGTCTCGTCCAGAACCCTTTGGTCGCGACGTTGCTGCCGTCATGCTCCGCGACAAGGGCACTACCAACATCCACTGGTTTAGTGTCTCCAACAAGGGCACGATCAAGCTCTTCGGCAATGCCGACCCCATCGACATTACCAACATGGAAGAAGGTGAAACCTACAGCGGCACCAAGACCCAGATCTTCTTCTCGCCGATCACCGCCATCAGAACCGTTAGGGACTATCTCGTAGGAGTCTGCAACGAAATCATCGCCGAATCCACCGAACGCGAAGCCAAGGAACAGCAAGAGATCCTTAACGCCAAGTCCTTCATCGACAAGCTCCACCAGGCTCAAGAAATCTAAGGAGGCCGACATGAACAAAAAAGATTCTCAATTCATGGACGCCGTCAGAACCTTCGACAAGAAACTCCTGAAGTACGTCCAGTCCTATCTGCTCCCTGCCTTCAAGGGCATGAAGTTCGGATCCCCCAAGTGCGACTACGATATCGACGACGAAGGTACATCCTCTGTCAACGGTATCATCTACGACGACCCTAACGACAACACGTTCCACTACACCATCGCCGTCTATCCGAAAGACGACAAAGTCCGTGTCAGCATCACCAAGTTCCACCAAGGAAACCTCTGCCGCATCAATGATATCGACCACTGGGATATCAACGAAGCCAACGTCACCAGCAAGGACATCAAGGACAAGTTCCTGACACTCACCGAAATGGAACACAAGTATTCAGCCAAATATTACGGAGAATAATTTTTTATGCCTAGACTTACCGACTTCATCGACAACCTCGTCGTCCCCTGGATCAAGGAATCCCAACAAGAAACGACGCCCGAATCGCCGTCCGACAACCAGTGTCCCTATGGGGAACGGTTTGGGACGGAGCTGAACCTTGCCCTCGGCGACGGCGCAGTACCTGTCAATCCCCATGCCGACACCGATCTCCTCACGGTCACGTTCGAGGCCGACATCAAGGGATCCATCGATCCGGATCCGGATATCATCATCAACCTCAGACTCCGTGTCGATCTCGACCACAACAACCCTAACCCGTCCATGACGTGCCGACTCCTCACCGACGAAGGAGACACCACTCTGTTCGAACGCACCGAAGGACAGACGGCTCTCCAGAACCCAAGAGGTTTCATCCACAGCACGATCTCGGCATACAAGGATCAGCAGTACCAGGAAAAGCTGGAGAAGATCAAGGCCCAGGTCGCCGAAAACGAACTCAAACTCAACCGATTGTTTTAACAATCTATCAACAATCTATCAACAAGCTGTGAACATAGCTTCACGGCTTCTTTTTTCGCCGTCGGATCGGACAGACTGGCACGGACAGCACGGGGCTGACATGTCCCAAAATGTCCAGACCGTCGCGAACCCTTAAAAATATTTTTTACTTACGTGCGCACGTCTGGAACCGTGGGGCACAGTTGAGCACCATTGCCGATTACATTGATTATGTAAACCAAATTTATCATCTGTCAACAACCTATCAACACTGTCCGCACACTTCCGCTATGTCGGTTCGTTCGCGAAGCGTTGTCTCCATTTAAAATCTCCACGAGGAGGAAGCTAACTTTATTAACCTGGGCTAACTTAGTCGCGCCTATCTTATTACCTTATCCGAACTCGTCCGCGCAGTCCGCACAGAGCCGCCGAAGGGCGAACCGAGGCCCACACGCGAGACCCCCAGGCCGACCGATGTTTCCCTACTTAATTGTAAACATTTAGCTACAAAACGTGCTTTTGTGTTTGACTGACGGACGGGGACTGCCCAACTCCGTGTACCAGTTCCCAACCCCACGAACGCCATCCCAACAGAATGCACAAGTGGGCATGATGTGAACCCCTGATCTTGAAAACAACTTATCAACAATCTATCCACAATGAATACCCAACTATCCACACTTGACCGACAGTTCCCATCCAATGCCCCATAGGGCGCTAGTCGGGAACCGAGGGACTGGTCGTGGGACTGCGGGACTGCCTCTCTGTATTATGGTACGCGAGGACAACCTACTAGGAGAATGCAATATGAATGAAAAGGAACACGTAAAGGACATGACATCTACCGTATGGCGCATACTTGGGTGTGTGCTCTTGGGGCTGGTCGCTCTGTTCTGTCTTGGGTGGTTCACTGGCTGTAGCGGTGACAATGGTACAAGTGCGTCCGTTGACACCTACACTAAGAAGGTGTGCGACTACGAGGTCGTGAGGTCACGCGCAGTCAACGGATATTATCACTACGACATCAGCCCCGTCGTTGCTGAGTTCTTTGGTCTCGGAGATCCTAGTCTGGATATGTCGGCTACTGGATGGTCACTCAAGGGCTACTTATCGGCGATAAACGACAACTTCATAGTGACCGACACATTCCATATCCGAGGGCTGTACACTACCGAGGAGATACTAGAGCAGATTCCTGGTGTGCGAGTAATCGGTACATCATCCGATACTCTTGTTCGGATGTTGGTAAACGAAGGCGACGCACTTCTGTTAGATGGCATGGTCGGTAGGATATACGCTATGACCAAGGGTGTACCCAAATGGGATTCGCTCATGCAGAACGACTACAGCGAGTCAAGGTTTCGGAAGGATGTTTCCGAACTGCGTAGGCTGTTCAGCGACACCATACCGCAAGTATCTACATCTACTAGGGTGAACGAGGTTTCTTGCGAGGATGTTCCCTATGCGGTCGAGAAGGACACGACCAAGTTCTGCTACGATACCCAGATAGGCTTCCAATACATCGTTTCGGACACGAGCAAAGTCAACCGATACTACGACCGATGGGTCAAGGAGACTTGCTTGGAATGGGATGGCGACACTTGTGCCAAGAACGACCCAAACGGAAAGATATACATAACCAAGTGCAATTATAAGTAAAAATTTTTAAACATTGAGGGCATTATGAAAACGGATCGCAGACACGCTACCAATGTGGTGACGGGCGGCGTAGAGTACACCTTCTTGGTGGACGGTGCGCCCGTACCGAAGGAATTGGACTTGAAGGACTACTACATCGTCCGTCTTGGGAACTTCACCTACCGCATATTCAAGAAGGTCAAGACGGAAGTGGATCATGCGGTTCTCGAAAGGTGGAACGCCAAGGGTCGCGAGTACTTGAACCTCTCTTGGGTTCCGAAGGGCTGGAGTCCGTCTGGGGCTTCGCTGATGGCGATAGCGAAGGGCGGAGAAGACCAGGTGGTCAGCGGTAGCCAAGCGGAGTGCAAGGCCGAGGACGGACAGATTCTGTACGCCCTTCCTCACGACTTCGACTGCTTGGGAGCCGCAGAGGACAACTTGCGCCTTATTGACGCCTTTCTGAAGATGCAAGGGAATGGCTAGGGCGTGGCGGGACTGCCTCGTCCTCATATATGGTATGCACAGCCGAAAGGAGAAACGATATGAACAAGAATGCTACTACCGAGAAGGAACTGACCGAGACCGCCGTGAAGAAGGGTCTCGCGGTCGTGGAAACCGTCAAGTACTTCAGGGACGAACTGAACCGAGTGATCGCCGCTAGCACGAAGCGCAAGATCGTCGCAAGCTGTCTCTACAGCGTGGGTATAGGGGCTGGCACTTGCCAAGTCCACTTCTCGCTGAAAGAGGACGACAGGAACAACGTCGGCGAGGCTTTCGTCCTCGTCGAAGGGAAGACCGTCAAGGTCAGCATCCGTAAGTACACCAAGCACGGACAGTGGGGAAGCGCATACGTGAACCTCTACGGAAAGTCCGTGAAGAAGCAGTTCGAACGGTTCGAAATGGTCTAAAGGAGAACGAGAATGGACGCAAAGCAGTTCGCAGAGCATATAGCCGAGTGGGGCAAGGGACGCACCTTCGGAAGCGTGGAGCAGATGCTTAGAGGAATCGAAGCCGAGGCCAAGTCGGTAATATCCGCTGGCTGCATAGCCCGTTTCGCTTCCGTCCGCGACGCTGGCAAGGGATACTTTTTCGTAGTGGGCGACGGAAGTCCGTTCTGCTACCTTCGAGTGTTCACCACTGGCAAGAAAAAACTTTCAATCGTGAAGGTTCAGCAGCCTCGTCTGCTGAAATAAGCACAACCCTATCAAGGAGACAGAAAATGTTAATAACCGAAAGAATCGCCAAGATGGCGACAAAGACAATCATCAAGAACGCCAATTCAGACCTCGAAGCCACCCAAGGCAAGATGAAGAACGGGTTTGTTTCCGTGGAATCCGCGCTCGAAAAGGTCTTGAATGCGTACGACACCGCCTTCGAAAGGGGCTATGTGGTCAAGAAGTATTCGTACAAGGTGACGGCGTACAGCGAGACCCAGGGCTACAGCCGTTCAATGAAGTACAAGAAGCCGACGGTGAAGTGTACCGTCCGCATCGAGGGCGGCAAGATCAAGGACATCGCGTTCGAGCGTGACGAACTCTATCCTGAGCAGAAGGTATGGAGCAAGGTGGTCACGGACGGCTACGAGACGAGGAACGACGCGCTGACTCGCTTCATCGGCACAGACCATCCGTTCCGTACCGGAAACGAGAACGCCACTTGGGACGCAATGCTCCACAACATGCGCGACTTCGCCGTGTTCGGCTAGACTGCTACATAGGTGGCGGGACTGCCCCTTCTCCGTATGGATATGGGGCAACCGACAAACATTCAACCAAGGAGAATCACCATGAGTGACCAAGCATCTGAATTTAAGGCAATCCTGAAGACCAAGCCGAAGCCGTTCACCGCAAGCCTCAACATGAGGTGGAAGAGTCTCTACAGCCGAGTGAACAACTACATGACCAAGATGGTCGCGCACTACAACGCCCTCGTGGACTACCACGCAGCTCTGTGCGACAAGTGGGGCGACCCCGGCTGCTACTTGACCGAGATCTGCTGCGAGATCGACCGAGCCAGACACGACGCCGTCGCGTTCCTCGAAAGGATTCGCGGCGTGATGGAAGGGCTGACGCTTGCTGGCTACGTCGTGCTGAAGAAGGACGTCAAGGACATGGCGCTGAAGGCACTGCGTCCGGAAATCAAGGGCATCTTCATGTTCTGCAACAGCATGGAAGAGGCCGCAGAAAGGCTCCGTATCTCCAAGGTAGGCGGTGTCGGGCTGGTCGAGGACACGAAGAAATGGGGTTTAATGACTTACAAGGCGGTATTCGGATGGGAAAAGGACTGATTCGCAGACCCCTCGAAAGGGCTAAATTTGAAAATTTTTATGTGATGACACGCGCCTACTACCCAGGCGCGGAGTTCACCGCAGAGACCGAACGCGACGGCTTCGGATGGCTCTTCGGCTACGACACCAAGAAGCACGAGTTTGCCATGCATTCCGCTTGCGTGATGGTTCAAGGCACGGTTGACGGGCCTATGTACTATGTGGCGGTAAGGCACGGAAGGCAGTCTCACTGGCGCAGACTCTGCAAGAGCCACAGCGCGAAGCGCTTCATGACGGCCTTGAAGAAGCTGGCGGAGATCGACTGGATCTGTACCGAGACGAACAAGTGGGTAGGCGGACTGTCTGCTGAGTCGCGGGACTGCCACGGCTAGTCATTGATAATGCGCACAAAGGAGTTTTAAATGGTTGGAACTATTACCGCACTTGTGATAGCGTTCGCCGTCGGACTGACGGCGGTAGGCGCTGTGGCCTTCTTTATGGCTAAACGCTACGAGGTCGCGTTCGTCTGCAACCTCTTCGCGCTGTTCCTCTGGCTCCCGCAGATGTTGATGGACATCAACGAGCCGTTGTTCGTGGTTGGAGACCTTTTGCTTGGGTGCTACTGCTTAGTGATTGTCATGTTAAGCGAGGACGAAGCCGTAGAGGACTCTGACTCAGTAGAACAATTTTTATTTGGTGAGGAAGAATAAATGAATTACGAACTGATTATCGGAATGATAATTTTCGCGGCTGCAATGACCGTGTTCGGCACGATCTCCGCTTTCTGGCGCAAGTCCTTCGAGGTCGCGTCGCTGTCGTACGGCATGGCCTGGTTCGTCTCTATGGTCTGGGTTATGCTGGACTTTCTTGAAACAGACCGAGTTGGTGCGACCACGCTTTCAACTATTTTGGACACTTATTTTATGCTTGTCGTGGGCGGTATGTGCTTATTGTGCTACAAGTACGACATGCGGTGGAAGGAATTCTTGGAGCGTAGAAGCATGCTCTATCCGAAAATGCGTATCGAGGATTTCAACGGTCGCCGTGGGACTTTACTCGTATGGGTGAACCGAAAGGCCGGAAGAACCCCAGATGAAGTCGAAGAGTTCTTCAAGCCGTGCGGACACGTTGAAGTGACCGTACTCAGCCAATACGCCGTGGTAAGGGTCAAGGACGCCGAGAACTGCCCAGATCGTGAGCTTGACAATATCAGACAAGAGATAATGCAACTCACGGAATTTCTCACCAAACCGAGAGACACCGACAAGGAGGTTTAGAATGGCAGAAACGAAAGGAACCGCATACCCCTTGAAGAAGGGGCAATGGGCTGAAATATCCGTCCTTGAGAACAAGAAAGTCAAGCTGGGCAGCGAGAAGCGTCACCCGTTCAGCGCACAAGTCTCTGGCAAGAGGGTATGCTTGCTCGTGAAGAAGCTGAAGGACTTGGGAATCGACATCACGGACGAAAAGAAGTGGATTGCCACCTTGTACGTGAACGACGGCGACAATCGACCGGATATCTTGAGTTTCGTGAACGGACACTGGAACTGATAGGGCCGTGGCGGGACTGCCACGACCCTTTATTCATTTGGCACAACCAAACGAGGTATAACATGGAATTTACAGACGAATTACTAAAGAAGCTGGCTTCCGAAGGCATCAACTTCAGCCGCGAAGACGACGGACACATCTGCTATATGTCCAACTACGAACACGCAAGCGCGGAAATCGACCCTGTTGCCGAGAGCTTCAAGGTCGTGAACGAATGCCGCGACGGCGACGAGTCCGGCGTCATCTGCGAACGTACGTTCGCCAACCAGTTCGACGGTCGCGTACCGAGCGCCGAGGAAGTCCTGAGGGACATCTCCAAGGCATGCGAAGCGATCGACCAAGGGCTTGAAAACGCATTCAACACTTTAAGCGGATACGACATCAAGTCGTACTAGGAGGCAACCATGGCAAACATGACCACAATACTCAACCAGCTCAGCGACTTCAAGTTCCACGACAAGAAGCTCCAGACAGTCTTGGGGCACAGTCTGTTCGACTTCGCCGCTGGCCACCTCGACGATATCGACAGCTTGCACTTGACCGAACGATCCGTCCGTATTAGGCTTACCGATGGGCGTGGTGATTTCTGGCTCACTTGGTTCGATGACAAGTGCATGTCCGGATGCGGATGTACGGTCGAAGGCGACCAGTGCTACCTCTACTGGAAGGACGGCGAACCGCTGAAGGCTGTCAAGGACAGAATCAGCAAGGTCTACGACTTGTTCGTGATGTACCTCAACACCAAGAATATCCAGAAGGAACTCAAGGAGAAGTACGACGCCACCTTGAATGACGTAATCAGATAAAAATAATTTTTATTTCTCTTGAAAGTATTGACAAAATACTTTTCAAGAGTTATATTTTAGCCAAGGAGACCTAAAATGACCGATAATTTTGTACAAGCCGAATGCTATCTTGAAAGCGGAACGTCCATCAAGGGCGATCTTGGCAGACCCTTCAACAAGAAGATGAAGGAAATCATCAACGAGCATAGGGCCGAATTGGAAGCCGCTGGCGTGTGCGTACAAGACTACGGCACGATCCTGGAGTACACCGACAGACCGTTTGCTGGGAGAGACTTGACTGGTCGCACTCAGCGTATCGGCTTCGTGGATGCCAAGACGAGGTACTGGCTCATTCCTACTTGTCACCTCGAAGGATGCGACAACACTTATCTGAAGTCCATCAACGCGAAGGGAATCGAAGCCATCGACAAGCTGTTCGAGAACGAATGGTTCAAGGAACATGTCACGCTGATGAAGTACCTTGGAAGTTCCTTCAAATATCGTCCGTTAATCAGTCCGTGCATTTGGTCTGCTTGATAAGGAGTATCTATGACAATCGCTACCGACGCCCTGATTAAGGGCAACCAGTTAATACACGAATACGTGAACTCTGGCAAGCAAGGGTTCCGCAACGAAATCGTGGACACGGAAATGAAGACGATTCTGTCCAACTTCCGTGCCGACTGCCACATCACCAAGGCCCTGCTCGTCACCGAGAACGTTGTCCGTATCGACGTGGCGGACTACGAACACGACGCCAACATGTATCTGGTCACTTGGCACGAGCACCTTGGTATGTATTCCGTCCACTTCCGAGTGGACATTGACCAGTGCAACATCTACTTCCACGACAACGACAGCAAGACGAAGATCCGAACGCTGCTCCGTAGGACTTTCTCCGTGTTCCGTACTTGTCTCGACCACAACAAGGCCATTATGCAGTTGAGCGAACAATATCCGGAGTGCATGGACGAATGATCCGCCGACGGCGGGACTGCCATACATCGCCATTACCAAACCAACCCCAAAAGGAGACAACAACCAATGGAAACCAAGAACCTCAAGAAAATCGTCACCAAGAACCACAACTGGGATTTCAGGATCGACTTCACCCAGATGCGCGAAGTCAAGTGGGAAATGATCTTCGTCACCGTGTCTTTCGCGCTTGCCATCACGTCCTACGTCGGCATGGGCAAAGCGACTAGCGTCAGCGGATTCCTCGTTTCGTACATCAGCATGGTCGTGATGCTGGTGGCGTTCTCCATCAACTTCGTACATCTGTTCCGTCACCTCGTACTGATGGTATGTGGCTGCTACCACATCGTCAAGCAGAACGTGGAAGAACAGAAGGACTTAGACTACGGTACGACCACGGTCTTCTACGACCCCGATACCAAGAAGCTGTATTCCGAAGAGGACTACCTCGCTATGGTTCGTTCGGAAATGCAGAAGGATATGGAAGAACAAGCCAAGAAGAACGGAGAAGCGCGTATACAAGCCGAAATGGCACGAAAGGAATTTGAGAGAAAGGCGTGTACCGTTCCCCATGGCGACGAATTGACCGCCGATCCGAAAACCGAAGAAAAAGGAGTCAACTAATGGAAAAATTCGTAAACATCTGGATTAGGCTATCGGTCATTATCATATCCGCTGTTGGCGGTGCTCTGATTAGCAACATCTATCACTATGCCCAGGATGACTCCGCCAAGAAGAAGGTCGAGATCGAACAGAAGGTCTCCGAAGTATGCTTCACTAACTTGGTGGATATGGACAGAACGGTACGCTACCTCAAGGGCTTGGACACCAACGGAGTCTCTTGCTCCAAGGTCGTGAACCACTTGACCGCCAAGTACAACCGCGATCTCCGCGACTGGGAACTGAACAACGAGATAGTACACAAGCGGTACGACGAACTGAAGAAGGTAGGCCGTAAGTACTACGAGTTGACGAAAGATACGTCGGTGATACGGCTTCTCTATTAGCCAGACTGGGACAGTCCCGGCGGGACTGCCCCTTCTTACCATTCATAAAGCACAACAAGGAGTATATCTATGTCAGAAGCACCGTTTATAATCGTGATTCCGCCTACCGAGTCGCCCATCAAGTACGATGACGGCTTCTCCACCACATTCAAGAGCGATTTCACCATCGCCGATGCGTTCGGCGAAGACGCCGTGAGGGACACCTACAAGCGAGCCTTCAACGAATGGAAGGGCCAGTACCGCTACCTCACCGACCTCGTGATTACGCTGAACCACAAGATCTATGAACACCACGAGAAGGGCAACAAGGCGCTTTCTCAGGTCTACGACGAACTCTGGAAGGCCGCTGACGCCTACGCTTGCGATAACCTCAAGGGCGACGAACTCGCCTACTTCTACAAGACCACCGACTAGGAGGAACCAATGAAAAAATACATTCTCAATACGATTTTCAGCGGCATATTCTCTGGAACGACTTTGGTCGTGTTCATCTACTTTCTGCAACAGTACATGTACCTTAGTACCGAACTCTTGATGCACACTTCCTTGTTCAACCGAGGCTTCATGTTCTGTGTGTGCGCTGGCGCGTTCGCCACGTTCTTGTGGAACACGATAAATTGCGTGTACAACATGGTGAAGCTGCTTTCGGAAGAATAGACTGGAGGCAGTCTTGCGGGACTGCCACCTTCTTTTATCATTTGTACAACCCCAACAAGGAGACTTATATGAAGAACTTGACCAACACCATCACCGCCACAGAAACCGCATTACTAGTCCGCGTTCGCGACATCTTGCTCGAAAGTCCTTTGTACAAGGACTACGGCGACAAAGACCGCCTCTCAATGATCCCGGAATCCAAGTGGGTCGATTACCGAAAGGGCATCGTGACGATTCCCTTGGTAGACAACTGTTTCCGCACTGGCGGCTACGCAAATATGAAGCAGTTCGCAGTGAAGCGCGTAGAAAACACTGTGAAGGCCATTCTCGAAGAGCATGTGATCAACGTGAAGTGGATTCGCAGCGACAAGCTGTGCGACAGCGTTGACTTCTGTGTAGAACACTATCATACGCCCAAGACAGTCAACCTTCCCAAGACCTACGGCAAAGACGCACTGAACGGCTACGACAAGAAGGTCGCCAAGTTTGCAGCCATCATCAAGGAACTCTGGGAGACTGATAAATCGGAAGGCTCCTATTCCGTGGTGTTCTACTTGCACGAAGGCGATAAGGTCATCAAGACCAGCACCAAGCTGCTCATCGAAGGGCTTTGGAAATATTCGTACGAAAACACTGAACTTTCCTCGCTCATGGAAGCGGCTCTTATTATGATGCAAGTTCGCGATGACCAGAAATGCAAGTTCTTTAACCCGGATTCGCTGACCATCGAAGACAAATTCACTAAAGACAAGTTCAACATCACGCTCTAACTGATCCGCCGACGGCGGGACTGCCGTCGGCCTTTATTACGTAAGCAACCCACAAGGAGACCAATCATGACACGTTTTAACCTCGACACCATCACCTCGCACGAAGACACCTTAATAGACACTATGAAGATCATGGTGTCCACGTCCAAGTTCTACAAGGAACACAGCCAGAAGGACTCCATCATCAAGGTAGACCGCCGTGCTGGCTCCGTGGAGTTCCGCATCGCGGACACTTCCTTCACCAAGGCCGATGACACGCTGAAGGTCGTTGCAAGGAAGCAAGCCAACGAGCTGCTTGCCGCCATGGACAAAGTGTTCGCTGAGGAGAAGACTTCGGTCGCGATCTCGTACGACCGCTACAACAACGTCAAGTACAAGTTTACTACTTATCACACTGCCGTCAAGCAGACCGTTCCGGTTTCTTTCGGCAAGGGTGGCCTGGGTAGCTGGACTGCAAAGGTGGTTCGCTTGGCAGAAGTCATCAACGAGTTCTACCACTTGAACACTTGCGAATTTCCGTTCTTCGTCCATTTCTTCAAGATCGAAAATGGCGTAGCCGAGAAGGCCGCATATCCTCTCCAGATCCACAAGATCGACACGACCCACTCGAACTACGGCGCTGCCGTGTTCGCCGAAGCCTCCAGGCTTCTCCGCGCTTGCGAGGATGCCAAGGAATACGAATACTTCGAACCGAACTTCGTCAACATCCTCTGTGAAGACACAAAGGACATCTACCAGTTCAACCTTTAATTCCGAGGAGACCGCATGTCGTACTACCAGACCACAATATCTTTTGTGAAGCCCACGATACTCAAGTCTACCGAAGACAAAGTACTGGCCGATTGCAAACAAGCGTTTACTGGAAGCTTGTCGGTAAATACTTGCTGCGACGACCTGGTATGTATCAAAGGTGACGGAAAACTGTCGTTCGGCGGTATAATCCAGTTGATCAACATCCTTGAGAAAAACGGACTCACCGTTGACGATGTACGCCTCTATCTGAACGAGTCACGAGAATATTAAAAGGAGTCATTATGACCGAAGTCCAGAAAAAAATTTCTGCTATGTTCAGCAAGGCTAACTTCGCTTGCATCACCTCCTTAAAGTACAGCCGAGTGGTGTTCGATTTCCGAGTCCTGACCAAAAAAGAATTTGATGAAGGCTGGGGAAAGACGCACTCGTCCGGATGCGTGGGCGGATGGAACGAGGTTAAGAAGACTCACCGCTTTGTCGGCGTACTCACCATCAAGTATTGCGGACAGTACTTGCACTATGCGGTAAGCCACCGCGAACCCGTGTTCGCCGCCGCGCTCGTCCTCAAGAACACGCTTGCCAAGTTCGACGGCAAGAAACCAGATCCGATGCACCGAAAGATCATGCTCGTACACAAGAAATTTTTCGATATCGTGTGCGAACCGCCAACCGCCAAGGAGTAATCCTGGGTTCAAGAGACTGTTCCGCCGACGGCGGGACTGCCTCTTTGCTTTATTCAAGTTTCAACCAGAGGTTAAAATATGTTGCCACCCAGAACGATTCATATCCTTCAACGCATGGACAGTCATGAACGTGAAAGTTCGCTCCATCTGCTTCACAAACTCGGTGTGATTGACGGCATGGAAATTGCTGAATACATGGCCATGTGCCGTGAAGAGTCTGAACCTTCCGAATTTATGAAAGCGGCAAGCGCCATGCTTCAACGAGAAGTAAAAGAATTCGACGAAAGAACCAGAAAAATCAAGTACAAGAAATGCCCCGAATGTCACGGCGAAGGGAAACGCTACGTCACGACATGCATTTCTCTTCGTCAAGGAAACTACCGCCGCAATGACGGTTCATACCATTTCGAACAAGATGGGACAGAACGAGAAGACCATTATGAATGGAAGACTTGCCCTGACTGCCACGGAACCGGAAAGGTAATGGTATAACCCCTTGACAAACGCTTTGTCAAGAGTTATATTTTGACCAAGGAGATCTAAAATATGTCCGTAACGCTTTACCACATCTTGCTAGCCGTGTTTTTCATCGGATTTCTCGCCGAATGGTTTAACAACCGCAAGAAACACCCTTTCATCAGCCTCGCCGTCAACACTATTCTCGTCATCGTGCTGCTTCCGATTCTCTATTACGAGATAGCAAACAACATGATGTGGGATATCATCTTGGATTTTCTGATCGGCATATCGATCGGATATAGGGCGGCTGAAGCCGTAGACCACATCGACGACATCATAGGAGACGAAAATGACGATACACCATAACGGTTCCACCGTGAACATTACTTTGCTTGGAGGCACGACGATCGTCGCCGCTTGGGATGTCCTTGAAGAATCCTACGGCGCTGAACTCGACGTCGAAACCCTCACACACATCGTCCGCAAGGTTGAAAACTCGTCTGGCTACTCCTACATGACAGACGCGGAACGCGAAAAGGAGTTCTGGAAGGAACTCACGATGGCAGACCTCGTAAGGTGCCAAGAACGCTACGCGGAACGCTGCAAGAGTATGGACACCTACGATGCGTACGACGACACGCCGTTCAGCAGCCACGAAGTCGACCCGGAATGCCAGAAGCTCGAAGCATACATTGCGAAGGTCAAGAAGAAACTGGAGGCTCTTGATGGCTAAGGAATACCAGAATCTCGCAGACCAGAAATGGAACGAGTGGTGCGACAAGAACGGCATCACGAACAAGGAAACCTTGACGAGGGAACAGATCGTTCGCTTCCAAGACAGCGAAGAGTTCGGTGAAATCCTCGCCTCGCTTCCGCCAGACGCCCAGATCGCCTACTGCGTGTCCGTACGAGCATGGCCTCGGCTCAGGAAACTCTACGAGGAGTTCAAGAAGGAACAAGCATACTATCCGTATGCGATGATGCTGGAAGCCTTGTTCGCTCGGTACGAACAATGGAAGGCCAGTCAACCAAAACCCAACTAAGGAGAATGCACATGGCAACCTTTACGAAACAAGATGTAAGGAAGATGCTCTATCAAGCCGCCGACCAGATTAAGGAACTCGCAGACGATTACGTACAAGGTCGTCCGGCTGACATGGGCAAGATATCCCAGATTCACCTCGGCGTCAAGACTGGACTTGCCGTCATCGACGGATCCTGGGCACACGGCCTTGACAGCGAATTTCCGAAGCGCAAATGAGCTACGAAGAAGTCTACAAGAAAGGGCTGGCTGTCGGCTGGACTGGCTTGACCGTCCAAGAGCATGCCATCCTTCTCTATTACAAGGTCACTGAACGTGTCCTTGAATCCGAACGCACAACCAAAGGAGAATCCGAATGTTCCTCGAAATAATCTTGGCTGGTTTGGTCGCATACACCGCCCACAGCTCGGCCCACAATGCCGCCAATAACGCAACCGCATCGGTAATCAGCGAAGTCGAAAAGTCTACAAACAAGCTGGAACGCCATTTGTCCGTAGTCGATCTGAAGGTAGACCAGATCAGCATCAAGATAGACACCAACCAAGTCCGTCTTATGAGGGCGCTGACATGGCACGACTACATCCAGACGCTGCATGTCAAGGGCGCGAAGTACAAGGGCGACAACTTGTACGTGTACAAGGAGAAGCGCACCACCACGACGGCTAACCTCGTGACGAAGGAAGTCAAGGAAGTCAACGGTCGCTTTACCTTGCTCAAGAACTTCAACGACGATACAGAGAAGCTGTATGCAGAAGAGTACCTTGTCTACGAAAAGTTCCCAAATGGCGAGATAAAGGTATATGATGACCAAGGTCGCGTGTATATGCACACGAACCTATCGCACGACACCTACACATACTTGCCCAACGGAAAGACCCATTCAATCAAGTGGCACGACGGGGCTGTATGGATATACAAGTACGATAGGCACGGTCAGCCCATCGAAATCGAATCGTACAACATGCAGCCTACATCAAGGAAGCCAGTCCAGCCATTGGTTGAACTAGCCATCGACAAGTGGCAGAAATGCGTCCAGAGTCATCCAGTTGGCGCATGCGTGACGAAGTGCGACGGTTCAATGATGTACAATGTCTGGACGGGCCGGACATATCCGTCACACTGCTTCGACAAATGCAAAGCAGAACAGCAGTCCATTTGCGGAACAAAACCAGTCGGCCCAATAACGTAAGGAGAACCCATGTACGGATACAAGAAAGCGTGGTCTGCCAAAGGCCCAGTGGTAGTAAAGCTGGAGATCGACCCGACAACCGCCTTCATGGTGGTAGACATCGCGCACGAGCGTATGCGAGTGAACCAGTGCAAGGTGGTCGATATCCTAAACCTCGATGGGACAAAGGCCAAAGTCGATTTCGCCGCGTCCTACTACGATCCGTCGTTCATCTACTGCGTGGACGGAAAGACGATGACCATGGAGAAGTTCGATTTCCGTTCGAGGTCGCAGCATTCAAGGGGCATCCATTGCTACACCTCGTTCGAAAAGGCGGCAAGCTACAATGTGTTCATCCGTAGGTTCACTTGGCCTCTATGGAAGCTGAAGACGTGGGTGTTCTACGACGTTTGCTACTAGAGGAGTCCGAATGATCGATTGTACGCCCATTATCGTTGTCCTTGACCTACTTGTTTCCGCGCTGATAGCCGGAATGCTGTGGGGATTGAGGAACCCTGGCGACTTCGGCGGTCTGACCGACGAGGAATACGCAAGGGAAGAATTTAGGAAACAGCACCCAGGAAGGGAACTGGCGATCTACTTGACCCTATTCGTGATAGTGTCCGCCATATCACTTCCGATCGTGCTATCGCTGCACTGGCGAACGATCTGCATCTGTCCGTGATGTCGATACATGACTGATCCAAGGTCTGCGGGACTGCCCTCGCAGACCATTTTAACACGCACACGCAAGGAGACAACTATGAAGAAGCTCTTACTAATCATTCTCGCATTCGCCATGTCCGCAGTCGCGGTCGTGTTCGACAATACCATCAACCGCAAGGAAATGCGCATCTACATGCGCTCTGGGAACTGGAACACTGGCGACCGATACACTACCATGCCAGTCATCGTGAACGGCAAGGTGACTTGTCCCTACGTCGGCAGCATCTTCGCCGATCCGTACAAGGACGGCACATGTCCGGCGGTGAACGTGTACCACTTGGTACGCATAGCCAGATCCAATAAGGGTCTGGACTGCTATTACGACTACACGATAGGCAAGGACTTCATGTTCTCCGTCTACAACCAGCAAGGGTGTCCAGACATCCTAGCCGCATACGACGGACTAGAGTTCTTCCGTGGGGTCTACTTTGATTCCGTTGACAATTTCAAGCTGTACTACCCGGATTCGCTGCTCACGCAGACCTTCGAGGGCAACTTCGATTTGTATCCGAGGGTGAAGGCCCAGATCCGCTACCGACGGATCAACATGCGCAAGGACAAGAAGAACGAAGTAATCAGGTTCGGAGACTGATTCCGCCACGGCGGGACTGCCTCCTTTTGTTATAAAAATACACGCAAGGACTTGACAAAAGTCAAAATAAGAGTTATATTACTAGGCGGAGGTTTCACCATGCAGAAAGGTTGCTACAAGAAGTGCTACGGATTGGACTTGACCGATACTCACGCTATCGCCTATTACGGCATTGATACGCGGAACTTCAACTTACTAAAGGCTTGTTCCATCTTCAATGTCACTACCAACTTGGAAGGCAGCGCAGACCAAGACTTGTCCGAACGTGTCATCGAAGCGCTCAATAGCTTCGGTGTCCACGGCGTTCAAGTGGACAGCATCGAGTGCGGCCCCGTCGTGACTCGCGTGAACTTGAAGCTTCCGCGTGGTGTGCGCATCAAGACGGTTGCTGACTTGTCCAACGACCTCGCCATGCAGCTCACCGTGAAGAGCGCTTCGGTGACTTCCGTACCCGAAAAGGGCGTTCTTGCGCTTGACCTTCCGGCCAAGGATCGCAAGGTAGTCCGTCTCGGCAATGTCCATACCATGGCTTCGTCCAAGATGGCTCTGCCTCTCGAACTCGGTGTGACCGTCACTGGTGATGCTCGTGTCATCGACTTGGCTAAGGCACCGCATCTGCTGATTGCTGGACAGACAGGCTCTGGCAAGTCCGTCTGCATCAACTCGCTCATCTGCTCGTTGCTCCGCAACGTGTCGCTGAACGACTTCGACTTGATGCTCGTCGATCCGAAGGGCGTGGAACTGAACGAGTACCACTCGCTTCCCAACTGCATCAACAGAAAAATTCTTGTCGAGCCGAACGAATCCCTTGATGGACTCCGTTGGCTCTGCAAGGAAATGGATCGCCGCTACGAAATCCTTACCAAGTACGGCAAGCGCAACATCACCGTCTACAACGAATGGGTGAACACGCAGCCTGTCGGCAAGGATTGTGTCGAAAAGATGCGCTATGTTGTCTGTGTCGTCGACGAGTTCGCTGACTTGATGATGACTGCTGGCAACGAGCTGACGGAAATCGTGCAGAGACTCGCTCAGAAGAGCCGTGCGGTTGGCATCCACCTGGTTCTCGCCACGCAGAGACCGTCCGTCAAGGTGGTCACTGGCGACCTCAAGGCTAACTTGCCGTGCCGCATCGCATTCAAGGTAAGTTCGTCTACCGACTCCGTGACCATCCTCGGTCATGGCGGTGCCGAACGCTTGCTCGGCATGGGCGACATGATCCTCAGCAGCAACGATGCTGACGAGCGCTTGCATGGCGTGTACTTGACCGATGACGAAATTCACAACATGACTTCGTTGCTCTCAATCGCACCCGTCAACACCATCACCCGTACCGTCGACTATGTCAGCGGACATGTCTCAAACACATTGGGCATTCCGTCTTGGCTTCTCGAAACCATGAGCGAATGCGGTCATCGCTCCCTCGCTAGCGGTTCTCCGTCTTGGCTTGTCAAGCTGGTCGAAATCAACCGCAAGGTGTGGGCTGATGTCCCGCAAGCCGTCACTGGTGTCCACATGGGCGTGGCGATGTGCCGAATGGCTAAGTTCTTCGGCGAAGTCGAAGCGATCCGTCCGATCGTCGAAAAGACCTTGTTCGGAAAGGATGTGGTGTCTCGTAGCTCTGTGGGCGTGTACGAGCAGATTGTCGATACGATGATCCGCTTGGATGTGTGGAGCGCCTACGGCATTGGCTACAGACCGACCATCGCCGACAAGGCTCGTAACCGCACGGCGGAAGTCAATCAGTCGCTCGTCTACTTGAAGGCGGTCTAACTGATTCAATGGGTACGGGGCTGCCACGGCTCCGTATCCATTTTTCACAAACTAACCAAAGGAATCAATATGAAAACTGGATTAAAAGACCTCAAGGGCAATGAAATTAACATCGGCGACAAGTTTCGATTCATTTATACGGATCCTATGGGCAAGCCGTTTCCGGATACGCTCGATGACGGCTTGTACGAGATCGCCTATGAACACGGCGCTGTCGTAGCCAAGTACATCGAAGGCCACGGCGTAGAGACCGAGAACCCTCGCCTTCTCCGTAACTGGATAGAGACAGAGGAAGGCCGCTACATCAGCAACTACGGCAATCTTACCGTCTTCAAGAACGATGTCGTGCTTGGCGAAGTCGTCGAAAAGGGCCCTGGCGAACTCGATATCGAGAAGCTTCTCATGACGCTCATCGACAACATCGACTATGTCTACGCAAAGACCGACGGCACGTACGGAGACTTGCATCCGAACATCGCCGGAAATGTGCAGTACATCCGCGACCAGATCCGCAAGCACAACAAAGATTAACTTTTTAGCTACTGCCTATTGACAAACCAGTAGGTAGAAGTTATATTTTAACCAGAGGTAGAAACATGATTAGATTCAAGGTCACATCGACCCACGTAAACCCGGCCTACAGACCGAAAATAACTTGGACGAACACCAAGGAAGAAGCCGAAGCTGTCAAGGCACACGAGTCTCCGATCGCCGTCAGCGACATTCAAGAATGTGAAGTTCCTGATGTCATGTACGAAAAGATCAAGGCTCGTCTCTCCGAAAGCGAACAGTTCTGCAAGCTGGACGAATACGACAAGTTCGACGACATCTATATGTGCTATCGTCGGATGCTCTGCTCCATCGACGATTTCTACGACGGTCGCTACGCCTACTAGGAGCCGCCATGAAGACAAAGTATATGATTCGTCGTGAGTTCTACGGACTCATGCCTAAGCTGGGTGTATTCGACACCAAGGAGCTTGCCGAACGGCAGATTCAGTTGCTTCCAGAAGTAATGACGGACTACGACCACTTCGCCGTAGAGGAAATACCTTGTCCGGAATGCGAGGAAGAGTTCACCATCGACTTCCGTCGATCAAACAAGAAACACGATGAGGAAAAATCCAATGGTTAAATTCTACAAAGTCAGTTTGTCGCTCACTGGACTGATGTGCCTAGCGTCTGGCGTATACACGATATGGCGTTTCGACAAGTGGAATGATGGCGTTCTCCAAGTGATTCTGGGAACGATCTTACTGGTCGGCTACATCCTCTTGGATGTCTTGTCGAATATGGCGATCGTCACCAAGGTTGAAGTCATCAAGCCGGACAACATGGACGTGAAAATCGTCAGCAAGAACTGTTCCGACGGCGACGGGACTGCCTCGAACAACGATAAATAAGGCACACGCGAAGAGGTAAACAAATGAAAATCACCGAAAAGCAGTTTCTGAAGCTCGTCCGAATCACACAGATACTCCGAGCCGAATTCAAGCGCATCGTCAGTATCGAGTTGCTTGGTCGTCCCCAGTTCGAGAAAGAGTGCAAGGATCCCAAGACGGCATATCCCTTGGTCAAGCCGAAAGACCAGCACATCGCCATCGTGGTTTACAAGGGCACGAAAACCGACATCAAGGTTGCGTTGTCCGACAACAAGTCTCCGGTCAACGCTCTGCACAAGTGTTTGTATCACTTGATGAACGTATTAAGTCCGAATAACAAGCAGTCCAAGACGATCGCCAAGATCATCGACCGACTCAACGAACTCGATGCAGCCGAATGCGGTTACGCATACTTGGTCAAGTTCGGTGTCTGCCACGACGGCGACTTCGACTACGGTATCAGCCAAGTTCCGTATTCGTCTCGCAAGAAGGCCGCAAAAGCCGCAGAAGAACTTACTCGTCAGCTCGGAGTCCAGAACCATCGAATCATCGGTGCGACTGCGAAGGACTTCGAAAAGGGTGGCGTGGTCGATTGTCCGATTTCTCGTGGCGGCAACGGCTACCAAGTCGCAATACTCGCATACGCCGTCTTCCCGGAGAAGTACGGAGTATAACAAACAAATTCGTAGCCACGTCGAGTGGCGTGGCTACTTTTCAACAAATTAAACAAAAAGGAAATTTTTATGCGCTGTGGATTACGAAAAATTGATAAGTCTATGCAAGACATCGTCAAGAACGCTGTACGAAGCGGTCGATGGGAACAGAAATGGGGTCGAAAGCACATGAAGCTCGTCATGAAGGATACTCCTTCCAAGTGGATCCCCATTGCTGGCTCCTCTCGCGACCAGGCCCACGCAGCCAAGAACTTGACTTCCGAAATCCGCCGTCTCGAAAGAGAAGCTGGCTTCACTGAATTTTCTGTGTAGGGGTCAAAATGACTTTTGACGAATACGAACAAAAACAGCACGAAGTCGACATGTTCAGAATGAATGTACAGTGTGCAATCTGCGGAGTTCTTGGCATCAATGCTGGCGACACCGACGGATCCACATTCCACTTCAACCGCGTAAGCGAAACCGATATAGAATACCATATCGACTACGTGGATGGTCGCCGCAAGCCAATCGACCGCAAGATGGACATCAAGCTCGTAGAGCTTGCAATGGAAGGCAACGTGGCCATGGCGCGTGACCAGTACCTTGAACTTTATTGCCGAGCGAGGTAAGTATGGCAATCGAAAACATCGAAGACTATTGGCGAGGAGAACCGAACTTCGGACTCCGCAGACAAGAATGGGTGATCGAAGTCGACTGCCGAGGCACCGACATCGAAGACATCATTCCGAGACAGCGCATCAAGCTGGCGACTACCAATCTCAAACAGCCTAGCGACGACAGATTCATTAGCATGTGCGCTATGGGACTGGTGCCGACTGTTGGCGAATTACTCACAAGATAATCACAAAAGGAATTACAACCATGTTTACGAAAATCAGCAACTTCATTGAACGCATTTCCGAATGGTTCTTGTGGAGAAGCATCAAGAAGAAACTGCGCCCATTTGTCAAGGTAAGGAAGGTATTGCAGCCGAACGAAGTTCCGAGCTACATGCATCTCATTCTTCGTTCGCTCCAGAATCGCGAGTATTCCGGAATCATCTTGCTGTCCAACAACAAGCGGATCTACAACTACATCAAGCGGACTCTGGGCGATACCAATACGGTGTTCTTCCGTGAGCCGTTCACCTTCGATCCGGACAAGCTCTTCGCCAAGATCAAGGAGAACGCCAATCCTCTCCATGTCGATTATGCGGTGACTGGCTACGAGAACGACTCTCCGTTCTACATTCTGGCTGTGCCGAACGACAGACTGAACCAAGATCGGCGGGACTGCCACAAGAAACCATTGAATAAGCGCACCAAAAACCACAACAAACACAACAAGGAGTAATCAACCATGTTTACCACACTCAGTATCCTCGTCTACCTCGCAGAAGTTATCGAACGTGTCGAAGACGTCACCTTCGGAATCGGTCTGTTCTTCGGCATTTCCGCCTGTATCTCGCTCATCGTAATGGGCTGTGCCGCTGCTGAAAACGAGTTCGACACGGCGAAGACTAGCGTCAAGAAGTGGTGCAAGTACACATTCATCAGCATGATCGTCGCAGTCGTGTTCATTGCCTTGTCCGCTTTAGTTCCGACCAAGAAGGCCGTATACATGATCGCTGGCATACAAGCCGCCGAATACCTGGTCAACACCGAAACCGCCAAGGACATCGGCAACGAAGGCGTCAAGATCTTCAAGGACGTTGGAACCATCATCCACAGCTATGCGGTTGATGCGGTCGGCACAGTGAAGGAAACGGTCACTGACGGAGCCAAGAAGGCGGTTGAAACTACTAGCAAGGTAGTCGACGCCGTGAAGGACAGTGCATCTTCTGTGGTGAAGGAAACCGTCAAGGAAACCGTCAAGGAAACCATAGGCACGGACAAGTGATATGATTGACACGAAGTTCGAAGAAGAAATTTCTGTACAGCTTGCTCAGCGCATCGAAGCTCGCATGCCGTTCGCCCAGAAAATCTATGACGCGGTAGGCAGTTTCTATGTGGCTGGCAACAGCCTCAACGAGGAAGCCCCGAACGATTTCGACATATACCCCGTATGGAGGAATCAGTTCGACGATGTCCGCAGCAAGATCGGCGAAGACAATGTAGTGTGCGTGACGAAGAACGCCGTTACGGCGAAGATCGATGGCAGAACCGTCCAGTTCTGCAACTACTTCAAGCCGTCGCTCGAAGAACTTCTGAAGTCATTCGACTTCGCCCATGTCCAAGTGGGAGCGAGGTTCACCAAGGCGCTCAACGGTTCTCCGATAAGCCACGTGGACTTCACGCCTGACTGGCTCGTCGCCAAGTCCACCGGGCAGACGTTCTATACACATTCCGAATATCCTATTTCCTCGCTCGTTCGTATCAACAAGTACATCAAGCGTGGAAACTATATCGGAAAGTCGTATATCAGGGATGTCATCCGCATCTTGACCGACATCCTCAACCGTGGCATCGAGGACTACGAAGACTTCAAGGATCAGCTCGACGCCATCGACCTCGGATTGTTCGGAGAAGACGCCAGTACGGTTATCGGACTGTTCCACGCATTCCAGCACGTGAAGCCGACTCCGACGGCAGAATGACACGAACCTCGCGGGACTGCCTCGCGCCGAGATGCAAGTGGCAGCCACCGAAACTAATTCACCCTCAAACAAAGGAGCTTGACCATGGCTAAGAAAGACAACATCGCAGTACGTTATGAAGCGTTCCAGAAGCGACCGGGCAGCATGAACAATGCGCTCCGCAATTTCTCCAGAATCACTGAAGAGACCTATGCTAGCTTCAAGTCCGTCGTGGCAGATCATGCCGATATCGGCAAGGCCGCCATCGTCATCATGGCAAGCAACTTTGCCTCCCATCTGGTGAAGCTCGCCACCGACGAGTCCAAGGACAAGGCGCGTCGCATTTACGAAGTGTCTGGTGCTATCGCACCCATGTACGAAATGATGTACGATCGTCTGACCAAGGAGACTATCGAAGACATGCTCAAGCAAGTGGGAACGGAGGAAAGTCCCAATGCGTAAGTTCCTTCTAGTCCTCTTTCTGCCGACATTGATTTTCGCTTCGATGAAGCTGGAGTGCGGTGTATTCGCTGGTGCGTGGGAAAGCGTCACCAAGCAGAAGATCGAACCGCCTACCGAATGCTTCGCCGAGACGAAGTCGATGGCGGCGTTCTCCAAGAACCTCGACCGTGCTTGGATCCTCGACTCCGACAAGTACATCTTCTGTGAGTTCAGCGCACCCAACATGAACTACTCGTGTATCGTCAACAGTGCGGACACGACAAGTATCGTTCCTAGCTATATTGTCAACACGCACTACAACCTTAAAAAATTTTTACATTAGGAAGTAACTCGACTGTCAAGGTCTTTACTATATTTCATCACATCAACAACCCTTAACAAAGGAAAAGGAATGAATACCAATACAGCAGAAACTAAGACTACTGGAGATCTTTCACGAAAGAACCTCCCCTACACCGTCCAAGAAGACAAGAAGCTTCGCGATGGTGCAACCACGCTTCCTGGCCGTACGCTGAAGGCCGTGTATCAGCGCCGTCGTCAGCTCGGACTCGTGAAGCAAGCCGCGTGGAATGAGGATGAACTCAAACTCGCTCGTCAGAACATCGTTCCGGCTGGCCGTACTAAGGCAGCGCTCCGCTGTCTCCGCCACAAGCTCGGCCTTAACAAGAAGACCACCATGACCGCTAGCGGCCAGATGGAACTGACGCTTGCTCCGGTGTCCGCACACAACAACCAGCACATTTCCGACATCGTCGGCAAGTTCGTGAAGACCGTGACCATTCTCCGCAAGAGTGGAATGTCCGTCGCCGACATCGCCGACCAGACTGGCAAGACCAAGGAACAGGTGCAGAACGCCATCAATCTGTCCGATTCTCTCCGTTCCAAATAATTTTTAATTATCGCAATGGGAGTCTGGGCGTGTACCGGATTCCCATTTTTATAGCACAAAGAGGTGTTTGTATGGAAAAAGTTTTTACCAAGCGCGTATACAACAAGTGGACGCCCGAAGAGGACGACATGATCCGCCGTGGCGAGATTCCGCCCAACCATCCGAGCTACGCCAACTGTCTAACTCGCGCACGTAAGCTGGGCTTCAAGTTCGTCAAGAAGCGCCAAGAAGGAGGCCGCTGGAGCGAACTCCAGGACAACATGGTGCGCAAGGGCGTGGTGCCCCCAGAGAAGGGTCTGGAACGCGCCATACAGCGAGGAAACGAGCTTGGCGTAGACTTCTTGAAGCTGTTCTACGAGAAGATGGACACCAACGGCTTGCAAGGGCTTACGAAGGACGAACGCATGCTCATCATGGCCGCGAACGAGAACTCCTTGAAGGAGTTCAAGGTCAAGGACAGCGCTTCGATACACCGAGCCGCGCAGCGAGGAAAGAAATTCTTCTTGATGCATGCGAAGTCGCTGCTCTCGATTCAGGACATCGCGAACAAGGAGAACTGTTCTCGACAGAATGTCCACCGACTGATCGATGCGTACAAGATCCAGTATTTCAACGAACACTGTTTCGACCAAGCGGTCAAGGAAGCTGAAGATGAAGGAATTCTTTAAGGATGTGGGCTGGAATGCGTTGTGCTTTACTGGCGCACTCATCTTGCTGACGGTCGCACTCGTGCTGCTTGCCGCCGTCGTGGCTCCGTGCTTCATCGTGCCCGGTCTGCTGGTCGAACACTGGGGCAAGACGTGGTATACGATACTTCTTGGGTTGGCGTCCATTATCGTGTACTGGAGTATTGTCGATGTCATCAGTTCAGCCATTTATCGCAAGATTACTGGCCGTCCAAAGCTCAAGCGAGGCGAGATCTACATTGAATACGCCGAATCTGGAGAACGTTCGTAATGAGTATCGCATTGTTCCTTCTTGCATTTGTTGGTGGAGTTTTACTCACTGCTTCCGTGATCCGTCGCAGATACGAAATCACCTTATGGATAATCGCGATTGCTGTGTCGATTTGGCTCGGCTGCAATTACGATCCGCAACGCCGACACGCCAGCATGGCTCCCGACTACAAGGCGTACATCGACTACCGTAACGAGTACAAGCAGCAGCACAATCCGCAGTACCGATACAAGTACGTCGGTGACAACATGTACGAAAAAGTTCGTATAAATTACTAGAGGTTTAACATGGCAAAGCAGAAAGCGTCCATCTTGGACTGGACGGTAAATAAGGAGTCCAAGGAGAAGTACCAGCTCAAGTTCCGTCTGGAGAACTTGCCTGGTGTGGGCACCCTCGAAATGGTTGCTGGCGAATGCGTCGCCGACAGTCCGGTTACGGCTGGCAAGGCGATGGAAGCAAACTTGCAGCGCCGCGTCGGGGCTGCCAAGTACAAGTATGTAGCCGAGGCGAAGATCGTTGACGAGAACGGCAAGGATAGGGCTTTCTTGCAGATCGACAAGAGCTACAACAAACAAACCAATGCCTACGTCACCACGCCCTCGTGGGGACACTGGCTCAATGTATTTTAAGGAATTTATTTAAAATGAAAAACGTTATCTACATCGCCGATATCGACCAAGATATCGACGACCTCATCACCATCAGATACATGGCCGAGAGAAGCGTATTCCTCAAGGGAGTCGTTCTCGATCCGATGCCGACAAGCGACGTCGGCAAGGCCCGTGTGAAACTGATCGAGTCTTGGGGAGTCAAGGTGTTCGACAGCATCCCGGAAGATGCCGAACCGAAAAATCCGATGGGCGTCGCCGAACCGACGGAAATCGTCTATTGCGGCGGTGCGCTCACCAAGGTCGCCGAATACGTCAAGGATCACAAGCTCCAGCAGCTCGTGATGAACGGCGGATTCGTCGGCGAACCGATCGTGCCCTCGAACAAGGCGCTTCCGAAATTCCGTGGGAAGTCCGCCGTCCGTACTTTCAACTTCAACTGCGATGTCGCGGCTGCAGACGCCGTTCTGAAGTCCGACAACATCGAACAGATCATCCTCGTAGGCAAGAACGTCTGTCACGACGACAGAAACACCTTCGAGGTCATCTGGAAGGACGAGAAGTACCTCACCGAAGGACTTCCGGTCAGACCGGGAAAGAAACTGCACGACTTGCTTGCGGTATATGAAGGACTTGTGTTCTACGGCCTCAGTGGATACAAGGACAACCATGTGCTCGTATACAAGGAAGTGTACCCCTTCAACAACGGACTGAAGGGCAACATGACCGAGTGGGGCAGCTCGCTCGAACCTACTGGCTACAAGAAAGTCCTTGCCGCCGTGGGTTGGGTCTAGCATAATTAACTGGAGAGCATTATGACTGCTAAAAAATCTGAAATTGGTGCTGGCCTCATATCGTTCGACGAATGCATGGACATCTTCAAGCGCGGTGGCGACTGCCAGATGCAGTTTGATGGGAAGTGGATACCTTTCGAGCCAGAGGCAGTAATCCGCAAGTTCCGCCTAGCACCGCAGTTGTCCGAGAAGGACGGCCCCAAAGTTGTACGGTATGCGCTGTATCGTCTAGCGCAGATCATGTGCGAATACTGCCAGAATTTGGCTTTCGGTCTTCCAGAAAAAGGCCCTAAGCCCAACTGGAAGCACACCTATCCGGTCAAGTGGAATGAGAATCAGCCGAGGCTATATGGACGACTGAAAGACATTTTCAAGACGTATTTCCGTATAGTCTCTGCGCCGTACAAGAATGTAGATGTCGTCGGTAACGGCGTAGTCGGCGTTCCGCACTACATCATTCAACGTCGGTGCATTGACTCTGATCAGTGGGTTTCTGTATTCGCTGTTCGATACATGACGTACAACGGATACGACAAGTATGAATCTCGTCATTGCGCAACTTGGGAAGGCGCACATACGACGGACTGGGGAATCGTACTGATGTCCGACTTGGCTGGCAAATACATCCAAGAAGATCGATGCAACGGACATATCGACACGTCTCGCTATTTGAGGGCCGAAAGTACAGACCACTTTAATCGAGGCAAGACCGTTATCGTAAGGCAGCAGCGCATATTCACGCTCGACCCTACGAATAAGCCCGGTGACGAAGTGCTGCACAATATTGCATTGGTGCTGTCACACTATCTGGAACAGCTTTCCTCGCTTGATGTCCGCTTTCCGAACTTCAAGAGCTTCATCGACAAGCAGATTGCCGACATGATGGATTCGTCCTATACGATCTACAACGGCGAAAAATGCACTCACGTCACGATGAAGGAGTCTGTATTCAACGCGGTCAAAGAATACATGGAAGCAGTCATTGGTAAACTCAAGCATGGCGATTATTACCAAGACTATGTCTTTACCAAGGCGATCATGCTCCGCTACTTCAACGACAAGTACAACGACACGATCGACCGCGTCGATTATAGTTCGTCGTTCTAAATATTGGATCCGGCTCTGGCCAGGAAGTGCATCTCGACCTTCGTCGCGACGTAGTTTCTAAGGCCCCTAGAGCGTATCCAGTAGCCGAAAATATGTTCGGCAAGGTATCCGTCGATGCGGCGGTTAGAATCGCTCAGACCACGGTATTTGTCGAAAGCAGCCAACTTAGGGAACAGCCATTCGCAATACTCGTCCACCACGGACTTCGTGGAGACGAACATGTTGCACTGGACTAGTTCCCTTTCTTGCGTATAGTCGGCAAACTTGTCACCGAGTCCGTTGAACTTGCTGTTCATTATTTCAATGAACGCATTGAATTCGTCTGCTGGGCCAGCCTTCTGGAACCAGTCGTAGCCGGAGCTGAACCCGGTGACCTTGGGATGGTGGCGGAATCGGCAAGTGATGATGTCGTTATCCTTGAGGATAGTCTCGACTTCCTCCTTGCTCATTCGCTGCTTGTTCTTCTTCGGCGAGGCGAAGAAGCGTCTGTAGTGTTCCAGACCGACATACTTGGACGTGGCGTTCTTCCAGAGGTAGTACAAGCCAGTGAGTTCGCAGTACCAAGGGTTCAACGGGTCAATGTTCGCGCCTTCGTGAGGTGCGTCGACGATGAATTTCTCGCGGATATCGTCGCATTCAAGAAAGAGGTTCTTCGAGGAACCGACAACGTAAATACTCATGCTGTATAAATTAGGTTAATTCCATTTTGAATACCAGTTTAGTAAAGATATAAACTGCGTATATCGTATAAGGGATTTGACCATGAACCAACTATTCATCGACAAGCTGCACGAGAGCATGAACGACAAGAACAAGAACCTCTTGGAAGCAGTTGAACTACTCTACCGCACTTGCGAACAGAAGGCCCAGATGGAAAGCAAGTTCGGCAAGGCAGCCGCCATTGGCGGAATTGCCGCCGGATCGTACTTGACTGGCCTTGGAACTGGCGTAGCAAATGCCGACAAGATCAACGGCGCGATCGACGCTGGCAAGCAGACGGTGCAGCAGATGAAGGACGACGCCAATCAGTACGTCAAGGACGAGAATACCGTGGCGACCGTAAAGAACCGTTCCTATGACGGTCTGGCGCTCAAGAACAAGGGCTACAAGTTCGTAAGCGCCGATCAGAAGCCGGAACTCTTCAAGAAGACCGACAGCGGCGTACCGTCGTTCAACGGCATCTCCGTGAGCGACCTCGACAAGCAGCCGTACGTGCAAGCTGGATGGTACGTCTCCCCGGACGGCACGAAGTATTACTCCACCATCACTGGCGACGTGTACAAGATGCCGGACGGTCAGACCTTCGATAACGCCACCGCCGAGAACCCAGGAAACCGCGTAGGCCCAGGCGTCCTCATGACTGGCGACGTCACCGACGACGATGTCGAGAAGTGTTCGATCTCTATGGCTGGCAAGTATGGCCCAGACAAGGATTGCGGCCCCGCTGGCTACGTTCTGCACGACGACAAGTATCTCGACTGGGTTGGTGCCGAAAAGTAATTTAATCCATCAATAAGAATAGCCACCTAGAAGAACTAGGTGGCTTTCTTTGTTTGTGCTCTCTCCTACACAAACTTGACCAGCAATACCACTAGGGCAATGATGCTGGCCACTATGGCAACGTCTGTATAATCATCGAGCTTCATTGTGCGCCTTTATCCTTTGGGTCAGCACATCGATCATGCGGTTCCTCACGTTCAACATAACGAACCAAGATACGTTGTTCTCGTACGGAGCAAGAATATTGTCGATGTCCTTGATGCACCGAGCGCGTTCAAGTTCTGGCGAGAATATGCCGCAGTTGAACATGTCGATGATCGACGGATTCTCCATCGACTTGTACGTAATCTCTCGCTGTTTCTTTCGGATCCAGTCCCACGCGGCTTGAGGAAGCCAACCGTTGACATTGTCTGGTTCGATTTCGGTAACGAGCATGAGCTGTTTGCTCTCGTCTGAATTGCGTACCCACGGCACCAGACGGTCTGTGATTTCATTTACGCTCTTGTCGGACACGACGACCCAGTTGCACTCCATGTAGTGCATCCAATCATCAAAGGAATCCTTGATGAACCTTTCCAGTCGGTTGTCTTCCGGCTTGTTAAGCGAAATAAGATAGAACTTGCTCATACCACAAATATAGTAAAGATAGGCGTGTGTGTCAAATGACAGTTCCGCCGGGGCCATAGAAATGTTGACCAGACCGTTCCTTTCGGTCTTCTCGCTCGTTGAAGCATAGCCAGCTTCGCTTCATGCGCCTAGCCAATTTCCGAATCCACCTTGTCATTGTCGATAGTAACCTTCACGATAAAGTTAGATGTTTGCACCTTCGGCACGATCTGTGCATATATCTGTACGCCGTATTTGCTGTATTCGATATGGTCGATAACGGCATCGACATCGGTTACGCCTGGGTTTGCCTCCAGATAAGCGAGCTTTGCTCTACGCAGACACTTGTTGATATCGTTATCAGATTCCTTGGGCGCAGTATTCTCGGTCACTGCTCGAACCGACGCGACTTTCAAGAACAGCTCCATTTCGAACAGATTATCTGATACAACGTGAAGCGCTCCCCAATAATGACCATCGTCGTCTTGGACAAAGAACAACATGTCACACGTCAAATCGCGCAAGTATGCCTGGGAATCGAACGGAATGTTAGCATACCAGTAAAGGTAACGATCGCCGACGGCTTCCTTATACGCCTTGGTTTCCAGCACTGCTTCGGCAGATGTTGCGTATTCAAACTTGATGCCAGAACCATCCACGCAATTAGGAACATATTTGTTTACTCTGTACATACAACCTCTTAAAGATCGATGATGAAGTCGTTGTCGCTGCCGTCAACGGAGCCGCGTTCCAGCTTTTCTCCAGTGTAGTCGAGCAGTTCGATGTACCTAGTGCGTTCGCCGGGATAGCCAAGGGGATTGCACCAGATGTGGATTCTGTTTCCCTTGGAGTTGACGTATTCGGCCTTCCTACGACCGTGTACGTGACCGCAGAACCAGTAGGAATCGTCCGGCATCTCTTCGAGATACTTTTCGGCGTCGAAGTAGAAGGCGTAGTTCCACGGATCGTTGCGGAAGTCGAACGACACGCCAAGCTGGTACGGCACGAAATGCGTCATGATGACTTTCGGTCGTGCTTGGACAATGTTCATCATCTTCTTGTCGTAGTGGTTCCAGATGGCGGCTGGCTCTTGGTTGAAGTATCTCCAATGACGACCGTCGAACCAGTGCCTACGCCACGCGGTAAACGCATCCAGCCCATAAGAAGGGGCTTCGCACTTGAAGTCGCACATGCCCATGCAACCGCCGAAGTTTTCGCGGATATGCATGAGAGGGCCGTCTTCGCCGTCGAGAAGGAATACGTTGTCATAAGCGCGACAGAAGTCCTTTATACGAGCGATCTTCTGTTCGGTCGAAGCGAACTGCAGATTGGCCTTGGACGGCGTACTGCCGCGCACGACGAGGTCGTGGTTGCCGAGAACCATGACGACTCGTTTGTACTTGTTGCTAAGCCACGGAACGATACGGGTGAACGTCAAGTAATCGTTGGAGTAGTCTCCAGCGAGGAATATGCCTTCAGTCTCTGGGATCTTGTAGAACTTCCAGAGATGTTCGAGGGTTTCGATGGTGACTGATTCTTCCGGATCGTCCACATGCGACCTCACCTTTCCGACGGCGTCTTCAAAGTGAGTGTCGACATGTATGTCGCTTAACAGCAAGTATTTCATTGGGTAATTTCCTTGATGATCTTGTTCGTAGCTTCGATTTGCTTGAGCGTGACCTTCTTGAGGGCTTCCGCAACGTAGTTAGCGTCGACGACCTTGTAGCGGTTGGTGTAGAAATTTTCTTGACACTTGTATGTCTTCCACAAGAAGCCGCTTGACTCCGTACTAAGAACCTCGGCGCAGCGAGACGGCGTGATGTGTACGCTGTCTACATCAGACGACATCGGAGTCACATGTACAACCTTCTCGATAAGCATGTAGGACGGTGCATCATCGTTTTTGTAGTTCTGATACATTTGTTCGTCCTTCTCTTCGTCCAGATCCCACGGAATGTTGCTGACCTCTACCCATTTGCCGACAAGGCCGCTATACTTCTGCATGGCGGCTTCTTCCTTGGCCTTAAAGTAGGCGTCTCGCGCCTTGTCGTATTCAGCTTCCAGTTCTTCAAGTGTCTTGCTCATAGTTTGTTCCTTTTCCTAAATTCCCTAAGTTCGGCGGCCTTGGCCTTGATGACATCCCAACGGTGCCTAGCTGCATCCAGACCGCCTTCGAAATACTGGTCGACGACTTCGGTCGGTATGTAGCGCAGCGTATATTTCGCCTCGATGCCGTGCGGCCACAGCTCGAAAAAGACGTATCGGTCGTATGACGGCATACGCATCTTGACGTGGATCTCGTAGTCTGTCGGATCGACGTTAAGGATGGCGTATGCGGCAGTGTTCAGCTTCTTGCACAGATTGTCATACCGTCGGTTGACATCGGCTATTTCGTACTCGACCATGTTATCGGCCCTTTGATCGGTTTCACGCTCACGAGCTTATCTGCCAGCAGAGTAGGCTCGCAGTTACGGAGGATCGGTAAGCTTGGCGCAAACTTACCAATATCTATGTTAGGTTTTTGAGCCTTGCTACGTTCCTTTGCGACCAACCATGCGTCCCAGAATTCCTTGTCGTGGAAGAATACCAGCTTTCCGTCAACGACCTCGCAGCGTTCGCTATGCGGCTGGATGTCAAATGCATCGAAATGCTTCACGAAGACTGGAATGTCGCAGTCTTCATCTGCCAAGCCATCCTCGAACATGACGACTGGTTCCAGCGTACCCGGCAGAGCCTTCTGACGAGTGAACTTCTGTCCAGTACCAAGCCGCATGACGGTTTCCATTTCGTCGCAAGGGATGATCATCTTGTAGAAGCCGAAACCGAATGAGTGGATGTAATTGCATCCGGCCTCGATTAAATTACCGTCGAAGTCGCGGTAATACAGCGGCAAGTCGCCGTGCTGCTTGTAGATTCGTACAAGTTCACCAAGTTCCATGACTAGCCTTCCTTCGCTCGCTTGTCGAGATAGTTATGCAACCAGTCGCGCTGTGTTTTCATGCGCTCCATGGCCTCGTCCTTTTTGCCGTTGTAGTAGTCGTTGATGGCGCTACACGGAATGTGCATCCATTCGTTTGCGCGACCATTCTTCGTGCGGAACGACATGGACATCGTCAAGTCGTCGCCGATGACATCGGTAAAGACATTGAACTCGAACTTGGCATCGTCATCGCTGATCTGCAGCAAGTCATTGATCGCAACGAGAACTATGCTTTCAAGCATGGTACGGCGGTCGCGGAGTTCCTGGATCTTCAAGTAGAGGTTGAGCGGATGCGTTTCGGACATTAGGTATCCTCTTCGTAGGTCTTGAGGAAGATGTGCGGCTTGCAGAAGTAGAATTCGCCTTCCACGCCACGGATAACGTAGTCGCCGACGGTAGCGACATGTTCGGCCTTCACTTCGCCTTCGCCGTCTTCGAGGGTTCCGATGATGAGCTGGCCGCCCTTCAAGTGGGCACTGTCGCCAGCGAATGCCTTGACGGCGTCAAAGTTATCACCAGTCCAGATGATGGCCATGACGGAAACGGGTTTCTTGCGGAAAGATTTCGGTTGATTCATGATAGCTCCTTTAGGTTAAGTCCCAAATGTTGTCGTTCAAAATTTTCTGGTCTTCCGGATCCAGCGGCTTGGACTCGGCGATCATTTTTGCGGCCATGTTGGCGGCGGCTTCGGCCAGCTCAGCGTCCGTGACGTGCTTGCGAGGCCATTCGATGATGTGGCCGTCCTCGTACTTGGTCTTGTAGATTTCTACGTCCCAAAGACCCTTATCCGTCTTCCAGTAGTGTGCCCAGTTTTCGACATAGTCCCCGATGTGGAGACTGGGGAACACCTTGGACACCCAATGGATCGGATGGTCGAATTCGTCGAGCTCCGGCTTCATGTTTGGATCGACTGCTTTAGTTTGTTTGAGCTCTGCCATAATTACCTTTCAACTGCTTGGATTTCGAAGTCGCCGAATCGGTCTTGCAGATTCTTTTTGGCTTCTTCGGCGTATTCCTTGCTGGTGTAGATGTATGCGTTGCCGATATCGTCGCACAGATACTGGTACGCTTGCGACGACCACCACTTGTCCTCGCCAACCTTCTTGAGTACATAGTGCGTACTAGTCGCCTTGTAGGCTTGCGTGGACACTTCCAAAGTATCCGGCTTCTGGGTTACTGGGAATGTCAGTGGTTCGCTACCCAGCGTGTGGTGCTCCACAGTACAACCATAGAGGGCCACTACATGCGTTCCGTTACGGAGCCAGTCTTGAGTGTCGCCGATCTTGGGATACTGCGGAAAGTTGTCTTCTGGAAGCTTGACGATGTCGTCAGGAAGTTTCGGCGTCGGCGTGACCTTGATGTCGGTGCCAGCTTTCTGCGCGTTCGGAATGAGTCCAAGCTGGACAAGCCTAGCGTACTCGTCCGGAGTACACGTAACAAGTTGTCCGTTAAGCATTATTTCCATGGTTATCGTCTCCTACCAATTTATTCATCAACTCCACTTCGTAGTTGATGTGTCCGGAAATGTCCTTGATGCAGTTTCTGATTGCGGATTTAAGCGAATCGAGTTCAGCCTTTGTCCTATTCAGTTCTTCGCGGAGGATATCGCGTTCGCCCTTGATTCCAGCGACCTCGGAGCAGTACGCGAGGATTCCACCCAAGTTATTTGCTTCCGCATCGGCATCATCGCACCACTTGTCTTGCGGGACGAGGGTACGGCGATTGTTTTCGACAGCATAGATGTTGATGTTGAAGAACCAGTGCGTCTTTCCAGTCTCAATCACATAGGCTGGGCCGTCGCCGTTGAGCAGATGCATGGCGAAATTACGCGCTTGGTCGAACGTGGTGAACTTGTCCGTTACGAACATGGGACTGGCTTCGTCATGGAAATTCGTAGGCTTCGGTACACGAGAATGCTCGACCAAGAACGTCATGCTTGAGTTCTGGTATTCGCTCGGCACGACGAACTTCTCTGGCGTTTCAATCCACGATTCTGTGGGAAGAAACATCGTGTCGTGGCATTCCGGACAATATGTCTGGATGCGGACATCCGTCTTCAGATAGCCGCAATAGGCCAGCGACATGGCATAGCAGCGATTCTCCTTGACGATACGGTTGGCTTCCTTCTTCGCTTCGTCGAGCGTCTTGCATTCGAACGACACATCTTTGACGGATCCGCCAGCGTGGAGCTTGTACCAAACCTTGTACCACGGTTTGGGCTGATTTTGTGCATCGAGTTCCTTAATGGTCTCGTCAATGCTCTTGCTCAGTTCGCACCATTCGTCCCAAGGGACTTCCTTCTCGTACTCGCCGACTTCGACGATACGGATGTTCGCTGCGGTCGTATTCGAGTCGCCAAAATACTTTGCTCGGAAATCAGCACGTCCCAAGTCGTTAGCGAACTTGACTGCGGCGTCGCGAGAAGTGAATGACTCAGTGTCTTCCAATTCTGCACCACAAGACCATCCCTTGGTCTTGAGAAAGCATACGCGCCAACGCATAGAAGTTGTTTGTATTCCTACTCGCTGATTATTTCGTTCAGTCTGGTTTGCCATATAGTTGAGTCCTTTTGCCAAATAAGTTTCTTGTACTTGCACACTTCAGGAGACAAGTTTTCGCACTTGTACACCTTTTCTCGTGTCTCGAAAAATGCGCTGGCAGCATCCATCAAGCGGCTATCCCAGCTAGCCCATAGAGACACTTCCGCAATCACCATGACAGCGAACAATATCGACATCCCAGTGCCCAAGTCGTTTTCGCCGACCTCGAATGCTGAAAATGCCGCAGCCATGCCGATAAACGCCATTATGCCGCAAAAAATTACCAAGAAATAAGATAAAAACATTACTTGTGCTCCACTGGAGGTTTGAAGTGATAGTCTCGGACACACTTGTAGCCGGGTTCGTCTACGATCTGCAGCAAGTCCAAGTTAGCAAACTTGAACCCTTTCGAACGAATCACGTCGAACGGAGTTATGTCCATGTTGCCAGTCATGAAGTGGTAAAGGTAACGGATCAGCATGCCATGCGAAACGACTACGCAGCGGTGCATACCGAAATCACGTTCCAGCTGCCTACCGAATCCGTGCAAGATTTCCATCGCACGGTTGATCATGTCGGTATTGGTAACGTTAACGCAAGCATTGAACTCCGCTTCGTCGATTTCCCAGAACTTTCGGCTACCCAGTCCGGCGCAGTCGAATTCACGGAACAAGTCGTTCTCGATGATTTCCACGTTCTCCACGTCGCCGAATAGCATCTGTGCGGTCTGCCGACAACGCTTTGCTGGAGAACAGAAGATAGGCATGCCGGGATACCTCGGTACGAACTTGCCGATACGTTCTTCCCAGTCTGCTGGCTTCTCCATGGATACGATATCGGCATTGTCGTAGCCGTTTACCATGGATCCGGTGAAGTTAGCCGCAGTGGGCGCATGCCTAATGAAGTAGAATATCATGCGCCCCAGCCTTCCAGCAGCTTGCTCACGTTCACCAAGGCATTCTGCTTGATCTCTTCGACCTTGGCGGAGTCGACGATAGCGCTGATTTCGCTGAAGTCGACGCGGTAGTCTTCTTCGTTCGAATTGGTAATCTTGACGTTGCCAGTATTGTCCTCGTTGATGTCGGCCAGACGAGCGTCGTACGTAGTGCAGCTGTAATCGATTTCAAGACGCTTTCCGCACACATACATGAAGTCGTAGCTTACGGACAAGACGTCTTCCACCAGAACGATCGTCGTCTTGTGGAAGTTGTCGAACGAGCTGATACGAGTGTAGTTCTTGCCGTACATGAGGATGTACTTACCCTTGTACTTGGTGACAAAGTCGTCGCGCTTGCTTACGGCATGTTCGTTCTTGACTTTCTGCAGACGGCTGTCGGCACACTGGCGAAGTTCGCGCAGTTCGTTTTCGTTGTCACACGCTTCGATGGCTTCCTTGACGGCAGCCCAGTTATCTGTATTGGCCATATCAAACCTCGTTCAAATCAGAGTAGAATATAGCAAATTCCTATTCATTTTTCAACAGCTTTCCGCGTTCATACAGTTCCGCAGTACGCATTGCCTCGGCTTCGGTAAAGAAGTAGGTGTAGCCGTCGAACGGTTCCTTCAAGCAGAACTGGTTGTCGATATGCCTGGCCTCCTCGAAGAACGGATTGAACACGTATCGCAAGTGCTCGATGGCGGTAATGCTGCGCCAGAAGAACAAGAACTTGCGGTACTGGGGAATGAACCAGACTTCGCCGTTAGGCTGTTTCACTTTCTTTATTCGCCATTCCATCATTGCAGCATCGCCCTATACGAATAATAACGTTGCATGACCGTCTCGACGTAGGCCACGGTTTCCTTGTGTACATCGTCCTTTTCGAGTTCGCCTTCGATCCACTTCTGGTACTTCATCGCACCGCCGGGGCCACCGTTGTACGCGGCTGCTACAAGTACGTTGTTCTGGAACTGCTTGTACAGCTTCGAGAGGTACTGGACGGAAAGCTTTATGTTGTACCGAGGATCGGTAAGCAAGGTAAGGTCGAATTTCATTCCGGCATGTCTGGCCATTGCCTCGGCAGTCTTCGGCATCAGCTGGCCAAGTCCGATGGCACCAGCAGGGGACACCACGTCCTTGTTGAACTTTGACTCGGACTCGACCATCGCGAGAAGGAAGGCGTACTCGACTGACGAGTTGAACTCGGACTCCTCGTAGAGTATGCTTGCCAGTCTGGCGGCGTACTTGAGGTCGATATCCCTTCTTGCGTGACGGATGATGTTTGCGCCGATGGCGATCTGCTTGGATCGAGAACGGTTAGTCTCTGTGATTTCGTGGAGAGCAGACACATGGTTGTCCAGACTGTCCAGACGAGACACCATCGAGTCAGTGTAGACTTGGTTCTGCGCCAAGTGGTTCTCGATGGCGTCGAACTTTGTTGACGCTTCTCCGGCGAAGAAGCACACGAGGCATACGAGTGCCACGAGGATGAGTGATTCCAGAGTGATGAAGATGCGCTTGTTGCGGCGTCTCTTGTGATGTTTGCTTGTTGGTTTGTTTTTCATGTTAGAATATGGTGCGTAATGGTGAGGTTCGGAATATCATTTTACTGATACGGTCGGAGCATTCCTTCCGAACGGCCTCGAAGTCGTCATACATCTTGTCGTCGGGCTCTAGGGTGAATTCGTCGGTCACTCGGACGTTAACCTTGGTGTACCAGTCTGGTGCATTAAACAAGTGGATGATGTGCTTCTTACGAAGTGTGGCCATTTGGTTTGCGAAGCTACGTAGGTACTGCAGATTCTTGTAAAGGTCAAGTTCGCCTCGATTCCAACGTTCGCCGTACGCTTCGGCGTCTTGTTGGGAAATCCTACGGCGTTCCGCCAAAGTGTCCTCGCTGATGATGCCGCTGTGCTGCATGGCTTGGGCATGCCATTCAGCGACTTGCAGCAGCTCGTGCTCGGTCATCTGGTCAAAGGTTTTCTGCTTTTCTTCCATACTATTCCTCTACGCAGCTGATGCCTACAGGATACGGATAGCCTTCCAAGTTTTTATTGTAGCCAGAGTGTCCGTTATAGTAGTCAGTACGGTTCTCGATCTTGCAGTTCAGCCTTTTCTTCTTCTCATTCGGCACTTGCTTTTCAACGCAGAAAGATCGGTAGACGCCGTTCTTTTTCGCTTGTGCGGCGACGGTCTCGCACTGCTGAAGCGTATTGAATGTCAAGTCGGTGTTGATTCCGCCATTATACATTAACATGACTAAGACGAATACAATATTCATTTTACATCTCCTTCTTTACTTGTTCAAGTTCTTTTCGCCATTCGACAACCTTCTGCTCGGAAGCTTCGTCCAAGTGAAGGCCGAAGATTGACATCAACGTGTTCGCCGTATCGACTGCGGAAAGCGTCTTCTGCAGTTCGTCTTTGCGAGCTTGCGCATCCTTGGCCTTCTTCTCGATCGCTTCCACATGTTTCTTGAATACGTCGTACTTGATGTCGATGATTTCGAACAAGTGGTTACAAGAATACACTGGCAGCTTCTTGGGAACCGTACGGACGTATTCGCACGTCATGTAGGATCCGCAGCCGACGGACAGTCTGAACCGCAAGTAGCCTTGTCGGTAGAACGCCTCGACGGCAAAATCGTCAGCCGTTTTAAAGTATCCGCGTGAAGGAGTCGGCTCGTCGCTGAACGACTTGTCGTCCAAGATCATGAGATAGAAGATATCCATGAGCTTCCGCTCTTCTTCGGAATAGTCCGTATCGAGATGGTGGTGCGTCTTGTTGCGCTTCGCTTTGACCGCAGCATCTACCAGTTGCTCATACCGCCCTTGGTTGGGGTATTCGTTAACCGACCACGACTTGATTATCGCAAATTGTTCGATTGTGCGCTTGTCTAGGTAATTCATTTCTTACCTTCGTATTTGAGTAATTCGTGCTTGAGGGAATCCGTGTGGAACTTCTTGTAAGCGTCGTTCGGCACGATGTACCTGACGGAATCCCTATACCAGTCGAGTCGCTTGCTCATGCACTTGTCGGACGAGTCGTAGCAGTCCGGCTTGTGTTCCATGACGTATTTCGCCGCGACATCCATGTCGTACAACGAGTACAAGTCGTGAATGAACATACCAAGCGGAATGAACATAATGATCGACAACAACACCACTACCTCGCCGCCAAACGGAACTCGCCTGGACATCCACAGACAGTAGAGGATGCCCAGAACGAAAACGACGATGCCGACAGCAAGGCGTATCTTGAAAGCAAATACAATGTCCATTATTCCGGCTTCTTGAGGTGATAAAGGTCGAAGGCGTACTCGTTGATGAACGGAATGTCCATTTCCTTGACGAAGTACTTGTGGTTGAAGTCCCAGATGTCATTGATGTCGCCGAGTGCGAGGTTGTTGTCCTTGACGATCTTGTCGATGAAGGACTTGTCAGTGGACTGGGCGATGACGGCTTCGTTCCAGTGGTCTGGGTCGCCCTTCCCAGAGAACTGCATTTCGCGATGCATGAGGATGTATAACTTATTCATGCACCTAAATATAGCAAAAAATGCCAGTCTTGTCAACTGGTATTTAACTGAAAATTTAATTTTTACTAAAAATCTAATTTACGGTCGTTCCATGGCGGACATTCGTACTGCGGATAGAGCGACTTCGAGTAGATGTAGATCGGGCCTCCGGTCAGAACATAGTCTGGAGTCGGGCCGTTGTACTTCTCTTCAGTAAATCCGTTAAACTTGTAGCATTCACGCGCTGGTACGTTCCCTTCGTTTGTATAGATACGAGCGTACTTGAACCCACGCTGCCTACATTCCTCGGTAAATGCGTTGAGCATGCGTGTGGCGAACCTTTCCCTACGGTATTCCGGCAATACGCCAAGCCAGCCCAGCCAAGCGCTTTCAGGGTCGATGGCTTCCGTATAAATTCCGGACATACCGATAAAGGAACCCATGGGATTCTCTGGAGTGCTGTAGTTCCACAGATAGTAATGCCATAGGTCATTAGGGTCGTGGTCGTCGGAACAAGACTCGCTGAAGCAGCTCTTCATTACGCCGCCGTCCTCGTCGTACAAGTGTTCGTCGGGGAAGATGACGGCGAACATTTCGTGCGCCTTATCGACAAGTTCTTTAGTAACTAAATGCTTCGTAAACATCAGTCAACCTCGCAGTGGTGGATTGCTATGTAGACAAACTCTCCTTTCCAGTCGCCTACTTCCTCTACACCGAATTCCTCGGTGTTTCCAAGACAGCGGACTTCAATGTCCGGCTGTTCCAATAGTTTGTGTGCTAGTTCGTGGGAGGTCATGAGTGGTGTACCGTGTAGTAGTGCTTTCCGTCTACGGTGAAGTGGTGCCATCCGACGCAGTAGTTCTCGGCGCTCTGCATCAGCTGGTATGTAGGGTCGTCGTAGTCGTACGTTTTGTACGTCTTGTAATACTTGCCGTCTTCGGCTGGCTCGTCCCAAGGGTCGATCTCGTACTTCTCCTTCTCCTCGGTGACTTCCTTGTGGAGCTGTTGCGAACAACAGAAGCCGTAATCCCAGTCGTCGAGGTTAGCGCCGTGTTCCCACAGCTCGTTTCTGGACAGCCCGGTGAGCTGTTCCAAGTCCTCGACGGTGTTAAAGAAAGTAAGGTCTCGTATCATGGCGTCTCCAGATGTAGGAGTTCTCTCCGTTAGGCTCGAACCCTTGCTTCTCGTAGAATATCTTGCTTTCCGGCAAGCTGTTCAAGGTTATGTATTTATAACCCTTCTTGAGTTCGTTCATGGCGTTGGTGCCGAAGTCGAGAAGGTGGCAGTCCGAAGTGACCTCGAACGAGAACACCCGGATGGAATCCTCCGCGTCCTCTTGGTAGATGGCGACGGACATGAGCTTTCCGTAGCGCACTTGGAGCATCACGAGCACGTCGCTGCCGTCAAGGTTCTCGTAGTCGTTCTTGTCACACATGGCATGGGTCAACGGAAAGTTGACGAGGGAAAGCTTGTCTGTAAAAGCCTTGCGGTAAATCGTAACTAGGAACTGGGTCACGAGTTCTCCTTGATCAGCTTCTTTTTCAGCTGCTCCATTTCGTTGTCCATCCGTTCGATCATGGCCTTGAGGTGGACGATCTGTTCCTTGCAGAACGACAGCTCGTTCTGGTAATGTTCCTTCTTCTTTGGGTCTGTAGCCTTTTCGACCTTCTTCTCAAGCCGCTTGATTTGCTTCTCGTATGCGGGGATGCAGCCGTCGAAGTCGTGGTGCCAGTGTGTTCCCTTGCACCAGAACTCGGATACGTTCTTGCCCTCGGAATGGAAGGCGATGCCGGGAGACTGCCATAGGTAGGGGAACAAGTCCTCGACTGAACGGATAGGGACTTCCTTTCCGTTTTCGATAACCTTGTCCTTCTCGGTATCGAACTCGTCTAGTAAGGTGCCCATGCTGCACCTACCGAGGTCTCTGTACGATTTAAGCGTGAACTTCATTTCCGCCTCATAGGTTGTCCAACTTGTCGCAGAGCCAGTCGCATAGGATAGCGCCCAGCAAGACGCACCCAGGTATGCCGATCAAGTATTCCGGATCGTTGTAGGTGAACAGTGCATAAGCGCTGAACCCAAAGAAGCCGATCAAAATGGCGGCCAAAACAAAAAATGCAACTCGATTGGACATAGTTGTGCCTTCTGAGTTGCAAATTAGTTTATTTCTCGACGTATGTCAACCAAACAGCGAGATGAAGTCGATGACTTCACGCGCTTCGGCGGTTTCCTTCAGGAAGACCGTTTCCAGCTCGAACTCGTGGTAGTCCTTCGCCAGATACTTCGTGAACACGAATCCGTGTTCGAGGAGGAATATGGCGTCCTCCTTGGAGTACCAGTGGAGAAGGTCTTCCACGTTCGAGCAAGAGGAGAACCAGTTCTTGCCGTCGATGTGGTAACGAGGGTCGTACCCCATCGGCAAGTTCTTCGCCTCGCCCTTACAGTCCTTGCAGCCCCAGACATACTCGTTCTTCGAGTTGTACCAGAGGCCGTTGTTCTCGTCAACCGCTTCAAGGCGGTAAAGCCACTTGGACATAGTCACTCCTTAGACAGTGAGGTACATCGGAGCCGAACGGATCGGCTTCGGACGGATGCTGATTTCCGACACGCTCTTGATGTCCTTCATGTGAAGGTAGCAGATCGTGTCGCCCTTCTTGGTCGGATGCGGAATGTTCTCTTCCAAGTAGATGTAGTCGAGGCTTTCGTCCACGTTCAAGCGCACGATGCCAGTCTCGTCCATGGTCATCTTGATTGCGGAGAGATAGACAGAGATTTCGTTTCCGATGAAGCCCTTGGTGGACGGCTTGAGCTTGGAATTCGAGCCGACGTACTTCACGCTGCGCATGTCGATGCCGACGGTTTCTCTTGACTGGAGAGAGTCGATGCTCATGTTGAGCGTACCGGAGTAGTCGTATCCGTTGATGTTCACGCTGCACTGCAGAGCAGATACACCGATACGGTCGAGGTTCAAGTCGCGCAAGGTTTCGTTGATGTCGAGACCAGCGTTGAGTTCATCCGCGATGGCGGAAAGGCCGTCGTAGTTGATCGGGTAGTTCTGCATGATCTGCACGGCGTACTTGATGGACTTCTGGTCGACACCCTTGGTCTCGTTCGTCAAGTACTCGATCATTTCCACGTCGGACAGCGGCTTGAACTCGAAGTGGTAGTAGAAGCGGCCAGGACGGTTGATCATGAACTGGGAAATCTTGTGGCGGTAGTTGACCGATGCGATGAACATGCGCTTCTGGCTGGAGCCGAGGCCGTCGAGCATCGAGAGGAAGGTGCCTTGGTCTTCGCTCTTGTCGTCGGTGTCGAAGTTCTTCTCGAACTCGTCCATCACCACGAGCACGGGCTGCGTGATGCTGTTGATGAGTCCGACATAGGCTTCGAGAGCCTTCGTACGGCTGAGGACGATCACCGGAATGTCGCGCTTGAGCGCTTCGTTCATGGCGATACGGATGAACAAGGTCTTTCCCATGCCGCGTTCACCGGACAAGAGGACGCCAGTGTTGCGCGGACGGCGGTCGTATGCGGCGAAGCACTTGTCCACTTGGGACGGAACCTTGCCGTAGACCTTCTTGGGAATGGAAAGATCGATGTTGTCGACAATTTCGAGCTTGGGGCCAGACATTGGCGGCATGACGATCTGATAGACATGGGGTTCGAGAACGTTCGTAACTTCTCGGAGGCTGCCGATCGGCGTGTAGGTCGATCCGGACTTAACGTAATTCATAGACATATTTTCCATGTCCGAAAATATAGTAAAACCGACCAGCCTTGGCTAGTCGGTGTGTGGTATAATTGTGTAAAATTTAGTTTACTTTTTCACGTTCATTTCCATGACGGTGAACGCGATGAAGTAGAGCACTGCAAGAACGATGTACAGAGAGTTGCCAGTGAACGTATTGGCGAGAAGTGGGCCGACGATTCCGCCGATGCTCCAGCCAGTCAATGTGATCGAGTGTACACGCGATGCGTTGCTCATTCCGAAGCGCTTCGCCAGCAAGCTAGGCAACACGCTGAAGTTTCCGCCGTAGGCGGCCTCGCACAGAAGTATGCCGATTACGGACAACATAGGACTTCCGGTGATGCAGAACACCGCACCCAAGATACCGAAGCTACATACAAAGTGGTATGCTGCCTTCCTTCCTATTTTGTCCGAAATGGACGAGAATCCTAGACGTCCGCCAGCGTTGGACAAGGCAGTCCCGGACAGCACCATCGCGATGGCAGAGATACCGAGCGCGGTAAGCAGTCCCTTCTCTTGGGATATGATCGCCAAGCCGCACGATATGTTGGTCATGAACATGAACCATATCGACCACCATTCCTTGTTCTTCAAGATGTACGAATAACGGAAGCCGTTGTCGTACGTCGTTTCGGACAAAGGATAAGGGTACTTGCGCAGCAGCAACGAAGATACAAACATCACAACGGCGTAGATGCCGCCCATTATGAAGAACATGTTGGGCAAGCTGACATTGGCGAGCAGCCATTCAATGACTGGCGACGCGATGAACTTCGCAAGGCCGAAGCCAGTGATCGCAAGTCCGGACGCGAGTCCCTTGTGGTCGCTGAAGAACGCCATCAGCGTCTTTACTGGCGTGACGTAGCCGATTCCGGTTCCAGCGCCGATTACCGCAGTCGAGATATAGAAGGCCGGAACCGATCCGACGGCGACCGCAGTTCCCAGCATCATGAAGCCAGTGATGAAGACAACCGTCGAGAGCCATGCGCCCATGCGCGGATTCTTCTCGATGACTTGTCCAAATGCTGCGGCACACATGCCGAGAAAGAAGATGATGAGCATGAAGCCGATATCCGTCTGGAACCTCGTCAGTGCGAAGGCTTCCATCAAGTTAGCGGCAAACTGTGACCAGCAATAGACTGAACCGATGCACGTGGTCAAGGCGACACCGGGAATAGCGCAATTAAGCCATTTGTTGGGCATATCTGTCCTTTTGGAGTTGACAGCAGTTTATCCCTAGAACTTCAGTCGGACGAACAAGTTGAAGAGCTGGTCGGACTTCCTCTTGAGCTGCGTCTCTTGCTTCTTAGTGACCGCTTGGAGTTCCTTGACGGCAGTAATTAGCTGATCCTTCGTCATGTCCTGAAGGTCTTCGTTCGTAAGGTCAGCCGCTTGCTTGGCGAGACGGCTTCCGAGCCAGTCGCCCACTTTGTTGATATTGAAAAACATATTAACCTAGTTTATGCTGGTCGACGTCGTAACCGAGTTCGATCAGTTCCTCTCTTGGTATGTATCCGCAGTTGCGCACGTTCATGTTGTATAGGTCGAGCAAGTACAGGAGCTGTTCACGATGATCCTCAAGGAACTGGATGAACGCAGTGTGGTTGTACTTGTCCTCGTTGCGCAGATGGTACTTGTGGCGGATGCCGTTGTTGCCGTTTTCGAGCGCGATGACTGGGACGCCAGTGTAGTAGCACTCAAGGCCGATAAAGCCGTCCTCGCCGCCCCACGTCCCAAGGAACTCGCTGGAGAAGGTTTCCTCTCTTCCGTACAAGGTAGCGTTAAGTTGTCTAAGATATCCGAGCGCGGCTACGTTCATGCCGAAGTTGCAAGTCCATACTACGCCGGAGTCGACGAACATGGCCTCGTACAAGACTTCGGTAGGTACGTCGTGGAATATGTTGCAGCTGCTTTCGGCAGTGTCCCTCTGGTCTTGCCAGTTGTACATCACTTCCTTGCGCTTGCCTACCGATACCTTCGGCTCCTTGCTGTCAAGCACCGCCATGTGGGACTTTATCAAGTCTGGCTCCGGTATGCAGTCGCCATCTATGAACACGACGGCGTCGATGTCGCCGTGCTTGATGATGTAGTCAACGGCGCAGTTCCTCACATGTCCGGTGAGGAACCAATCGACTCCGTGGGTCATCGTCGGACGGCCTACATAGTCTGGTTTCTGGCAGATTGGATAGTATTCGATAAGCGGGTCGTGACCGATAATCGTCCGCGCTTCCACGATTTCCTTAACAGTCGGTCGATCGGCCATGTACAGTACGTGACACGGCTTCACCGACATCGCATGTATAGCGGCCTTCATTTCGGCCAGATACTTATTCTGACCTCTTGCTGGTATCGCTAGTAGCAGATTCATCGTTTACCTCGTTGGATGAAATATCCTCGACTGGGTATTCGTCGTCGGCCAGTGACGGCCCACGGAAGAACGACCAGTCGTTCGGATCACGAGGCAAATTTAGCAAAATGTTCATCATATTGCAAACAATATATACTATTCACCTCGTTTTGTCAAGAGGGAAATAGCTATTTGTGGCTATTTTCCTCTTCCAAGTCCATCTTCGCCGTATTCATAAGGATTGAATACAGCTGTTCGTCGAGGCAGAACTTGTCCTTGTTCAGTTCAACGGACTTGACGATGTTGCCGTCCTTGTTGCGCTTACCAGCGGCCTTCCAGTCCTCGTACATTTCCACGAGGGCGTAGAGGTTCATCCCGGCCACGCCGTTCTTGTAGAACTGCGGATGGTGGTCGTTGTGGGCGTAATGGTGCTCAAGGGTCTCCGACAGCTCTTCGAGAGACTTGGCGTACTCTGGGGAGCCGTAGGTCATGTCCTTGAGTTTCAGCGTGGCACGGTCAAATCCAGCCTTCTCTGGCTGTTGGAGCTTCGACAAGTCGTGTGCCGCCGCCCTGAAGGTAATCTTGTTGCAGAAGTGCTGGATGTTCCTGGCTACTTGCTGGCGGTGTTCTTCGGTTGCTGCTGTAGAGTCGATCACGTCGTCCTCGGTTGTAGGCTGATTGCTAATGTTTATACAATCCTCGTACACGCCGAAGCAGTAAATCGAGATAGAGTTTTCCGGAAGTACGGCTTGTTCACCAGCTCGGTTGGTAATGGTGAAGGTCTTCGCGTCGTTTCTGATGTACAGATAGTCGGAGAACCAGAATTTGAAGTAGGTGTCGCGAGTCAGGTCGATCTTGTTGTCGCCGACATGGATGAAGCGCACTTCGTCTGCATCGTATTTATGGATAGGAGACTGGAGCTTGTACAACCACGACGACATTGCGGCGATGCCCAAGTGGTGCGGCATCTTCTCGAAGGCTTTCGCGTAGGTCTGGCCTATGCTTCCTTTTTCATAGTACATGTCGCCGTTGAATTCGTTGGAGACGAATACGTTGCCTTCTTCGTCTATGTACACAAGTTTTCCACGTGTCATTTGTTATCTCTCTGGTTGTTTTCTGATTGTTCAAAGTTATCGCAAAGGTCGTTTAACATGTCTTTAATAACGTCATTCACGATCTTTGGGATATCGATGCCAAACACGCGCTTTGCGACCAAGTGTATCAGCAACACTTCAGCCGAAAGTCCTACTGCATATAGGATAAATAACAATATCAGCATCGATTCCTCTAGTAATACCAGACGGCATAACAGCTCGTCTTGCCGTCCTTCTCGGTCGGAGGCTCGCTGTCGTAGTCGTCGAATCCGTGCTCAAAATTACTTGTTTCTTCAACGAGTGTCGCATAGGAGATCGGAGCATCCTCCTGTTCCATCCAGCAGATGAGGTTGGATACGCCCCAGTAGTTGGATTCACACTCATCCTTGACGCGCTGCGGCATTTCGTCCACGACGTACTTGCCGTCGAGAGAACCGTCGTAGAACGGCTCGATCTCCTTCGGATGGCGAAGGAACCAGAGCACGGTCTCCTTGCTCAGTTCTACGGAGTCTTTCTGACAACCTAGTACATGGTTGAGGAAGTACTTGTCGTATCCGATGTACGCCGTATCTGCGTCGATCAGCGTCGCGTCATGTCGGCCCTTGTAGCCGAATCCGTCGGCAAACAGCTCGCCATTGACAAAACGGGCGAACGCCTCGTTGTCGGCGCACACAAAGCAGTGTGCCGACGAGGAGTTCGTCTCGAAGGTATTTGGTCTTACAGTGCGCATTATTGGTTTCCGAAGTATCCGAACGCCACTACGCCGTTCAGCGAGTCATAGAATGTCTCGTAGTGGTAATGGTCAGAAATGTAGTAGTTATGCACGTTGCCGATGGAGTCGCTGATGAACGACTGGCGGATGTTGGCAATGACCCATTCCTCGTCAGTGTAATCAGCACGGCAATCCTCGTCTACATAGCTCCATTCGCCAGTACCCATAAGAGCTTTCTTGTAAGTCTCGAACGAAGGAATCTGCCCACAGAGCTTCTTGTTGAAGTAGTTCTCCAGAGCCGCGCCCCAAGTAGAACGGTCTCTCTGATAGATCGAGATGAACTGTTCATAGAGTTCTTCCGCAGTCTGCAAGGTTTCCCAATGCAAGAACAGCTCCATGTTCTGGAACTTCTCGTAGTCAGCTACGGTACACATGCACATCGCATGGGTAGACGAGGAGTTCGTCTCGAAAGTACCAAGTCGTACAGTCTTCATACAAACCCCTTAGCATCCGCCATAGTAGCCGAACGCGACGACTTCGGTGCCCTTGATGGTAGTGCGCTTCTCGAAAGTCTCGTACTCGTCGAAGCCAAGACGGTTGAACGGCTGGAAGCTTTCGTCGCGGAGCCAGTCGGACACGTAGTCGGTCTCTTCGCTCTTCTTGTCCCAGTCGTCGGTAGCGATGATGCGGATAACTTCAGAGAAGGCGGCAACGTCCATCGGCTGACGGTTGTGCTCTTCGCACCATTGAAGGTAGTCGCTCCAGGTAGAATAGCTGTCGTCGCGGAACTTTTCGAACAGTTCTTCTGCCGAAATGAGCTTTCCGCCACTGTACACGTATTTGCCAGCCTTGTAGGCTTCGTAGGTCTCCGGATCCGTGATGCAGATCGCGTGGGTCGCGGAAGAGTTTGTCTCGAATACATTCGTTCTGATGGTTTTCATGTTAACCCCAACCATATTTGCCGAAGGCTACGACATTCACGCCTTCGATCGTTTGTTCATAGGAGAACCATTCCTTCTCGTCATCGTCCTTCCATTCATCGCAAGTCTGCATTCCGTTGTCGGACAGCCATTGACCAATAAGTTCGAACACTTCGCGATTGAGGTGAGTGTTCTCGCCAAACTTGTCTGTAATCTCTTTTTTGAAGCTTTCAGTAAGCTGGTATCGGTCGTGTGAGTAGCATTGCCGCGCTACCTTGTAATTCTGGATAACGAACTCGAATTCCTCGGCAGTCAGCTTTTCGGTGTGGTTCTCCGCGAGGTACTTCTCGTACTCTTCACTGTTGAAATCGCCGTCTTGGTCGCCTTCGAGGAACATCTTGTACAGATCGGACGCGGAGAACAAGTCCTCGTGTTCAGTGCTGTACATGCCTTTGCCGTTCTCGAAGTCATCCCATCGAGATGCGGCAACCATGGTTAATGAGTGTGTCGATGACGAGTTCGTCTCGAACACACACGGTCTGACAGTTTTCATCGCTAGTCCTCCAGCCAGTCGTTGAAGCTCGCGTCGCTTGGCATGCGCCAGTCGGCACGAGGAGAAAGGGACAGAGTACCAACCTTCGGGCCGTCAGGTACGCAGCTGCGCTTGAACTGCTGCGTGAAGAAGCGGCGGAGGAAGGTCTTGAGGGCCGTCGTCAGCTCGTCTTCGCTGAAGTCGTCCTTGAAAGCATACTTGGCGAGGTAGAGGATCTTGTCCGGCGTCGCACCGTACTTTACGAAGTGGTACAGATAGAAGTCGTGAAGGATGTAGTCGCCGAGGATGGATTCGGTCTTCTGCGTGACGTTTCCGTCCTTGTCGGTCGGAAGAAGCTCTGGGGAGACCGGAGTATCGAGGATGTCCCTGAGCACTTTGGTCAGTTCGGCATTGTCGCATACCAAATCGGCATAGAATCTGACCAAGTAACGGACAAGCGTCTTGGGGATGTCGCAGTTGACGGAATACATGGACATGTGGTCGGCATTGTAGGTACACCAGCCGAGTGCGATTTCAGACAAGTCGCCAGTGCCGATGACGATGCCGTGTTCCTTGTTGGCCACGTCCATCAAGATCTGCGTACGTTCACGCGCTTGCACGTTTTCGTAGGTCACGTCGGCAATGTTGGGATCGTGTCCGATGTCCTTGAAGTGCTGGAAGCAAGCGTCCGTAATGTCGATGGTACGGAGTTCCACGCCGAGATATTCGGCCATTTTTTCCGCATTGCCCTTGGTGCGCTTGGTAGTTCCGAAACCGGGCATGGTGATGGCGAGAATGTCCTTCACTGGACGGTTCAAGAGCTTGTAAGTCTGGTAGATCACCAGCAATGCCAACGTTGAATCAAGACCGCCAGAGAGTCCAATGACGGCTCGTTTGGTGTTGGATGCCTCAAGGCGCTTGGCAAGGGCAGCGCACTGGATGTTAAAGATTTCGCAGCACACTTCGTTGCGGTGGTCACGAGTACTCGGTACGAACGGAGTCTTGGCAACGTAACGATGCTTGAGTTCGTCAGACGTCATGATGAACGGAGCTCTGGCTGCACGGATGTCATACGGAGTAGAAATGAAGTCCTGGAAGTCGCCTTCGGAGATGCGCTGCATGGTGAGGCGCTTCACGTCGATATCGGCGTAGATGATTTCGCTATCGCGAGAGAAGCGGTTTTCTTCGGCGAGCTTGCTGCCGTTTTCGGCGATGATCAAGTGGCCGCTGCAGACCATGTCGGTCGTGGATTCGTGGACACCAGCGGATGCGTACACGTAGCCAGCCATGCAACGTGCGGACTGGTTGAGTACAAGGTTACGACGGTAGTCGGCCTTGCCTACGAGTGCGTCGCTTGCGGACAAGTTCACGATGACTTGTGCGCCAGACAGAGCAAGGTAGCCACTGGGCGGATTCGGCACCCAGAGGTCTTCGCAGAGTTCACAGCCGATGACGAGGTCTTCGTCGGTCTTGATGAGGTTGGTGACCGGGACTTTAGCCCATCCGCAAAGCTTGCACACCTTCGGAATGCCACGGAGGAGTTCACGACCGCTGCTGAAGTAGCGCTTCTCGTAGAACTCGCGCTGGTTCGGAAGGTAGACCTTCGGAGTCACGGCGACGATAGCGCCGCTTTCGATGAACACCGCGCAGTTGTAGAGACGGCCTTCGATGCGTACGGGTGCGCCGACGGCAACGATGATCTTCTGGCATTCGTTCATGGTGAACACTTTGATGCGTTCGAGCGCTTCCTCGGCCTTATTGAGGAGCTGTTCTTGATGGAACAAGTCGTTGCAAGTGTAGCCAGTGATGCACAGCTCAGGGAACACGATCATGGTGGCTTGCTCGTTGTACGCCTTGTTGATGCATTCGAGAATCTGGTCGGTGTTGTACTTTGTGTCGGCCACCTTCATCTTTGGGCAAGCTGCAGCAAAGCGGTAAAAGCCGTGTTTGTTCATGGGGATAGTTTCGTTCATGTGTGTACCTTAGTAGAAAAACACGTACGGACGACCGCCGATTACGGTCGGGTGCGCGGATGGTTTGTGGGTGGAACGAGGCTCGCTGCACTCGTTCTTCTTTTCAAGTTCGATCTTGGAACGGTATTTCTCGATACAAGCGTCATCGAGGAGGCAAGAATGCGCACGGTCGGCCTCGGCAGCAAGCCATAGGGACAGACCGATGAACACTACCAGCACAATCAAGAAGACAATATTGAGTTTCCAGAAATCTCGATCCATATTGAATCCTAATCGTGGTTGTCGTTGTCGAGAATGACTTCACCGCCGCCGAACACGAAGCCGTAGAGTTCTTCCGGATCGTCACGCACCATCTTTGCGAGGTACATGCAGTCGTCGGATTCGTGAGGTGCGCTCTGGTGGTCGATGTATCCGGATACGTGCGCCGTAGGGAGCTTGCTGCTGTCTCCTCTGTCCCACGGATCCACTTCAAACCAGATGGCATGCTGATTGCATTCGGCATCCAGCTTGTAGTTGACGGTTACGCCGTGCGTGGCGAACACTCGCTTGACTTCTTCCAAGACACGTTCGCACTCGTCCTTGTCTGGACAGATGTCGGCATACGCGATGAGAGCATAGTCGAGAAGCTGTTCAGGCGTAACGAGGGCTTCGCCTACTGGGCCCCAGCCGTACTCACCGTCGCAGCCGACTTCGATGACGTAGTTGTCCTTGTTGCCGGGTGTGATAGTGTTGAACGTGATGGTGTGCATCGACGATGAATTTGTCTCGAATACTTTGTTACGGATAGTCTTCATATTGACCTACGTATGGAAGAAAGAAAGTGTACTCTTGTTGACGAGCAAGTCCTTGCCGTCGTAATCTTTATCGTCGCCCAGATCGGTAGAGTACATGCCTTCGGTCGACTTCTTGTAGTCATCCCAGATAAGGTTGCAAGCAAGACCGACTTGACGGGAAATCACGACGACCTTCTCGTCAATGTAGCCTTGGTGGAGGCGGCAGAACTCCTTGAACTCGGACGGACGCCTGGTTTCGTAGTAATTGTTGAGACTACGGAAGCAGCATTCGTAGTTATTGTCCTCGTCCAAGACAACGTAATCGACTTCCTCGTTGACCAGCTGATGGTAAGGGATACGGTGTCCCTTGTCGTCTACGACATACACGTCGATACCCTTGGGCATCGTAAGCGCCATGTTGGCGTAGGCATATCTGAGGTCGTTGAGGACTTGCGTCATCGAGTCTGGAAACTTGCTTGCGCAGTGTACGGCCATCGTGCAGAGATATTCGATGATATCCTTCACGTCGCTCGTGCATGTGCCATTGCCACCGCAAGTCCAGTAGTGCTTGACCTCGACTTCGAGGATACCGTCGGCATTCAGCTTGGGAAATTCTTCCGGCGAGCGCAACTCTTCGGAGAAGGTGATGCTATGCTCGGAGCTGGAGTTCGTCTCAAAGACATGTTTTCTGATGGTATGCATTATTCACCCTTGTAGAAAGAAAGTGCCATGATTTCAGTGCCGTTTACCGTAGTAGTGGCAGTAGTCCAGTCGCAGCTGTAGCCAGCGGTGCAGTAGTCCCTTTCGAGAGTGTAGAGCATGCTATTGTACAGCATTTCGTCGATCTCCGTGGTCAACGTAGGAATGTGGTGCCAGTCCTCGACCCACTTGCAGAAATCTTCACAAGACGGCATGCGCTTGGCGACTTCTTGTTCGTCGAGAACCAAGTCCTTGGTTTGCTCCTTGACACGTTCAGTGAAGAACGAGTAAAGGTCAGCGATGGGAACCATCTTCTTGTCCTTGACGTTGTACACTGTACGGCGCTTGACGAAGTCCTCGTATTCCTTCGGCGTGACGAAGGTGACGCAATGCGTCGACGAGGAGTTCGTCTCGAACACGGATTGACGGATAGTACGCATTATCAGTTTTCCCTATAGAGCGACAGAGCGAACAAGTCTTCGTCGCCCTTCTGTTTGACTTGGTCTTCGCAGAATCCGGACACCAGGAATTCCGCCTCGGAATGCAGATAGCGGAGGTTCCGACGGATGCAACTTACGGCAGCATCGTCGGCTTGCATGACACTAACGCCCTTCAGCACGTTGTCCCAGCTGTTGATCCAAGTGACGAACACCTCTTGGGTAGGCGTCAGCGCACGTACTTCGTCTTCTGGAGCCTCGCCCTTGAGGACAGAATCGTTGACCATTTCCATGAAGCGAGGATACATTTCCGACGCCGGAACGAGTTTTTCCTCGTACATGTCGTACACCAAGGAACGGTCACGGAACGCATCGAGTTCCTTCTTGTTCAAGAAGGTGACGCAATGCGCCGATGACGAATTCGTCTCGAATACAGTTGGACGGACGGTACGCATGGCCTACTCCGCTACGTATGCGGAAACCGCATGGAACTTCTGGTCGCCGATAGTGCGTTCACTCTCTTCGATGTCGGCAACGCCGCCATAGGTATAGATGCCGGAACGGCGGCACGTTTCCCAGATAGCGTTATTCGCGTCGTCGTTGTCGTCGAACGGTTCCCAGTCGTTGTCAATGAACTTCTTGGCCGCTTCGATGAACTCTTCGAGCGTAGGAATTTTGTCCATGTGACGATGCTTGCAGTCGAGCTGGAAGGATACATAGAAGTCTTCCCAAGTGGCCGGACAGTTCGTGAAGAAGTTGAACAGACCTTCATTGTTCTTGAAGTTCTGGAATTCTTCGTCCGTCATCAAGGTCACGCAATGCATGGAGCTGGAATTTGTTTCGAATACCGATGTTCTGATAGTCTTCATAATGCCCTCAATATAGCAAAATTAGATGGGGTTGTCAATGTCGACGAACTCGGCCTCGACTCCCCAGCTAGCGACCAGCTTGGCGATGTTACGCACACCGAACACTTCGGAACGGTGATGGCCAGCGGCGATAACTGCGATGCCGTATTCCTTGGCGAGGATCGGCGTGGACTCGCGGATTTCGCCAGTCACGAGCATGTCGTAGCCGTGCTTGATGACTTCATCGAACTCAGAAGCAGCGCTTCCAGTGCAGACGGCGACATTGTATTTCTTGCCGGACTCGAAGTTGAAGGACTGGTAGCCCTTGGGGAATACCTTGTCCAGAAGTTCGGTCGTGATGACGCCAGTTCCACCATAGCCGATGTTGTTGTACATGAAGCGTTCCGCGTCGAGCCAAGATACATACGAGTCGCACTTGGTTTCATGTCTCTCCACGCTCTTTTCGAGTCCGAGGTGCATGAACACCGTGGCGTTGTTGCCGTAGGTTTCGTGCGCATCGAGCGGCAAGTGGTAGCCGAACAACGATATGCCGTTCTGGATAAGCATACGGACGTAGTTGCCGAACTGCGAGTTGTCGATGCACTTGTTCTTGTCGGAGTTCCAGAAGCCGTTGGGATGATGCACAAAGATGACGTCGGCACCACGCTTGATGGCTTCCTCGATGAGTTCCTTGCTAAGGCTTACACCAGTGACGACCTTCTTGACTTCGCGGGTCTTGTCGCCGACGGCGTCGACGATGAGTCCGTTAGGGCAGAAGTCCTTGAAGTCTTGGGGACAGAGACGGTTATTAAGATTGGTTTCGAGCGTAAGAAGGTTCATTACTTGGTTTCCTCGCGATACTTGTTGCAGAGAGTGTGGAGAAGACGGACGCTACGTTCTTCGTATGCGTCGATCGGCAAAGCGATCTTGCTGGCATCGTATTGCTGGTGAGTAGTCGATACGTGCTTGAGGAATTTTGCCAACGACTTTTCGCCAATAACCTTGTCCGAAATGGCGAAGTAGGCTTGGCCGTCCTTCCAGTACAAGGTGTGGAGCCAGTCACCATCTTCACCGACGCATTCGACGACACCGTCGTCGGATTCAAGGAAGACGACACTGGGGAAATATGCGCGGATGTTGATCTTGTAGGTCTCAAGACCCATCGTGGGTTCTTTAATCTGTCTTGTCATGTTGGCCTCCTTATTCTGCGATAATCTTCTTGTTTCTGTACCAGCTGCCAGCGATGAGGCCGTCAGGATGCACGACGATTTCACGGAGGATCTTGTCGTCCTCGGTGCCTTCGAGGTCGTGCAGCAGCTTCATGTTGGAATGGGACAGCGTAATGTTCAAGCCCTTGTAGTTCCATGTCTCGTAGACGTAGTAGTCCTTGAGCACTTGTTCGACGAGCGTGGAGTTGTCGTAGAGGAAGTGCTTGAGCTGCTGATACAAGTCATCCGTCGGCGCATTGTCGGTCACGTTGATGAGCCTACGGAAGCTGAGGTCGTCGATGTGTCCGATGTAATGGTCGATGTATGCCTTGATCTCGTCGATGGACTGGAGTCCGTGCGGATGAAGGACGCACTGGAGACGGATCTTGGTCTTCGGATGGTCTGCACGGTACTGGTCGAGCATGTCGAGGTCGAGAGCGCCGATGCCAGTATAGTCGTCGGCACCTACCTTGTGACGGGAGATGTTGACCCAGTCCGGATCGAGCTGGCTGTCGATTGTCTTGCTGAAGTTGGTGTTGATGTTGAGGAACACATTGTAGTTGCCCTTCAAGAAGTCCACGACCTCGGCAGCGATGGGGCTGAGGGACGGTTCGCCGCCAGTGATGCTAACCGTGGCCAGATGGCCTTGGCTATCGAGTTCGGCGATAAGTCTCTGAAGGTTGGCGCTCAGCTTGTCGGGGTTGTCCTTGAGGTGGCTTTCCTTCTCGATGCAGAACGGACAACGAGCGTTGCAGCGGTCGGTGATCTTGATATGGACATGCTTCATCCAGAAGTCGTCCATGATACGCCACTGCTTGCCGAACAGCGTGATCGGGGTATCATACAGCTTTTCGTTGCTTTCCAGAACTGGGTTGAACGAGTAGTTCTTGATGTCGTGAATTTCCTGAATCATAGCATCTCCTATTCTTCGCCGTTGGCCCATGCGTGACCGAAGGCAACAATGGTAGTGTGACGGCTTACCTTGACTTCCTTCTCGATGTAGGTGCAGTCGTCGTTGCCTTCATGTGAACGGTAGAACCCTTCGTAGAGGCAATAGCTCTTTTCGCGCAAGAACTTATGGACAAGGTCGATCAGATCCTTGTCAACATGGTACTGGGTAATCTTGCCCTTCTTGAGTTTCTTGAGAATGTAATCGGTACTCCAGTAGTAGATTTCGGAAGCAATCTTCAAGAAAGTGTCGGTGTTGATTACGCGGCACTGGTTTCTGGTGACAAATTCAGTGTAACGCTTGTCTTCCTTGAACTCGGAGACCACGCGCTTGACGGACACGGTCTTCTCAAGAGTCGTGTCGAAGAAAGCCTTTCCGGCCTTAAACTGGTCATACTGCGCCTTCGGCAGTGCGTAGATTTCTTCGCCGACGGTGGCGGAATGTTCTGAGCTGGAGTTGGTTTCAAATACTCCACGGCGTATGGTTTTCATTTGTTACTCCTTTATATGCAATTCCACTGCGAGGGTTTCTCGATCAGTGATCCAGTAGTTGTGAGTCGGGTCGCCTTTGTGCATTGCTTCGGACAAGGTCTTGGCGACACCCTTCGGCAACTGAATAGCGGCTCGGAAGCCGACATCCCAGATGCCCCAAGTGGTCGTTTCAACGCTGAACCCAGTGAAGAACGATTGGATGGTTCTCGGAAAATTTTCACCGGGCCTCGCGACGGCGCTTCTGCAGATAATGTACTTTTTCGGCATGCTAATCTCCTTAATTTGGTTTAATCGACCACTCGCTTGAATCTGTAGCCAGCATCGCGTTTAAGCTCTTCAATGCGGCGTTCCTTTTCTTTCTTCGCATCAGCAAGCGTATTGTAGTGATGGGGGCCGAACGGCGCTTCCCATTCATTTTTCCACTTCTGCCAGACTTGGATGATGAAGATTCCGTTTTCAAGTTCGACGATACGGACTTGGTGTTCGAAGTCGTTATCGGATGGATGATCCGCCGTCTGTTTCTTGTGGTCAATGATGACAAACACAAGAACCGCGACGAAAATGAAGAAAATCGCAATGCATGCGCTAAACGCAGCTACATCACCATTGGTCATTTTGATTTCTCCTTTGAATGCTGCATACGCATTGATTCGATACAGCTATGGTAGACTACCGCAATGTACGTGATAATTCGATTCTCGACTGGATCAAGCCGAACAATCGAGTCGTCACGACTAGTGTCGATGATCAGCGTGGGAGTCTTCGCTCGTGTACGCTTGATTTTCACGAACACGGAGTTTCCCAAGCTGTCTTCGAGCTGGTTGACGAAGTGCCTACGCGCTGGTTCCGATACGAACTTGAACACGAAACGCATCTTACCATCCTTGCGTGGTGATCTTCAGAAGCTCGGCGATGTTCTCCTTGCCAGTGAAGTCGTAACGCTTGTCGAGCGCGGCGGTGCTCATACGGGCAACCTTCATGTTCGGCACGTCGATATACATGGTGCAGCAAGTGATGTTGCCTTCTCCGTCGGTGACGTCGGTGTCGCTGCCCTGGAAGAGAGTGTTGAATTCCTTGTCGGAAATGTTCAGCACGGTCTTGGGGTCGACTTGTTCGAGGCCGAGGCAGTCGAAGGAGATGCACTTGCACTGCTTCTTGAGTTCCGGCAAGTAGGCGACGAGCCACTGGATCTTCGTCTTGATCTTGTCGGACTGGTTTTCGAACAAGATGTGACCACGGCGCAAGTCCTTGTAGCCGAGCACGAGGATCTTGTGGCCCTTGACGAACTCGACGTCGTCTTGGGAGAAGATGCCAGCGATTACGTGGATGACAACGTTGTTGCCCAGTTCGTTGATGATGGACAGGTCGTCCTTGTTGGTGGAGTCCGTGAGCGACACGCCGATTCCGTGGACGAGTTCTTCCTTGACGTACTTCAAGAGCTTGGCCTTGTAGCGCTGGAGGTGCTGCTGGTTCACGGTGATGTTGGCGATGACGCCTTGTTCCTTCAAGACCTTGAGCATCCATTCCAAGTCAGGGTGCGCGAGGGCGTTGCCGCCGCCGATAGCACATTCGGTGCCAGCGTGGAGCGAACGGAACACGGGTTCCATGCCGACGAGGTCGCCGTGGGCTCCCTTGATGGTGGAGTTTTCGTGACAGTAGATGCAGCCGCCGTCGCAGTAGTCCGTGATCTTGATGTCGAAGTTTTCGGGGAAGCTGTAGGTGAAGTGGTCTTGGTCGTCTTCGACCCAGACGTTGGCACCGTTCTTGGGATTCTTTTCCCAGTGTCCGGTGGACTTGACCTTGGTTCCGTCCTCGAAGATTACAACGGAATGGTTGCCGTTGATGTAGTTTCCGAGGATTTTCTTAGAGATAAGCATAGTGAGTTTTTTGTTTTCCATGTCCAAAATATAGCACAAATCGGCGTATGTGTCAATACCATACGCCGATTATTTAAGAAAAATATGTAAAATTACGTTAACGTAATTACCATTCGGTCTGCCAAGACCCTCGTCGTGCAGAGACCAGTGACTCGTTCGCTGGTGGCGACATAGGTCGAACCCTTGAACTCGAAACCACCGATGTCGTTGGGTTTCTTCAGCCGTTCGATCGGCGTCACGTCGCTGCCCACAATCTTGAACGCATCCGTCTTGCCGATATCCAGCGTGATTACCGCGCTAGAATACACCTTGGCCGTAGTGAAGATGGCATCCGTATTCTTGGGGTCGTAGTGTTCGATAATCCCAGAGACTCGGATATCCGCCTTGATGATGGCAGACATGTCCACGCAGACGCCAGAATCGTCGGTGAAACTGAATGTCATGTGGCCAGCCGGAACCTTGGACACTTCGAGCGTCTTGGGCGCTTCGTTCGGCTTGGGCGGCGGAAACGAGAGCGCAGTGTAGTCGTATCTGAACCCGCTGGATTCGTTGTTCTTGACATACCAGTTGATGACCTCGTTAACAAATTCATCCAAGCACTGGTTGTACTCGTCAGGAGTAAGCTGTGACCGATTCGTCGGGCAGATGTTTCCGACAAATGCCTCGCTGAAATTTGACTTGAACGCGAAATGCACATCGAACGTGATGTAGTTGTAATAGCCACGGAATGACAGATATTTAATCTTGCTGCCAGATACGTTCGGATCATCCCATTCATCCAGTCGGATCGTCCAACCACCGGGAAGATTATATCCATGCTCGGAGAACGTTTTAAAGAAGTCGTAGAACCTCTTGATACCGTCCGTAATTCGGAATGAACTATACTTTGGAACCATATTTACCACCACTTTGAATGACAAAAGAACTCGAACGGATGAAGGCTGATCGAGCCTTCATGGCGCTTCTGCAGCGCATACGTTCCATCTTTCCTCAGATACATGTTTTGACAATCCCACTTAACGACCTTCGCCGTAAAGCCAGAGTTGTAGTAGCAGTCGCCGTCTTGCGTCGTCTTGTCAGACGGGTTGCGCTTGAAGTGGAACAGCGTGTCGTTCTTCGTAGGGTTCCATACGATGAACTCCTTGCAATTCCCTTCGGCGGCGTACGCGCTAGTTATTGCCAGCGCTAGAAGCAATGCAATCAGCAGTCGCATTATCTGTTCCTTGTTTGCGTTTCCAGTCCGCGAGAATCTTGCCGTACTGCGGCGGGATGTCCGATTCTTGGCACTTGCCCTCTACCAGCTTCTTGCGCCAGTAGTTCCAAGCGGTGAACCAGACTCCGTACTTCTCGTGGAACTCGTTCTTGTAGTTGACGACGTACTGTTGGCACTGCTTCCGATGGGACTGGAAGTACTTCTTGCACTTCCGCGAGTTTGTTCGCTTTCCCTTCTCGGTCTGTCTGTACCGACGGTTCGCCTCGTTGTTCAGTCGGCGCTTCCTAGAGATCGGATCCTCGTCGACCAGTGTGTTGTTTTCGGTTTCAATCCTCTGTCCTTCGTTCGTTTTCATCTTTCACCTCATTCTTTGGCAGAGTGTACTGTTCTGGATGAAGGAACGCCGGGTCTACCTCTATGCCAGCCTTCTTCATCTTCTCAATCATGTTTTTCAATACAATTTGGCTTCCAGACAGATCGTCGTACGAATTGTCTTCGAATCGTGCTTCTTCCGCAGTCGCGTCTTCTCGTTCACAGAACGCATGTACGCTCTTCGGTATGGACGAAAGGATTTCGATGCATCCCTTCAAGTACCACGCATATTCGCGGTCGGTAAGCTCGCCTCGGCCATGACGGCACAGCGGACATGTGCAAGTGAGTCCCATGGGCGTACCTACCGTTTGATGTCCGCTTTCAGCTTTTCAAAATGACGTTTGTACGTACCAGCCGCATCGATAGAATCTTCAAGGTACGACTTGTATACGCGCAAGCACTCCATCGACGCGCTGTCGAGACCCTTGTCGACTTCCTCCGCGCATGCCGGACGGTTTTTCAAGATGTCGTCGTACTTCGTGACAATCATCTTCTCTTGGGTCGGCGTGATGAGACAGAAGGTCACGGTTATCACCGCAAATACGAGGCTAGTCCACAGCAGCTTTGGCGTCGGTGGGGTGCATACACCCAAACCAAACGTAAGCAGCGTGATCGCGGTAAAGGCCATAAACCAACCGACGAATGTATTAAGATACATGTCAATCATATCACTTCTCCAAGTATTCAAGCGTGGCGTGTTTGACGTTGCGGTACTCTATCCAGTCGTCGTCATCCTTGTTGTAAATGCGGTAACGATTTCCACTATCGTCCACCAGATAGCGCTCGGTCTTGTACTCAATCACAGTACCGTCGTCTTCGGTGATAGTCACCTTCACCGGGTCGTGCATATTGAGCAGACACACGACCAGCGGAATACCGAAACCAAACATTCCGAGCGTAATCACCGAAATGCAGCATGCGTCGCCAGTGTCAATCGATTTGTAATGGACGCAGTGGTAGATCATGAAAATCAGTACCAGAGCACAGACGAGCGTGAAAAATCCGAGCCAGTACATAGCTCCCAACATAGTCATTCTCCTTTCATGTCTTGCATGAACTGTTGTTTGAACACTTCTTTCGGAACCGTCTCCGCATGGTCTCGTTCGAGCCATCCGTCTTCGGTTTCCCTGTAAATTACCTTGAGGTCGCCTTCTCGGCTGAAGCGCGTGTAGCCGAAAGGCTTCTCCTTGACAGTCTTCATGTTGTCGAGCTGGTCTTCCTCGGACGTGCGAACACCACGGCCTAGCGCCTTTCTTGCGCATTCCTCGCAGAGGTTGGTGATCCATCCGCCAGTAGTCCAGATGACACGCTTGCCGTCTGCCGTACGAGGTTCCTTGCCGCAGTCGTAGCAGATCCAGCTAGACAGCGACTCGGCTATGCCGTTGAGCGAGTCCTCGCCAGTGGATACCGACGTGTAGACACGGAGTTCTCCGTACTTCTCCTTGACATCCATGAACTCGAACCTGGCCTTGGTCTCGTCATCCCAAGAATCGTACAGCTTGAACAGACGAGGAAGGTAGCGGTTCTTCCACAAGTCTTCCCAGCCATTGCCGTCCCAGTACTTGTAGTAGTTGTTCTCGATATTCTCGGCATCGGTCTCGTATGCCTTGCGGAACTTCAAGAACGGATACTTGTTGAGCAAGTCCAGCATGGCCTCGTCGGAGATCGGATATTTAGGTGTAAATGCGCCCATTAGTCATCCTCATTTATGTCGTCAGATCGCCATAGCTCATCGTCAATGCACGTCTCGCCTCCACCGATACCGCTGTCACTGAACTTGTCGGAAGCCAGCAAGAACAGACGGTTATCTGAACGGTAGACTTGGAACACACCACTCCAGCCGCCGGGATAGTCGACGAACACTTCGTCGGTGTTTTGCAGTTCCTTGTTCCTCAGCAGCTTTTTAAGCTTACCTACGGTAAGCTTTTCCATTTTAGCTTGCTTGTGGCCCGTTATAGATTCGCCGTTAGTCATTCGGAACCTCGAATAGCCAGTTCGGCTTGTCAAGCGAGACATACATCGTTCCAGACAGCGGAGTCGCCGTACAGTCGCGCTCGCGGCACATCTGCATGAGGATGTAGAAGAAGTCGATATCCGGAATCTTCACGCGGCGCTCGGTACAGAACTCTTCCACGTTCTTTTGCCACCAGTTGTGGTTGATTACCACATGGCTAGGGACTACTGCGGCTTTCCAGTCGGCATGTAGCGGCTTTGCGCCGTTGAACTGGTCGAAGAACGGATCGTGTTCCGACGGCAGCATATCCGGAATGAATGTCTGGTCGAACACGACCTTCTGCAGAAATTCACGGACGGACTTGATACGGTCTTGCGTGAACTTGATGCGGTCTTCCTCGGTCACCTTCTTGTTGGTGGCTGGCATGTAGAAATATTCAGAGATCATTGCGGCTCCATCTAAGCATTAGTCAAAAGGTGCGCAGAAACCGCCATAGCATTGGCGATAGGGCCAACGTCTTGCGACAAGACACGAGTCTTCCAGTTTTCATCTTGGCGATGTCCACCCAAGGTGTTGTTTTGGTGTGTTTTATGGCTGCTAATTGAACCAGACTACGCCTATTGTTAAATATAGAACATAAATCCACTCTTGGCAACATCAAAATAGACTCAGCATCTTCATAGCTTTTAGCCATGTTATTTTGCCTCGTTGGTTTGTTAGGTTTGGTTGTTCATTTTGAGTACTCGGTCGATGTAGGAGACCAAGCACTTCGCATAGGTTTTCACGTCGCTGGTCATCATGTCGAAGGCTTCGACGATGTTCTTGACGGTATTTTCATTCGCCAAATCCACGCAGCCGTTAGATTTCTTGATATGACGTTCGTCCAAGCCATAGTTTTCAATGGTCTGCACGATGTCAGAAAGTTCAACCGCCACAGTTTCGGTTTCGTGAAAATAATGGTCAAAACAGTCTTTGAGAACGTCGGTCAATACATAGAATTTTCCGTCGCCGTCCATCGACACCGTGGCTGCAGTGTCGCTACAGAGGACATACTTTACACTTCCGACGGAGTCGACGTGGTATTTGACACAAGTAGTCATGCCTTCTGGCAAGATAAATTCCTTGGAATGGTCGATGACGACGCCGTACTTTTTGTCAGCATCGATATTGATACCAGCTTGTTCAAGCCGTCTGTGGATCTCGAAAATCTCGTTGATCTGGGCGAGAGAGGAGTGCAGCCTTACGGCGGCAGTGCGCATCTTGTCGATATAGCTCTGGCGTTGCCAGTCGTCGCCCTTCTTAGTAATGTCGATGAGTTCGTCCAGCTTCTTGAACACGCTTCCGCTGTCAATAGAGAAAAGGGAGTTCGGATTGGGTGCGCCAACGTACACAGCGGTATTGACCGACTCGCCAAGCTTGTGCGTAATCTCGCAGCGTCGAGATTCCTCGATTAGCGTCGTGAAGATTCGCTGCATGGACTCCTTCATCGCATCCCTGGTATCGTCGGTCACGAGGCCATCGGTGAAGTCACGAGCCATGTCGATTACTTGTCTTTCGCGAACCTCGTCAACAATAGGAAGGTCGTCGAGCTTCTTGTACTCGGCGATCTGTTTGACCACGCACATTCGGCGCACGATGTTCTGTACGATTTCCTTGTCGATGCCGTTGATTTCTTGACGGCAGCCTTCGATAAGCTCTTCGTTATGGTACATTAGCGTTCTCCCTTGCCGTGTTCATAGGTGTCACGATCGATTTCCTTCAAGACATGGGAATAGTCTTCGGTATTATGCGTATAGAAGTGGAAGAAACGGTTGACCGGATGGACGATGATGTCGGGGTCGACGACCGAGATGACATGGATGTACCAGTTGTCGCTGCTCATGTTGCCGAAATCCTTTATGGCCACGTTGAACACGAGCTTGAAGATGTTATTGAAGTGGTAAGGGAACGAGATGGGGAACATTTCGTCAGCGACGTCGTTCAAGAGGCGCTGCAAGCAATGCGGCTTGTCTTCCTTGGTCACGTTCGTCAGATCGGTTTCGGACTTGACAACGACGAACCTCACTCGGCGGTCGTCGTCGAAGAACGTGGTTCCGTCCGGCTTGGTGATGCGGTAGAAACTCAACGGCAAGTCCTTAAATGTCTCGAACTTCCAGCCCACGTACTTGTCGATCATGTATCGAGCAGGGTATTCGGACGGCTTCTTCAGTTCGGACTCCTCGATGGGCGCGAGGCGGTCTCCCCACAAAGCCTGACACAGCACGTTCGACGCAAAGTTCCACGATGCGCCGGAATGGTTGTCCGATTCCATGGCCTTGTAAGCCTTCTGTGCGGATTTCACGCAGCCGGAGAAGTATCCGCCCCAGCCGTCGCCATGTTCCTTTTCCAGAAATTCCGCAAAGCGGTCAAATTCTTTATCGTACATTTGTCTACCTCATTAGTTATGGTACAAATATAGCAACAACACTCATGCTTGTCAAGCTGTATTCGTAAAAAAGGCTAATTTCGGCATAGAAATGATAAACTAGGGGCATGATGTACGACTTTCATTCCTACCTTTGCTCGCTCCCCAGCTCGCCGCTCGTAGAGGCCGTCCGTGCCTTGTACGAGGCTTCCGAGGGCGACGCCAGAAAATACATGAAGAAGATGCTCCAGTCCTTGGGGCTAGAACAGGAACTCGCCCAAGGATACGGCGACAACTGGGCGGAAACCGCGTTCAACAAGATTAGGAACGCCTTCGTCCACCAAGGATGCGACGTCTACTTCGTGCCCGGTATCGCCAGAATAGCCTACGGCGACCTACACTTCGACAGCGAGGATGAGGACACGCAGAAGCTGGCGCTTCTGAGGAACTTGGTGAAGTTCATCACGATAGCCCACAAGGCGCAGTTCACGAGGAACTTGGAAAAGATCGACGTGGTTCAGGAAGGGCCGCAGAAGGGAATGAAGGTCAAGTCCAAGCCTCTTACGCTAGACCAGCTGTCCACGATGTTCTCTAGGGAGCAGAAGGAAGTGACTGGCAAGGCCCGTGAGCAGTTCGCCAAGGAGCATGCGAACTCCGAAGGCAACGGATACAAGATAATCGAATTGAAGAATTTTGAACAAGCGCACCAGTTCCTACCGTACTGCACGGCGGACAAGTGGTGCTACTTGCAGAACGAGAGTACGTTCGACTCGTACGCTGGCGGAGGCAACAAGCTCTACTTGGCGCTAGCCCCAGGCTTCGAGAAGCTGAAGCCCGGTGACCCAGGGTACGGACGTTCCATGATCGGTTTCGACATGGGCCCAGTTGACGAGAACGGCAAGTCGGAGTTGTGCGTCTGCACCAACCGATACAACCACGCTGAGAACTTGGAGCACGAGGAAGGCGCTGGCTCCGGCGACGCCGCCTATGACGAAATTCAGTTGTCCAAGATTCTCGGATTCCCAGTGTGGGAACGTTGTCCGGGATACACGGTCGACGAAATGCTTGCCAACGGCCTCATGAACATGGAGACGATGAAGACTATCGTCACCACGGACGACGAACTGACGAAGCTCGCCAGAGACAAAAAGTATCAGATGGAATTCTTGAAGAAATACCGTGTGGAAGCTAGGGAAGAATGGCGAGCGCCTGGGTTCTGTGTCAGCTTCTGCAAGATAAACAAGCGTGGATTCCATACGACGGAATGGTTCGCGATGTTGACCGACGATCCGGATCACTTGATATGGTTCAAGGGTTTCAACCGACTGAACGCCGATGTATACTCACTTGAGCTCGGTTCGCATAAATTCATGGTCGTGTTCCAGACTGGCAAACCGCTTTCAACTGACGTGTTCTACAAGGTCGGCGGCGACCACTTCCCGATTGCCGTATGCAAGATGATCGACGGCGAGAAGCGCTACAACTATCTCGACCTAGCCGGACGGTATGTCAGCAAAGACTGGTTCGCCCACGTAGGGACGTTCGACGCATACACCAATTTTGCTTGCGTCCAGCGCGACGATGGCAAGGAGAATGTAATCGACAAGTCTGGCAAGCTCATGTTGAGCGAATGGTACGACAGCATCAAGAGAGAGTACGACAAGGGATTCTACTTCGTTGCGGATGATAAGGATGTTGGGAAGAAATTGCTTTACACATGGGAGATGAAGCCGTTCTGTGGCTACGTCGACGAAATGGAATCATTATCTGGTGTCGGCGTCCTCGTCAAGTCCAACGGAAAGTACAACGTGGCCATTCCGAAGGAGTGCGGCATGCTGTGCGACCTCTGGTTCGACGCTATCGACGAAAGGGTATACACCGCACAAAACGGTTCGTATGTCATTCTAGTGTTCGATAAGGATCAAGGATACAACTTCATCGACCTCGGAACGCACAAGCAAGTTCTCGACAGATGGTATCAGTCCATAAAGTACATGGAGCATGGATTCTTCTTGGTAAAGGAAGGCGGCAAGCTGAACATTTACGAACCGATCCAGAACCGCTTCGTGCTTCCGCAGTGGTTCGATGACCATGGAGTTCCACAGATTCTCGACGAAAATAAGTTCGCTGGTCTGTGGTTTGGCGGCAAGCCAGTGCAAGTCATCGACGGCAAGATTGTTCCATCATCTAGTGAAGTTTAATACAAAGGAAAAGGAAATGAGTATTTACGTTGTTGGTTCAAAGAGCAAGAAGTTCCTACCGCTTGACGGCTTCCACAAGAAGTTCATCGTGGACGAGAAGCACGAAGGCGACAACATCGACTATCTGAACCCTTGGTACTGCGAGCTGACTGGCTTGTATTACCTATGGAAGCACGACGAGGACGACATCGTCGGCCTTGAGCACTACAGAAGGTATCTGACGGTAGACGGCTGGCATCCAATCAAGCGCACCGAGGCGGAGAACTACTTGAAGAAGTACGACGTGCTCTGCGTGAAGGTCGGCTATCCGTACACTGGCATCAAGGATTACCTTATCAAGAACCGCAAGGCCGAGGCGACCAATTCCTACATCGCCTTGCTGGCATCCATGTACGGACGCGGATACGCAGACCACTGCATACGTTATCTGAACGGACACGAGCACGTCCTTGGCAACATGTTCGTCGCCAAGCGAGAGACCGCCAACAAGTATTGCGAGTTCCTGTTCAAGTCGATGTACACATGGTTCCGTCTGCAGCAGAAGATGGGCATACCAGTCGAAGGACGTATCTGCGGTTACATTTCGGAGTTCTTGTTCGGAGCTTGGCTCGAAGCCAACGGCAAGAAGGTAAAAACAATTCACTTGAGGATGACGTAATGAACTTTAACGAATACTTGCATTCTCGCCCATGCACACCGCTTACCGAAGCCGTGATGGCCTTGTACGAAGGCTACACGAAGTCGGACATGGCCTTGGGCAAGCACCTAAAATCACTTGACGGCGGCGCGACGATACAGAAGCCATCACAACCATTAGAAGGCGATGCCCAGCACCATTATGTCGGTCTTGCCAGATCACCGAAAGTGATTGCATCCATACTAGCCGCTGGCGCAAATATTAACGAGTCTCCCACCGAGGAGGATTTGGGCAAAATCGCCGACGCGATGCGCCAGCTTAATCCAAAGGCAGACGAACAGAAGATTACTGGATATGCTAAAGCGATAGGCAACCGCATGGCCAGTATCGTGGACAAGGACAAACTGATGGCAGCCGCAAAAGAATACGCGGCAAATAATACAGATGCCGGGTATACCACGCTCACTCAGATAGACGGGTTTAATATCGATCTGTTCCTTCAGCACATACGCAATGGAATAGAACAATCGAAATTTGACGGAGACCGGGCGTATATGTCACTGAACCCAGACCCAAAGAAAAGCCGCGTCATGAACAAATGGCTATTTCATGGGACGTCGCCACAAAGCGGCGTGAACATTGCGCTTCATGGGTTCGACCGTGGAAACCTTATGGGCGACCTAGCCTACAATAACAGTGAAGGGGCGAACGGCCAAAGGCACAATTATTCCGGAGACTATCTGTTCGCATTTGACGCGGACGACATTACTGACGACCGTGACGATTATGAGAAAGGTCATGTCTATCGAGTGGCGAAATACGGCTCGGCAATAATAATGTTCAAGGGATCCGGCTACAAGATCTATCACCACGGCGATGCCGAGAATCAAGTCATATTCGACTACCATGAACCTAAAGGCTGCTTCCTCATTATGAAGAAGAACGAAGCCAAAAGAGAGTCGCTACCGGAGAAGCAGTCCAATCGTGACAAATGGGCTGAGGACTACCAAGTTCTCGGACAAGGTAAGGACGGCAAGCCGAAAATACTTTATGCTGGTGACGGCGCGAAATCGTGCATAGCTTGGGTAAAGAACAACGGCGACACCTACGCCAGATACATGTTCAAGTGGAACACTGCCAAATAAATTAAAAAGCCACCGAAACTCGGTGGCCTTTCTTTTAGTCCTTGAAGTGGCAGTCCTTGAGGAACTGCTGGTTGTCCTTCTCGATGTTGAGGAGAACTTCCTCGATCCGCTTCAGGTCGCTAGCCTTGAGTTTGCATGCCCAGTGGCCGTAATGGTCGCCTTCCTCCAGCTCGTACACGCAACGGTTGGAACCGACGTTGAGCGAACCGCCGTAACGGATGTTGCTCCCTGCTTTGATGGCCTCCGCCCAAGAAGGGAAGCGTCCCTTGTCCGTAGCGTAGTGGAACGGAAGATTGATCTTGATTTCGTCTCCGTGTTCACCGCCGAGCTCGTCCTTGTAGTAACCTTGAATTGCGCCGTAGATTTCCACGGTCTTCTTGGTGAGCGTACGATCCTTCTTGGGAACTTCGAGAGTCACGTTGCACTTGAAGCTGATGTCATGGCACTCGCCGTACTGCCACCCATGCGTCTTGTTCACAGTGCCGTGTTCCTTGAAGAACTTGTACACAGTGCTGAACGGGCTCTTGCTGAAGAACTCGTCGTAAGCGTCCGCTACCTTGGCCTTGGTGGCTTCGACGGCGGCGTCGATGCGCTTGCGCTCGGCTTCCGGCAGCTGCTTGTAGTCACGAGGCTTCTCGAACTTGTTGAGGCCGTCGCCGAAATGGATGCCGCGCCAAGTGAGACCGCCATGCTGTTCGGAAATGGTGTCAAGACGATCCGTGTTGTGCTTGATTACCTTCTTGACGAAGTCGAGGAACACGTCGGCCTTCACACCGTACGGATGCTTGGGATGGTCGTAGTCCCATTCGGAAACTAATTCCTTCGGGTAACTGATCTTGTGATCCTTGGCATACTTGAGGAACGGAGAGCCGCTATCAAAATAGAACAGAGCAGTCGTATGTTCCGTCTTGGCTCGCATGCTAATGTCGTTTCCACGCCAAGTGTTGTAGAAGTGGTCGATGTTCTGGCTGTATTCCAGCATCGGAAGCACCGTCTGCACGTCCGTATTGGGACACGGTGAATCGTAGAAGTACTGGTTGCCTTGATTAACACGGAAACCGAGTCCGGACAGTTCCTCAAAGAACTTCTTGCCTTCTTCGGTATCGGCCCAGAATTCGAGCGGAAGGTCAGTACCTTCTGGAATATCGTGACCCTTCTTGAATGGGCCCATGCACTTGACGATGTCCATGTAGTGCTTGAAGCCACAATGCAGCGTACATGTGTTGGATTCCAGTGTCTGCACTTGGTCGCCGACAGTAGCCTTCACGAAAACATGCTGGTCGACTCGGCAGCTTTTCTTGAGGTCGGTCATGTTGATGTCGATGGTCAGCTCGTCGCCGTCGATCTCGCCGACGAACTTGAGCGAACCCTTCGAGCTGTACACGATGGCTTCGCGGAGCTTCGCTACTTCCTCGATCATCTTGAGTACGTTTTCCTCTGGGTGATAGTCATCGCCTTCGAGGATCTGGAGCAGCGGAGCTGCCTTGTAGAGTTCATTCTCTGCTAGAGGTTTCTTAGTCATGGTTATTCCTTTGTATTTGATTACTTTACGAGTTTGCGCTGTTCGCGGACGAACTTGATGAACTGTCCGACGGTGATATCGGACATGTTGGTAGTAATAAAGCGCGACGCGATGACCCTGCTAGACAGCGGATCCATGTACAGAACCTTGTGGGACAGATCGTTGCACTTACGTTCAAACACGATGCAGTTGTTAGCCTTTTTCCACTGTACGCTTACGTTGTTGACAATCTGCCCTTGCAAGTCTTCGGTCGGCGCATAGGAGTCGCAGAAGTTCGGCCCGGCAGAAAGATATTCGATAGGCCAGAACTGGTTGAGCACCGACAGCGCAGTGTCGAACGAAAGCGGTTCGTCCTCACGCTTGTACAGCTCCTCCGCATTGATTATCTTGGCTCGCTGCTGGTCAATATCTTCCTTATGTTCTTTACTGCGGCGATCCATCTCGTCCTTGCACATCTTGCACAGTCCGTGGTCTACCTCGCCAGACGGCTGAACCTCTTTACCGTCCTCGGCATAGCGGATGACGCCAGCCGGACAGCAATAGGCTGCGTCGCGGATGTCGGTTTCATACTTGGCGTAGTCGGTGCCGACAATCTCGCACTTATGGGGAACACGGAAAATCGCGTCACAACCCGCTTCGCAAGCGCCACAGCCGACACAGTCATCGGTGGTCTCGTCAATCCATACTTTAGTAATCATAGTAGTCTCCTAGTAGCGGATAAGTCCCGGCATGCACTCGTCGAATTCTTGGTGGTACTTGCCGTTGTCGCCAGCCTTCATGGCCTTCTTGATAAATTCAATGGCGGTTTCCTCGGTTTCGAACAACGGATCGCGAACCAGCGGACTGTACATCGTCATGGGCCCCATGACGACTTCGGCGTACCAGTAGTCATACGGCCTCCAGAGGAACCAGCCGGGCTTCCACTGGGGAAGGTAGCCGTCCTTGGTCTTCTTGACTCGGTGCCTCTTGTCGATGTATGTCGGCATCAGTCGTCGTCTCTCTCTTCGAAGCGGATGCAGAACGGCTCGTCGTAATCGTCGCACCATTCGGTGTCCAAGTCGAAAAGGCCAGTCTCCTTGACTTCCTTGATGACGATCTCGAACACTTCGTCCATCGTGGCGTCCTTGCTGAGGTGTTCGGCGTAGTCGTGCGGAACGCACTTGATGCTTCCGCCAGTAATCTCGTCGAACTTCTTGCGGAACTTCGCCTTGGCCTTCTCGAAATCCTGGCCAGCGTAAATGATCTTGGGGACTGGCAAGCCAGCCCAGTATTCTACGTCTGCAATAACATAAGTACTCATAGGTGTTTCACTCCTGATAATTTGTTTGATACATTTCTTTCATGGGCTATCCTTTCAAGAACATGTCAGAAAGAATCTTCCCAAGCGCAGCTTCCTCGGTTATGGTCTCGTGAAGAACATCGCTGATGTATGTCTTGGCTCGCATGTGGGCACCGATTCGGTATGTCGTGCCATAGTCTACGGGCAGCGTGAAACCGTCGTCGTCATTGCGGAACTCAACCACATTTCCCTTGAACATGACGTCCATGTGTACCCAGTCGTCATACGTGTCTTTTAAACGCCATAGTTCTATCTTGCGGCTGCCGCACCATAGAGTGACCAAGTTTCGCGTAGGCGAGTATTCGACTGAGTCGAAATCTCCGGTGAACGTGTCACCGTGCATGTATCGGATACTAATCTTCATTGTTCGATGCCCTTATACTTGGCGAACTGCTGAATATCGTCCAGCCGTTCCTTCAAGTGCTTGATGCCGCTGAAGCCCACTTCCTTCTGTCTTGCTCGGCCACCTTGAATGATCATCTGCTTCTCGTCATCGTGCTTCTGGGCCTCGTGGAACCATTCGTACGTGCCACACATGACGGTGAACTTGGCCGGAACAACGTATTCTAACAGCAAGCGGTCGTTGTGCCCGGTGTAGTAGATGCGCACCTTGACGGACTTCTTCGCCCAAGTGACCTTCGACCCCTTGACCTTGGGGAACTTGTACGGAATGCTGAGGAACGCGAGGTAGTGGTCGATGTGCGGATACTCGACGCACCAGTCCTCCGTCTCGTGGAGGAATTCTGCGCCTTCGAAGTATTCCGGAAGCTTCGTGTTGTAACGGCGCTCGAACAGACTGATAAGGTTCTTGGTGTGGCGTTCGATGACCTCGTCCTTACGTGCCGCAAGAATGCCGTCGACGTTCTTGGCCTCGGCAGAACCCTTCGGATAGACGGGGCCGTCCTTCGTCCAGCTTGTGGCCGTACGCCAGCTGTCTGGCATGCCGTGGCGCTTGGCTTCCTCGCCGTACACGTCGAGCATGCGGTTCCACGAGGAGCTGACGATACCGACTGCGGTCTCCAAGTCCGTCTCGATGTAGAAGTAGGTGTTGATGGAGCCCTTGAGGCAACCAGTGAACTCAGGGAACATCCGCTGCATCAATTCGTTCTGGCGAGAATGGTGCTCGTACACGCAGTAATTGACGAGTACGGTACGGCGGGAAGTGATGCAGAAGCCGTAATGCATTTCGTCAATGTCCTTGCTCAGCGAGAAGTCGTTGATGTATGAGTTGTACACAAGCACCGGATGATCCTTCGATAAGGCACTGCATAGGGACATTTTGTCTTGCGGCATGGCGACGAATCGGTCAGCGTCCAAGTGTATGTCGGTGAACGCATAGGGAAGCAATGCGGCTCTCGCCTTCTCGTAGAACTCCTTGTTGCCTGGGATGGTCAGCCATTCCTCGACCAGCATCGGCAGCGTACCAGCCTTCGCTTCGTCGGTATCGAGCTTCGTCACGGAGTTGAGCCAGAGGTCGAAGTATTCTCGGTCGAAATACTTGCTGAAGTCGAACGTCCGAGTCTTTCCGCCGTAGGTGCAAGAAATGCCAAGCTCTTGCTTGTTCTTCTTGACCGGAATGTCGAAGGAGATCGGCGAGCCTTCCCTCGCGCCCTCGTAGTGGAACGTTGCGATGTTGTCGTCCACGGTGACTTGGATGAGCTTCACGTCGCCTTCTTTCTCCATGCGGTTAAGGAATCCTAACGCGCACTGTCTGTACTTGGCGGCCTTAATAATCTCGTTGTCCTTGTAAACCTTCATTACTTTATCTTCCTTTTTGGTGCCTTGGCTGGGTTTCTGCTGAAGTCCTCCATACACATGAGGAATCCGTACTGATCCGTCACGACCTTCTGTCCGGCGGCCCTAATTCTTGCAATTTCGATTGCGCTCATTTCTCGGTCTCCTTGTCCCAGTCCACCCATTCGCCTTCTTCGCGTTCATACAGATTGTTCCACCAGCTATGACGGATACTGATGTTGTAGTTGACCTTGTCCTTACTGGCCTCGACTGCGGCGGCAATAGCCTTGTCCTTGTCGGTGAAAGTCTCTTCGTAGTCGCCGACAAGCCCATGGGCGTCTGGGTACTCGTACCGCAGTTGGTACTTGTGCTGCGATCGCTTCCTCGCTTCCATCATTTCGGTATACGCCTTGTACTGCGTCACGATGTCTGGATGGTTCGCCTTGAGCCACATGTCGAAGTCCATCTCCTTGTAGTTCGGATTTCCGTACGGCTCGTAGTATTGACCGCATGCCAGCTTGTTCGCCTGTTCGGCACTGAACAAATAGATTCCACACTGGTTCGGTTTTATTTCGTCGGACGGAGAACGGTGACAGCAGAATGTAGTCTCGTTGACCCATCGTCCGTACAAGCAAGTGGAGCAGCATCTTTTCTTTTTCATGGCAACCTCTATTTGTCTGTGTACGAAGACAAATCTAGCAATAATTTTTCGGACTTCGTGATCGCCGGAGTGCTGGTGACGCACGAATACACTTGGTAGTCCCTAGTGACATAGAGCCACAGAGCCTCGTTGTCTGCACACTTTTTGCGCTCTTTGTCGAGGTCGAATATCCCAGATATCCCAGAAAGGCGTTCGGAGACCATATAGTCCAGCTCTTCCTTCTCTCGGTCGAACTGGATGGACAGTGACGCATCGGTTGGATCGATGGCGTTCCACAGCTTGGAGGCTTCCGACCCCTTGAAGTAATAATAGTCCCATGTAAAGACCTTCCGCTCACCTTTGAAAAGGAGAATGGTCTTCTTGTCGGGGCCGTAGGTCTCGAATAAGCGGTCGATTTCTTTAGTGTACTCGTTGGTCATGCCGCCCTACTCTCTGTAGACATAGTTCTGTTGTTCTTTAGGAATCCACCTATCCACCCAAGCCTTGATGTCGTCGGTAACTGGCTGGTGGAGCTGGTCTCGCCAGTGCCAGATGAACTGGCGGACTTCGGTAGCCTTGTCGAAACGGTGGTCGAGCACGGTGTCGAGCAGTCCGTACTTGTAGAGGAGGACGTCCTCGGCAAGATGGCTGGCATACCTGATTTCGTCTGGAATCTTGTCGTCCATACGGTCGAATTCGTCTGCGGTGTACTTCTTGCCCTTGTAGTAGAGAGCGTCACGAGACACGGCGAAGTTGAGGTCAGGAAGCGCACTGCAGAAGTCACTCGCGTCCTTGTAGGCGTCGATGAACCCTTGGCGGAACTTGCAGTTCTTCCGCTTGCCGACAGTGTCGTAGAGGATGTAGCACTTGACGATACCGAGCTGGTCTCTCTTGTCCTTGTAGGACGCAATGTCCGGATAAGTGTCGTAGGGACGCAAGTCCGTCTTGAGCAGCGGTTCGCTCTTGAAGGTCTCCATTTCGGCTTGCAGATCCTTGGCGTACTGGACGAACTCGTCGTAGAAGCCGTTGTCGCCGTACGTAGTCACCTTGCACTTGTAGTTGATGCCGCGCTTGTGGCTTGGGATGCCGAACTCGATCGAGAGGTTGATCGTGCGGGACACCTTCTTTCCGTAACCGAGGTTGCGCTCGACCGTAATCCACGAGAAACGCGATATCAGACTGCACGGCGTCTTCTTCAGCGTCGGATGGCCTTCAATAACCATTTCGCGGAGCTTGTCGAAGGCGACATCGAGGTAGCCGTACGGATGCCAGCAGTACTGGGCCGGGGAGCTGTTGCCAGTGTTGAAGTCGGTCGAGACGACGTGGAGCATCTGCATGCCCTTGATCCAGCTACGCAAGTACTCGCGCAAGACGTCCTTCCAGTCCATGTCGCGGAGACGCTTCATGATTTCCTTTCCGCGCTTGGTAAGCATCTCCCCAGTATGGAAATCGTGGAGATCCAGTATCTTCGGAGAGTAGTAGGCCGGATCCTCCGGCGTCCTTGTATCGAAGAACTCCCTACGCAATTCTTCTTCGGTCTTGCACTGGTCTTTACTTCTTATCATACAGTCTCCTATTCGTTATATGGAATCTTGTACGGTTCTTCGACAGTTATATCTTCCACTTCATACAAGATCGCTACACGAAGGTTTCCTTTATGATTAGCTACCAGCAAAACACAATCGGTTTCGCTCTCGTCATACTCTTCGTCAGTATGCGGAAGTCCGACCTGTTCATGCCAGCCAGCAATCCAGATAAGATGATCGCAACGGATACCAAAAATGTATTCGTCTGGCATTAGAACACACCCAGAACATCCATTCGGATGAAATGAACCTTCTCCGAGAAGACCGCGTGTAGAAACATCTTCACCTTTAAGCAGATCTTCAACGACAACATTCTTTAAATTGGTTGGTTTCCATGGGCAACCAGTGGCCCGTAATTTCCAATAGTCGGGTTCTCGAAGTACTCGTCGACTAGCATAACTATCATCTGGTAATGACATATTTAATCTCCTTTTTTAAGAGTCGTGCTCGATGATGTAGCTCAGAATCGCCCACGAAATGAACAGTAGGACGAACGTGGACGTGATGCCGATGAACGTCGCAGTCGTGAACTCGTCGCTCGGCATCGAGAACACCCACAGAATGTCGATAACCATGCCCACCATGCTGATGAAGCACACCACCGAGCGCAGCAGCTCGTTACCCGGCTTGAGGAACCAATGTTTAAGTTTCTTGATCATTTCTTCTCCGTCGCGCTTTCGTCCCAGCTGTACTCCACCAGCGCCATTTTGGACTTGTCGAGTAGACTGACTTGGTGGACGACGACCGCTTGCTTAGTGATGATGGGAGACCGATAGTCAAAAGTGTCGCCGTCGTCATAGATACGTATCGGTTCGACGTCCGCCCTTGACCGCATGTGCTTGTTCAAGAAAGGTCTCTCGTAGAACAGCCCCAGCCATACTTGGTCGCCGACCTTGCAGTGTACGATTAAGCTATTCTTCTGTTCACGGCTCAGCCTCAGGACTTGCGCCCTCGCCTCGTGATGGATTTCTACGTCGTTGTCGACGTCTACCCTAGTGTGGTTGTCAAACATAGTTGTGTCCTTTGTGTGACCCGAAATATAGCAAATACGCCTATGCCAGTCAACTGATAAACTACCGAGCATGAAGGATTTCGCCGATTATCTCAGCTCTCTGCCAAGGACTCCGGTCACGGAGGCCGTCACGGCCCTGTATGAGAACACGCATACAGACCGTGCGGTGAGAGTCAACAAACTGCTAACCGCGTTTTTAAACGACTTCCGAGTCGAAGTCGAAAAGTTCATACGTTCAAAGCTAGAGGAAGAGATTCAACGTATAATTGAACGCCGTGTACTGAATAACCGACACTTGACCGATAAAGAACGCGACCAGCAGATCAACGAGATTCGTACATACGAAGTCGTAGCATTTTCTACCATAACATTAACATGCGCTGGCATGAAATGTGTACTATTGTTCAATGGTCAAGATGAAAGATATAACGCATGCTGCACCCGTGACAGCGAGATCTACATCAACGTATACAAGTGCATCGACGACGCGGAAACCGAATACGCCAATTATGACTACGACGCTTTGTTCAGTGACCAGCAATATGAAGAAACTGACAACGATAGAATCTATGCGAACATGTGTGACAATCTATTGGAACAGTGCAAAAAGTGGAACAAGATCTTGGTCACTTCGCAAAATGTCGACGATGTCATCAAAGCGTTGATTGACTTGTCACGATCCGCGAGTCTGGTCGACACGCTCAGACACGAGCTTACACACGCAGACCAGCACAGCCATCCAGACCAAAACTCCTATAGCAATGACGAATTCGACTATGACCGTTATATGGCTAAACACATGCCGTCAGTAGACCGATCCAGTAATTCGTACATAGATAAGTACCATAGCATATTCCCGTGGGAAATCGATGCGAAAATCCAAGAGCGAGTAACCGACATTGTCAAGAAGAACGCTAACGCAAGCATTACGGATATAGCAAAGGAAATCTATGACTGGGCGGTGTACAAGATAAAAGATCTTGGACTAGATACTCCGGAACGACGCAAGCAGTGCTGGCAAACTGCCGTGGCACTGGCCAGATCGGCACGGTACGCCACCAAAGAACATGGCTCAGTGCCACAAGAATGGACTGGCCATAGCGAGGAGGAACAGCAGTCTATGAATAAAATAATAAGCCACTTGGGAGATTATCCGGTATGACGCAGAAACCAAATGATTTCGGTAGCTATCTAGCCTCGCTGCCGCGAACCCCATGTGTCGAAGCCATAATCGCTCTGTACGAGTCTGTGGACAACTCAACGTCAGTGTTCAAAACCCTTGAAGAACTTCGTGACTACCTCGACCGTGCCGCATACGGCACATTCGAGAGCAGCGAGTACGACCAGTACGAACAAGAACCGTACGGAAGTCTGGAGGATATCAAAGAAGTCGATATGGCGGACTTCGTCAAGGACATGTCTGGCATGAACCACGACATTCAGTCGCTAGTCGGACAGCCGATCGACGACAAGACTTTGGATCAGCTGGTGTACGACTGGTTCGTCTGCTTGCACACAAGAGGCGCAGTCGGCTGGCAGTACAACTGGAACTAAGGAATACTGACCTACTGGAAGCATAGGAATGTCGGTTTCTCGTTAGAGCTTGCTTTCCAGATGTGCCAGCATTGACCACCACACATATCGTTCGCCTCGTAACTGATGGAAAATCCGTTGTCGTTGAGCAACCTTGCCAATGTCGCCAGACGACCGTTCTGTGTGATCAAGTATAGGTCTCCGTAGATTGCGCAGTCCCAGTTCTGGAATTCGACGCAACGTGAGTGCTGTATTACGCTATGCGAGTGGTTAGGCGTGTTGAAGTACAGTTGCAATTCTGAAAGTACACGGAGTTCCATTTCGTCCGGCGTGGAAAGCTTGGTGACTAGTTCGGTAGAGTTTAACCGTTTCTTGAACGATTTCATCAGCTTGTCAAGATCCTTGCCGATGTAGTCAAGCCCTAATTCGTCCTTCATCAATCCGAACAAGCAGATGGCAAATAACGGCACGATAATCATGCCGAATGTCTGGAGTTTCGTAAATACTTCTATTGAATCATCCATTTTGTACCTCTGCTGTCGAATATAATAAAATGCAATGAAATTGTCACTAGTTAAACGGTTTACTATATTTCCAAATATGAAACTGAAGATATTGCGACTGTTCCAAGTAATCAAGTATTCGCTCAAGTACCGTAAACGCACGAAGAAACACATCGCCCGTGTGCAGCACTTCTATTACAAGCTGCTGGAAGGCGGATTGATACCGTCTCCAGACATCGACATCATCCGGCTACTGGATCACGACAAGGACAAGCTGAAGCTCAGAAACCTTGTCCGCCAGTCGTTCAGGTATCTGCCGGAACCGCTGTCATACCGAGAGAAGCTGGCTATCCATAACGTGGTCATGGAGCACATCAAGTCGAACCTACACCACTGCGAGTACTGGAACGACGGCGACTACGCGACCGACGGCAACGACTGCACCAAGATGGAAGATACTTATCTGTACGAAATGTGCGCCGACTGGGCCGCGACGTCGGAAGAGAACGGCAACGGCCTGATGGATTGGTACTGGAAGGTCGTCAACAAGAAGTTCTTGTTCTCTAGTAGACAAGTCGAAATCATCCGCCCGGTATGCGAGTACTTGTCCGAACTCGTCGATCCGAATATGAAGCGCGAGGACGAAATGACGCCAGTGAAGCTGTCGCAGCTTGGCGTGAGAAACCATTAACAGACATTGGCGTTGCTGTGTGTATAAACTGGGTGGTATGAGTATAACCACCAATGAACCGTATTCCGCAGTCGTGTCTTTAACGTCATGGCGCGGTAGAATCTATTCCGAGATCGTCCAGCTCGTGCTGTTCTCATTGCTCAAGCAGAAGACCAAGTACCGCTACAAGGTAGTGCTTGTGCTGTCTACTGACGAGTTCCCTAAGAAGGAAGCCGAACTCCCGGCCAACATCGTCAAGCTGGTCGAGAAGGTGGAGAACTTCGAGATACGCTGGTGCAAGAAGAACTCACGCGCATTGAAGAAGATATACTCGATGGACTACTATCCGGACTTGCCAGTCATCACCACCGACGACGACATCATCGTGAAGGACGACTTCGTGGAATCGTTCATGAATGCGCATACTCGTTATCCGAAGGAGATAATCTATGCACATGTATGGGACTTTCCAGCCAATCATGAAATCAAGATAAGCGGCTGGGCTAGGCTGTTTCCTCCGCATTCGCTGTATCCTCTGGACGAGAAGCTGTTCGACAAGTGCTTCTACGGCGTCGAGGACGATGTCTGGAACGGAATCCGTGTTTGGCTCGCCGGGACTAAGGTTAGGAAGCTTGGCGTGTGGCCGTTCGTAGAACAGATTCCTATTGGGGATACCGCGTTCTTTAGGGTGTACTCGAAGATTAACGCCGAGGAGTGCTATAAACGGTTGATGAAGGAGCTGAATAAATTTGTGAGGAAGAACTAATAGACATACGGTTATCCAGTCAATCATCTAATCGATTTAAATCATTCGCATAGTTTCTGTACAAAACACGGACTTATGTGTTAATTCTTTTATACGAGTCGCTTCTGATAATGACGACTCAATAAAAAGAATATAATCTGGATTACTGTATTCTATAGACTTATATTCGCCATATTTCCCCCACGCTCGACGAGCCGCCGCAGATGGCATATTCATAAGCACTAACTTATCGTATTGAATATTATGCTTAACTAGCCATTCTTCAGTCAGCGTACGATATTTCTCAAGTCGGCACGACACTAATGTCTTAATTGGGACGGTTGGTATAAATTTGGGCGTGGCCGATTTTAAAAACTGGATATAGTTCTTGCCGTCATCATTTTGCGACGGCAATGGATCTGCACACAAAACACCATCAATATCGACACATGACCGAGACAAAATGTGCTTATGGTGAAATAAATTCCACTCAAATACACGAGTTTTATCAATGCATTCTAACCACACATCTACATTATGCGAAGTATCGGTACGAGCATATACCACACCGTAGCGGATGTTATATTGTGTAGATGCCCCCGACGACTGAATCTTCGCTTTAGCTTTTGACATAGCATTCCCTGAACAAATACTATCATCGACGATAAGTACATTTTTTATTCCGTGTTGTTGTATATAAGAACCTCTATAACCACACCCATAAATACGACCGTCGATAAAAGAGTCAATATCGGTATACGGTTTATTGAGATATAAAGCAATTAAATTTGCTGGCAACATACCACTTCGAGGTATTCCAACCACCAAGTCAATATTATGCGGAATTCTATCGATATTTTTCAGTATGATATCATTTAAGTTAGCTACACTTCGGTATACGCATGTTTCTGCCATAATTCAGCCATCCTGTTATCTATTGCAATATCATCATAATCATACAGTTGTTTATATTTTTCTGGATGATTTTTCCAATTAAGTGTCGACGCAGCCGATCTACGCTTTATGCATTTATATACCCACTCTTGATTAGACTTGAATTGGTAATGATATAAAATCAACGGCTCATCACCTCGCGTTGGTGAAGCTTGTAAGTTGTCGGACAACATTTCATTGTTTAGAGTGAACGCATCATTATCCTTACCTATCGTAATTGGATTATGTGTGCGTATAACACCATTATAAGTACCATGTAAATATTGATACGTCGTATTAAGAATACTTTTGACAGGCCGATTGCCACATTGCCAAATATTCGATGCAGTATTCGACCATCCAGTTGAATTTAATAACAAATGTTTGTTAGTTCGGCTTTCTATATACTTTGCGGGAAACATATTACGCCACCCAACACAAATTTTATTATAATCTGGGTGCGCTTTACTATATGCAAACATAAAATAGTTAATATCGTGTTGATACGCTTCATCGATATACAAGAATTCGTCATCATCAATCGGAAAACACCACCAAGCCTTGGATCGGTGGTTAATATAGTCGTTGTACAACGCATATTGATTCGGCCAACCTACAATTTTTTCATACGAACACCGATCACCATACGCATTACATATAGGTTCAATAGAAACCACCGATTCATTATCAAATACATGCACATGATTAAACTTCAATACATTTAAGTACCAATGCATCCAATCAATAAAATCGGTAATCAAATACACTTTGGTTACCAATACGACTTCGGTAAACAACGTTTTATACAGATGATTATTTTCCATACGCAAACAATCTCACATATTTAGCTTTAATTTGTGGGAACGCATCAAGCACAGCAGCTAACCAATTATCTCGTCGTTCGAGACCATTAGTTTCTACTTTGTGTGTTTGTGACACCAGACCGTTACTCATCTTTACATGAACTGGGTCAATTTCAGTACCCCAACCAAAATTCAACCACATAATGGGTACATCATAATACACTAACCATGGAGTAATCCAGCTTTCATCGCAGATCGGTGTACACTTATCTCGGATTGGCTCATTTTCGATAGCATAAATTTCCTTCGGCACAACCTTTACAGGAAACATACTATTACCGTTAATTCGACCGACATTGATATACGGCCCACCAGACGGACTAATTGGATAAAGCATGTGCTTGCCTTTATAACAATGCTTTGATGCTCGGTTATAGCTGATAATCGCCTTCGGATATTGCTTATGCTTTGCTACGACGGTTTCAATCAGCTTGCTGTCGTAATAAGTGTCATCATCAATGACGAACACCAGATCCTCTGGGTCAGCAATGTGAAATATGCCATGCCTTTTATGACAGTAAGTATCTTTTTCAGTCCAGTGTAAAACCACTTTTGGTGACTTGAGGATACGTTGCAAGTCTGTTGGCAATGAATGCTCGCCGCCAGGAAATTGCGTCTTCGCCAACCATAAATGAACTTCGTCTGGCGGAAGCGTTTGCTTCGTCAGTACCATGAAAATCGCCATACCCACATTCTTGATACGACCGGGGTACGAGGTCATAGAAACTAAAATCTTACCAGTATTCGACATACCGATAAGTTTATCATTACTATCGTCGGCGAGAACGACGCCGTTTAGGTGGTTTATAGTCATCTAATGATGAATAAATCTCTTTATGTTTGTTGAACTTGAATAACCATTCGTTACATTTTTTATCGACGGTTCCTTTGCTTTCAGATTCTAGCTTTTCAAACAAGTATCGCACATATTCATGCGTGAGTGTAATGTCAGTGCCGTTATAAAGCGCAATTACAGCGGATTCAGAAAGCGAGCCTCCAATATGAAATGGGCGACCTCGACCACCAATAGGATCGTGTGGAATAGACCAATCAGCATCAGCTCGAATTTCCATTTGGAATTCCACCTCAGCGTCATATTTCTTTAATTCTTCTAACGACATATAAAACTCCTTTAGGTATAATATAGTAATACGAAATTATATTTCCCACATCGCCGCATTCCGAACCAGCCCAAATTGGACTAATTTCTCTACAAAAGGAGTCCGAATGACAGAAGCACAGCTATGCAGAACCGCCGACGGCAAGATACACTTGACATCTTCAGCAGCCGGACAAGGCGACCTCACTAAATTTCACACATACTGCGGCGAACAAGTCGTGTCAGTCCCGCACGACTCTATCACTCTCCAGTGGAAATATGGCGGAAACTACAACGAAGAGGAGAAGAAACACTTGGCAAACCTCGAAAAGATCCAAGAAGACTGGATCAATGGCGAGATTTGCCCAAAATGCAAGCAGATCCGCGAAAAGGCGGAAAGGGAATGTTTCGGTCTAGGCTGGTTGTAAATAGCGCAACCTATTTCACTTCTACGCACTGATAGTGGTAGTAGACTGGCCGTGATCGGGTCGCACCGTCCGCCCTATTAAGTTCAATTTCCTTACCAGCGTCCTTGATATATTGCTGACCAGCTTGTACGCACGTCAGCTTGGAGCTGAAACCGGGCACAGTTACCGAAGTGGCGGCATCGCTCGACTGCGGCATCCACCAAAATGCTAAAATGACTAAAGTCCACATCCGTTTTATCTCCTTGGATCAGTGAGTTTCATGCGATAAATATAGCAAAAAAGACGCCGAAGTCGGCGTCCTTTTTAGCAATTCGAAAGGTTCTTACAAGAGACAACGACGTTATGATGAACATCGAGGTCTCCTAATTGAAATATAGTACACTCGGTTGCCGATGTCAAGACATTTTGCTATATTCTTCACCATGGAACCACGCAAGCGAATATGCTACGACATGTCCGAACCGATATCCGAGGACGACCCACCGAAGATCAAGCGTCTGAAGCAGTCCTACAAGACTGAATCCGAAGGCGACGCGATGCTCGGACTGGGCATACTGGGGTTCGCCGTCGTATTGTTGCTGAAGGCGATATGGGGTTAACATGAGCAGAAAGAAGAAACAGTGGAAAGACCCATTCGATAAGTGGAAAAGCGCCGACGTCGACTATCACCGCATAGCCAGACGGATAGCCGAGGACTTCGACCCGGAACTCAAGAGGCTCCACGAGGAACGAGGGGCAGACTGCGAACTTTCGAGGAACTGGTAACATGAACGTATACGATAGATGGAACAAGCTCATCGCAGAGACCGGACTGGTCGAACGCGAGGATGACAAGGGAATGAAGTGGGAAGTGCCGCAAGGGTTCTACAAGGGAATACTGCTGGCTACGATGAACGGCCACATACATCCGTTCTTCGAGGTGAACTCGTTGGAGGAAAAGTCGCCGTGCAGCCAGCGAACTGACTTCCGTTTTTGGAAAAGCCGTGCATTCCGCAGCAGGGACAAGGTTGAAGTAGCCATCGAGCTGGTCAAGAAGTCCATGCAGCAGATCGACGAACTGCTTGCGCAAGGATACAAGCAAGCTTGCTGGTATTCCCTAGATGTTCCGGAGAACTGCCATTACGATCCAGAAACCTACGAATCCACATTGAAGAAGGAGACCACATGAAAACCGCAGTCAGATGGTTCATTACCGGGCTCTACGTAGTATGCTTGGTAGTCTTTATGCCGATATTAGCCGTATTCAACTTCCTCATCGCAATCTGCTTCTGGTGCTCACCGGACGAGAATAGGTCGATATTCGCGATCTGGAAGGAGATCATGAAGGACAACAGCATGGACAACCCTAAAGATCTATGGAAGTATTGATATGCAGAAGTATCTAGTAGCAAGCGTTTATCGCGACCAAGGCGACGAAGGAGTCCCGACCTTTTTCGATCCGCAAATCGTGTGGGGAAAGTCCGCCGAAGATGCGTGTAAGGCTGGACGCTATCCGAACAGCACCGACAAGGAAGGACGGATCTGGGGAAAGCCGACTGCGCTCGCCATCGTTTGTCCGGACGGTAGCCTTTCATACTTGACCCATTACGCCTACAGAATGGTTGACGAAACATGCAACACGGCAATCGACTACACCAAGGAACCTATGCCTCGATGGGACATCCAGAAGTTCATCGAACGCATTTCGAAAGAGCCAGCTCCGAGAGGGCCGTGGTTGCGCAAGACAATGAAAGTACACGGTAACTCGTTCGTGAAGACTAATTTCCACCAGCCCGGCGTAACGGAATCGATCATCGCTGACGGAAACTGGCTGTACTGCGGAGAACCGCTTGCCGTAGAACCGACGCAGTTGCAAGGAGTAGCATGGGAAGATGTCACCGACGAAATGGTCGACAAGCTGTTCGACCAGCTGATCAATTCGTTCTCCGCAATCGAATCCAACAAGGCGCTTCATTGGCTCGCTTCAGTAAAGTACGACGACACCAGTCCGGAACGTAAGAAGGCCATTATGGACTGCATGGAGAAGCTGCTTCCAGACTCCGTGGAAGCGTTCACTGAAGGCCCGGTGGTCAACATTCCTATAGAGGAACGGCTGATGCTCATGAAGAGCCTAATGCTGGAACACATTGCCAATTTGTAAGGACTGATATGGACGAACAACAATTAAAGAAGATAGTCGCCGAGTACGACTGCATCACCGACATCGATCCCAAGCTCGACTTGAGTCTGAACGATTTTTACCTCAAGGGTTTCAAGCATTCCATTCTCTGCCTTACCGTCGGCGGCGTATGGTTCGGGCCGTGTGGATCCAGGAATGGATACACCGAATGGGAACACTTGACCGAGGAGAAACTGCGCGACTATCTGGAGAAACAGAAGGAACGCTACGAGAAGCGCCAGAAGCAGCTGGCCAAGGCCGAGCCGACGGAAGTGAAGACGTTAGAGGCCCCGTTACACACCGAGGAGACGAAGTTCTACGTCGTGGCGGCCATCATCACGGAGGATCCGTCGAAGCCGACGTTGAAGTACTGGAAGACGAAGAACAGCTCTGGGGAATGGACTAACAGCATCGCTGATGCGACCCACTACCAGTCCGCCGGAGTCGCCAAGTCGAAGTTCAGCGGCGACCGAGGATATCTCAACAACAGCGGCATACCGTTCCTCCAGTGGTACTACGGCAATAACTTTGAGGTCTGTGCGCTTGAGGCTACGGCAACGGTAGCGTTCAGGAAAGTATGACATTAAACAAGGAGAATAACATGGCAAAAAAGAAGACTACACCACAAAAACAGACTGCCGACAATGTCGACTTGGTCAAAGAGGCTACTCGACTCAATGCAAGCGAAAAGAGGCGCTTGATGAAAGCGGCAAGGACGTTGGTCGGCAAGTGGAGCACCAGCGGCGACGGCATGTATTACCACATCGACAAGATTATGAGAATCTTGGACGACGACGTGACCAACAAGTTTGATTCCAAGGTCACGTTCGTTGTCAGAAGCGATGAATGTATCTGCATGGACAGTGGCATGATTGCTATCGACCCAGGTCTGAAGCAGAAGCTCAACATTGAGCTGTTTGCAACAAACGAATCGCAGCTTACTACGGACGAAGTAATGAAGATGCTGGACACCAATCTGGCTAGCGTGATCGAAGGCTACCATCAAGCATGCGAACGCCACAATCACAAGCCGATCAAGGTAAAGGTCGGAAAGAAGGCGTAATGGCGGCTCGTAACCAGATTAACTTCTCGTTCAATGACGGCAAGGTGACGGCGAAGTTCCTCATGCCGTCCATCGTGCCGTGCATCGACCTATACCTCGGCAAGCGGTTCATCAGCAACCACAGCATCGACGCGGTGCAAGACTGGTGCGACCGTCACAAGGACGAGTTCTTGCCGTACGGAAACGGAGAGAGCTACAAGGTTCCTGAGTCGAAGGAGACCATCGACGAGCTGGACGCAATACTCCAGAGGTTCGGGTTCCGACTTCGACGAGATCCGTTCTGGTGGTGCATGCTGAAGGGCGGCGATACAGCGATTATACTGGAAGCATAAAAGGACGGTCATTGACCGTCCTTTCTGTTATTCATTTTCGTGATCGGCGATTTGCCCTAGCACCTTCTTGACCGCCTTGATGATTCCGCTCTTGGTGTACGAATACTTGCGGTCTGGGTCATTGCAACACATTTCTTTATGTTCGTTGCTCCGCTTGAAAAAATCAACCCAGTATGTGAAGTGCGGTCTAAGTCCGCCTTCGATGCAAGTGTGGTCATAGACGAATGCCAGTTCGCCTTTGTAGTAGTAACCGATCATGTCCTTGTACCGAGGGTTGTAGGCCGTCTGCGTGAATTCATATTCAGACGCATTGACAATGGCGTCAATTTCCTTCTTGACGTCGAAATATGCTTGACTCGGTGGTACGTCCGAGAAGTCATTCTTCTTGGAAGTCTTAAATTCATCGAGGATTTCTGGGTGTACCATTTCGAGCCATCCAGCAAGTTCTTGACAATCTGAAGCGTTCATTTCTGTTCTCCTTCGGTTATCTTGTTTGCATCGTTCACGCTTTCTACGATGAACTGTCCGATCGCGTCCTGGATAGCGGCGGCTTCCTTTGGAGGCATATTCTTGGGGCCAGTGAGCAGACCCCAGCCACGCACTTCTATCGACATCTTGTCGCCGTACGCGGTGAAGTAGACGGTGGCGGAATCCTTGGATCCCTCGTACCTTATGTCCTCAAGCTTCATTGGGCACTTGGGCTCGCGGCCTTCGCACTTGGCGTTCATGGCCTCTACGATGGTTTCCATGGCGCGTTCGGCACCGAAGACGTAGTTGTCTGCTGCGATATCCATCAAGTTCGTTGGCGTAGTGACCATCTCGAAGTTGGACGCCCAGATCGTCCCCGGATTGTACTCGTCCGTCGTGAACGGCGGAGTGAAGATTTCTTTCCAGTCCATCATCAGTACAGTGCCTCGGATATCTTGTCTGCGAGCTTATACAAGTTGTTCAGCTCTTGTTCTGTCATAGCGGCAAGCTCGCCCTCGGTGAACACTTCCTTCATGGCGAAGTACGGATCGTACCATGACTCATTACAACCCATACTGTTACGAGCCGTAGTCGGAACGGCCTTCTTTACATTGTTCAAGATTTCTTCTTTTGTCATAATTTCCTCACTAGATGTCCAGTTCTATCTCGTGGAGTTCCTTGTGGCAAACTCGCCTTCTTTCTTCCGACATACGGTCGAAAGTCTCGTTCAAGTCCTGTTCAGCAATGTCTTTGTTCAGCTTGATGCCGTAGTCGTATACAATACCGTCAGTGTTGACGATCAGCTGTATGTAGAATTTCTTTTTCATCACTGTACCTCTTTGGCGAGGAAGCTCTCGTCGTAGTCGTTCGGCTCGTACACGTCGGCGATCCAAGCGTCCTCGTACTTAATTGCGGCCTCGCCATCCTCGTCGAAGAACTGCTGCTTGCCGGACATCATGTCTTGTTCGAGCTTCTTGTCGGACTTCTCCTTGGAGTTGAGAGGTTCCTTCTTGATGCCGACGTTGTCTCGGTAGAACTTGCGCTCCGGCACCGATCGAGAAAGTCGGCAAGCCTTGTGCCAGTCGTCCTCGGTGAATCCGTACTTCTTCATCACTTCGGTACGGTGCTTGAGGAACGAATCGACGTCTCCCTTGAAACTGTCGATTTCCTTGAGGAACTTGCGGAGCTTGTGCTCGTAACGGTCTTTAGGTGTTGTGTTCATTTATTTACCATTCAGTTTCTTGTTCAGTTCTGCCAGCTTGCTGGCGGTCTCGCCGTACAGCTTGGCGACTTCGAGGCAGTGCTTGATGTACTGCGCCACGCGGTCGATCGAGATACCTTCCTCGTACCAAGACGCCCTCTCTCCACAGATGGCGGCGAACTCGCCTCCAGTCTTCGCTACGTCGACCGTTATCCACAACTGTACGCAGAATTTGTCTCGCTTGGGCTTGTAGCTGATGTGGCACCCAGTATATGAGTCTGCGAGACCCGTGTTCAGTTTTGTGATGACATTCACCGGATACTTCTTGTGTGCATAGATGTGCCGTTCATATCCGTTGAAGATTTCGCTGCCGCCTACCATCGGTGCAAGCACGTCGAGGATATTGGGAAGCTGGTCTTCGGCGTCCTCGATCTTTTCATGCTTCTTGTCCAAGTTGGCATTGTTCTTCTCTCGGCGTACGTGCTTCGCCTCGCATTCGCGGAACGCGGCCATCATGCCTTCAAGCGCTCCTTCGGAACAGTGCTTCGCCCAGTCGTTATGGCACAGATTTCTGAAGTCTGGGTACTGGTCTTCGAGGTCGTGGCGAGCTCGGTTCACGCAATTGAATTCGCTAGCAAAGAATAGTTCGTGGTCGCCATCCTTTCCGTGATACCAACTAATACGCCCTTCTTCGTTGGCATACGTCTTCCAGTAATCGGTAGACAGCATACAGAACTCGAATCCGGGGCCATCGCTGTTGTAGATGATGACGTATTCCATGCCGTTAATCGCGGATACGATGCCGCTGAACAGAATGGCGTCCAGCTGCAGCACGTCCATCTCGTGAAGGTCTCCAAGATGATCCCACGACTTCTTATCGACATATTCTCGCTTGCCCAAGACCAGTCCGTGCTTGTTTGCGAACGCTTCCATGTCGGCGACGACGGATGCCGCGAAGTTGGCACGGTTGTCCTTGGTTGACTTGATTACTTTTTGTACCATTGCGGCCCTCGTCTTTCTTCCTTGAAATATTCTGCCAGCTTGTTCTGGAAGTTGTGCTGCGATAGGCGGACTTCGAAGTCGATTCTCTCATCCAGAAACTTCTTCAAGTCTTCTTCCTTTTCAGCTCGCTCGGCGGCATCCTTGGCGTGTTCACGGTTCTCGCTTTCGTCGCGCTTGGAGTCCTCGTCATTGACATGCATCAAGAACTCCTCGTTGTAGCCTTCCACGCACATCTTCGTCCAGCGGATGAAGTCCTCGTCGGTCTCGCGGTGGAACTTGTACTCGTCGTCGTGCATCTTGATGATGACGGTCTCTCCCTCGACGCGGATGTTGCCGACATATTTTTGGATGAAGTTGGGCGAATCACCGTTGTAGATCTTGAACTGGTCGTGCTTGTAGTCTGCGATGATTCCAGCGTACAGCTTGGTCTTCGTGTCCCATTCCGGCGAGTGGTTGCGGCCCTTGTAGTTGAAATACTCGTAGACGAGTTCCTTGTAGGACGGACAGTTGTCCTTGCTGAACCAGCCTCCGCCGTAGCCGAGCTTGTCATGGTATCCTTGCTTCTTGAGCCAATCGTAGGCGTCGGCGTACGGATCGATGTCCAGCTTGCGCCACTTGCCGTCGATGTACGCGACACGGGTGAGCTTGACGTCCTTGAGACAGCGTTCGTGGTCGCAGCATGTCCAGTAGGCGTCGGTTTCGTACCTATCGAACTCGATGTTGAGTCCGGTCACGTCGACTTCGAGTGCTATGTCGAAGATGCGGTGGATGTATCCGCGAGGTACGCGCCCAAGGCCGTACTTGGTAAAGTATCTGAAGTCGGAAAGATTGTCGTCCGGCGATAGTCCGCCAGACAGTACATACATCTTGTTTTGGATTTTGTAAGGCATGGTTTCAATATAGTAAAAAGGTGATCTCTTGACAAGATACTCATCAACTACTATATTTCTTTTCAACTATGACCAATGACACCTTATCAACTTGCGCAACAATCTGCACATCATGGAACCAAGGTGACATTCTATGGATATTCTTGGGAATGCTCGGACTTGTACTGATCGCCATACTGATAGCTTTCGTTGACGACCTCGGCTGGTTATATGGTCATACGTTTGATGAGTTTGATGAGTGATAGCCTATGACCCTTGACGATTTGAAGAAGATGTCTCTCCACGACATGAGAGAAACTGCGAACGCCATGTCCGACGAGGAACTTGACGCGCTCCATGACGAGGCGGAAAGCCTCTACTACCCAGACGTGCTGACCTATCCGGAATTCCGCGAGACCATGAAGGATAGTCACTATACTGGAAAGGACACTTGCTTCGTGGGCGGGTGCAACCAGCCAGCCTATTACGAAGGCGGCGACGCTCGTTACTGGTGCGGAATGTGCGAGAAACACGCGGACATCCGCTACAGGTACGTCTTCGGCCTCGTGTATGGGGAAGACTCCATCAGACGCAAGATCAAATTCAATCTAGGAGACCACCAATGTCAGAACTCGACGAAGTAAAGCAGCGTATCCTCGAAAGCTACCCAGACGCCTACGACATCATTCCGGAGCCAGATCCGGACTGGGTCAAGAACAACTACGAAGGCGGCTGTCTCTGGACTGGCTTCGACACATGGAAGTGCAAGCGCTATGGCGGCGTGTTCGCTCCCAAGCCGGAATACATGAGGGCGTACCGCTTCAAGTACAAGGAGAATCACGAGGAGCACGGTGGAGAGCTTATCGTGACTGAATGTCCGGATCCCAAGTGCAAGGACAATCCGCACAAGCTCTGCATCTTCTACTAGGAGATCGAAATGATCGAACGAATACTCAACGCATTCGGCTATGTCAAGAAGCCAAAGTACCGCGCTATCCTCGTCACATACCGCCATCTGGACGGCGCTAATGAAGTCTACGGCAATGTCTGGTACTCCACCGACAAGACTGGCAAGGATATGCTTGACGACGTATTCAAGCGAGTCAAGACCGCCTTCTTAAAGGAAAACCCAGGCATCAGCGAAGACCAATGTCCGACCATAATCATTTCCAGCATTTCAGACTTAGGATAGCTATGAAACTCACCGAACTCTCCAAGGAAATCTCCTACGCGCTGCGCCATGCGCCGCAAGAATACGAACTCGAACTGGACGAGGAAGGCTTCGTGCCTATCGACCAGCTCCTCCATGCGATCAACGAGGGCGGCAACTACGACCGAGCCGTCACCAAGGCCGACTTGGAAGAAATCATCCGCACTTCGGAAAAGAAGCGTCACGAGATCGTCGGCGACAAGATCCGCGCACTGTACGGACACAGCGTACCGCAGTTCATCAAGAAGGAAGAAGGCGTTCCGCCAAAGGTACTATACCACGGAACTACAAAGGAAGCGCTCGACGCCATCAAGAAGAACGGACTCGTTCCAATGCAGCGCCAGTACGTCCACTTGTCCGTCGACCGTGCAATGGCCGACAGCGTCGCCAGACGCAAGAAGAAGGACGTCGCTATCCTTCGCGTAGACACCGAGGCCGCCCAGAAGGACGGAATCAAGTTCTACGTCGGTAACGACAAGGTGTGGCTTGCGGACAACATCCCGTCGAAATACCTTGGCGTCGCGTTCTTCGGCCCCAAGACGACCGATTGCCACATCATCCAGCTCGACGACTATCCGACTGGCGATTACGCCAAAGTGTGGACAGTCGAAGAATTTGTCAATAAATTCCCAGACAAGTACAAGAAGGTATAGCATGAAGAAATACATCATGGTGGTAGAGTATACCGCGTACGAGTGCCGAACCTTTGTCTACCAGTCTACCCAGTTCGACCGTGTCACGAAGCGAGAAAACTTTACCACGACCGCCAGTAGCGTTGATCGGGCAATGACCAAAGCGAAAGAGTGGTGCATTGCAAACCGCCATCCTTGGCAGGGCGAAGTCACCGTGACCAATATCTATACAGAGGAGACTTCTCGATGAGACGAAGATACGCAATGGTCGCAGAATACCACGAATTTGTGGCCTATTCCCCGAAGCTCGTACGCGAGACTTTCACAAATGAAGCGGACAATGTCCGGGAAGCCATCAATAATGTCCAAGACTACGTTATGAAGAACCGTAGTGTCGTGAGTATCTATGATGAAAAGAACAAGGACAGGGACATCGTCATAACCAACATTTACAGCGAGGAAGTATAATGCTTGCATCCATGAACACCAACCTTTCTGTGTATATCATGCCGAACGAACAGACGTTCGACGTCATCGCGCAGAAGTACGAACCGAACGACAAAGCTGCATACATCGAAAGGCTCAAGAAGGACATCTTCTACGCCGAATACCTTGGTAAGCTCGTTCCGTTGTACGAGATGCAGATGCACCAGTTCATGTACGTATTCGGCGAATACATGAGTTTCGCCACCAGCGAAGTTCCGTTCGCCCACAACAAGGTGTTCTTTGAACTCGAACACATGTGCCCTGCATACAAGGAAACTCCGGCATTGCCGCCGCAGACAAAGTACGTACTTTCTCCGAAGGCGCACCTCACCATCGACACCGGGTTTCCAGACACTACCGCAGTCCGCATCAAGTACGAGGATTTCGACGAATCCGTGTTCGCCTACTGGGGAAACCACGACCTCGAAGCCGACGTACACCTTGACGAGCAGATCGTGGACGGCGTCGAAGACCATATCTTGCGCGGAGGCCGTGGCGTGATCCATCTGCTCAACAACACCGACAAGCAGCAGACATGCAGCCTCAGCTACGCAAGGTTCGTGAAATGAAATGGACTGACGCACGAAAGACCGTTGACGACATGGTCGCCAACGGAACCCCTATCAAGCTGTCCGACAAGGAACTCGACGCCGTTTACGCGATAGCGCGTACGGCGCAGAGCGTCATCTACTCGGTCGAGATCGAAAAGCTGACCGCCGACTTCCGTAAGAAGGAACGAAAAGTCAACAAGGAATTGATGAAAATTCTTGGTCAGTTCGTGTACATCGTCGACACTTCTTTGCGCAAAGAAGTCGGCACAGAAGACTATGACAAGGTATTGTCTCCGTTCTTCGTCACGTCGATCCGCGTCTCTAACGGTCATGACCATGTCAGAATCCACGGCGAATTTGTCTGCCCTGACAACAGCGCCATGCACGAAATCGAAACTTTTGAGCTGCACGAGATCAAGAAGAACAAGATAATCTTCCGTCCGTGTCAAGTCAGCCAGACAACCGAGAATTTGTTCCGCAAGAAGTACACCGTAGGGACAATGTCCGTACTTCCGTGGGCGTGGTCATGATATGCTCCGCACAAGGCATACTCTGCCGACACAACCCCTTGATATTTCATGCAAACTTTGCTATATTTTACCACGTAACCGACGAGGTTGACGATGAGTGATCCGAACAACGTTGATATGCTTAACAAATATTTGCGAAGAATCTACACGGTACTTGCAGATTCGTTCAACGTCGACGTCCATAAGTTAAATCTCAGTGAAGTATCCCATTTCGCCACCGACTACTTGAGAAAGGATACAATGCCATCTACATGCGCGTTGGATTACTACAACAAGTACCTCGCCAAGAGCACCGAAGACCTCAGATATTCGAACGACGAGAAGTACGACAAATTCTTGCACGAGGTAGCCGACTGCTTGGAGGCTGAGTACCATATCGACAAGCGAAAGTTAGCCGAATTCACTAGCTTTCCTCAAACGTGCTGGAAGTATTACGATGAACGACCTGACGCCCACTGGACGGCAATCGAGTTCTACAACAGTTGTTCTGGCGACGAAATCGAATACATGCTACTAAAGTTACTAGAGTATTCGCACGACGATGGCTACAACCGTTTCTTGAACAAAGTCGCCGACCTGTTGGAGAGAAAGTGTTCCATCGACAAGACGAAGCTCCCCATCGGCGACTTCTGTCGGTCTTGCTTACCGAAGTACAAAAACTCCGAGAGCGTACTTGACGTCTTCAAGTTCTACAAGACCCGACTGGAAGGCGAGCCTGAGGATGTACAAGCGTTACGAAAACTCAAACCGAAGAAAACGGAGGAAAAAATGGCTACTACAAGGCGAAACGGCAGATTCTCCAAGGAAGAAGCTACTACAGAACCGACCTTTATCAATTTTGATGAGTCGGATGAATATAACCAGTACTTGAATAACGTGCTTGATGAACTTGTCAAATATGCGTCGATTGACAAGCAAGCATTCGCTAAAGAGTCTGACAAAATCGAATATTTTATCGACTACTGCCGAAACTGGTGGTATCAAGACAAGGATGCCATCGACTGCGCACAAGACTTCTACTCTTCTTTGTCCAAAGGACAGAGAGACAAACTACCGAAATTAAACACTCAAACAACAGACGAAAAGGAGACCAAAACTATGGCTACCGATAACCAGAACGCAAACGCACAGAACGTACCTACCGCAGCTCCGATCAAGAAGATCGACGCCATCGGCATGATGAAGGTCAAGATGGCCGAAAGCATGTTCAAGAAGGACGGCGAAATCGACTACAGCAAGCTCATGATGATGGACGCCATCGGCGACGACGGCAAGGTCAACCTCAACAAGGTGATTGAAGCCAAGATGAACGGCAAGATCATGAAGGCAATCGAAAGCGGTGAAGACATTCCTCTCGACAAGCTCATGATCTTCCAGGCCATGCAAGGCGGTCAGATTGACTACAATCAGATCTACATGTACAAGATCATCGGCCAGATGCTCGACGATGACGACAAGAAGGCTGACGGCAAGAAAGCTGAAACCAAGTAAGTCTTAGACATAGATGGTTGCAAGAAGACCGAGGTTCGCCTCGGTCTTTTTTATTGTAATTTCTACGTCATGGAACAAGAACTATTTAATCCCAAGAAACTTTACGCCGTCAACCACACCGACATCGCCCTCAAGAAAGATTTTACATGCCTGGTTGAGAAAGACACGGTTTGCGACCACACGACACTCTTGAAAGTATTCAAGAGCAAGGAGCGAGCCGAAAAGTTCATCAAGGACTGGTATGAAAAATGGCCGGATATCGGCATCGTGCCGAACGGCGGCGCATGCATCAACGACAAAAAGCCGTTTGACGGCGAAAGCGCCAAGGTCGAATACGCCTTGTTCGGCACTAGCCAAGTATGCGAGATATACAGCATAAAAGAAGTCGAGTTCGACGACATCGACGACGAGCCGGAGATTTCGGAAATGCAGATGGAGATCGACCGAGCCGTGATCGCCTCTTGCAACGAATACTTCAAAAAGCTTGACGACTTGAAGACAAACGACGAATTACTTCACCGTGCCATAAGCCGCGTAATTGGAAAGAAATGCTGTGAAATCACGTTCGAGGAAGAAAAGCAGCAGCTACTGTCTCACCCAGAAGTGTTGGAGTCTTTCAAGCTGTTCTTCGACGGACAGATGCTGTCGCACCTGGACTAATCGAACCAACACTTGAACGGCCTCATAGACGAATTTGGATGCGTCAGCTGCCAGTCGTCATAGTCTCGCCACGGTATTTCCACCGTGGCTTTACAGTCGGCCTTCCAGTCCTCGTATTCCTTGTCTTTCTGAATGTCTAGCGAAAGAAGGCGCAGCGTGTACGGCCTTGCGATTATGTCGTACGCCACGTCCATGTCGTAGCAGTGACCACGGTACTTCAAGACGATTCCGTCCGCTTGTCGAGTCAGCTGGGCCTCTGGGTAGAGTTCCAGAAGGTCATGCAGACGAGCTTCTAGCAGCTTCATCCGTTCATCTGGTACAACGACATGCGTATCGACCTCGCGAGCGCCTATAGCGATATCGCGAACCTTCTCGCGTTCCTCGGCAGTCATGGGACAGTCGGTAACGCACACGACGCCGTCCTTGATGAAGCTGCGGAACTTCCTGAAGTTGTGCGCAAGCTCGTTCATTAACCATTTATTCGCATACGCCATAATAAATCCGATAACTCATTTCTATGAAATATAGCATTTTTAGATTGAAATTGCTATATTTGGTGACATGAAAATCAAAATGAAATACTCACTTGGCGACCGATTCGTCGACAAGACCAGCAACGCCGAATACTTCATCGAGGAATGGCGAGCCGAACTGACCGATGAAGGTCTTAAAGTTTTCTACACCTTCCATGCCTACTGCGACAGCCGTTTCGACTTCCACCAGTTCGTCGAGGAATCCTTGATGGAGAAGCCGGGAGAGAAGTTCAACTGGAACGCGACGGAGTCGTGGTACGAGAAATACGAGCTGTCTTGCGATGAACCGCACCCTTGCGAAGTCGATGTCAGCACGGCAGACTTCAACGGCGAGGAAATCCAGCTGGACGACATCATCTATGGCGGCCTCTTATACGGCGAGCACACCCACCCAGAAGCAAGCGCACGGTTGAGCGGCCACTGGAGCCGCGTCAAGAAGATACGGTTCTCGCAAGAACGCCGTCACAACCTTGACCGAAAGACATTTTCTGTCTGGCCAGTCCATACCGATTTCGTAGTCGAGCGCCTTGGCCCGTGCTACGGCCCCGATGACGAACCTTACCAAGACGGTCGTCATGAAGCCGCCGAGTACACAGTAGGCAACCACTACGTATTCAAGACGGTGACGGACAAGTTTGTCGACATGTACGTAGCCGCTCTACGCAAGGCGAAGTACGAACGCGAACTGCTGCTCGCCGACCCCAGCACTCTTGACAAGACGGCCACCTACTTCATCTTCGACTGCCGACAAGTGCTTACCCACATGGGAATCCTCGACAAGGTGCGCGAACTGGTCAAGAAGCGGCCTCCTCGCAAGAAGACTACTCCCAAACCGAAGCCTACGAAGAAAAAGGAAGTCGACTGGGAAGCCCTGGCGCGGAAACTTGCCGCCCAGAGCGGAGTCGATATCGACGAAATGGTAAAAAGTTAATAAAAATTCCAGTCTAGTATTGACAGACTGGATTTTTATTGTTATATTCCAAGTACAAACCAAACAACAAGGACATAAAATGTTTACCGAACCGAAACAATTTCTCACAGATGAAGAACGCAAACACGCCCTTCACGACCAAGTCGACTTCAACTCCATAAGATACGCCGTGTTCAACGCCACTCGCGCTGCAACTGGACTAATCGGCTTTCTTAACGGCCTCAAGTACATGTGGAGTATCATGATTAGAGACGAAAAGCGTCTGTATCGTGCCGACAAGTATGCCAGGATGATATTCCCCAGAGCAAGGCTCAGTTGCCAGCTCCTCTTGAAGCTCCGTGACGAACACGGCATCGTCCCCAAGATTCCGGACGACCACTTCAACGGCATGACTGACAATTCGGACTTGCAATTCCTCTTTACGCACTTTCCGTACTTCATGGAGCTCAACAAACAGAAGGGCATGTACGACATCGTCCGCCTTATCAGCGCAATGGACGCAATGTCCTACCACGACTTCTTCTCTACACGTATCGGTTTCTCGAACGGAACCTACGCAAATCCGGAATACAAGGCGTACATCGGACTGCCCATCTTGGTCGCACTCGCCGAAGAGCTGACGAAGATGATGGATGATGCTGGAATCGACCAGTCAACCGACTTCGACTTGCTTTATGACGAAGCTCACGGAAAGCACGACATCGACTGGTCTATGGACGAATTCATCCCGGAAGTCACATGGGCCAAGGGCCGCAAGGAACTCACCTTCGGTAAAGACGAATAACAACAAGGACACACCAATGGCAAAGTCTGACCAGAAAGACTACATGGGCATGATCTCGTGGAACCGCCTATCTTGCGGCGCACCGCAAGCCATGTTCGGATCCGAAATCAAGACGGACTCCCCGGTCTGCATCCGCATCAGCAGGGCCTATGTCGACCACGACCTCGACAGTACCCACATAGGCGGACGGATCTGCGCAGAGTTCAAGCCCATGCTGGAAATCGAAATGACCCCTATCCAGTGGGCCGAATTCCTCACCGCTGGAAACGTGGACGGCGGTGTCCCCTGCACACTCACTCGAATCGACGGCAAGCCGACCGAGAAGGTCGAAATGCGCAACATCGCCGAGGAATACAACGTCCAGACCGAACTCACCTTCGACAAGTTCAAGGACAACCTCAGCGACTTGGAGAAGTATGTGCAAGACATCTTGCAGTCCGGCAAGCCGATGGGCAAGGCCCAGATGTCCGAACTCATCCGACAGATGCAGATCGTGCGCAGCAATACCGTCGCAAACGTCAAGTACGTGAAGCACTGCTTCAAGGAGGACATGGCGACGATGGTGGTGAAGGCCAAGGCCGAAGTCAACGCATACGCCGAACTCCGTCTGCAGAACCTGGGCGTGAAGTGCCTCATGGACGAAAACAACGGCGAAGTCACCACAAAGCTTCAGTAATTTGCTATATTTTGGACAAAGGAAACCCCATCATGAACGACCCTACTTTGGAATTTATCAACGAAATCAATCAGAAGCAAGCCGCCTTCAGCGAAGCGCCAATCACCGACGAGGAAATCATCAACGCGGTGGAAAAGGTCAAGGAAGCCATCAGGAAGATTACCGACGACCCGCTCAACTTCAATGTACATGGAATGACGCTCTACTACAAGTCCAGAGTCGACGAAAAGTACGAGCCGACCGGGATCTGCGACTTCTGGGCCGATGACGACCGCAAGAACATCCTTTTCACGATGACTGTAGCCCATTTCCAAGTCGTCGAACGCGAGCTCGGAAAGCTGCACCTTTCGGAATCGTATTCCCTCGGTCGCCACGAAGGCCACTGCCATCTTCACTGGTAAATCAAGGAGCAACACAATGCCAAGAATGACTGGATACACATGCGACATCGTCAACGGCAAGATCAATACCGCCGAAGACTACTTGAAAAGCTGTCTCTACGCCTTCGGCGTCCTCATCCGCTACCGAGACGCCGACCACGGCACGGAACTCCCTGACGAGATTCCCTTGGACACCTATCACATCAAGAACGTCGATGCCGAAAAGAAGCGTCTCGAAGAATACAAGGCTCGTACCGACGACGAATGGCGCGAAGAGCTCAGAAAGGATCTGGAACACGAGCAAGAGTCCTACAACAAGACCCTCAAGGAAAACCAGGAAATGCTCGACCGCATCAACCCAATCAAGGCGAAGATCGAGGCATGGAATGTCGACGAAAAGTATGCCGACGTGAAGAAGTTTGCGCTCGAACAGCTCAACATGACCGAACCGGACGATACCGAGTGGTACGTAGAAGGCATCAAGTCGTACGAAAAGGCCCTCTCGGACGAAACCGCGTTCCAAGAATGGAAGCAGCGTCAGATCGAAATGGCCCAGCGCGACTACGAATACGAACTGCAGCATGCCGAAGAAGACCGCCAGCGTCACAAGAAGTTCAACGACTACCTTTCCGGTTTCAAGAAGGAAATCGCCGCTCTCGGCATGACCGAGGACGAACACCGCAGCAAGGTGTACGAGATCCTTGAGAAGAAGCATGGCCGCAAGGTCAACTTCGAAATGAACGAGCAAGGCAACTACGACTGCTTCATCGAGGACTGCTACAAGGAAGGCATCAACCCGGAATACGTCGCCGACGGCATCGTCAACTCCGAAGGAAAGTAATATGTCAGACTGTATACCGAAATGGTACAAGAAGTACGGCGAGACCTTGCAGCACTGGCTGAAAGGCGACGGTAAACCGTGGAACGCAAAGAAGGACTACCGTGTCTACTGGAAGGATAACGAAGGCACGGAATACCGATTTGCGACTTACGCGGCAAACGATAACGACGCCGTCATGCAATGCGCCATGGCGCATCCAATGGTTATGCGCGAAGTCGTAAAGGTACATCCGTTCGGATACTACGACTTGGTTACCAAGGAACAGTATGCCGAAATGGTGGACGACATTCTCCAGAGGAAGCACAACTGCCGAAAGGGAACCGTCGACAACTTCTGTGGGCTAATTATACAGCATTACTGCAACGGATACTCGCCAGAATTTTCCGCCGACGGCATCATGTACGAATTGGAATACAGCTGCGAAGGAACGTAATATGGAAAGACCTACCAAGGGCTACAAGGCCGTAATCCGCTACAACGAGTTCCGCTGGTTCATCCTCGAAATGGACATTCCGGATGACGCCACGCTTATCGAGTCTGGAAGCGGTTTCTACCGTACAGACAAGGTAATTCCGAGACATTTCTACCCGACCCTCACGAAGACAGCGATTATCGACACTTCGGCCCACTCGTGGTTCGACAAGAACTTCGAGTACAAGTTAAACGAGCTCGCATCGTCGAATCTCGACAAGAATCCCAACCGGGACTGCACCGAAGGTATCCACTTTTTCGTGTCTAGGGAACAAGCAATCAACTGGGGCATGGCCAACTTTGGCCGTCTGGCCGCATTATAGGAGATCACCATGGAATGGCTACTTAAATTCAACTGCGAGTTCGACGAAGGCGATGACGAAATCAAGAGCAACCACGGATACATCTATCCGCCGGAAGGCTACAGCGAACCGCACACGAGAGTAAAGGGCGAAGACGTCTGGCTCATCGACGACACCAACAAGGAAAGCATGAAACTGCTTGCCATGTTCAACTATGCGGTGGAAGCCGAGTTCGGCGAAAACGGGAACGACGACTACGGCGACCACAATGAAAGCGAAATCACGGCAAGTCTCAAGGCCAACGAGACCTTGAAGAAGATGGGAGTGACCGACGACGAAATCGACCAGTTCATGAAGCATTATTCCATCTACGACTACTGGCCGAGAACCGAGTACGATCCCCACAACCACGAATTCGAGCTCACGCTTGTCCCGGTAAATCACCAGCCCGTCGAGATCGACGAGGACTTCCTTACGAGGCTGTGGAAATGAGCAAGAAAGAATACAAGCGTCACGAATGGAAACTTGAAAAGGTCTACTGCTACGATGAAGAAAAGTGGCGGTATCAGCCCCTGTACAAGGACAGACTCTTCTGGTTCATCCAAGGCTGGTTTGTCATTCTCGAACACGATCTCAAGTGGTGCAAGTATCCGCATGTTGACGACAAGGACTATTACAAGCTATGCGGATACGGAGACATAGTCAGCTTCGATACTCCAGAGAAAGCGCAAGAGTTCATCGAATGCTACGAGGCTCACCGCAAGAAGATGATCGACGTCGAGAACGAGCTGAAGTACAACAAATACATTAAAGTCAAATAACAAAAAAGGATCGCCGCGAAGCGATCCTTTTTCTTATTTCCAGGCCAAATTAAGCAAGCACGGAACTTACCAGCTGGGAAAGTCTCTTCTGGTCGAACTTGCCCTTGAACATCGGCGACAGTTCCTTCATCATGAGACCCATGTCGCGCTTGGTAGTGGCACCAACCTTGGCTTTGACTTCGTTTACTGCGGCGATTACATCGTCTTCGGACGCTTGTTCCGGCAGATAAGCCTTCACGACATCGAGGCGGTGCTGGGTTTCCGCTATATGATCCGTTTGGTTCGCCTTCACATACATGTCGAGGGCGTCGTTGAACTGCTTGACAGTACGGCTGGCCACGTCGATGACCATGGCGTCGTCGATGTCCTTCTTTGAGTCGATGGCGACCTTCTGAATGTCCGCCTTGAGCGTCTTCAGTATGGTGGCATCCACTGAATTCTTCGCCTTCATGTGGGCAATGATATCGTTGTTGATTTGATCAATTAACATAGTTTTAGTCCTCTGTGTTGAATGAATTACTTTAAAGAAAATTATCTCCAGTCCGCCTTGTCGAGCAAGAACTCAGAGAAGTCGCACAGCCAATTCTTGATTATCTTGTATTCCTCGATCTTTTTAGGTTTTGGCCCTATCACCCGGTACAAGAAGTACGCTGGCATGAATACGGCCTTGGCGATGTAAAGGAAGCCAAGAGCGAGCATACTCACCAAGAAGGCGATCACCGTGAACGGAAACGCCAATATCGTGATGACCCACAAGTGGAGCCACATGAGACGCTGCTTAACCGACATTCTCTACCTCGTCCGTACAGTCACCGAACACTTCGGCCTTCTGTTCCTCGCTACCGAAGTCGCGGATAAGTTCACGCCAGCTCCACTGGCAGATCTCTCCGAGCTTGTCCGTTCCGTCGCAACGACTGCACAAATGGCTGTCTTCGCGCAAGTTTGTCGGGTTGAGCGAGAGCTTCTTGATGGTCTCGATAGAGTCGTCATAGAACTTGCTAATGCGCTGCACCGCCGTGTCTACGGCATCCTTCTTCGCTTCCTCGACGCGACGGATGATTTCGTCGACGTCAACGGATTCAGCAAACGAAATTGTCGGTAGCTCGTCGTCAACCGAATTGTACTTTACTTCAAGACGGTCTTCGGCCCACGCGGTAGAGTTGCCAGTATACTTGACGCCATTGCCGTAGAAGACGATTTCCCACTTGTCGAACCGTACGTTTTCGACAGTCATGATGGTGACGCCGCCGTTGGCATCGACTTTCATGATGCGACGACCGATAAAGCTGTCAACCTTGTCGATAAATTCTTGGCCCTTTGTCAAGGTCAACACCTTGCGGATTACCTTGTCTTCAACTTGCTGTTGCTTCTTCCATCCCTGCATGGACTCGTCAGACGCCTTGCGGTATTCGTCCATGCCGTCTTCGATTTCTTTAAGAAGTTCGATGTTAGTTGCCATGGTTTGTCTCCTAAATGTTGATGTCTGTGTAGCACCAGCTCTGGGGCGCACGTCTCAGACCGAAGTCTTCCAGAGTCATCAGCTGGTTGTTGTTAAACTTAGTATTTGTTCCGATGCGCCAAGCGAAGATACTGTCCGACTTTCCTTGATATTTAACCAAGTCGGCAAACGGTACACGACCCATCTTCACCAAGACGTCGTCCTCGGTTATGCCGTGTGTGTCCACACGATCCACGTCAGCCAGTTCAAAATATCCGGTGATGCATCCGTACGGGGCCGTCTCGTACATGTACACACGAACACGGTCTTCCTTGTGCAACGGATTATAGTTGATCTGCCTTGGGATGGACTTACGCCATTCTACTTGTTTCTCGCAAGAATAGATGAGTTCTGCCCATTCCGGATGTATAGAAAGTAATATGTTTGTTGTGCCCATGCCCAAAATATAGCAAAATATAGACACCGTGTCAGCAATTTGCTATATTTTCGGACATGGAACTACAACAATCACACTATCAAGCACTCATCGTCACCAGGAACGGCTGCGTCCATTCCATCAGCACGGTCATTCACGACAATGAAAGACATGGCATCGCCAACAGCCACGGATACACGCTGCACTTCAACTATAATGACTTCATTGAGGACGGCTATGCTATCGATGCCAACGGCGACCCCAAGTCCGAATACGTGGATTTCGCATTCTTGAATGATGGCCACATATTCGACAAGATCGAATACGTACTTGGCAAGGACGTCGCAATAAAGGTCGTATACAACGTGTTCCAGATGACGGCCTTGGAACAGTTGATGAGCCATGAATCAGTCAAGGAACAACTGCTCGGCATATTCAACACGATCATTCGAAAAACGTGTTTGTATATCGCGGATAAGTCTCATGAGGAAGACAACTCTATACTAGCGCACACGAACAATTTTCGGTATGACATGTGATACAGAACAAGCAGTGACTAAGGTCACTGCTTTTTTAGTATAAATGCTGCTATATTGTGGATAAACGAGTTTTAGTATGAGCAACGATTTATCCACAACTCTCACGCTTCTTGCCGCGCAGAACGCTGGCTCCGACGGCGCAGCCTTCACCTATGGATTGATGGCTCCAGGCGCACTGGTAGCACTGTTCTTCCTCGCAATGGTAATTGCCATCGGACTGCTGTCATGGCTGTTCGACTTCATCACCGATCACGACGACTACTACGTCCCCTAGATGCGCTTGACGGCCTTTGCAGTCTTGCCTTTCTCTCGCCATTCATCGAATTCTTGGCGTCTGATACGTGCAGCTTCTATCTCATTGCGCTGATCCCCAGCATGAGCTTTGGCTTTCGCAGCAACCTTTTCGGCGAACTCATACGACCATAGAGCATAACTACTTGGCGCGTCCGCAGCACCAAATATGCCAGTCGAATGTCCATCTTCATCGACATAGCTCCATTCTGGCTTCTTTTTGAATGTAATAGGAGTCCTAGCGCCGAACCGATTCTCCCAGCAGAACCACCCACTACCGAACGGCTCCGAGCCCTTGTCAATGTCGATCTGCATCGGCTTGCCGTATCCGGCATAATAGCCGTACTGGCGAACCGCATACTGACCGTCGATTTCGACGATTTCTACAGTGCCCAGCTCCGCATCTAGCTTTATTTCCGGTTCCCTAGTAGACCACCAGCAAAAGAGGAACAACAAGGCACCGACAATCAACACGGCAATCATCATTTCTGACCCAGTCATACAGCCTCCTTACCACAGCTTCTTGACCGCTTCCACGCTGTCGGCCTCGGCAGACGGCAGCATGTCACGGAGCCAGTTCAGACGGTGACAGAATTCCTGAATAGTAAGCACGGTCTCGCCTTCCTTGCGCTTGCCCACGCTATGCGTGAAAGTGGCATTTCCGGCGGCACGGAGCGCACAGCGGAATCCTTGGTTCTGGAACAGCGCCAGATAGGCACGGTCGAGAAGGTCTTGGTATTCCTTGGAACGTCGTCCGATCTTTTCACCACGCCAGTACAGCGTCTGCTTCTTCTGCCAGTTCTTGCCCTTTCCGGCGCGTTTGGCGGCTATGCCGATAAGGGAGCATACATGTTCTTGCATGTCTGGATTGGAGAACTTCAGCGACTGCAAGAAGCCTTCCATAGAAGCGCAGCGTACGCCGTCGATGACGAACTCGTGCGCTGCGAAGTTGCTCAACGAGCAAGACGGATATGCGTTCTGTGATCCTACGTCCATACTAACCTCTACTTTTTTCTCGGATAACATAAAACTTACGTTTTCCGTGTCTAATCACGTCGCCATCTACTAAAATCCAAGGAACAGTGGCGTCTTCGACGGTCGCCGCTTTATCCATCAAGCCACTAAGGATAGTTCCGCCAATGGATGCATAAGGCTTTCCTTCACCTTCAAAACAGCAAACCGCCAATCCTCGGTTCTTTACCGCATTGCGAACTTCAGTTTTTGACTTGTAGATTCCAGCCGACACCAGTTCATCTGCCAGCGTTCGCCAACCAGCAGTATTGGGAGTCACCGTTACCATCGTATCGGGAGCATCAAGACACGACTGTACCCAATTCGGTACGTCTTTAGTGTCATCGGTGAGTTCAAACGTTTCAACTTTCAAAATCATTTCCCCTTGCGGTTTGATCCAATGGCCTCTTGGATCAAGTCTACGGCCAAGTCATTGTACTTCGGTTTCATCTGTACCTTCATGTTGTTTGGTTTGTACAGAAAATATAACTCTTATTTTCGAGTTTGTCAAGTGGTTTATGTAACTTTTTCTTCAGTAACCAGCTTTATGGCCTTGTTCGCAGCCTCCACGAGGCTATCTAGCGTATGGTTATGGTCGATCATCAGCGTTGTATTGTGGTGCGACACGCTGTACATCACGGAGTCGTCCTCGTGGTCGACAACACGACATGCTGTGATCTTCAACTCATCTGGGCAAAACAAGTTGAAGTCCAGCCACTGACGCCTGACCGAAATATCTACGAAACATTCATTAAACTTGATCTTGGCCAGCTTCGGGGCCATTTCGTCAAACAGCTTTCGGAAGTCGGATTCGACTGGCGGAGTCTCGCGCCATTCCGCTTCAAGATTCTTCTTGAACGCGGCTTCAAGCATCTTGTATCGTGCTCTCTTGGTCAATTGTTCTCCTCCCAAAATACTAGGTCTTCCGGCCAGAATATCGTGATGTGGGTATATTCGTCACTATCCATGGCCTCTTTGCGTCCTCGACCTACCGCCGATGAACTGACCGTATAGTCTTCGTCTTCAAGGGCAGACTTGATACGGTCTTTAAGCGCACGAGGAACCTTTACGATAACGGATTCTTGCTTCGCCTCGGCAGCTGTGAGAATCTGCGTTTCAATCTGGTTCATCGCGTTAACGAACGCAGTATCATCTTTTGGGAAATACTTGTTGCGGAGTTCCTTGGCGTTAATCATAAGTTGATCCTCACGTTCGGTATCTGGGTGTGCATTTCGTGCAACTTGCCGACAAGCGCGATATGTTCCTCGATCTCGTGAAGCTTGGCATCATCGGCCTTGGTGTGGCCAAACGTGCCGACATAGTCGAACTGGCGTAGATAGTCATTTCCTTCGGTATCTATCCAGTAAAGATAGTACCCATCGTCCAATGCCTTCTTTAAGTCTTCGATACAGCGAATGGCTCTTCCCTGACGGTACTTCACCGGATTCGGTAGGCTCTTGAGTTCTGCTAGAAAGTTCATCTTCGATCCTCTTGCCGCATTCGTCGGCTATGCAAGCCAACGTCCGTTCGGCATTATTAACTTGTGCCAATTCCTCGTCTGACATAATGTACGTCGAGCCTGGTCTCGTCGCGACGTACATCGTCATCATCCGGTAATACGGATCCGCCGTCGCATTGAACATATCTATGTACCGCCTATGCGCATCGATATCCGTATCAATGCCGCCGTGCGTGGCCGCATTGTAGCAAGCCACTCGTATACGACAGATGTGCTCGGTCAGCGCACGGAGCACTGGGTCGCGCTCGTAGTCGAAAAACGGCGTCATCACTATTCCTTGGCGAACTTGAGGATTTCCTCGTGTTCGCGGTGCATGAGCGCGGCGACCTTCTTGTACGAGTCGGACATGGCCTCTTGAGTGAAACCTCGCCAGATGGTCTTGGCCGGATAGACGGACTTGACCGTACCGTCGTCTTCGACTTCAATTACGATCACGTAGCCGAAGATGTGAAGGAATGAATTGACAAAGCGGAACAATCCGGTTTCGCGGAATTCGTTCCAGTCAATCTTCACGATAGGATTGTCAGCGGAAAGCTGCTTGGATTCATCAGCCATTGGGAATCTCCTTATATTCAAAAATGTGTTCGACAGTCACGCCAGCGGCTTCGGCTTGGGAGAGAACATTCTCAAGCATGCGCTTGGCCATGGTAGCGAGCTTCTGCTCGCTGATAGCTCCGTTCGGAGTCATGATAATGCGCATGATGGTGTTGACTTTCTGCGCGTTGATCAGAACCGGAATGGAGACCAGCTGTTCCAGATGGTAAAGGACGATAGCCATTTTCGACTTCGCGTCGTCCGTACACTGGTCGATAAGCGTTGTCAGCCACTGGAAGGTCTCTTCTATGGTCGTAAAGTGGAACAGCTGGTACAGGCAGCCCTTTACGTTCTGACGCAAGGCATCGTCAGTAATTTCATGGACGGCGTCCACGATGAAGACAAACTTGCCTTGAGCGCCCAGCTCGTTGACCTTGTTAAACAGTTCTTCGTATTCGTTCATACTAGCCCCTTCTTCGCCATGATATCTGGTCTTGACATGAATTTCGGACTGCACACTCGGTCAATCATGCTGGTGTCGACCGACGGACAGTCAATGGTCTTGGTTTCTTCGATGATCGAGGCGTAGGTCGGCTTGTAATCAAGAACACGGACAACTTCATTCTCCGCATCCTTGATTATGTCCTTGTATTCCTTGTACGCGACCCTGGCGCGTTCGGCAATAACTGCGGCCATGGCCTCATCCATCGCCACCATGGCGTCGGCGCGAAAATCGAACTTCTTGACTAGAGTCCATCCGGCATCGAGCATGTAATAGTCTGGGTCAGTACTGCCAGGAATATCCCGAACGTAATAATGCTCCAGACCATACTTGCCGCCGCCAAGCTGGACGACTCGGTACGGCCAGCACAAGTTCTGAATGTACCGATCGTACACCTTGCGTTTGCTGTAATGCCAGAACAGCAGCTTTCCGACGATGACGGCAACGGCTATAAATACGATAATGCCGATAATAAGCATGGTTAAATGATAATCACTCATGCAGACAAATATAGCAAATCGTTGACCGATTGTCATCTTTTTGCTATATTGGTTTCTACGAGGTAGAAAATGAATACGATTTACGATATCAACGACAACATCTTCGAACCGACCTTCAAGGAACGGAACAATGTTCGTCAATCCGAAGCCACTTACGACAAAATCAAGGACTATGTGGTCTGGTGCAAACTCGATATTGAAAAGAAGTTGAAGGAACTCTGCCCAGATCTGAAATATCAGATGAAAATCTGGGAACACGAACCCACGCAGCTGTTCCTGTTGCAGTTCGTAGTGTCTCTTGAAGACGGCCCTCATTACATTAACAATTACTTTACGTGGAACCCCAAGCTTACGGACGTGCAGTTCAAAGGCACTATCTACGACCCAACTCAATACAAGGAGAAATAACTATGGGACTCTTATCTATCTTCTTCAAACCAGACATGGAACCGCTCGGCAAAATCGGCAAGTTGATGATGTGCGGACAGTACGAGCAGTGCTCCAAGTATCTCCAAGAAGAAAATCCGAAGAAGCTCAGCCGCTGCTTGAACTACCAGATCGGCGTCAAGAAAAAGCAGGGCAAGGACGGCATGCATGCGTACCAGCTTCTCGTGGAAATCTTCTATCTCAGATTCCGCAAGCATGCTCGACGCTACGACCCGGAATACTACAACCAGTGCAAAAAGAATGCGTCGGAAAACGACCGTCCGATGTGCTACGAAGTACAGCAGATGGCTCCGTACTTCGCCGACGCGAAGGAATGGAATACGAACAATGATTAACTTGGCACCGCACAAGACGACCGTGTTCATTTCCGGCTCGTCACGCATCAAGAAGCTCAACGACGAAATGAAGAAGTGCCTCGACGCCCTCATGCAGAGGGACGTGCGAGTGATAGTGGGCGACTGCTTCGGTATCGACCACTTGGCTCAGATGTACCTCAAGAAGAACGGCTTCTCCGACGTGACGGTCTACTGTTCCACCGAGAAGCCGCGCAAGTGCGAGTTCCCCAACGTAAAGTCCATGTGGGCTGAATCGCAAGGCAAGACTGGCGAGGATTTCTACCAAGTGAAGGACAAGGCCATGTGCAACGAGTGCGACGAGGCCATCGCCTTCTGGAATGGCTATTCGTACGGCGTGAAGTGCAACATAGACCGAGTACGTGCGATGAACAAGCCTATGACGGTAATCCTTGAAGAACAACCGATGCCGGAAGGATACGGCAAGTAAGTTTCAATACCAGAATACAACAAAGGCGGCCTTTCGGTCGCCTTTTCCTATTCTATCGGGAACGCGGCTGGGTTGACAACGTATGGATTCGTTCGGTCGTCATCGTCGGTATCCTTCCGAGGACTGGTCGGATAACTCAGACGGCGGTGCGGTGTCGGCCACAACGCTCCAGACTTCGTCACCAAGTATTCCTTACCATCGATCGTCACCCTATTCATCCGCATCGCCTATGTTGGCCCATTCCTTAGAATGGCGTTCAGCTTCGACACGCATAAGTTCGCGAGTCTCCAGCAAATCCTTGATGAACAAGTAAATACGGTCGTACCCTTCTTGGTCGCCATCATACTCTATCAAGCTGTACTGTTTGGACTCAGCGCGTTCCAGCAAAAGCTTTTTGACCGTTGCGTCGATCTTCTTGGCTTCTTCCTCGGTCTGGTTACGGCCATTGGTATTGTATGGCTTCACTCGGTTCAAGAAGATTTCAATCGTACTACCAGCCGGATACTGGTCAGCCTCTTCCAGACAAGCTAATCCGAGCTGCGGACGACCGATCAAGTCGGCGTATATCTTGCCCAAGACGATCGGCGAGTCGGTGATGATTACATCGACCTTTCCGAAGCAGCGTGATATACGGAACGATTGCTTGCCAGAAATGTAGAACTGGCACTTGAAGGCTTCCGTGTTATTCTCCCAGACCTTGTCCTTCGCGAACTCGGTCACGTATTCAGCGTCGATGCCAGCCATCTTCAGCTTCGAGAAGATGTAGGCTGCGCCGCTCGACTTCCCAGTGCCTGGGCCGCCGTACAAGTTAACTATTAACGTGTTCTTCATGTTTACCTCTTGTCCATTTTATCGATGGTCATGAGGGTTCCTCCAAGGATCCACCACCAGACCATCAAAGCAACAAACCACGTCGCCTCGGAAAACTCATATCCGAAATACGTCGTCAGTACTCCCATGATTTCCAACGGCAACATGGCTACAGCCGCAACCAATACGCAAGCGAGCGTGATCATCAATAACCAGCCCAAATTACGTCCTAGATGCTTAACAAACTCTTTCATTATTCTTCATCCCTTTGTTTTTTAAACTCATCCAACTTGGCGCGTACAGCTTTCTTGTGGTCTTCCCATTGCCGATCGATTTCCATTGGACTTTTGTGTTCAAAGCCAAATTCTTTTTGTCGTTTGTCCAATTCAAACTTAAATGCCAGCATGTGTTCATGGCCGCTCTTCATGGCACGTACGGCAGTATCTGCACTGTCGGCAACCTGGTATGCCATGTGCCGCCAAAATTCAACTTCATTCATGATAGGGAAGCCTTGATATTTAGCGTAAGCTGCATTAAGCTTTTCTTTGTACGTACCCTTGGCCGTGAAGTATTCTTCGTTAAGATATTTAATCTCGGCCATTTTCGTATTATCCATTCGTCTCCTCCAAGTTGATATACACGTCCAGCACGACTTCGCGCATGTCGTTATCCACGGATACTCCCTTGACTTCGCTCAAGCGCGTGTCAAGCTGGTAAGCACCTCGGTTGTACGTACGACCGAAACGGTCATAGCCATCCGGTACGGCAATCGAGCCTTCTTGAGCATCGATACGGACAACGTAATCGTCCGGCACATCCTTCAATGCGTCTTTCAATTCCTTTGCTTTAATTCCGAACATAATCACCTCACATGAACAGTCGGGCAGCACCGACAAGTACTACAAACAAATACACGGCGACAATTGCCTTATCCATCCAATCCATATCATCCTTCTGACGACAAATGAATTTCACTCAAGTCGATTTCTGGTTCCGAGTCATTACCATCATCGTCGACTTCCTCGGCACGAGGCTTCCTCGACACTTTCTTGGTCGCCTTCTTGGCAGTCGTCTTCTTGACAGTCTTCTTCGTCGCCGCCTTTTGACCAGCCGACAGTTCAGCCAGTTTGTCTTGCATCTGCTTAATCAGCTCTTTCTTCAACTGTTCGCCAAAGTCATCCCAGAACTCCTCGACCTTTTTAATCAGCGCATCTGCCATCTCGCCTTCGGGAAGTTCCTTCTGGATGATATAGTTGTTGCGGCCACGAACGAATCTATCAGTAAGTTCTTTGTCCGTAACGACTGGCACCGTCTTTGCATCAACCGTATTACCAGATTTCAGCATGTAGAACAAGCCTATGTCGTCAAGATTGGTAGCCATCAACGGCAGTCCGGTGTCTCCCATGTCAGAAGACATCTTGTTGTAGATTGGTACATATACGCACTTACTCATTTTCGCCTCCGCACAACACCTTGAAGATGTCGATATTAGACATTACGTTGCCACAGTAGTCCTTGAAGTCCTTCTCGATTGTCTCGATGCCGACTATGCTGATAAGTGTCAGCTGAGTGTGGTGATAATGGAAGTTTGCGACTACCGCTTGATCCTTATGGCCGACACCGTTGACACGGAGCATCGGCCCTTCCAGCCACAGAGTCTCGTACGGAGAAGGCGCTGCAGCCCCACGAGCCATATAGACACGCTGCACGTACATGTACTCATGTTCTCGGTCGAACGGACGGATGAACTTGTGCAGAACGGCGTCCTCGACGAGCTTGCGAATCTTCTCCGACACCTCGTCGTACTCCTTGAACTTATCCTCTTGGTGCTTGTAAATGGAAATGTCGCTGTTATACAGCCGAACCAGCATCTGTTCTTCTTCCGTAGTTCGTTCATACTGCGGAATGGCGGCCAAGGTGTCACGAAGCTTTACACGGCTTGCGGTCACCGAACCTTGCTTCAGCTTGTCGTACTTGGCGTCGATGCCTTCGTAACTTTTCATATAAGTGTCGATCATCGCCATCGTGACGCTGTCGATACGGCGGCCTACTGGCTGATGTCCAATTATTATAGGTGTGTCCATAGCGGCCTCAACATAAAGTAAATAAATACACCGATTCCAAACAAACTACCAATTCCCAGTATCCAAAATACAACATTAACGATCGGGTCGACGATTGCTTGTATACGATGGAATCGTTCCATCTCTTTGCGTTCTCGTTCCCAGCGTTCATTTTCCCACTTAATCATCTGGTCGCGCTGACGCATAGACGATTTCGCTTGTCGCTCCCAGTATTCCTTGCGCATTTTCAAGAACTCGATCATGTGGGGATCCGTTTCATTCTGGATTTCCTTGTCGATACCAGAAATCATCGACCCAGCGCGAGCGATCCTCTCGTTATAGGAAGCATACCAGTTATGACGCTCCGTATTGCCTTTCGACTTCTTGGCAGCCTCTTCCTCTTCCTCTCGGCGTTTCTGCGCATGTATGGCGGCAAGCGCACAGTTCGCCGCCGCTATTCCAGCACTGCTCATCGTTTCTTCCTCCTACGAGGTTTGATCGTCTTGGCAAAGTCGGTCGACTTAACGAACTTCTTGGCGGAGTCCGGATAAAGATACCGAAGTGCCTTGTAGATGCCGTCTGGGGTTGTGCAAACTGGCGGAAGCGCATGACAATCGAACAGCGGAGGAAATCTACGGTCAATCAGACGTCTTGCTTGACCGGGATGCTTTTCGCGCCATTCGCGCTCCTCGCGTTCCCAGTCTGCTATGATTTTCTTGCGCTCTTCGGCCCACTTCCTTGCTTCGATGGCTCGTTGACGTTCTTCCTTGTTACGGCGCTTGCGCTCCTCGACGACGTCGTGTATCTTGGATACCGGAATACCAGCGGAAGGAACTTCCTTGATGACATATTCATCTGGGCCAGCTTCCTCGTTCTTGCAGCGAGCCAGCTCAATCTCGTAGTCTTCCTGACTACGGAAGTAGCCGCAGAACCATTCCTTGCCGTTAGGATAGATACGGTAAAGTTCGTAGCAGCGTTCCTTGTAGTGGAGCTTGGCTCCCTTGTATTCTATAACTTTTACACCCATCAGATCTTAACCTTTTCCAGAAACCATTTGGTGAATCGAGACAACGGATTCCTCAAGTCCTCGCCCTCGCGGCAAGTCGGCCCCAAGAATCTGTATATGCTGCAGATCAGCCAGCGAACTCCTTCGCCGATCAATTCGGTCACGACGGCGACCGACATGACCAGTACCGTTGCCAGCCACGCAATTCCGTATAAAATCACGAACGACAACGACAGAAAGGAGATGCAGCAGCCCCACAAGTATCGTAGAAAGAATATCCAGAAGTTCTTATTCATGCAACCAAATATAGCAAAAACAATTACACCAGTCAATTTATTTGCTATA
>NZ_JBGUHR010000061.1:0-32558 GCF_045112255.1 Fibrobacter sp.
TAGACATGTTGTCGAAGATTGCGCTCTTCATGTCGACAAGAGCATTCTTGTCGTCATCGCCGCCATTGACATCGCCAGCGCCAATGGCGTTGTTTTCCATGCCAGGGATGTTCTCTGGAGGAGCGATGTCTTGTTCTTCTCCGTCCATCGCGAACGCTTCTGCGCCCGGTGCTTGTTCGCCATCTTCAAGCAAAGTAATCGCGTTACACATATTCAACAGCTGCGCAAGGCCGCTGTCCACGCATTCGTGATAAATTGAACTGTCGGTTGCCATCCATGAATTGCTGGCATCCTCGGTTCCGTTGCCAAGGCCATTCAAGGTCTGCATCGTATCGAGATCGTTTCCGACGTCGTAAGTGTTGTTGGAGTCGATAAGTTCGTCGCAAGTCTTCAAGATTGTATAGCCGAAGTTGTTGACGAACTGGGGACTCTGCAAGGATACTTCGTAAAGGTTCGACAGACCAGTGTCCGAAGTCAGCTTCACGGAGATATTTTCGTTTTCGTTCGGATAGAACAACTCGACAAGCATATCATGGTCACGACGGTTGATGATGAACTTGCAGTGAGTTTCCTTCATGTCGATACTTGCAAGGTTCATGCGCATGCCACGGTAGGCGGTATTGGTCACGGCTTCCGTAAATACCTTCTTGTAGAGGTCGCGGGTCGTAATCAAGTTCTTGCCATATACCAATGGCTTGTTCTGGTCGTAGGTACGGTGATCCCAGTCGTCGCCATCTTGGGGCTTCTTTACTGGGTCTGGAATCTGCTTTGTCAGCATCTTAATCACTTTCGTCTTTGAAGGAACGATAGGGCCGCTCTGCGTGGTCACGTAAACATAGTCCTTCATTGCCTTGAGAAGCGTATTCTTGTCGATCTGGGTTCCCATGGAAATATCCTGCATGTGCTTGCTTTTCAGTTTATACAAATGCAAAAATGCGGCGAGCGCTGACTCACCGCATTTTGTACCCATGACATAAATTTACTGAACCAAGTCGAACTGGGAATAAGCGCCAGCGGAGCATTCCGCCGCACCCATCCAGAGAGTCATCGGCTTTTCTGGATCGGCCCCAGGTATTAGCGAAGTGGCCTTGAGGGACATCTGCTCGACACCCTTGAACGATGCGTAGGTGATGTCGATGTCGTATTCTCCACCGATGCCCTTCATGTAGTTGAAGAGCTGGACTGGGAACACGGTGACGGTGCCCGGTCGGAAAATCTTGTGGACAAGCTGCGTGTCGATGCCGCGAGTGCATGTCGACGGTACGCAGTAAGTAATCTGCTGGGACATCTTGCCCTTGATGTAGAGCTTGATGCCGCCGTCGTCGATACGGAGAGTCACGAACTCGCACGTCGGAACCGCACGGAGCTTCGTAACAAAGTCCTTGACCATATCCTCGGAGAAGTGCATTTCACCGACCTTCATCATAGGGTCGTTATCCCTAGTGAACGGAATGTGAGAATGGCCTTCCTTGAAACAGCTGGGGTCAGCCGTCGGAGTACGGCAAGTGATACCGCCACCAGAGAACTTGATGTACTCGTAACGGCGACCAGTAATCGACGTGTCTACGGACAGTTCAGCCGTGCCGCGCTTGGGGAAGTTGGCCAGTTCCGCATACTTCACAAATTCATTTAGCGAGAAGATGTTGATGCGGTTGGTATCGAAATCCAAGTCTGCCTCAGATGCAGCAAGGTGTGTCATCATTGCCATGTCCGGAACGCTGATGTGGTTTCCCGGAATACGGCCCTTCACGTTACCCTTGAACATGATAACGCAGCCAGTCTTTGTAATAGAACTGATGTTCTTCAAGATCTTGTAGAACGGTTCGCTAAAACGAATGCCTACCGCTGGTTTTTCAATTTCTTCAGCCATGTTTAAACCTCGGCTATCAAATATAGTCTAAATGTATTTTGGATTCAAATCGCCCTTCGTGACCACTTTTTTGCCGATTTCGACGAATTTCGGCTCAAGCTGGTTCCACTCAAGCGGTGTAAACGGAGCATTAACATCGACACACCAGCTGCAGTCAACCTCGATCTGCTGCATGCGAGCCTCCAGACGGTGCATCATCATGGAAACGACGTATGGTACGCAGCCCCTACCGTCGCCAAACTTATACAGCTTGCCGAAGTTCTTCAAGATGGGAAGGTAGCCTCCACGGATAGCGACGAACGGCCCGTCCAGAACGGCAACGTCATGCGAACCAGTGACAGACACGGTTCCAGCAACACGGCGGTTGTACATTCCGTCCTTTGTCGAATATTCGCTATACATGCCATAGGTATTAGGGCAGCGCATCCAAGTGCCATCCGGCAAGAAGTTTTCATAGCCGAACGGAGCGACGGCCCCTACATCGCTAGGGACGGCTTCGAGCTTTTGTATGAACGACGGATCATATATCAGCGAAGACGCATGGGCAAGTACAATCCAAGAAGGCGGAACCTTCGGATTCAGCTTGACAATCTTTTCAGCGACACGACCGATGTTGAGGAATATCGACATCTGCGGATTGCTCTTCTTGCACATTCTTACTGGCTGGTCGCTAGCCAAGTAGACAAGTTCATCACGACTGGAGGAGTACTTCTTGTATGGAACCTTGACGTCGGATCCCTTGCGCCTATACAGAATGGTAATCACGCACGGCGTCTTACTGTGCTGCAAGATCGTGTTATTGTCAAGACGGATTGTCTCGACCGGGCGGATACCCAGAGCCTTGCGAAGCTGGTTCTTCTCACCTTCTTCCTTGGCGCGTTCCGCATATACGGTACGCCTACGGTCTTCTGCGCGGAGTTCGTTTTCGTACAAGGCAGCCTTGATGGCGACTTCGAATTCGTCCATCACTGGGGTTTCCCATACAAACTGCTTGGACGTCTTCTTACGAGTCTTCGCGGCAGCCACTCCAGCCTTGTGACGCTTGTAATAGGCAGCACGACGGTTCGTCTTGTTTAGTTTGTCCAGATGTTTCTTCTGGAATTCGGAGAGTTCCATCTTCGGATCGACATTGACTCCAGAAGCGACGATGGCGTCAACATCCTCTTGAACCCAGCCCCACATCGGATACATCGGCCAGCCCTTGGCTTGTACTTCGGCACAATGGGCATTGTACTCGTCAACCGTCATCACGCAATAGTCCTTCGACTTCTGAATGTGCATCAGCTTGGGAGGAGCAACGACGCGGCACTTACCGGATATCAAGTTGTCAATCCAGTAATTGCTCTTGCCGAACTTTGTACGGATAGCGAAACGGTTGTAATACGGCTTGCCTTCGCAATAGAAATAACGGCGGTTGATCTGGTCGCACAGCTCATCGAGTTCGGACTTCTTGAACAAATTCCTCGTGCGAGCACCAACCTTGACTTGCTCTGGATGAAGAAGCTTCATGAATATGAACTTCGTTAACGTGCGACGAGAAATCTTCATGTAGACGCAAGCCATGCCAGTAGTCAGCACGTCTGGAAGCGGCTCCTTCTTTATCAAGCGGCTACCTTTCTTTACGGTCTCGTTGATAGAGTCGTTGACATACTGGATGATGTTCTCACGAGTCATCCACTTGTATCGCTTGCGGCCAGTCGTACTGTGAATCCAGAAAGCGATGTTCGCCTTGCCAGCTCGGCAAGCCGCTCGGAGCTTTCCCGGTGTCGTACCGATGAACGTCGCGCTGTCCTTGACATTTAGAGTCTTGGGAAGGAACTTGAAATTCTTGGACGGCACGTAATTCTTGAGGAACCAGTCGTAATCACGGAAGTAGACGAACTTGCCGTAATCGTCGGCTGGCTGTTCCTTGATAATGCCCTTTCTGACCAGTCGCAGATACGTCATCGGACTTACATCCAAGTCAGCGACGATTTCAGCCGGACGGATCTTTGCGTAAGGGTGCGTAGTGCAAGGAGGTTTCAGACCGTAGGCTGAAAGCTTCTTCAGACACGCATCGTAACGGTATTTCTTCTGGCCTTGATAATTGACTATGTAAGGGATCCCATCGAAGAAACCCATTCCCTTCAAGTCAGAAACCGGACGGTCAAGATACTGCGCAATCTTCAACGGCTGCACATATTCATCTATACCCTTCTGTTTCAACGCGCCAAGAGCCATTAGAACCACACCTCTACTTTCTGTTTTGCTTGCATCTTCTGTACCAGCTGCAGACGAGTCTCGCGCTGCTTCTGGCGTTCACGTGCGGCCATGTCGCCGCGTTCGAGAGCGAAGATAATAGCCGCGCCTTCTGGCGGCAAGCTACGACCTTCGATAAATTGAGTGGAAACGTAGCCGTCGTCATCGACTGGCATCTCGCCAGACAGAACGGCTCCGTTGACATCCTTTTCCTTTATTCCAGACCAGTTGAACCACTTGTACCCCTTCTTAACGGATTCGATACGAGCGAGTTCACCAGCGTTGTCGTTATCCCAGATGACCGTACAGTTTTCCTTGTGCTCTGCAATCTGCGGATTGTCCGCGATGACTTCGTCAAAGTGCGAGATACCGCCGATGGCGATAGCATTGCGAATGAACGTAGAGTCAATCGTTCCTTCCAAGATGTAGAACGGCTTGGTCACGTCGAGGAAGTCGATGTTGTACGCTTGACGCTTGACACCTTCGAAGTTTCGATAGCGCAGCTTGTTATCGGGGTCTAGCGCACGAGCGTCGAACTGCGTCCACGCACCGCCGTACTTGTAGAACGGAATGATGAGACGGTTCTTGAACTCGTTGCCGATCGGACGTCCTTGCTCGTTCAGCACGAGTCCGCCCAAGTCGTCGCGCTTCAAGAACTGGTCGCCTTCCTGGCATACGAACCAAAGGTCATACACTTCTGGACGGATGCGGCGGCCTTGACAGAAAGCCACTGCTTGTTCTGCGAGAGGATGATGGTCTAGTAGAGAAATGAGTTCGCCGTCTTCGAACGGCAAGTCGACTTTCTTCTTGGGCAAGACTTCTTCTCGCTTGTCGTCAGACCTATCGCCGTCGAAACCGAACAGAAGCATTCGCTTGTATGCAGCGTCGTCATTCTCCTTCAAGTATTTCATGAAGTGCATGCTCTGTCCGCATTTATAACAACGGAACAGCCAGCGGTCACGATAGACGTAAGCCTTCTTCTTGTTCGGTCTGGCTGGATCACCACAGAACGGACAAATGAAATTATAGTATTGGGACTTCTTCTCTAATGCGAAAGAGTTGTCGCCGAATTCAGCTTCCACCGCTTCTTCCAGCGCCGCATCAGGAATATTAGCATAGGAAAAGGACATAGTAAAACCTTAAATAAAGTGGCGCTCAATGGTTAGTCGAGCGCCACAGTGCCAAAGCCATTTCTAGCTGAAAAAACGGAAAAGACTAGAATGGCAGTTCGGTATCGTCGTCTTCACCTTCTGGCAACTGGTTGGCCATCGCAGCGGCGGTAGCGGCCTGAGCGGCAGCGCGACGTGCGGCGAACGCATTGTTAGCAGCCGGAGCTTCTTGTGCTGGAGCAGCGCTAGCGCCGCTTACGAGCATTTCGTCTTCGTCTGGTTCCTTTGCGGGGGCTGGATCCATGTCGGCGGAGTTGCCGAGGAAGTCAGCACCAGCAACCTTGGTAGTTGCACGGTTGGTGTAGTTCGGATTCGGAGCCGCGCCGAAGCTAGCGTTGTTGGCCGTGAAGCCACCTTCGCCATCACCAGCGGACTGAGCGTTGGATGCCTTCTCAAGGAATTCACGCCACTTAGCGGCAGCAGTTGCTTCGTCCGGAATATCGGCCAAGAACTTTGTTAAGTCATGGCAGTTATTGAGGATTTCGAGCATTTCTTCCTTCGTGTCAGCGAGCGGAGTCGATTCTGCCACGTAGTCAGAGCCGTCGTAAGAAGTCATGTTCTTTGCAGCATCCCAGCTGACAATAACACCAAAGTCGACACCCTTGGTCGGAGAGTGAGGAATGAACTTGCGGCGTTCCTTCTTCATCTTGGCCAAAGCGCCCTTGGCTGGGGCACCATTTGCATTCTGGACTTCAGCTTCGACACTGTCATCGAACGGGGCTCGTAACGTGCGTTCCACAGCGTCGCTGTGACGCCACACGAGAACCTTACCATTGTTGGCAGACTTGTTATCGTCTTCACGAACGAGGATGTTCGTATGCCATTCCGGACGAGCAGTCATGCCAGTCCATACCTTGAGGTGCTTGTCACCCTTTTCGTACTTCTTGGCGAGTTCGTTATAGCGATCCCAAATTGCGCGGCAGATGGGGCAGTCCTGGCCCGGTGTGTTACGGCAGCACTTCACTTCCATGTGAACGCCATTCAACTTGAGGTGGTGATAAAGAACCTTCACGCTCGGATAGGTCTTGTTCTTGACGCCTTCGATACCTTGCGGCAGAAGACGGATGATTGCGCTGTAGCTAGGATTGCGCTTGCTCACGCTAGGCTTCCAGCGAGTCGGGTCAACTTTGCCACCAATCGAAGTGGCTTCGTCGAGGTTGGACACGGTGTCGATGTCGAGATCGAGAAAATCGGCATCAGCTTGGGTATTCTTGGTAGTCATGGGGATTACTCCTTGGATATCATTGGTTTAACTTAGGGTTATTTATGGTTTAACGTGTTTTGGTGATTTTGTTGTAGCTGACCACCAACAGCTGGACAAATAGTAGAAAGAATAAATTTGAATTGCAAATCGGCTATTTTGACGCTTTTGCGGCACTTTCTTTGTTGTGAGTCAACAAGAGCATTGCGTCATGACGCTTCAATGCGGCATCAACTTGTTCTTCGAGGTTTTCTGGAAGTTCGAAGTCGAGATCGTCAAGGTGAGCTTCCTTCAAGGATGCGGTCACTTCGTCCATCAAGGAATCGAAATCCCATGTCAACTGCTTGGAAATTACGTTGTTGATAACGCAAAGATCGGAGAACTTTGCGGCATCGCCAACCAGCTTCTCGTTGTCGACTTCTTCCACATTGTTCGGATCGTAATCGTCCTTGATATGCAGAGAACCGTCTTCATCGATGTCGAGAACATTTGCAGCATCTTCGTCGGTCATGGCAGTTTCTTGCTTGACTTCCTCGTCGTCGCGAGCGTATTCTTCAGCAATCTGCATGTAGCTCTTGCCGATGAACGGATTGCGCTTCTGCTGCTCCACGAGCCACTTGTTGTAGGCTTCGGTACGAACCATCACGCCAGTACCAGCGCCGCCGAAACCTTCTCCGTCCTTACCGGAACCGGAGCCGATATTCACGATGGCCTTGGTAAGTTCATCACGCTTTTCGAGTGCGGTCTTTTCGTACTCGGCGTTATCCTTTTCGTGCTGGTCGACAATCTTCTTGTACTTAGATCCAAACTTAAAATGTGACATACAAAACCTAAAAACTAATCGTTCAATCCCGCCATAATAAAGGCTTCTTCTTCTGGATCTTCTTCAGTAAGTTTATCAAGATACTCTTGCGAGAGCTTGATCGGCTCGCTGATTTCTTGTTCAGATTCATCGGCACGAGTAGCGGCGTTCTCGATATCCGATTCAGAAGCGTTGATGCCAGCCTCCTTCGCTACCAGCAGCTTGATATCCATATCAAGCATCGCCGCCAGCTTATTCGCGTCCACCATCTTCTCGATGGCGACCAACAGCTGCATCATGCCAAAGTCCTTCTTGCAAAACTTGTTGTACATCCACCAGAGGCCAGCATTTATCTTCTCGCTGTACTTCTTCAAGGTAGCTTCTGGCATGGTAAGAACCAAGCAAGCGTCACCCGGAAATCTCGGTGTCTTCAAGTATTCGTCAAAGACTTCGCGAATCTTGCCGTGTCGAGAGTCATCCAGTTCGATGTCCTCCAACTGGACAACTTCTTCATCAGCGTCGTCAGTTAAATATTTCCCCAGTACGTCCATAGACATTTCCTATTGGAGTTACTGGAGAAATTACTTTAAAACTGGCTGTAAATACTCTGCATGCTCGCTACGGCAGCTTGCTGCTTGTCGTTCAACTTCTGGCCTCTAGGGGCACCGCCGCCACGATTTCCGCCGCCAGTACCCACACGGATGTTCTGATTCATGCCGTTAGTCGCCTCGGCAGCGATCTGTGCTTGGGTAAGGGCATCGGTGTAAGCAGCGATATCGTCCGTAGTGGCGTCATACCAGCGCATCGTATTGTAGTCGTACTTCGTGTAGAACATGACTTCGTTTTCGCCGAAGCGGTTCTTCTTCACGAAGTTGGCGTACATATTCTGCTTCTTCAAGAGGTCGTCACGAGTAATCGTAATCATGATGTCGGCGGTTTCAGCAAAGCCAGCTGAACCAGACACCGATTCGAGACCAGCATCGAGCCTAGAGTAGCCAGAACGGTTGAACTGGACTGCGGAAATGCCGACCATGTTGCGGTCGATGCAAAGTTCGCGGATCTGTTCGGCCTTCTCTTGGCCATCGAGGTACATGCTTTCCATCGTTCGGTGAGTACGGTTCGGCTTCATGATGCCGATGTAGTCCACCACGAGGACGTCCGGATTCTTCTTGTAGATGGAGTAGAACTGGTCGACACGAGCTTCGATTTCTGCCGGGGTCGTAGTCGTCTTCATACGGATAACCTTCAAGCGGCCAAGGCGCTCGACACCAGGTATCTTCGTATTCTCGATAAGCTTACGACATTCGTCGACAGAGAGGTCGGCCACTTCGTACTGCGGCACACCAGTAAGGTTGGCGGCAAGACGACGCCATACATATTCTTCGGAAAGTTCCAGAGAAATGTAAAGCACGTCGTAGCCGTAACGTATAAAGTTACAAGCATCGGAACCCATCACAAGCGACTTACCGACGTTGGGTTGGCCAACGAACAAGGTCATCGTCTTGCGAGGATATCCACCAGAGTTGGGGTCTGTCTTGACTTGAGCCGTGTACTGATTGATAGGGCCGATTGCGGAACGAATCGGATGCGACATTTCCTTCAATCTGCGCTGTGCTTCCTCGATGTCTTCGACGAGGTCGAGACCCAATCCCATGTGGAGACTGAAGTTCAGCCTATCACGGAGAACTGGAAGCAAGTCACGTATTTTCTCGGTATCATTGTCGTACAATGCAGTCGCGGCATCGCGCAACGCATTTTCCGTCGCCTTCTCTTGATAGAAGTTTTCAAGCAAAGTAATGACGTAGTCCTGTTTCATGTACGGAACTTCGGCATTACAGATAGCAAGCAGCTTCTGTCGAGCAGTTTCGCTCAATCCGCTGTTGGCGAGACCGACGATAAGCTCTTGCGCTTGCGGCCTACGGTTATACTTGCGGATGAACTTTCGGATGATACCAATAAGGGTTTTGTTCGTAGCATCGGAATAGAGCTTGTCATCAAGAAACGACACCATCTTAGGAGCTATATCGAAGTCCATAAGATAAGTGCGGAGAACAAGGTCTTCCCTAGTCAAATCATATACAGCAGCCATAAATACTCACAAGATAACGCACCCTTTCGGGTGCGATTGAAACAGCAAAGATTAGTCTTCGCCGTTGACTCCCTTGCGCAAGCTTTCAGCCTTCGCAGCATCGGCGAGATTCAAGTCTTCGATTGCTTCGTCGATTTCGGAATCTTCGACTTCTGGAGCATCGTTGTCTTCGGCAGAACCGAGTGAAGGCGGACGGAACTTGTATTCCTTCTTCACATACTCGTTGATTTCTTCGAGGATAGTGCCGATGTATTCCTTGCGGTCGACCTTGCTGGCAAGGCAGACGATCCAGTCCTTCGGATCCTTCTTCTTGTCCATGATGACGTAGCAAGTCTTGCGAGTCTTCTGGCCGTTACCGTCCTTCGGCATCTTCTCAACGAGTTCTGGATACTTGGAAGCAGAGAACTCTTCGATGAGACCAGCGTCGAGAGCGACGTTGTGCAAGCCGTAGAACTTGTTCAGACCAGTGTTGTAGTCCAGATAGAGCATGGCGGTCTTCCTGGGCTTCACCATACGGCTCTTGAACACGGTGGCTTCAAGGATGATACCCTTGACTTCCTTGGTGTTGCGGTCAGGCACGTCGAGAGTCTTGCGCATCGTCAAGATGACGGAAGCGAAGTACTTGGCACCTTCACCGTTAGCGATGCGCTTCGGATCGCCGTAGCCATCGGTAGCCATGTAAATGTGGTTGGTAATGAACATCGGAATACCGAGGTTTCCGCAGCGGTTCGTGATGTTCGTGAACATGGCCTTGACCACCTTGGCCTTGGTCATGTCTTGCTTGAGTTCGCCCTTCGTGGCGTCGTTCGTAGTCTTCTTGGTAGACATACCGCCGAGAGAGTCGAGAACGAACGCAACCTTACGTTCATTCTTCATCTTCTTGCCCTTATCGGCTTCGAGAGTGTCAAGAAGTTCGGCAATAGACACAAACACGTCTTCGGCAGTCGTATGCTCTTGGACGAGCTTGAACTGGTTCGGATTGAAGCCGTTTTCTTCTATTAACTGGTCTTCATTGGTTTCGTGTTCGGTGTCGTAGTAGAAAATATAGTAGCCCAAGTCCATCAAAGGCTTGATGAAGTTGTTCTTCATCATGTAGGACTTACCGGAGCCTTGTTCACCAGCGGCCATGAAGAATCTGTTGAGATGGAAGCCGCCGAAGATGTCGCCACATAGTAAGGCGTTCAGCATGTAGGAGCCAGAATCGGCGTAGCCGTATTCTGGATGTTTGACGTTTGCGTCCGCATAACGGTCGCCCGTCTTGATTTTCTGGAAGAAGGAGAAATCGGGTTCAGCTGGGTTAGTAGTTTTCTTTGTTGCCATATAGCTATTCCTTATGAATAAGTGTTATTACAGTATGCCTAGAAGCGGCTTATTGGATAACAGGTGAAAATTTAGTTCAATTCAATTTGAATTCCAAACTGGCTCAAAACCGTAAATTTTGGGCATTTCCGGTTGGGAGCGCCAGTAAGTTTATACCTCCTTCCAGAGACTCCCACGCATCGGATAGGCTCATAATGGGTGTCATGAACACATCCACCTTGTCGAACTTGACCTTCGTCCAAGGGAACTTCATGGTCTTGATTACCAGAGGTCGGCGTGTGAGTATGACGTACGGATTGAAGTCGTTCAGCTTCTTCGCGTCGTACGTGCCCTCGATATTCTGCAAAGTCAGCATCGCGACGTTGTTCACTACCCCGGTCAGTTTGACAATGGGGGCAGACTCCTTGAGTTCCACGAACGCCAGCGTCTTGTTCTTTCCAAGCGTCATGAACAATTCCTCGTACCGATGATCCTTTATTACGGACAAATACTGGCCGAGGTCGAAATAGCCCACCAGCTGGCGATGCTTAGGCATCTGGTAGCTGGTATAGACATACCTAGCGATAACTGGCTCATAGAGCTTGCCGTTGTTATCACCTAGATGCACCATCATATTGTAGATGCCCTTCAAGTCCTTTCGGCCATACTGGCGCAGCGAAAACGTACGTTTGGCAGAATCGATTACGAGCTGATTATGCGCCGCTCCCAGATAAAACCGAGACACAAACGGAAATCCGCTTATATTGATACGAGAACTAGCTGGAAACGTATTCAAAGCAGTAACCAAGGCACTCGGCGTACAGTCGACAGCCTTCACATAGTTATTGACGACGTGGATATCGACGGTACGGCCATCCAGTCGTATCGACGGACGGCTGATACCGAACTCATTTACATAGGGCGTATCGCTCTTGACAACGTAGGACGCGAGCTGACCATTTTCAACCATACCGAACTCGTCGGCTACTTCCATGTAGTCGGACAAGTAATTGTCAACATACACCACTTGTTTGGATCCGATCGTCTGTATGAACATTAGATCTTCCTACCACGGTTCTTGAATGGGAGCCGTATCATCTCGGTACGAGCCGACGGCAGTACGACCGCCAGCAGCAAGTAGTACAAGTTCTCGCTATCGTCGAACTCGCACGAGCTCTGGTCGCCGTCGATAAAGACGCGAGGCTCGTACTCATGAACCTTCTGGATACATTCTTGGAGAAGAGTCAATCCATCATCTTGAGAGCCGAGCTTGAACAAGCGCTGTTCGATACCAGTGCCGAAGTTCTGACTGAACAAACGTTCACCTGGGTTCGTCAGCAAGATAGAGTAGACGTTCTGAATAAGGCTGGTCTCGTCAGTGACTTCGGTCATGTTGACGAAGCCCATGTCGCGGTTATACAAGGCAGTACGACCAACCAAGTCTGGGTCAACAATTCCCGGCTTCAACTTCTTCGCAAGAGGAACGCTGCGCATCGTGGCCGAATGATTAACATACACAACGGCGTCCTCAGTGGTCAACGCAACACGATCACCACCATTACGCTTACGGTACACCATGACGGTCAAAGAACCGCTAGCGTCTTCGGGAACAACGACATCCAAGTAAGTCGAGTTTCCAGAAACAATAGGAACCTTCGTTGACGTTCCAATATCAACTTCATTCGAAAAGACCGAGTTACCAAAATTGTCCTTCGAAATGTCATGCGGAGTTATGCGCAAAACTTGGTTCGGTTCGATCATATTTGTAGACAAGTCAATCTGGAACGGCTCTGGAGACAAGCCAGACTCACCGCCAGTAAAGATGATTTGTGGACGATGGGTCGGGTCACTATTATTCGTGGAAGCAAAGGTGACAGACGGCGAACCATCGCCAATTATCTTCAAGGCAATCGACGGCGTGTATGTGGCAGTTCCAGACAGCCACTCTTGTACAATGACAGAATCCAACTGGATTGAGATCATGCTGTTATAGTCGTCAATAGGCAAATGGCCAATCTGAGACAGGTCAGCCTTATTGTCTGGCTGCTTCAACGGATTCAACAATTTCGCGCTACCGATAGGAATCTGCGTGACATGCTTTATCATTTCATCATAGGACATGTTGGAGTTCCATCCAGCACTATCCATCTGATACACCATAATCATCGCCTCGCTATACGACATATCTTCGACATACAGCGACAATGTCGCAGCAGCATTCTCGTCGCCAGCAATCGAGTTCGGTGCGAACTGCATACAAACTACAGATTCATTCTCGCCACCAGTACATACAAGTACTGGCTGGTTAGTATGGTTGACATCGGCCTCGTTTTTGACTACGTAGGTGTCTATAGAAGGATTGATACATTCGGTATTGGCACTATGCTCGCCTAGCAAGCCATTGGTAACGACGACGCCAGGGTTTGCTCGAAGCAGACGCTTACGAGTAGTAGGCGCAGCCACCAACGTCGGCCAGTTAACTGGCACACTCTTGGACGGAATTCGAGGGCAATACACCATCTTGGCGGTTGCCGTCGATTCACTCAACCTCGCATCAACTTTAACCACGACGCCGCTAACCGCCAATACACGGCACATAACGTTGCCGATACACAACTGGTCGTTCAGCTGAGGCATCTCAGTCAAGTCATAACATGCGAACGTTGCAGTATCCGAGCTAACCTTGTGCAACTCGATATTACCATATTCGTAATAGCAGACTTCCCATACCGAGGCAGTATAACCGTCACCAGACAATTCGTATGAACCGTCAACCGTCGTATAATGACCAACATCATACTTATAGACAGTATCCGAAATCTTAGTGACATAGTATGTTCCGCAGATACGCAAGTTGTCCGTACCAAGTAAATGCTTGTGCGCGAGATCAGCATTGCTAATCGTCACAGCAGCGCCATCGGCGATTTCACCGCTTTCCAATTCAATGAGAACGGATCGATTCTGAACCAAGATTCGACGGACGTTGACTTCGACAGTCTTTCGCTCGACCAAGATATTTAGCGGATTGATTTCGTGCTGCAAAGCAGACTCGGACTCGTCCGAAAATTTACTCGAAAACCACCAAGTATTTTCGCCGTTTTTAAGCGGTATCAATAATTCCGCATTAAACTTGTGTATGTCGATACGAGGTGGACGACATTCGCACATCCAGTCGTCGTATGCAATACCCGGTACATCGGCAGTAATACCATAACCGACATCGCCACTATATTTATAGCCGCCATGATACAGTACAAACAACCTAGCGCGGTACTCGGAATACACGTCAGCGGTAAAGTTGACGTAGTATCCAAACCGATCATTCTGTGTTATTCTGCGTACATCTAATTGCATAGTCAACCTAACGTGTTAAAATCCACCAAACAGCGACGCCGCAAGTTCAGCGGAGTTCTTGTCATCATCTGACATATCTTGGTATGCTCGACTCGACTTATCCACAACGCCAATCTTTTCGCTTGGCGCTTGTTCTGGTTCCACCTTCTGCGCACGGAGCTCTTGGACAGCTTGTTCAGCAGCCGTAGAAGCTTCCTTCGTCTTAGGCTTGTCAGCAGCAGCCGATTGCGACGTTTGCTTTTGTTCTGGATATGCCTTCGCCAAATTTTTCACCGTACGAACAAGCTTGGGGATATAATCATCGCCAGGATCTTCGGGCACATCTCCAACAAACGATTCCAAATATCGTTCAAAACGCATGACTTGCGCAGCCATATAATCGAAGTTTTTATCGCCATTATGCATCAAGAGTTCATAATCATTAACGACTTGTTCAATCGTATAGGTCTGCGGAGAACCCTTCACTGGGATGGTCACTTTAATATTCTTCAAGCGATTCCACTCAACCTTGGCCCTATAATGATGAACACCGTATTCAACTATTATCGGCAAATCGTGCTGAATAAAGTCAATAAATTCTTCATCAGTCGGAACGTCGTTATGGTTCAGTTTCGTCGTGAACTCGGCCAACCTATCGCTAGCGTCGACCAACTCGTCTGGAACCACATCACTCAAGTTTTCGCCATGACCAATCGAGTTAATGGCGTCTTGAATGCCGCTATTGATATCTTGCAGAGTCGCAAGTACGCCACTTTCGATAACATACTGCTTCGTCAAAATGTCATTAAGACGCTTACGCGCTTCGGACAACTGATCGACGGTTTCCTTGGATACGTCACTATTCGCGGAGCCGCCGAACTTGATACCAGAATACACAGACGAGATACGTTCTTCAATGTTATGGAAGAATGCGTACAGCGCACTGTTCACGGCATTGATGCAATCGGCCAGCGCCTCTTCGGTAAGAATCTGAGGCATGCGACGGTTCAAGGTCGAGATAACCTCACGATAGTTGTCTTCTGTATAATTCGCAATACGGAAGGTTTCAACACCCATAACGCACTTGGTTACAGCAACTTCCGTTTTAAAGACCTCGCCAAATTTAACCGCAAACTCAGACAAGTATTCGATCTGCTTCAGCAAGTTAACGTCGGCGTCCGGAGACGGAGTAAACTTTGACAGCTTAATAACTGGCTTGCGCGGCGATGGATACATCATATAACGCTTCATCTTGCTAACAGCAGATTTCAGCGAGTTAGACAAGCCAGCAACTCGTTGGTCAAAATCATTCACACCGTCTTCACTAAGCTTCTGATGGCCAGCTACGACGGCGGCGTCCCTACCATGCTGTGCAGAATCCGGTTTATCGGGATTATCGTTAACAGCACTCACCGTGGTTCCCTCATCCTTAGAAACCGACACATTAGTAAGCTGCAGCAATTTACGCAACTGCGAATCATCATCCACGATCATACGTTCAAAGAGTTGGGCGTCTTCTGGGCTCAACTTAATACAATACTTAGTCGTTGCGTATCGACGGCGGCTTGGCTGAATGGATGTGTAATCTACATTCATACCACATACCTTCAACACGCCGTTAAGGCCAATCTTACGACCAGCCAACGACAACAGTCCATCTAATCCGCCATAGATGTACTTGCATCCAGCCTCGTCTGGTTCTTGTTCAATATCGTAATTGCACAAGATCGAACTCTTCTGATTATACTGCGTCATGGCATCATCAAACGTAATTTGACGATTGACGATCTGGTCGCCGTATTTCGCCATAACTTGCTTAACCGACACAAAGTATGGATGGTTGTTGTGAATTTCGTTAGTCGTGCTCAGCGACTGTTTATTGTCGCGTTTGAGTTGCTTATCACGACTGAATGCGGACAGCGAGCTACCACCCATCTTATACAACGACTGCAAAGCGGCATCATCGCCGCCAATCGCAGCGCCAATCTTCGTGCTGATTGAACGCCAAATTTCGTCGTTATGCATATTCGCTTGGATACGTTCAGCATCCTTGCGTTTGGCTTCTTCAACATTGAAATTATTGGCCTTCTTACCGGGACGCTGATATTCCGTACCGCCCAACAGCGTATTGTTCACTTGCAAGCTGGCAATAGCTGTCATGGCGCTGCGCAGCAAGTCCATGTTGACTTCAATCTCCTTGGCTCTGGCGTACTCGACCAAGCCAAGCAATTCAGCATTAAGTACTTGTACAATAGATGCTTCTGCCATATATCCTCGCTATTTACCAGACTTCTTTTCAAGTTTTTCGATGGCGGCTTTACGTTCATCCGCAGAAATGTAACCATGCGCGGCATCCAAATCGCCAAATAGGCTACGATGCACAAAAGTATGGTACAGCACCCACTTATTGATGCTCACGCTACCGATTATCGCCATAACGCCTTCCGCGCCAGTATCTGGGTTCGCTGGCTGCAAGACGACAGCTACCAATCCGAGGTCAGCTAATATGGACGTCGGGTCAATCAAATCGCGCTGCTTGGCTTGTTCCATCGTGATATTGCCATTCTCGTCTTCAGCGGCCATAACTTCTTGGAACGACAAATCGTTTGTACGAGATTCCATAGCCAGTGGACTAATCTGCAGCTTATTGATAAAGTCCGTGTCAGATATGATACCAGTAATCATCACGCCGACACCCGCTTCATCGCCGTCGGTAACGCAGCTGTACTTAATCGGTACAATCTTAGATTGTCCGCCAGACACGACATCGCGCAGCGACGGAAGTTCAATAGACAGATCGGTAGCAACAAGGTCTTCGGAGCTTTCCGAAATCTCACCGTTTATGTTCATTGGCGACGCGCCACCAAATACATTCGATACCACTTGTATCAACTCTTCGCCGACACCATTAGCACAGCGAAGGCCGACATTTCCACTCGGTCTCATGACTTTCAGCTTCATAATATTGCTGAGGTCGGCTGCATCTTGGTGAACATGCCCAGCGATACGCATGAATAACGCTGCCGGAATAAACGCTTCGTAATTCGATCCAATGATAGTTTTGTCGTAGGTAAGGAAATCGACAGAAAGGAACCGTGCCATACAAGTCTGCGCAGAAATAGTCGTCTGCTGTACAGAAGTATCCGAAGTCGCGGTTTCACCTTCTTTACGACCAGCACCAAGATTTTGTTGGGTTATGTAGTTGAACTTTTCGATCGGAACGGTGCGACCTAATGCCTTACTGCGTTCAGACCAAGACACAGGTTTATAATGGCCACCGTTAGAGGTTATTTGTGTGTACAGACGTTGATTCGCCGTCTCGAAATATCCTCGAAGACCAGACGGATTGCCAGTCAATGCGTCACGGTAGTCAGTGATACCGAACGCATTTAATAGCTTGACCCACGCTTCATCATAAGCCGATTGATTAGCCATAAAACCACGCATTTCAATATGCACGTAGTTTATCGGTTTTTACAGCAGATATTCAGGCAGATCGATTAAAACTGGTACTTCGTCAGTGTCGGTATCTTCGTCTGGGTTGACCATGATACCTGGGGAAGTGTTGTCGTCGGCGGGGCCGTTAGCTTCCTCGTCAAGCTCATGAAGCATCTTCATCAGCATGGCGTAGCTTTCCAGATACTCGTCATCATCAACAACCAAAGAACCTAGTGGCAGCCTTCCAGCGGCGACATTGTCTTTCGCCCTCGTGTAGTAACGAGCGTCGTTAGGCACCCACACATCATACAAGAATCCATCCGGTGCAGCTTGAGTACCGACAAACACGATGTCTGGGTCTCCGCCGACAAGGATAACTTCTCGGCCAGATGGGACTTCCTCTTGCTTCGTAAAGTCACGGTATGAACGGAACGTACGGCTCAACAGCGGTTCTACCGCATATATGTCGTACAGATAACCGCCCGGTAAGTACAAACTACCGATCGTCATGATAGTGCCGCTTTGAATGGCAATCTTCACCAAGTTCGGATCCAGATCGGCTGAATCGAACATAGGCGACTTCTTCGCCCAGTCAAGCACATACTCGTTCACGTTGACATTGGTATCGACGTAACCAAGCGACACGACATGGTTAAAGTCGGAACCACTCAAACCAGATACCAGACGGTTAATGCCACTATTGAACGCGGCGTCATTCTCGTCAATACCTTCAAGCGACCGATGGACTGGCATGATGTAAGGAATTCCGCCATAGACCATCAGATAGGTCAACTCTGTTCGGGCGTACATTCCCATAACGCCGCTTGCGGTAAATACCTTGACCGCTGGCGACATATCTGGGAACTTTTCCTTTAGTTCAGTAACGTAGGTCTTGAAGTCAGCAATCATATCCGTGCCGTCGATATCGGACATGTATGCTACGAGCTCTCGGCCATCGACACGAACAAGGCCAGTGTCGATATATCCAGCATGCGTGGCCATTCCGAAAGTATCTGCGGCGGTCTTGAAAATGTTCTTGGCCTTCGTACAAATGTATCCACGGCCAAACCAGCCAGCCACTTTAATGGCCGACTGTTTAACCTTGGACGGAAGCCGCTTTACGTATCCGGCGGCAGATTTTAACTTAGAGGTCAGCCACATCGACAATGAGACCCAAGCTGCCCTTGACTTCCTCATACATCGGCTTCATGCTGGGGACACGGATGGACGTTTCTTCAAGATTGATGATCGTGTCAGCGATAGCCTTGGCGATTACGTCCGGCACGTTAGCCGTATCGTATTCCATTTCGAAGTCGTTCTTCACGACAATCTTGCCCTTTTCGTCACGACCGACGCCAGCCTTCTCGTAGTCTTCGTCAGACACGGTGATGGAGTCGATGAAGTCATCAAACTTGCAACGGATAGCCCATGTGCAGCCAAGCTTCTGGGCGTTGTTGATGATGTTGATGCGGTCAGAAACCTTCAGCTTTACTTTCTTGTTAGCCATATAAAAACCTCTCGATGTATCAAATTACATCATTTATTCTTGAATTTCGCCATTCTTGCGCTCTACGCACATCGTCTGGAGAACGGTCAACCGTGACGGAAACGGACAACTCTACCTTACCGATACTCTTCCTCACCGGAAGATTGTCGAAGTCCTTCGGTTCCAGCGTCAAGTAGGTCGACCAGTTTCCAATCGTCACTACCTTCGTCACGCCAAGTACGATATCTTCTGGATAGACATTGACGGTGACTGGAACGGCCTTGATTGCAGGATCATAGTTTATACCGTTCACTGGGGTAACGCTGAACGAAATCATCAAGTTACCGTTCGTACCGCCGTGAAGTCCACTGTTTCCAGCATAAGGGACTCGCATCTTTAATGCACCCGGTACATAGCGGATGATCTTGGATACGGACTTCTTGACGACACCAGTTCCGTTACAGACTTCGCACTTGTTAGCCTTGAGCTTCTTTTCGCCGTTGCACTTGTCGCACTTGATTTTCTGGCCAGCGATAACGACATAGCCATAGCCGCCGCACTTTCCGCAAAGGTGTTCGACACCGCCACCAGTTCCGTCGCATTCAAGACATTCGGCCATGCGGTTGAACTTGATCGGCATGGCATCGACACCGCCGAGGAACACATCGACCGGAATCTTTACACGGAGCTTCACGTCGGTTCCGTTCTTCATCCTCGGATCAACCGTAGGCGCTTTGTGGAAATTCTCGGCTACGGTAGGACGGCCAAATACTGAAGACAACATATTGAAGTCAGCAACAAACGCATTCTTGGAATCATATTCCTTGCGTTTCTCTGGAGTATCAATAAGATGGTAAGCTTCGTTAAGCTCGATCATCTTCGAGTCGTCACCGTTATTCTTGTCTGGGTGATACTGGCGAGCAAGCTCCTTGTACTTCTGCTTGATTTCATCGTCAGTAGCGTCTGGCTTCACTTGCAATATGTCATATACACTCATTTTCGACCTAAATGCGCTAATCAACTGATAAACTACATTAAAATTGCATCGAGACCACAAATGGACGGATTCAGAATTCTTATGGAAGCCGCCACCAAGAAAAGGCGGAAATCTATCGACACTACCAAGGCCAAGCATCCGAAAGTTGGCTTTCCCGGCTACGCATTCGGAAGCAACCCAGGTGACCGTCCGAACGAAACCGCATCATTCCAGCCGACACTAGGCGACGGCCCAGAATTACCAGCGCCGACTACTACGCATAGCGGTGGTTACTGCGGCGTTATCGCTATGGGCGGTGGCGGCGGTGGATCGGTCGCCCCAGTAGTCGCATTGACTGGCGGAGACGGCGGCGACGGCGGAGCTGGTGGAGCCACTGAATCGGTGGAAGCGACACAGATCAACGCAATCATCGAATCTTACAAACAAGCCAATCCGTCGAACGACACCATCGGCGAAATCCAGAAGATGTTCGAAAGCGCAAAGAACGGATTCGGTATGCTCTACCATTCATGCGACGGTACATCCGCACTTGACATGGTTCCAGCGACAGACGAGCAGATTTCGGCACTGGCGGCAACTTGCGAGGCATCGCTAACCGCGTTCCGAAATTATACTGGGCATGACTACATAAATTGGCGCAAAACCCATTAACAGAAAAGGCGGCTTTAAGCCGCCTTTCTTTTTACGTTTGATTGACTTCGATTTCTTGTACCTCACCGTCTTCGTCCTCGATACCATACGTAGAGGTGGTATAGTTATTAGAGCGAACCGGAGGAGTCTTGTTCGAGCCAATATGCTTGACCGTCCGCTTTTCCGCCGTCGGAGTTTCCTTCTTAGGCGGATTACGTTTTGGCGTTTCCTTCTTAGGCGGAGTCGGAGTATCAGCCGCTGGTTGCGCTTCCTCTGGAGCAGCGTTAGCATCTTCAGACGGAACCAGAACTTCCTCATCAGGATTCTCTGGCTTCGGTGCGGCTGGCTGCGTTGGCTGACGATCCATTGCATCAAGATTATCAGTGACATTACCGCCAGCAGTCAACTCATTGAACGCGCCAGTAAATTCACCTTCGATACGCTTGTCAAGGTCACCAGCATTAGCTCCGCCGTTCTTGTAAGCCCTAGCAGCAGCCATAGCACACAGAACAGCATACGCTTCTGGAGTAATCCAGCCAAGAGAAGTCTTGATCATTTCATCGTAGCTCTCCGGCTTTACGGCTTCGCTGGACTGCATAGCGCTCTCGGCATGGATAACCATATCCTTATGGTTCGCCATAACGATCGAAGCCTTGTCACGCATATTCAAGTACGCCTTGATACGCATACCGTTAGTAAACAGCATGAGTGTCGTCGTGAACAAAGCAATAGGATCGTCCGACATATCTAGCTTGTCCGCATTGTCCAAAGCCACGTTCACAATGTAGTCGAAGGTCTTGATATCGAAAGTCATGCCAGGATACTTCAGCTTGACGATACGGCCCTTCTTGGACACGATGTCGTTGTCAACAAGCAGCTGCACCATGTTATTGTATTCTGGAGATCGACTTCTGATATTTGCCGCATAGTACGGATTGATACGAAGGTGCCCAATACGGCGGCGAGCTTCATCGGACGTCGCATTGTTATTGATGGCCAACTGATTGCCGCCATTCTCAAGGTTCTCCATGAATTTCTCGCGGAGCTTTGCAGCACAATCATCCCAGTCCATATCTGGAGTCTTCTTGAACGAGCAGAGCGCGTTAAAGATGTTCTTGATCTTCTTCTTACGAGCGCCGCTATCGTTACCCCAGAAGCCAACCGGAATACCAGTGGCGGTATCTACTTTCTGGATCTGGTCGATAATACGGAGAACTTCGAGACGGTCATCGTCACGAGACATCTGCTGACGAGTGTAATCGCTACCGTTGTACATTTCCACGGCGGCAAGGACATCGCTGACGCTCATATTATCTGGAATCATGCCAAGCAGTTCAGTGACATTGCGGATCCATTCGGCGTCGATATCAGATGCTTCGTCGCTCACCATCTGCGGATATGCGTTCGGTTCGTTGGACACCATACCAGCATATTCGAGGTCGAGGTCGTCATCAGTATCAAGCTGCTGCTTGACATGCTTCATGACATTCATACGACCAAGCTTCTGTCCGAACGACGTGCTCAGAAGGATAATGTCGGCAATCGGCGTATCCATTCCATCGCACAAGTTGTACATGGAACGCATCGCAGCATCCAGCAAATCGTTAGCGCGGCTCTGATATTTCGGCTGGTATTCGATGTCGCCAGACATCTTCACCTTACCGAATGCACGATACAGCTTTTCGAAGATGCACATACGGACGCTGTGTACCAAGTCTGGAATATCCTCGAACGGCCCAGTACGATTAACGCGCAAGTCCTCTTCCTTACGAGCGTCATCGTTCGTCGGTTCGACAACCTTCGTTGCCAAAACAGTAATCGTCTGACGGTCAAGCGGAACGGCATTTTCTGGATCGGTACGGTTTCCTTCGGCATCGAAAGCAATCGTTGCGGTCTTCTGGTCATTCAAGATATTTGCACTGGACTTGACCTCTGCGCTATACATCTGGGAATAGCTATTGAACTTGCCGCCAGTCATGGCCGCATTCACAACAGCTTCCACAGTCGGATAGTTCTTGTCGTTTACACGTTCGTCGTCAATAATCGCACTGACGATTTCACGTTGCAAGTCGCTAGTGCCTTGACCCTTAAACAATTCAACGCCCTTCAAGGAATCAAACACGCCATGGAAAGCACGGTCATCAAGCGTCGACACACGAGCATCCTTCAGAGTGCGGTCATACGCATGGAACGCATTTCCCAAAGCATAAGCAAACTTTGCCAGTTGCGGATTTTCGTGCATATCCTTGGCGACCAAATCCTTGTACGACATACGGGCAGCAGACTCGTCGTCGCCACCAACCTTCTTGATCTGTTCAGACGTATATCCTTGCGGAACTGAACGCATCTGAGAACGAGCGAACGAGTCGATAGCCTTTCCATATTCCGGCGACTGGTCGGTCGGACGAGCAATCGACTTCATATTCTGCAGCGTATTTGCATCTAGCTCGTCATGATTACGAGACAAGATGAAACCGCCAAGCTGGTTGATCATACCGACGATAGTAGCAGACACATCGGCTTCATAGCCACGAACTTCGTCCAAATCATCAGAATTCGGACGACGGTCACGAAGGTCAGTCAAGGTCTTCATAACCTTCGAAGAGACCTTCAAGGAAAGTTTGTTCTTGCTGTACTTGTTGATTACGTTATCGATCTGGCTCATACTATCGATCAAGTCATCGAGAGTATCGTCGCTTGGAGCCGCGATGTACGTACCCAGTACACACATGATCTGTGCGATGGTAGATTCGTCAGATGCCGTATAAGCGAACATACGACGGCTACCGTAATCTTCGACATTTGCCGCGCTGTACGACTTGAACTTAGCCATGCTGTCACGCTGGGCAGCAGCCGCATCGAGATACTTCATCGCACGGCGCAGATCGTCGGACGTAATCTTGAATTCACGCAAAGCCGTAATTATTCCAGTAAATGACGGATATTGCTGGCAATAATTATCGAGGAGCTGACCCTTTTCATTATTGACTTCCTCGGCGGACTTCATCTTCTTGGCGCACTGGATAGCATAGGCGATACTCTGGCGAGAGCTGTCTGGATCAGTCGCCATGATGTCGATCCACTGACGAATGCGCTTGTACTTGTCTGGGTCAGACGGCTCGACATCGTGAGGAATTTCCTTCGCGAACTCGATGACATCGTCAATTTCAGCCTTAGCCGCCTCGTAGACTTCACCGGATTCTTCGTACGAAGATACCGCATCCAAAATCTTTTCGAGGTAGTCACCTTCGGCTGGCGTGTCTTGATAGATTGATGCCGCGTCGATAGCATTGTCATCATTACGACGGCTCAACTTCATACGCGCATTACCGATATTGCTCGGATGGAACGGAGTAAGTTCGTCCATAGCAGCTTCGCCACCTTGACCAAACGCAAAGATGGAACTCTGCTGAAGATCGGACATATCCGCCTTGATATCCTTATCAGACGCATTGGTCACACCAGCAATCGTCGTGGCCATGCGGAATACCTTCACTGGAAGCACGAACTGACTGATCGAGCAGCCATTCAGCTTTTCGATATTTTCGGAACGGTCGCCTTCCATAGCGCTAGCGATTGCGTTCTTCACAGCGATAAGCATCTGGTTCGTTACGGAATATTTTTCAATATATTCCGGAACCTTACTCAACGCCCGGTGAAGAAGTTCAATATTCGGATTCTTGATCTCAGCATACATGTCGGTGAATTGCTGGTTAATTTCGCTCGACAGACTAGCGACAGAATTCATGTCAACTGTGAGCGCATCGTTCATCAACATCTCAATATCATCAGCATGAGCCTTCGCCTCGGCAACATTCGATTTCGAGTTCATCACCGAGCGATAAAGAGCAATCACCTGGTCGGACATTTCATCGTAATTGCTTGGTAGATATTCCGATTGAATCTTAGGGGCAAGTTCAGTACCTTGCAAGGCAATCATAGCCTTGTTGATATTGGACACGTAGCTCATCAAGCCAGAAAGGCAAACATAACTATTACCACGGTAGTACTGATTACAAGTGTTGATTGCGTTATACGCCATCTGAATACCAACCAAGGCATTCAACACAGCGTCATGCTGACCAACTTGTTCTGGGTACTTCGACTTTGCAAACGCCATCACGATCTTATCGACGGTGTTCTGTTTACCAGCAATAAGTGCATCGAGAGACGGCGTCACCCTATATACGGATTTCACCACGCCATTGAAGTCGTCATTGTCACCAACGGCATTAGCATAAGCCTTTACAGCTTGTGTGTAATAATCACAAACCGCACGAATCTTGGTCAAACTATCGTTGATCGCCGGGTCAACCGTAGCCTTAATCTTTTGAATAAATTCCACACGCTTGTCAGGTTCGCTCGCTTCCATTGGGTCAAGGAACTCGCACTTGGCAAGACCCTTGACAAAGTATTCGCTAGACATGATGTCGGCCTTGCGAGCATCCATATCGACACGAGTATCTTGCAAGATATTGGAGTCAGAAATGACACGGTTCGTTTCACGAGTCAACGGAGACACGTCAATAGAGTCTTCCAAATCGCCTTGACTATACTTCGTAAACGGAACAATACCGTAAAGCATAATCCAAGCATCGGAATGAGAAACCTTCGCTGGCATCAAGATAGAGCTGACGTAATGTTCGCCGAGCTCGCGAATCTTGTTTTCTGGAATATCGTCGATAACCAATGAATTGTCGACCAACACATCTTGAATTACAGAACTTGTATTTTCCTCACCCTTCGGCTTCTTGCTGGCAGCATCCAGCTTCGACATAAGGTTCTTGTTATATGCGATATGAAGCGAGCCGTCAGAATAGCTGAAACATCCTCTGGTAATCTTGCCAGCTTGGTTCAAGTCGTCTTGTGCGTTACGGTCAGTCGGGTCACGGTCGCCGAAAGTAAATACTGGTGCAGACAAGTTCGTCGCGCTAATATCTTCGTCTTCTGGCGTTGTACCAGACACGCTAGCCTTACCGACATACAAGATATCAGTACGAATCTTTCGAATCGCTTCATCCAACTGCGAACGAGAATCCTCGTCAGCATTACGACCGCTCAATTTGAGAAACACACGACCAAACTGTTCAGCGTCCTTTGGAAGTTCATCTCTGAACCCAACCAATTCTTCAATTAACGACGCACGAATATCAAGCGCCTCGGACGTCGACTTCGTAGCCGCTTCGGCAAAAATAGTCTTGACTTGATCGGCGAAATGAGTCGCACTAGCTTCATCATAAATACGCGGAGTCGAATAACCAATACGAGCCATCAAGCCTTGCATCAACTTGTACATGATGTGGCCAATTGGGTCAGTAAATTTGTAAGCGCGCAAACCATCGATCGAATACACCTTGAAGTAGCACATACAAGTGAACTTCGTGTTTTCGTTAAGCATATTCATCTGCTCGGTATTCTGGCCAATCGTATTCACGTCCTTAACGACATGAGTATCTGGATTGATAGCCATGGTCTTATCTTCGGCTTTATTAACCTTCGCGCTGTCAGTGTTGCTCAAAGAATACTTCGTGTACTTGAACAAAAGATTGGCCAAGCTGTCATTCTTGTTGTACCACGGCTGATCGACCTTGTTGGCACCAAATATATCGTTGACCAAGGAGTCGTTCAAAAAGATCCAGCGAGCGGCGGAATTCATCTGGTCATCAGTCACGCTGTTATTCAACTGTACGCCGTCAACCATTTCTTTAACGACTTTGTGAATGTCGTTGATCTTGTAGCCCATACCGTCGGTCAGTTTTTCGAATACCGCTTCGGCATGATAGTCTTCTTCGACTGGAGTCTGAAAACGAGACGCGACACCGAGTTCGATGGCGGACAGCCAAGAAGAATAGGCGATGTCGGCGATGTTCGCATAGCTTGCGTTCGTATTGATGCCGTGATGGCTTTTTGCCAATGTCGAGAACACGGCAATCGTCTGCTTATCCTTTGTCTGCTGAGAAAGATTGTACAGATACTTTGCCAATGCCGGGATGACACTAGCAGCCAAGTACACGACACGGAGCTGGGTATCTGGTCGATCGTATGCACGGATGCTGGTATTCCAAGAGGTCACATGCTTTGCGACCGACATCAACACGGCTTGAGCCGATGGACGTTGCGATATGTTCGAGTAGGATATGGCATATCGAGTTCCACTTTCCTTATCACCACGAAGAATATTCAGCTCTTCGTACGCACTCATGATATTCGTCTGGATCTGAACCGGGTCAATGCCTATCGCTTCAAGCAAAATTTCTTTATCCGACATACAATCAGCCTTAAATCTTGTCGATATCAGTTTATCATCAGTCACCAAGCCATATTTATATAAACTACGAATAATCGTTGGATTTAGCATTATGGCAGCATCTCTCGTTACAAAATTTATGGACTATATAGAAGAGCTGGACGACTTCGGAGACATCTTCGGAGTATCCGACAGCAACACCCAAGCAATCGATGCCGCAAAGCGCATTACCGATGCGTTCGAAAATGAAGGCGACTTCAAGGAAGACAGCAAGTACATGCAGAACGCCGATAAGTACATCAAGCCTTTGTACAACGCTTGCGTAGCATGTCCAAACGAGAATCCAGTCGATATCTGGAAGGCGATTCGAAGCGCAAATGATTCGCAGCTGAATCAGTTAAACAACATACTCGACACAAATGCTGGACAAGACGCTATCATCAAGTGGGTCAGTATCGGTAACAAGCCGCCTCTCAAGGACGACCGTAAGAATCCGATCGATGATACGCTTACTGGAACCGACCCCAATCAAGAAGCTCTGCGACGCCTAGCGCACAACGACCCGGAAGAAAAGGCCGAACCAGCGCAAACGGCGGAAAGCAACTCGCCAGCCGTGATGAACAATGTTCTAGAACTTTCCGGATTAGATGAATTACCAGCAGATAACAGCGGCAACCACGCAAATATCCAAACCGTCGAAGACGATGACGAAGTCGTATTTCCTAAAACCGACGAAGAAAAGGCTGCGCAAAAGGCGGCAGTCCAAGCCGAGCGTCAAGCCAAGAAGGAACAAGAGGAAAAAGCAAAGCAAGAACGTGCAGCCGCCAAGGCCGCCGAGAAAGAAGCAAAGGCAGCCAAGAAGGCAGAGCAACAGAAACTGAAGGAAGCCGAAAAGGCCCAGAAGGAAGCAGATCGTTTAGCTAAAAAAGAAGCCGAGGCTAAAGCCAAGGCCGACAAGGAAGCGGCGAAAAAGGCCGAACACGAACGTAAGGCTGCAGAAGCCGCAGCACTAAAAGCTAAGAAGGAAGCCGACAAGGCAGCCCAGAAGCAAGCTGCTGCACAAAAGGTCACTACCCAAGTCAAACCGCAAGCAGCGGTGGCTCCAGCTAAACCAGTTGCACCCGCCAGCCAACAGAAGCCAGCAGAGACGATCGACCAAGAACGATTCGCCCAACTTGCTGCAGCGCTGGACAACCAACTGAATATCGATACTCCGAAAGATAAGCAAGCAGAGCCTGGCTCGATTCCAGACGAGACAGCGGTAGAACTGCCGTCGGGTGAACCAGCCGAACAAGCCGCCGAACAAGTCGCCGCTGCTGAAAACCCAGAACAGCAGCAACAGCAACAGCAACAGCAACAGCAACAGCAACAGTCAGCCACAATTAGCATGCCAGCTCAGCCTTCAGAACAAGAAACGGATGAAGCTAGAGCTGAACTAGCAGACAAAGTCAACCCGGAACCGCAGAAACCAACCGACGCAGCTACCATCAAGCCAGCCGAACAATCCGCCGAGCTAGCTGAAATTCCAGAACAACCAGTTCGACAGACGGTCGTACATACTCCAGTGCGTCCAGTTCGCACGACACCTACGGTTGAACCGACACAAGATGTCGAAGAACCAGAAGACGAAACTCCAGAAATTCCAGAGACTGGAAATCCGAGAGACGAGTTCAGCGATCTGTACGATGAAATCGACAACCTCTCGATCTCGTCTGAACAAGCCGAAGAAGCAAAGCGTTATGCCGACGTCGTGTTTGGCAATCCGAATGCGTATCCTCGTGAATACGCTGTACTGTCAGGCAATGCATCAAAGACAAGAACTAGATGCGTCGAAGCCATGTTGGCTACGGCAAATAAGCGACTTGGCTACAAGGAACCCGTCTCCGGAAAGAAGAAGGACACGCTCGACTTCCAGTCTGGCGTGGTATCCCAGTCCAAGGGTCGTACTCGTGTTGGAGCGTCCCTTGTCATGCCGTCTGGTTTCGGACTGAAGAAAAATGCTGCCATTTGGAACACTCCGGTCATTACCGACTTCGGCTATCCGTTCCTCAATTTCAGCAGCGAAGCAATGCTTAGTGTCATCAAGTCCAAGAAAGATGACGAGGAATTAAAGAACCACAATCTGAAGAAGATGTTCAAGGATGCCGCAAAGCGCTATGGCGGCGTCTGGAAGGCGATCTATTCATCTCCGCTGACGTTGCTCCGCCAAATCGCAACCGACGTCGGAATTAAGTGTACGCCGAAATATCTAAAGATTGATGGGTCGGACTTGATAAATTCCGACTCTGGCGAAAACGTCACCGTAATTCCTATCAAGTATTACAGCGTCGATCCAGAGTTTGAAGGATTCATCAATGTACCGCGTGACTTCCTTACATCATTCTACGACGTCATCGACTACAGCAGCACATCGAAGCGCATGTACTTGAAGTACGCCCAGGGAATGTCGGAAGAAGAGTTCGCCGAAGAGATTACAGAAAACAGAGGCGTTCCTCCATTCTACATCCTCGTGCCGAAGCAAGCGAAGTTCAGCAAATGCCATATTCGTAGCGGAAGCCTATTAGGTTCCCTAATGAATCTCATTCTTGGCCGAAAGAAATGCACAATGGTTAAGACGGTCTTCCAAGGCAAGCGCGGATGCCTTGCTATGGAAACCGATACAGCTAACACACTATACGCCGATATCTAACCATTGTTTCACGTGAAACATCAAAAATCCGCTTTTTTTCGGCGGATTTTTTTATAAACTATGAAACAGTTACCTACTTGGGTGCATAAATGGCAGAAAAGACTATTAAGCTTGAATCAATGGTTGATAGCGACCTCGAATTGGCATACGACAAGGCCAAGACTTTGATCAATCAGAAAGTTCCGGATGATCAGAAAACCGAAGCTTTACAAAAAATCATGGACACGCTGAAGAACGATCCGAACAGTCGAGATGCGTTCGTCGCCAATCCAGCAGAGTTTTCTGCCAAAGTCTTGGGAATCACCACGGAAGGAACGCCGACCGAATCTACGACCCCAGAAGAAGGCAATGATGAGGGCGATACCGACGGTATCCAGATTACATATAGCGATGGCCAGAAGGTATTAAGAATTTACAACCGATTCAAAGATCCCAAACAAGCTATCATCACGGCAGCCGAGGGTTCGTCCTCACTTGCTAAAGCAGCCGGGTTCTACGTCGATATCGACTTCGACGCATTGAAACCTGGGGAACCATTCCACATGCAAGTGTGGGACGGTAAGGCATGGAGAGGCTGGAACAGCAATGCTCCAATTACCGAAGTCAAGGAAATAGTAATTCCAGACAAAGAATTGGAAACCGCGTTATACGCTCGCGATAAATTTCCAACTCCGTCGTATGAACAGCAAGACGAGGAGATTCCAGAGGAATCCGCCAGCGAAGAAGAACCAGTCGATACACCAGAAGACGAAACGGACGAACAAGGCGAAGATGCCGACCTCGCAACACCAGACGAAGAAGATGCTGCCAATGAAACCGCACTTGACAAGTTGGCCAAGATCTATCCAGTAATGGCCAAGGAATACAAGCTCCGCTTCCGTAACAGCGACGAGGATGCTGAAAAGCTCGCCGAATACACTCTAAAGATTGTCGAAGGCAGAGGCACTAACGCCGCCAAGTGGAAGCAGTACATCGACGAAAAGTGCAACAAGGGAACCAACAAGGCGATGATCCAGAATAAGGTCATTCCGACGCTCGTGAAGGCTTACAATGCCAAGGGCAAGGACGAGATCGAACTGACACGCCAAGTCAACGACGAGCAAATCGCTGGTATCAAAGACCGCAACGGAAAGTCTGCTGGCCGTATCGTCGTACCAGAAGGTTTCAACCAGCCGCCTATCGAACTTGGTGACCAAGTGGTCACTATGGACTTCGGCTATCCAGCAATCAACTTCAACAGCACCTTGATCAAGGAAATCGTTGGTGAGACCGACAAGCCGCGCCTCAAGAAGCTTCTCAAGGCTCTCATGAACCGTATCGACGGTTCGCCAGCTGGCAAGGCATTGATCAAGAACTTCATCTTCAGCTTCTCCCTCACCAAGACCACCAAGGGCGTTAAGCGTTCCGAAATGTACAAGCTCATCAAGGAAGCCGCATCAGCAAAGGGTATTCCGATGCTCCGTCGTCCGTTGAAGGTAGAAAGCGAACAGCTCGTTGGAAAATCCGAAGCCGACACGATTACCGTTCAGCCGTTGAACGCAGTCGCCAATCCGAAGAACGAATCTCTCGACTTCCTCGAATACGATCCGTTGTTCGAAGGCTGGTTCTCCGAAAATGTTCTCGGCCAGAGCAAGGACGAGAATGAACAGCATGTACACGGCAAGCCAGTCGAACTCCCGGCGGCCTACGTCAAGCAGTTCTACACCATATTGGTTCCGAGTGGCCCAACTGGTCTGCACAACTATGCTCGCTACATGACCGATCGTGAACGCAACGCCATCTACGAAAAGCTCGGCGAAAATTCCGAAGAAGAAATCAAGACCGGAAACCGCAACGTGAACGACATGATTCTCCAGCGCTACCTCGCGGAAACGAATGGCGTTCCGCCGTTCTATCTCCTCATGCCGCGCACCAAGCCGACCAAGGAACGTCTCCGCGTCTGCGACGACACTGTCGTAAACGGAAAGGTATGTATCAAGTCGATCGAAGGTAAGAACAAGGATGCATACTTCATGGACAAGGACAAGATCGACTCCGTATTCGAAGCTGGTTAATGTATGGATAAGAATGTACTCTTGAACTGCCTTTCAACTGGAAAGGCCCTAATCGAATCGAACGCAGCCTTCTTTGCGAAGAAGACTGACAAGAAGCGATTCGAACAAGGTAAGAAGTTGACAAGACAGTTCGTCGGTGTATCACGCGCACCAGATGGCAATGCCGTTATCGAATTCCAGGTTCCTTCTCGTAGCGAACCCGGTGTCATGCGTCATTGCTTTATCGACGTGATACCCAAAGATACAAACTTGTTCACACTGGCCCAGACTACGACGAGGCTCGCTGACCGCGTGAATGTCTTGAAGAACGCTGACGTGCGTTGCTTCTGTTCGTGCCCAGACTTCAACTGGAACGGCATGAAGTACATGATGAAGCACAAGTACGACAGCATGTCTTCAGACCACCACGCCGACAACGATCACGACGACCACGGTGAAGATATTGCACCTAAAGTAAGAAAGCCAGCACTTTGTTCGCACTTGGTCGCTGCGCTCGGCGGTATCTTGACCAACGCCTCCGTAATCATGAAGCAAGTTCGTACGGCTCCGCCAATCGAAGAGAAGCCGCAAGAAGAACCGCAGCCTACCGAAGAACATCCGATCGTAGGTAAGGCCGACTCCGAAGAACAATCGAACAACGTAGCCGAAGAACACGAGCAAGCTCGTAACGAAGCTAACGAAATGTTCACTACCGACGGCGGCACCATCAAGACCGAGGAAACACAGAAGGCGCTCGATGCACTTGCAGACAACATCGAACCGACCACCGAAGGCGAGACGGACGATGAAGTTCCAGAAGTTCTCGACGACCCAGGACTAGGTCTTGTTGGAAAAGCCGACTCCGAAGATAAAGCAAACAAACTCGTCGACTATGACGAGCTTGCAGCAAATCCAATGTTCGATGTCCCGGTAGATGACGAGGAAGAAGAAATCAGTGTCGATGACGAGGATGTCATCACCGAACCAATGAAACTCCCTTAATTAGACCAGATAGGTTCAAGCGTCGCGACAGAAAT
>NZ_JBGUHR010000062.1:0-51298 GCF_045112255.1 Fibrobacter sp.
GCCAAGCTGTTCAACGATATCTGCGATTTTGCCCCAGCCAATGATGTTGTGCCAGTCGGTCTGTTCCTTCTGTTCGCCGTTGTTGTCACGGTAGCGGCGTGAGGTGGCGATGGAGAAAATCACCTGCTTCGAGCCAGTGGTGGGGCTCACGCGGATTTCCGGGTCCTTGCCGAGATTGCCAATGAGCATTACTTTGTTAAGATAAGCCATGTTCGATTCCTTTAGAGTAAACTTGTCTGCTGCTTCTTGTCTTCTTTCGTTCTGCGCTTGATGGGCGCGTACCCGTCGTAGCCGTGATCTATCGCCCACTTCTCAAGCGCCTTTATCCGCTTGTACTCCGGGCTGTGCGCCCCGAAACGCTTGCGGGCGATCTGCGTTGACGGGTACTTCACCTTGCGCATGGTCCGCTATCCGAACATGTCGTTGTCGGTTGGCTCAGCCGGGGCGGTTTCGGCTTCTGCTGGTTCAGAGGCCTGTTCAGTTGCCGTCGTGGCCGTCTTCGCCTGCTGCGGTGCGGCGGGGGCCTTCCTTGCGCCCTTCTTCGTTTCGGCTTCCTTCTCGGCCTTCTTTTCCGCTTCCGAGTCCATGACGGCCTTCCAGCTCGTCTCTCCGTCCTTGATTGCAGAGTAGATGGCGCGGAGGGTCTGGAGTTCGTTAGGTGCGAGCGTGGAGAGTTCGTGCCCGACGTAGTCCTTGAGCTGTTCGACGGCGACGCCGATCTGCGCGAATGCGTCGATGAGGCGGTTCTTCGCGGCGTCCGGGTTCTGGGCGTCCTGCTTCTGCATCGTCTGACGCACATACCACAGGGCTTCATCCACGAGGTCGCCCGGGATGAGTCGGAGTCCGAGCGTGCGGACCGCCTTGGATATCAGTGCGTTCTGCTTGTTGAGGATGTCGTCGTCGGTGCCGTGGAGGATGAACACCGGCTGCCCCTTGGAGTTGGTGCGGATGCGGATAGGCTTTTCGCCCTGCGGGAGCTTGTTGCGTTCCACCGTCTTCGTGACCGTCACGTCCTGCGAGAAGTAGGTGTTCGTCTCGAGGTCGCTCACGGCGACGCGAACGACGCGGCGTTCGTCGTCCTCGGAGATCGTGGCCGTCTCTGTGAGGATGTTCGTCATGTTTCGGATTGCCGATTCCACGAAGCGGATGGAGGGGCCTTCGATGCCCTTGCCGACCGGCTTATGGTAGATGGCTACGTTCGCGAAGCTCGGGCGCTGCGCGTCCTTGAGCATGGCCTGTCGGACCATGTCGAGGTCGCGGGGACGGGCGAGCGCCATCTTGTAGCGGGCCTCGACGGTGGCCTTCTGCAGTGCGGCCATCGCGATTGCAGAGTTTTCCGAAGCGGAAGCCTGCACTGCGGGAAGCTGTCCTTCGTTCTGGGTGAATGTTGCGGGTGTGAGGTTCTGTTCCATTTTTCGTTTCTCCGTTTTTAAAAGTTCCGTTATTAGATTCCCTTAGCCGTGATCCGGAGCGTCCTTGCGCCCTTCTTCGTGGCCGTGTTGTTGGCGACGATTGCCACTCGTGCGGCGCTGTCGAGCTGTTCCATGGCTTCCCTTGCGACGGCCTCCCAGTCCGTTTTCTGCGAGTCCTTGGTGTTCTTCCAGGTGCACCACCCGGGAACGATTGTCGCTTCGCCCATGAATACCTTGATGCGGTTGGCGGCCTCGGCCTTCTTGGCCTTTGCGGCGGTTTCAGCGTCCGTTGCTGCCTTGTAGTCCGCGACGTACTTCTTAAGGTATTCGTCGGCTTCCTTTTCCTTGTCCGGCGTTCCTTCTGCGTACCTGTCCTTGATGTAGGACGACGCGGCGTCGCTGCCGCTGACTTCCGGCATCTCGCCGCTTTCGACGTAGGGCCAGAACGAGGCGGAGGCGTCGAGAATCCGCTGCGCGAGTTCTTCGTCGTATTCCATCGTGTAGATGCAGAAATCCTGGCCGGAGAACATCACGGCGAGGTGGGCGAACTTGGCGCCGGTGACCATCATCTGAACCTGCAGCTGGGTCTTGTAGTATTCCGGGAAGTCGGAGGTCCAGGCGTCGCCCCACTTCTCGTTCTTCCAGCGGATGTTCTTCGCGTCCACCGGGCAGCCGAGCGTGTGGTTCCACCCGTCAAGGGAGGCCCCGATACGCGGGTACTTTTCGCAGGTTACAAGGCTGTAGCCGTCCACGTGCTCGAGCTTCGAGTCGGTATCTTCCGCGTACATCCGAAGGATTGCGGACTCGAAAGCGGAACCGGCCCTCATTGCCGCGTTCTGAGCGAAGTCCGCGCCCTGTCCCGTCTTTTCGAGCCACACGTCGAAGATTGAACCGAACGGGGACAACCCGAGAATCTTCGCGGCGTCCGTGCCGGTGATGTAGTGCTTTCTTTTTTCGAGCCACGCCGGCTTCTTGCTTTCGTCTTTTTCGATTTCGATAAATTCCATTTTTTTAGTACTCCACCTTGAGGTTCCTGATCTTTCCCGTGAGGATAGCCTTCACGACCGCCTTCGCGGCTTCTTCTGCTGCGACCCTGTAGCCGTTTTCGGTGAACCCGACGATCGTCTTCTGGATTTCCGGCAGTACGTAGGCCGCGATCTGTTCGTACACGGCCTTGTTTACTGCCTTCATTTCCGGGGTCCACTTGGAAGGCTTCGGCATTGGCGTTGCGGCCTGCTGTGCGCCGACAGCTGCGGCCTGGACCGGGTTCGGTACGTTACGTGCGGCGAGTTCCGCTTCCTTGGCCTTTCTTTCGGCTTCCTGGCGCGCCTTTTCTGCCTCGGCGGCCTTCCGTTCCGCTTCTGCCTTTTCGCGTTCAAGACGGGCCTTTTCAGCGGCTGAACGGGCTTCCGCTTCGGCTTTTGCCCTGCGTTCCGCTTCTTCCTTGATCTTCTGTTCGCGGATGATGCGGTCGGCTTCCTCCTGCTTCTTGCGGAGTTCCTCGAGTTCGCGGGCTTCCTCCTCGCGCTTCTCGGCCTCCTGAAGCATGAGGTTGAGTGCTCTGACTTCCCCGGCGACTGCATCCTCGGCCTTGGCGAGCGATTCCTTCCACTTTTCTTCTGTGAGTTCTATGGCCTTCACCTTTTCAAGCTGCTGTCTGATGATTGCGGAGCCGGACATAGCGACCGCCATGTGCATGGCCTTGATTCCGTCGATTTCCTTCTCTCGGTTCTCGATTTCGGTGACGGGGCGTCGGATTTCCTCCTGCAGTGCCTCCATCTTCTCGCGAAAGTTGCGGCGGTTCTCGTCGATTACGAGGGGGAGCTCGTTTAGCTCTGCCTTCACCTTCTTTCCTGCGTCGTCCACCTTCGCCTTCACGCTCGCTATCTGTCGTGCACAGGTCTTGATCTGCGAGACGCCTTCCTTGGTCGTCACGTCCGCGACGAGTCCAAGTGCCATCTTCTCGATTCGCGTGTAGATGGCGTCGAGCTTCTTTCCGTCCTTGAAGATTTCGAGGAGCCTGTCGGGGGCCGCGACGATTACCGAGTAGTCGTCGCGGACGACGAGCGCCTCTCCCTGAATGACTGTTCCTTTTTCCTGTTCCATTTTCCGTTTCTCCAGTGTTGTCTTGTAAAATTCGAGGGTTCCGTATGTCTTCAGCGGGTCCCGTCAGTCACCCACAACCACGTTCTGCCACTTTCGGTCATCAAGTCTTCCTTGTCGCAAGTTCGGAGTCCATTATCTCGTTGAAGATGCGGTCCTCCTCCTTCCTTGCGGCGATGGCCTCTTCGAGCTTCCTGTAGTTGAAGCTCCCGAGTGCGCCCCTTACGAGGTCCGCCGTTTCGCCGTTCCTGATTGCGATTTCCAGGACTCCGACGATGTACTGTGCCTTTGTGGACGCATCGTTCTGCGCCTTCTCGTACTGTTCGATCATTCCCATATACCCGTTCTCCTTTTCCTTTATTCCCCGCACACGAGCATGCGGGCGTAAAATCTCAACTCCGTCGCGGTCTTCTTCATGCCGTCGTTCTCCTTCTGGAGAACCGCCTCAGCGACCTTCTTCGGAACGCTGCCGGTCGACTTGAAGTGTGCGCCAGTGCCGTCCTCCGAGACGACGATGGCCCACGTCCCGTCCTTGCTGCGAATCCTGTTGTCTTCGTATGCCATTATGCGCACCCCCTGCATGATCTCCATGCGATGTAGACCAGAGCGAGCAGCCCGATGATTACGAGCACGTCCGAAATGAACTCCGCTGTGAGTCCCGGGTCGCGCTTTGCGATGGCGAAGGCCTGCTTCACTCGTCTTGCAACACGTCTGTTCATTGGCCTTTCTCCGTTGATAATGTTTGTTTCGATTTCCTGCGGGTCGTGGACTCCGTCCATCGCCGCCATCCTTATGAATCCGAGGTTACCCGTCTGCATTCCCTTCCCTTGACTTGACGTAGTTTATGAGCGCCCCCTTCCAATTCTTTATCGGGTTGCCAGCCTTGTCGCGACCCTTCCGTTCCTTCAGCGAGAGTTCTGCCCATTCCATGGCGTAATCGACGTCCAGCCCCTTGTCTACAGCGAACAGCCTGACTTCCTCCTTGTTCTTGGGGAGCGGGCATTCGTCGTGTTCTCTATTCCAGCGCTTGTTGGCGTTCCGTCGGTTGGTTTCGGAGACGCGTTCCATCGCCTCGTTGGCCTTACGGACCATCTTCGCGCCGAAATTTTCGCCTTCGGGATTCACGCTCATGAACGACTCGACCGATGACTTGACGTCCTTGACGATCTCTTCGTCTTTCTTGCTCATGTAGTGAAGGCAGAACTCGTTGAATTCCATCTCGACCCACCATGTCTTTTTCTTTGGCATCTACCGATTCCCTCGAAAAAGTCACTTTGCATTCCCGTACACCTTCACTACAGCTTCCGAGACTACGGCCCTTATAGAGGAGGAAAGCCCAAGCCTTTTCCTCTTGTCGGATTCGTTCTTGGAAATGGTGTAGGCGGCAGGAGTCAGCCCCGGGTATTTCGAATATTTGTGTTTTTTTTCTTTATCTGTAGAGTTTATAGCCATAATATCATATCCAGTATTATAAGACTTCTTATATCCTATTAATCGCATTTATAAAATATAAAATATTTTTATAAAAGTAAAGGGCAGTATAAAAAAATATTGTAAAAATTTATTTTTGTTTATAAATTTGGTCTGTGAAGTTTGATTTTAATTTATTCATGAACCGTAAAGGCCTGAAGCAGCAGCAGGCGGCTGACCTTATTGGAGTCACGCAGGCCACCATATCGAACTGGTGCAAGGGCAAGACTCCCGATTACGGGACTATTTCGAAACTGATAACGTTCGGGATGACGGCGCGGGAGCTTTTCGGTAAGGAACTCGGTGACGAACTCGTCAAGAACTCCAGCGCCGATTCCGGTCTTCCTCCAGCCTTCGACACTCCGGAATTCAAGCAGGGTGTCGCAAGGGCAATCGAGGACCTGAAGAAGATCGGCGTAATAAAGTAGGCAAGCCGATGAGGAAGAACTCAATAGACTTCGAATCGTTCCTAAGAAGGACGGGAAGCACGCTTGCGGAGGTTGCAAGGAAGGCCGGGGTGAGCAAGTCGATGATGACGCTCCTGAACAACGGCTCGACCACGCCTTCCTACTCAACGCTCATTAAGTTCCACAGATTAGGGATGACCCCGGCCGAGATGTTTGGTGAAAAACAAGCCGCTACGATTTCCGACGCGGACTGCGAGAAGATAGCAGATTTTGTCGCCGGGCGTATCCGGTAGGGCGTCCTTTTTTATAGATTGAAGTATTATGAAAAAAATCCTGCTGCTGGCGATTCTTGTCTTATCCTGTCTTGCTCGTGCCGGTGATGAGTGGTGCAGGGTGTTTTCGAAAAACTGCGTGATATGCACTTCGGAGGAAACGCCCGGACAGATGAAGGCCTACTGGCTGAAAAAAGACGGCTCGTGGGTCATGAAGCTGCACTTTTTCGGTGATGAGAATTCACAGTCCGTCTATGTAAGGTCATACAGGCGTTACGACTATTACGAGACATGTGTCAACCTTGAAATTTTCGGAATACTTCAGGACAGGCCCGATTACACGGATTCTGAGTACGGCGCGGTGAAAAAGAAGTGCAGGGCGCTTTGCGACTCGGTGCTTTCGGACATAAGGTCCGGCAACAAGATCGACATACCGAATTTCGGTATGGGGTTCGGTCCCGATTACGAGGAGCCGTTCTCGATGCACTGCATATTTTCCTCTTACGTTGAAACAAGGGAATACAACAGGAAAGGTGTCGTTACAAGGAAGAAAGGCTACGAAATGATGCCGGGCGACCACTGCAGAAGGTTTATTGCGAACGACAGGACTTACTGGAAGCCTTGACGGCTTTTTTTATGGTTTTCCCGGAAGCGTTCACGACGGCCTGCCTTTTTCCATCCTTTCCATTTCTTCGGTTACGGCCTCCCACATCTCTTCAGTTGTAGCCGGTCCGCGGCCGTGGCGGAGTTCCCAGCACCGCAGGCAACGCTCGAAAAAAATCTCGATTCCCTTTTCTTTTTCCGTCACTTTACAACCTGGATAATCACAAGAAAAACCGATGGTAATACAACATATGCGACCGCATGCGACCGCATGCGACCGCTATGCGAATTGATGCGAACATATGCGCCCTTTTTAAATAACAAATACAATAACAAAAACAAAAAAAAGAACAATAATAAATTTAACCTTATACTTATTTTTATTATAAAACCCATATATATAAAAAACCCTCAATTCAACTCAACGCGTGTGCGCGTGCGTGGGTGAGGGTGGTGTACACATTGTATTGATTTTTGGTTATATTTGTTCCCGTAGTATCTCGTAAAATTCAATGCCCGGTGGCGGGGCTCTTTCTCCCCTCGAAAGTCATCTCCTTTCGTCCCCGTCCCGGGCTAATGCCTTCTTCCAGGTCTTACGATTCCTTTTCGAAAACAGCTTGCGTATAAGATCGAGCGCCGCTTCCGGGCAAATTTCACCGGCCTTCACGCGCTTGATGACCTCGTCGATGTACCCTATCTTTTCCATGGGATGGTTCCCCTTTCTTTCTCCGTTCTTCCGAAATATAGCTCTTATGTGTTAATAATTAAAGTTTTTCTTGTAAAAAAATAAAATTTTACAACTTTTTTTATCGGAATATCCTATATTTTACGGCATGGACGGATTACGTATCAAGGATTTTCTTGCCCGCGAGGGCGCAAGGCTCGGCATAAGGAAGCAGGATGAACTCGCCGGAAGGCTCGGAGTGTCGGACCAGACGGTATCTAACTGGGTCAAGGGGAAGACGTTCCCGACGCACGAGATGGAGTACAGGCTGCTCGAAATGGGCATGACAGTCGAGGAGCTGTTCGGATATCCGTTCCCTTCGAGCGCGGACTCGCTGCGGCAAAAGGGCGCACTGTGGGAGGCTGCCGAGAACTCGCTGATGAACCTCAAGAAAGACATCCACATGAAAAAGTAGGAGAAACACGATGATCGAGAAAAGCGACCTGGCGGAAATCACGAAGATGCTGCTTACGGTGCAGAAGGAGATGATGGCGGATATGGCAAAGATGTTCCTGACCATCGAGAAGGAGCATTTCAAGGAGAACGAACTATGGATTTGCAAGGGACGCCGCCTGCAGATGACGAACATCGTGAACCACATGAAGATTTGCCTCAAGTCAATCGACAAGGACATCGACAGGAAGGTCCCGACCGAATCCGTACTGGACACCACCATCGGCGCGATGAAGTCCCTCGTGGAAGTATGCGAGGACGAGCTGCGCACCAATCCGAACCTGATCGCGGGTGAAATCGAGGAAAAGCCCGACTGTCCCGCATGAAGTAAAGCATTCCTTACAATCCCGTCCAATGGGGCCGCCTGAGGGCGGCCCTTTTCCGTTCTGTACCAGTTTAATGAAACTGAACTTTAGTTTAGCACAGCTTAATTTCTGCATTTTTATCCCGGTCAAATGGGCCACACCGAACTTCACCCACGCATTCTTGTTTTGAGGCGGTTTTCAGCCCGTTTTTTATGCTGACCGTAAGGTTTTACGGGTCGCTCCTAAAAACGCTTTGGAAGCGGCTTTAAAGCGCCTTTTCGGCACCCCGAATTTAAGCGTATTTAAGCGTGTTCTAGCATACGCTATAGAAAAACCCTTTTTTACGGTCGCGCCCCCTACCTTTGGAGCGTATGAACTTCAAGGACAAGTTTCTTTTCGAGCCGCAGAGGCTCCAGCGTACTCCGGAGGGATACCTCACGGCGTACATCCGCGTTTCCTGCGCGGGCGTGTTCCGGTATCTCGGCGATGACGGCAAGACCGTCGAGCGCGTTCTGCGCCCCGAGTCCGAGGTGGGTGACCCGGCCTCCGTCATGTCGCTCAACTCCAAGCCGGTAACCCTCAGGCACCCGAAGGAGAACGTCACCGCCGAGAACATCAAGAAGTACTCCGTCGGGTTTACCGGCACTGACGCGTACTTCGACGGCATCGACCTCTGGGTGACAATCACCATTACTGACCCGAAGGCCATCGAGGCCGTCGAGAACAAGGAAGTCCAGGCCGTATCCTGCGGGTACGACATCGCCGTCTACGAGACGAACGAAGACCCGCTGAACAACTGGCGCGGCACCGAGTACACGAAGGTGCAGCACGGCATCACCTACAACCACGTGGCCCTCGTCTATGCTGGACGAGCAGGCGAGTCCGTGGAAATCTACGCGGGCGATTCCGTCGAAGAACTCTTTAACCACAAAAACAAGACCGGGGACGGAAAAAAGGCCGACCCGGCAAAGGACAGCGCAATGAAGAAGATCGTCATTGACGGTGCCGTTTACGAATGCGACGAAGCCGTCGCAGCAAAGGTCGCGGGCATGGAAAAGCAGCTCGCAGATTCCGCTGCCGCGCACAAGGCCGAAGTCGAAAAGTTGACGGCCGAAAAGGACGCAAAGGTCGCCGAACTCGACAAGGTTACGGCTGAACGCGACGTGGCACAGGCCGAAGCCAAGACCCTCAAGGAAAAGCAGCTCGACGAGGCCGCCATCCAGAAGATGGTGGACGAGAAGATCGCCCTCGTCGGTACCGCCAAGAAGTACGGCTGCGAAGTCAAGGCGGAAGATTCCGCGCTCGACATCAAGAAGGCCGTCGTCACCAAGGCTTTTGGCGACAAGATGGACCTCAAGGACAAGAGCGAAGTGCACGTACAGATCGCATTCGACGCCGCCTGCATCCACCTCGACGGAATGACGGGCAGCCCTAACCAGTCCCCGCTGGCCAACAACTTCTCCGGCATCTCCGACGACGCCGTGAACGACGAAGCCGAAAAGGCACACCAGGCCATGCTCGACAAGATGTCCGGCAAGGCCAAGTAAGGAGGTATCACAATGGTACAGAACGCAGAAGAATTTGACGGCATGGAAGGACTCCCGGGACTCCTGTTCCCGTTCGTTCCCCACTCCATCGAATCAGGACTCCTCCAGGACTCCAAGGACGAAATGGGCGGCTTTCCGCTTTATGCTGTCGTAGGCCAGCCCGGCAAGGTATGGGCCACGAAGCCAGCATCCGCTGTAGCCGTTGCCCGCGTGGTGGAAGTCACCGTCGGCGGCACCGTCGCCGAAAACGACAAGTACTCCGTGACCGTCGCAGGCACGAAGTACGAAGTCACGGCAGACTCCGACGACACCGCTTCCGACGTCGCTGGCAAGCTCGCAACCGCAATCGACGCCAACGCCAACTACGGCGCAAGCGCATCCAGCGGCAAGGTCACGATCACCGCATCCACCGCAGGGGCCGCACGTAACGCCGACCAGTTCGTAGTGGACAAGACCTCCACGGCAGGCACCATCGCCAAGAACGAAAAGACCGCAGGCGCGGACGCCGTCGAAGGAGGCACGTTCATCGGCATCGCGTCCTTCACGACCGCCGACTGCATGCACCTCGGCTACGGCCAGGGCGACCATGTCAACGTCCTCAAGAAGGGCCGCGTGTGGGTCAAGGTCTCCGGCGAAGTGCTCGCAGGCCAGGCCGCATACATCAACAATTCCTCGGGCAAGATCACCGCTTCCAGCTCCAGCGCTACCGCCATCACGGGCGGCGTGTTCAAGAGCAACGCGGCAGACGGCAGACTCGCCCAGCTCGAAATCGCATAAGGAGGGTAAGAAATGAACTTTTCCCCGACCCAGAAAGTCGCGATCCTCGCCATGTTCGGCGTAATCGCAAACGAAACCTACGGCCTTGACCGAGTCGCGCTCAACGCCACCACCTTCATCCCTATGCAGGACGGCGTTCAGCCGTGGCAGTCCGCATGGGGCTACAAGGTAGTCTCCGAAGTCGGCATGGCCGCATTCATCGCCGACTACGCCGACGACCTCCCGCCGGTCGCACGTTTCCTCACCCCGAAGAGCGTCGGCATCAAGACCATCGGCGACTCCTACGCCTACTCCGAATTCGAACTCCAGCAGTGGCTCGCCACCAAGGTTGACCTCTCCCGCGACGACGCCGAAACTGCACGCCGCAAGATCGACGAAAAGGTTGACGACGTCCTCCTCATGGGTGACGAAGGCCAGGGCGTCACGGGCCTCTTCAACAACGAAAACGTGACGGTCGTCGAATCCTCCGCAGGCACTTCCGGCCAGACAGACTTCGAAAACAAGACCTACAAGGAAATCGTCGCACAGTTCCGCGCCGTGTTCGCCGCACAGAAGAACCTCTTCAAGGACAAGAAGGTCGCAACGAAGATCGACTCCGTCATCCTCCCGGACGACGCTTTCGGCTACCTCGAAACGACCAACGTCAGCGACAGCATCGACACGTCCATCCTCGACTCCCTCAAGGCCAAGTTCCCGCAGATCGTCAACTGGTACCGTTCCGAACTGCTCGAAGACGCAGGCGCAAACGGCACGGGCCGCGCAGTGTTCTACCGCAAGGCAAAGAACGTGCTCTCCTACGTGCTCCCGGAACCTTTCCGCCAGAAGAACCCGCAGGAACAGGCCCTCCACTACAAGGTCCCGTGCTACGCCCGCATCGGCGGCACCGTGATCAAGAACCTCAAGGGCGTCGTGTATTGCGACGGCGTGTAAACGCGCCGTGACGACACAGTTTACTCGTTTCTCCAGGAGCGAGCGCGGGGCTAGTCCCCGCGACACTCCGGAGGGGCGGTAATCCTTTTTTTCACTCATTCAAGTAGCATCAATTCTGGAGAAAAACGATGAAGAAGATTTACAACAACCGCACGAAGCGCGCGCTCGTCTTCGGCGACACCATGCTCCTCCCGGGAACGAACGTTGCCGAGGAAATCGACACGGATAAGTTCCCCGGCCTGAAGCACTACGTCGAAGAGGACGAAGTGGTCGTTTCCGACGACCCCGCATCCGCGATGAAGGACGCGAACACCGAAGGCGTCGTTGACGAACTCGAGAAGCTCGGCAAAGGCGACGCGAAGGTGTCCGGCGCTGCCGAAAAGCGCCGCGCACAGCTCGGCAAGATGAAGGCCGAGGCGAAGGCCGCGACCGAAGCCGCCAAGAAGGCCGAGGAAGAAGACGGCGGCGTTGAAGCTTAACGAAGGCGAACTGAAGATGGCAATGACACCCGAAGAAAGAATCGAACTTGTAGGCTACCTCGAGGATTCCGTGGCTAAAAGCCCGCGTCTCGATGCCATGATCAGTGGCGCGGAACTCCGCGTAGGCCGGCAGTACTTCGGCAAGGCGTACGTGTATGCACTATCCCTCATGGTAATGCACAAGGCCACGCTCCTCGACATGGCAAAAGAGGGCGTCGCTGGCCCGGTAACGAGCAAGCGCGAGGGTGACCTCTCCGTTGGTTACTCCTCGGGCGGCTCGTCCGGCGAAAACAACGACCTCGCCAACACCGTCTTCGGGCAGGAATACCTTGAACTTTTGGAGCAGTATTCGCCCCGTCCGGGTGTGACGGGCGGCGCGTTCTGCGGAATGGGGCTTGGCTGTGGCAACGTTGTTCAATCGTTCCTTTGAGTTCGTGAGGATCGGAAGGCCCACCATCGACCTGCGCGGCAACGCCGTGCCGGGCGAGAAGACCACGCGCACCGTTCGAGGGACCGTCCAGCCGTTCAAAGGCAAGGAGACCGTACCCGCGGTCGCCCTTTCGCGCAATACGGGCACCGTAAAGGTCTATTCGAGCGAACGCCTCGACTTCCGTTCGGAAGACGGGAATGGCCTCGGCTACGTGCGCTGTGGCGGGTTCCTATACGAACTCGTGGACGAGCTGCCGAACCTGAACGGCCTCATCGACCACTACAAGTATGTCGGCTGCCTCGTGCCGCCGTCGCAGATCCCGGATGCACTGAAGGAGGGCGCAAGCAATGCCTGACGGAGTGCAGCAGAAAGAACTTGAGTCATCCTTGGTTGAACGCATCAAGGGGAGCATTGTCGAGTACTTCAACGGCAATGCCCTCCTTGATTGTCCGTTCAGGAAGTCCCCGTCGAGCCTACCGGCTCCCGTCGGCAAGTATGTCGCCGTGCGCGTCGAGGACGTAGGACAGCACGGCTCGGAAATGCAGCCGCCTCCGGGAAATGGCGCGAAGTTCGTGTTCCAGCAGGTAGCAACGGTCTCGTTCACAGAGGTCGAGGGCGACGGCGAGGCGCTTCGCATGGTCCGCAACCTGATCCAGCGCAAGGACTTCCGCGACAAGGCGGGTGCCGAGGCGGGGTTCAGCGTGTGGGACTTCGGGAGCATCATCCCGGTCGACACGTTCGACGGCGAGTTCATCGTGAGGCAGTGGCGGTTCACCATGCGCGTGAACTTCGCAGACGAGATTACAGAGGACGTTCCGAAGATCGAGAGCGTCGAACCTTTAACACTAACAGGAGCATAGGACAATGGCTGAAATTATCGACCAGATTGTCAAGATCAGCATCCAGGACGCCATGTCGAGCGTCACCACGGTGGATGTAAACACGGTGGCCATTGTCGGCCGCAACGGAACCTTCGCAACCCGCGTCGTCGATGTTACTCCGGCGCTGAAATCCGGTACATCCGGTGCGGAAGGTTCCAAGAAAATCACTCTCAATATCGGCAATGAATCTTTCGGAATCACGACCACTGCATCCGACTCAGTTGCCGATGTCATCGACGACCTCGTGACTGCGGTAAATGACGCTACGGACGGCTCCAAGATTTTCACCGCTACCGACGGAACAACGAAGCTCACACTCACGGCGAAGGCTGTCGGTTATGTTGGCGCAGAAATCTCCGTCAAGAGCCTCGACGAAAACATCGTCTTCGGCTCTTCTTCCGTTGCCGAAGTCACTGCTGGCGTAGGCACACTCGAAGCGTTCGAAACGGCATCTTCCAAGGCCGTCGCCGAACGCTGCGGCACAGATTCCGAAATCTACGCGATGGCTTCCGTTTTCTTTGGTATGGATTCGCAGCCGTCCCGCGTCGTGTGTATTCCTGTAGCACAGGTAGCTGAAAATAGCGCCCTGCTCACCGCAGTCAAGGAAGCCGCAAACAACTTCACTTTCTACCACATCGCCGTTGCAACGAACGATACCGCTTTCGCAAAAGGACTTCTTACAGACCCTGCAACAGGATGGCAGACTTGGCTTTCCGACGCCAAGAAGGTCGCTGAAATACAGGTTGCGGATGCAAGTGGGCTAAAGAACCACGGATGCAACCGAGTTTTTGTTGTCAAGCACAACGAGACACAGGACGGACAAAAGGACTTTATCTGTGTCGAAATTGCAGCTTCTCGTTGCGCAAGAGACTCTGCACGAGGAACTTTTGCACACAAGAAACTGAAATTCGCGAAGCCGGATTCCTACACCGTAGACCAGTACAAAGAATGGATTGATGCAGGCATCAATATCTATGTCAAGGACTCCGGCGAAGCCCGTCTCTTCATGGGTACGACGGGTAGCAGCGAAAACTTCATCGACCAGATTATCAAGGACGACTGGATCCGTTTCAACGCGCAGAGCCGTATCTACAGGCTGCTTGGGGAAGGCAACGATGGCAACGGAATCAACTACGACGACGCAGGTATCGCGGCGGTCGCCGCATCCGTGCTGAACGTCCTCACCGTGGCGCAGGATACCGACCACCAGTACGTCATGGCCGATTCCGCTACGGTCGATTACAAGCCGTACAGCTACCTCGTGGCGAACTACGCCGAGGATGTCCGCAAGCGCAACCTCCCGCTAATCAGCGGGCGTTACGCAAGGATGAACGCAATACACACCGTCGTGCAGGTCTCGCTGCTCGTTACCCTTTAAGGAGGTGAAAGATTATGTCTATGTTCAAGACTTACGACCACACAAAGGTAAACATTTCCTTAAACGGCATCGCGCTCACCGACTTCAACGGCGACCCGACCATTTCAAAGGAAGGTCCGGACTTCGAGACCGTGGAAGGCTCAAACGGCGCAGTGGAACGCTCCCGCATGGTGCGTAACCTCTACACGGTAACGCTCCCGATGATGCAGACGAGTCCGCAGATCAACGCCATCGAGACGTTGCGTGTCACCGACGAGAAGACGGGCGCCGGCCCGTTCCCGTTCGCAATCACGGACCTCAACGGCGCATACGTCCTCATGGGCGTCGCGTGGATTCAGAGCATGGGCGACGCGGTGAAGGGCAGACAGGCGCAGCCGCGCAACATCGTATTGCAGGTCAAGGCCGAAGCCGCATTCGAGGGGGCATAGTAGCCTATGAAGCCGATTAACTTCAAGATTGGCGAGGACGAATACCAGCTCCTTCCGCACACCGGGTTCGAGGCCATGGACCTCGACCGCAAGGTGCTCGGCGTTGTCGGGCAGATGGCGCGGACTGGCATGTTCCTCGACGACGAGGGCGACGCTTTCGTGGCGATGTCCGGGGTGTTCTCTGACATGGGGCGCGAAGACTTCCGCTGGATTGTCGAGACGACTCTGAAGAACGTAACAGTAGTGACGCAGGGCAAGAAGAATGTCACGCTTTCGGACTTCGACGCCGTGACTTCGCATTTCGAAGGGCGCTTCAACGAAATCTACGTGCTTCTCGTGAAGGTGTGGAAGGAAGAAAAACTTTCCCCTTTCGCAGAGGCCCCGAAGGTGACGGATGGCGGCTCAACCGTTCAAACCCAATCGTAGCCGCGTTCGAGAACGCCGACGCGAAGGACATAAAGGCCCTCGGCGACATCGGCGAACTTAGCGGCGGATCAGCGGAATATGTGCTCGTGTGGCGTATCGTCTCGGAAGCGCATGTTCCGCTTTCTGATATAGAGGCGGAGTGGACGTTTGACAGGATGTGCAATTTCGGGGCGTACCTGCGCATGAAACAGGACTACAAGAGCGCGTGGACTGAACTCTACTCGCAGAAGAACAAGGAAAAGCAATGACGCGGAGGCCGTGTAGATGGCAGAAGAATTTGTACAGTCGATAAAGCTGAAAGTTGACGACAGCGAGCTAGTCGCTGCCGTGAAGCGTTTCCGCGAGGCTTTCGGCGGCGGTGTCGCCGGAGTAGGAGGGAACAATCCCGCGTCCGGTCTCGAGAAGGGCATGCAGAAGGCGAGCAAGGTCGCAAGCGAGACGGCGAAGAAGACAAGGGACATTGCAGCCGGAATGAAGGTCGCTACGAAGGAAACGAACGGCCTTGCTTCGGCATTTGACAGGATGAAGGGCGCCGTGACGGGTCTCGTCGCGGCCTATGCCGGTTTCAAGGGAATTTCAGCTCTTGTCGGTTTCGGCAAGGGAAGCATAGACGCCTTCGTTACGCAGCGCAAGCAGGAACAGATGCTCGACACTGTCCTCCGCAACAACGGTATGGGCAATGCGTCGAAGTTCATCAAGCTCCGTGCGTCGCAGATTCAGAAGCGAACTACCATCGGCGACGAAGCCATGCTTGCAGGCGCGGCTGAGCTTTCGACATTCGTCAAGGACCCGAGAAGGCTTTCCAGAATGATGAACCTCCTTGCCGACTATTCCATGGGCATGACTGGCGGTGCGGAAATGAACCCGCAGATGCTTTCCAACCTCGCAACTGGTCTTGGAAAGGCTTTCGACGGTTCTTTCGAGGCGTTGCGTAAGAAGGGTTTCGACACTTCGGAACTCGAAATGATTACGAATGCGTTGAAACTGAATGAAGACCTTAAAAAGGGGAATGTAAAGACCGACAAGAAAACCGGGGAATTAAAACTCAGCGCCGATGACAAGGAATTGCTCAAGTGGCTGAAGGAGCACAGGGGTCAGAACGTCGAGGACTTGAAGGTCGCCGCCCTTGAAAAGGCGATGGCAGACTGGAAGGGCCTTGCCGACGAATTCGCCAAGACGGACGAAGGCAAGATTCAGCAGCTCAAGAACGACATCGGCGACATGCGCGAGGAAATCGGGCGCGAACTGTTGCCTGTAGTTGGAGATCTTGCAAAGTCCACGAAGGAAAACCTCCCGACGCTCAAGAAAGTTTTCGAGGGCTTCAAGGACGTTCTCGTTTCGCTCATGGACGCAGTGAAGGCGCACACTGGAGAAATCAGCGAGTTCGCAAGCGCGTTTTCCGACGCACTGAAGCTGTTTTCGCAGGCTCCGGTGGAAATCATGGGGTTCGTCGCGGCGATGAAGCTGCTCGGCCCGGCCATGCGTTCCGCTAGGGCCTCCGCGCTTGATTCCGGGACGGGTTTCTTGCTGCTAGGCAAGACGCTGAAGAGCATCGGAAAGGGCGGTCTTGTCGCGGGTGCAATTTGGGGTCTCGAACAGATTTACAAAGCAGCAAAGACAACTATGGAGCTTGCTACCGAAAAATCGAAGGAATACGATCGTACCACTCATAATGCGAATTTCGACGAGGAAATGCGCCATGTAAGGAGCGCGCAGCAAAAACAAAATGAGATTGGCCTCACCGATAGCGAAAAGGCGGAAGCGTTGTCAAGGCTGAACGGGCTTCCTTCTGGATTCGACCTGAACAATACCCGAAGCCTGTCTGCCGGTATGGTGTTCCGTGGCTTGAGTTCTAGACAGATAGACTGGATGAGGCTCGAGTTCGAGAAACGCAGCCGTAAGGCGAAGGCGCAAGGCCACATGCACGAAATGAACAGGGTCGGTTCAGTCCCTAAAGCGGATTTCAGCGAAGAGGACGTTATATCGAAGCAGATTGCCGCAGAACAGGCCAAGATGTCCAAGGGCGACACGTACAACAACAACATCACGGTTTATAACAACATAAAGGCTGATTCTGAAATGACGGCAAAGATAATCAAGGAAAAGTTGCGTTTCTTCGCAACATCGCAGCTCAACTTCACAAGCCGCACGGCGGCGGCAAAGGCTTTCGCGCTATGATTACCTTTCCGTACCAGGGACTTATAGACAAGTTTACAGGTAGCGATATCCCGCCGAAGGTGGTGCAGTCTTCACTCTTTTTCAGGGAAGAGGACTTCGGTATAGCCGAACTGCCGTTCGACCTGCTCATCGACGAGTCGCATTCACTTGACTTCGACATCCCGGAACACGCTGTTGAGAACGGATCCAGCATAAGCGACCACGTACAGGAACGCCTGCGTACAGTCCAGATAACGGGCATGTTCACGAACCATCCGATAGGAAGTAAGAAAAGCGGGTACGTCAACGACGACGGCACTGTGAACGAAGAAGCCGACGAAGTAAATGTGGACGGTGTCGAGGGGCGCGGAAATGTGGCACTCAAGAAATTCGAGAAGCTGAAAGAAATAGCAAGAAGCAGGAAGCCGGTTCGACTTGTAACTTCACTCGAAGTTTACGAGGAGATGCTTTTCGAGTCAATGCCGTATTCGCGCGGCCCGGAGGACGGCGAAAGCATAAAGTTCACGGCGAAGCTCCGCGAGGTGAAAACGGCGAAAGTTTCAATCGTGCGCCGTGACGGGGTGTGGAACGCGCCGGCTCCGAAGACGCAGGAAACTGACGCGGGCAAGAAGATGGCCAAGAACACGAAGGCGGGCAAGGCGACAGCCGTAGAAAGGAACTCGTCGAAGATCGAGGAATCAACAACCGGGAAGGTGATGCAGCCATGATGGAGATACCGATAAACAAGGACGGAGGTGCATGGCGCACCCTGTCCGTGAACCTTTCGGGCGTTTCGCTCTCGATACGCCTACTGTGGAACAGCCGCGACGGACACTGGTTCGCCGACTTCGAGTCCGTAGATGGAAAGAACAAAGGCATACGGCTCGTCACGAATACGCCGCTGCTTGCATACAGGAATCGCTGCCTCAAGGGCGGCGACCTTGTCGTATTGAAGAAGACGCTCGACTGCAAGGACCCGCTCGGATTCGACAACATGGGAAGCGACTACACGCTCAACTACATCGACGGAGACGAAACGCGGAAGCTAATTTCCGTACTGACGGGGGAGGCATAGCAAATGGCGTTCGGTAGGGTAGTCCAGCTGCTTGTGGGCAAGTTCAGCAAAGGGAACGAGGCTGGCGGTGAAGCGTCGCTCGACCTTTCTGCGCTCGACATCGAGTTCGAGGTGACGCGGTCTGTCGAGTGGTTCGACAATGGCGCGGAAATCACCATTTACAACCCGAAGCCGTACACGCTGAACTCGATAATGAACGAAGGAAACTCCGTAATACTGAAGGCGGGTTACGAGGACGAGGGCGGCGCGAAGACAATTTTTGCTGGGCAGATAGCGTACGCCGTTCCTAGACGGAACGGAAAGGATGTTGCCCTGGAAATAAACTGTGTGCAGGCGAGGGGGAACTTCTACCAGCTCGCGCGTCTGAACTGTTCCGTGTGCTTCTCAAAAGGAAAGACGATGCGGTCGTGCCTACAGGAACTGTGCGACTATGCGGGGATAGTCCTACGTGCTGGGCAGGGTGCGTTCATCGACGAACCGCTTGAACGCCCTTACAGGCGCTCCGGGACTTTCACTGACGTTATACAGGACTTCTACGAGTACGCGCTCAAGGGCGCCGGCAAGACGATACTCTACCTCGACAACAACGAGCTAATCGTCATGGGTCGCGACAAGTCGATAGAACTTGAAGAAGTGGAACTCACGCACGAGACCGGGCTTCTCGAGTGCCGCATGGAGCGCGACGAGAGCCTCAACAAGGTCAACTTCGGGGACGACCCGAACTACTTCTTCATGTCCAAGAAAGAAGGCGACGTGAAGCCTCTTGAACGGCCGAGCAAGGAAATCGACCGCATCAAGAAGGTGCGCGGGCGATGCCTCATGAACACCGCGATAGTGCCGAACAGCTTCGTTGACATCGACGGATCGGACGGAAGCGAGTATGACAGCGTCCTTGCGGTCAAGGGGCGCTACATCGTCACCGACTGCACGTACAGGGGTGGTAATGTCGGTAGCGACTTCACTATTGAATTTACGGCACAGGAGCCGAACGGGGGCATAGATGGCAAACGGACTTGACAGGATCATCGTAAAGCTGGTGAGGACGCTCATAGATTCCTACATGGAAGGGTTCGAGACGGCGTTCCCTGCCGTAGTGAAGAAGCTTAACGGCGACGGTACGGTTGACGTGACTCCGTCCATCAGGAACACGCTGAAGAACATGCAGATAGAGCCGGACGGCAAGGACGGCAAACCGCTCCCAGTCGAGGGTGTACCCGTCCTTTGGCCAGGTACTTCCGCGGCTGTCGTAAAGTTCGAGCTTGCCGAGGGCGACCCGATGCTTTGCGTGTCGTCTAGCCGGGACCTCCGCGCCTGGGTGGAAGGCGGCGAGGACAAGGGGCCGTATGACCCGAAGTCTTTTTCCGGAAACGACCTGAACGACCTTATAGCTATCCCGTTGAGCCGTGGAAGCGGCGACAGGGCCGTTTCCGTGACGATAGGGCGCGATTCCTACAAGGTGGAAGGGAAAGGTACTATCGAGATGAAGAACGACGGCACGGTTCTCGTAAACGGGCATCTTGAGGTGTCGGCGCCATGAAGTACGTAGCCGTGGAAGGGATGACGATAGTCTATACGGCGGGCGCATTGTCCGCCATCGTCACGGCGACGCTAGGGCAGGCATCGAGTAATGTGAGGATAGACGGTAACGGCGTTTACCTTGACGGCCTTGAACTTACCGCATCGTCGTGGCAAATCGGTACTTACACTGTCCCGGTAGGCGCACCAGTAACAGGAAATTTCGAGAGCTCCGCACGGAAAGTAAAGGCCGACGGCGAATACGTCCTGCTCGAAGGCGACACGGCGGAGTTCGACGTACAGGCAACAGACCCAAACACACAGACGACGCAGACATTCACTATTACGGCAACCGTTCAATCCGCAGGGCAAACGAGCGTCAAGGCTGAATGACCGGATGCGAAATTAAGCGTATTTGACAACGTTCTACAATAACCGCCATTCATATAGGATGGCGGTCTAATTTTTTGTTCAGTATGAACGAATTGCGCCTTGACAACAACCACGACATTGCGCTTTCTGGTACGCACATAGCGCGTATCCTCCCTTCCGACGTCGATTCGTACAGGAAGGAAGCCGAACAGCAGTGCCTATGCCTTCTCCGTTGCGAGGAAGGCGAGTCCTTCGTGGACTACACGCACGGCGTCCCGTGGTTCAAGAGGATTCTAGGACTACCGGCGCAGTACCTCGACGTTGCTACGGCGATAATACGTCAGAAGTTGTCACAGTTGCCGACAGTGAAGAAGGTCGTGAAGATAACGCTCGAAGTTAAGGGCGGAAGCCGCAACATGGGCGGCAAGTTCAAGGTGCAGTCAAGGGACGGAAGCGTAACGACGGGAGAGTTTTGATTCATGGCTATCGGTGTAATTCTTGACGAGAACGGGCTTTCTGTAAGGAGTTACCGCGAAATCCGCGAAGAACTCGAAAAGGGCATGAAGGGTATTTTCGGTAGCGAACTCATCCTTGACCCCAGTTCACCAGACGGGCAGCTGATTGACCTTTTTGGGTACGCGTACGACGAAGTGAAGGAAGCGCTGCATGGTGCCGTATCAAACCTCGACATCGCGAGCGCACAGGGCGTATTCCTCGACAATCTTGCGACTTTGAAGGGTGTGAAGAGGGGCGATGGCGAAAGCGACGATTCGCTCAGGGCGAGGGTGCTTTCGGCGGAAAACAAGGGCCTTGCCACATTCGACGGAATGTTGACTTATCTTCGCGACAATATTGGGCCGCTCGTGTCGCTAGAAGAAAATGCCGAACCCGAACCGAATTCTTACGGTATTCCAGGACATTCCTTTGCCGTTTATATCCCTACGAGCTATTCGTCTATCGCAGATGACGATATCGCTCAGGCTATATGGAACTGCAAGCCCGCGGGTATAAAGTCATTCGGAACAACTTCAGGGACGGCTAAGGACATCGTGGGGAATGAACACAATGTCAAGTTTTTCAGGGTAGAACTTTCGACCCCGTTCTACATGCGGGTCACGATAACCGAGTACGCCGAAGAAGTCCTCCCGACCGATTACGAATATCAGCTCAAGGATGCTATAGCCAACTGGGCCGTTACTGAATACACTCGTGGAAAGGATATTATCCCGCAACGTGCCATCCAGGCAATCTACAAGGTACCTGGTATAGACACCGTAAATGTTGAAGTATCTGAAAACGGGACCACTTGGCAGTCATCCCGAATCGCCGTACCCCAAGGTGGATTTGCAAGCCTCCCTGTCGAAAACATAACGATTGTTGGTCCGTAGCATGTCGGTTGTTGAAAAAGAATTGTGGATTAAGGTGAAGGAACTGTTCCTAGAGCAGTACCGTGGGAACCTTCGTTCCAAAATTGAATCCCAGACTTATTTCGACGACGAAGACGGGACCACGAAGAATTACGTACTGCCTGAAGGCGCTGACAACAGGCTACAGGCCGTATTGAAGCTCTCTATAGACAAGCTGCTACAACCGCTTGACGACGCGTCTATTTCTCTGCAAAACGCCCTGGACATGGACGGGGCGAGTGGAAAATTGCTTGATCTTATAGGTTCTATCGCAGGAGTGAAACGCAAATATGAAGAAAGCGATACATCCTACAGGGACAGAATCAAGAATGAAGTTGTCTTGAACAAGGGGATCCCGGACGCGGTAATATACTCGTCTGCACTTATCTCCGGCGATCCGCATCCCCAGTACATGGACGAGGCGCCGGCCACGTTCTTCGTGTACGACGGGCCGCGACCCGACGGCGAGGGCGGATGGGAGCAGGGCGGACACCAGCTCTCACGCGCACAGGTCCGCAAGCTCGCCCCTGCTGGCGTTCTCGGGCTGCCTGGGGCCGCGATACAGTTTGCCGACGGCTCGCTCATGGGTGACGCGAACGGAAAGCTCATGCTCATGGTCGCCGACGACTCGAATATCGAGCGCGAGGTACTTCTTGCCGACAACCTCGGCAACATCGTCGTCAGTCAGCAATCCTTGCCGGTGCGTGTGAAACTGCAAGGACCATCAGTGCCGAGCATACCCGTCATCGAGACAGAATGGAACGGCACCCCTGTAGATGCGGTACGCATCAAGGACCTGCCGGATGCTGGCGACGCCAACGGCTACTTCGTGCGCGACAGCGACGTGGAGGGCACGGTTAAGACAGACGCATACAACGAGAGCGAATTAGAACAGCTGTGGGATTCCACCCCGGCAGAGGAGGCCCAGGAAAATGGCTGAAAACATCACGACATTGCTTGACAAGCTCGAACTTCTCGCAGCGAATGCTGCGAATGACGACAAGATCTACATTATACACGGGACCGGAAGCGACCGCGACAAGTTCATGACGGTCGCGGAACTCCGCAAGCTAATCGGCGGAGCTGCCGGAGACGTCACTGTAACGAGCGTCACCTTCACGGATGGTACAAGTACCTACGAAATGCACCTAGATGGTGACTGCATCAAGTCTTACGCGGGGCTGATCCTAGACAACGACAGCTACACGATATCGATCAAAGGTTCGTCATCTTCTGGCGGTGGGATCCAGTTCATATCAAGATCAACTCCGTCTTCAACTCCGGCTTCTCACGCCTATGTCGAGTACGATCACACTTCGATGGTTCTCTCGATAGGCGCTACAGGCGGTGTTGTCTTCGGCTCCAAGATTTTCGCGACTGGGGGTCTGGAATCGGATTCTGTGAACACCGACGAGGTCCTGCCAAGTACAAGCAACGTTACTCCAGTGTCGGTCGGTCACTCTTCAGGCGGAGTGGTCCTCAACGGCACGGCAAAAGTGGACTCTATCGCACCCAAGACAGAAAATGCAACTGTATCAGTCAGCAGCTTGTTGTCCGCATACAACTTGCCGACGGACTTCGTGTCTGTTGACTCGTTCTCGGACGTCGAAGACTCGAGGGCCGTGGAGCTGGAGTCGCTCTGGAAGGTTGGACAGGTTAAGCGGTTTCTCAACACGACCTCATCGGACAAGACCGTATGGTTCTTCACCACCGCCGAAGGCGGCAATAAAAACGTAACCGTGCCTCCCCATAGCTTCAAGACGTTTTGCTGCGTCGGTTTCCATGCCAGCTCTCAGCTAGGGCATACTTACGCCGTACTCGTCATGGAGGCATAACTATGGCCGGCAACAGGAACGAAGAAAACGAGCACGAGAAGTGGCGCAGGCTACTCCATCCACTGATTACGGGGATGGTGGCCCTAATGGCTGCCGCAACGTTTTACATCCAGCACAAGGACAGCGGAAATTCCGAAGCTCGGCTGACTGCGATAGAGGTCGAACATAGGGCTATACAGCAGTGGAAGGACAAGGCTGAAGTACGCATCGAGGCTACGGGCAAGGACATTGCCACGCTGAACGTGCAATTGGCACAAGTCCTCGTTAAGATGGACATCGTAATCGAGACACTGAAGGAGTACAAGAATGGAGGCAACGGAAGGAAGTGAAGAATCCGAGAAGCGCCAGGTGCTCGACACGAAGGGTCTGAAGAAGCTCATAGCCAAGGTCAAGAAGGGCGACGCCGACAATGCGGGCGCACTGTACGAGCACAACCTGTCAGCAGAGGCCCACCCCGACATACGCTCGGCAATACCTGACGTTGACGAGAATCTTGACCTGGAGAGCCGGAATCCTGTCGAAAACAGGGCCGTAGCCGGGGCCATCAACGGTAAGCAGGACGCGCTTACGGAAATGACCGACCAGGAAGTCGAGGACTTAATCAACTCTTTATAGGAGCAGAAAATGGCTTTACCTACATCGACAAACAACGTAACGGTAAGAAAACTGTCGGCAACTCTCCAGGGCCTCTGGACCAAGATAACGACGGCACTATCAGGAAAGGCTAATAAGGTGACGGGAGCGACGAACAACAATCTCGCTTCCCTGGATTCAAACGGCGACCTGAAGGACTCCGGCAAGAAGGCTTCCGACTTCGCTACCTCTACGCAGGGCGGCAAGGCTGACAGCGCCATACAGGGAGTGAAGGTCAATGGTAACGCGTTAACCCCCGACACTAACCAGTACGTAGATGTCACCAAGTCAGGGCTTGGACTCGGCAACGTCACTAACGACGCACAGGTCAAGCGGTCTGAAATGGGCGTGGCGAACGGCGTAGCTACACTGGACAGTTCGGGGAAGATCCCGACGTCGCAGATTCCGGGAAGCTATGACGATGTCCGCAACGGCTACTACTACAATGGTGAATTCTACTCCGACGCAGAACACACAAATCAGATGTCGCATGTAGACGACATCCTTTACGTTGACATCCAGACGAATGTACCGTACCGATGGACTGGAACCACCTACGTCAAGACAGGCTCGGACCTCGCGCTTGGTGAAACGTCGTCTACCGCCTACCGTGGCGACCGCGGCAAGGCTGCCTATGACCACAGCCAGCTAACAAGCGGAAACCCGCACAACGTGACAAAGTCAGATGTCGGTCTCGGATCCGTAGTCAATACGGGCGACTCCGCGACTCCAGTCGAAGGCGGAACGACGAAGTTTACGACCGGCGGCGCATTCACGGAACTTGCGAAGAAGGTGGACAAGGAGATCGGGAAGGGCCTTAGCTCTAACGACTTTACTAACGCCGAAAAGGAAAAGTTAGCAGGAATCGAGTCATTGGCAGAAGTCAACCAGAACGCCTTCAGCAAGGTCAAGGTCGGGAGCACCACCGTCGAGGCCGATTCCAAGACGGACACCGTCGAACTTGTCGGTGGCGGTGCCACGACGGTAACAGCCGACTCCACTAACGACAGGGTCACCATATCATCGACAGACCAAAGCGTGACTGACGCTGCTCACCACTACGCCCCCGCTGAGGATTCCGGCTCCCAGATTGACGCAGGCGGCGGTACTGCCGCGCAGCTCCCGACTGCGTCTAGTGGCGGCACGAGAGTCAACGTCCTCGTAAGTCTCAAGAGGGATGCAAAGGGCCACGTCGTCGGCGCAGTATCCAAGGACATATGGTCACCGGACAACAACTCGACTTACAGCAACCCGAAGCTTGGCCACGGATACGCTTCTTCTACTGCCGGTACAAGCCCTGCGTTCACGGCCGCGATTTCGGACTACACGCTAAACGGCGGAAACGGCGGCATGGTCTGCATCAAGTTCTCTGCTGACGTGCCTGCAAACGCCACGCTCAATATCAACGGCACTGGCGCAAAGGCTATCTACTGGAAGAACTCTGCCATAACCGGAGGCGTTGTACAGAGTGGTGATACGGCTATTCTTGTGTACGACGGTACGCACTACCAGCTAGTCGGCGTGGACAGGAGCGTACAGGAGATGACCACGGAAGAAGTTACGGCGCTCATTGACTCCCTAGAGTAAGGAGGTTCTGTCATGGCGGCACCTACATCTACTAACGGAGTGACGGCCAGGAGGCTGTCTTCCGCAATAACATCGCTGTGGACCAAGATCAAGAACGGATTTGTACAGTCTTCAAGCGTAGGGGCGGCAAGCGGCGTCGCATCGCTTGACGCGAACGGGAAGGTTCCTTCGTCGCAGATGCCCCAGGGCATCTACAGCGACAGCGCCGAATTTTACACGTGGAAGCCGGACAGGAGAGATAACTCGCCGCTGTCCGCTACATCCGGGATCTGCCGTAGCGGAAGAGGGATGGATCCTGTAACTTACAGTGCCGGGACTTGGCTCTGCATTAACGTGTCTAACGGATTCTCCAACGGCGTCGTCACTCTCTACATGGCCACGCATTCGGAAGCCACCCCTGTAACTTACGTTGTCGTGGTTTCGGCTTTCAGGTATGGACGGCATACTATATATGTCAAGGGAAACCAGAGGTCGGGATATCAAAGGCACATCAACAAGTTCTATCTCAAGACGGACGACGGACAGCAGGCGTTCGTCTACTTCAAGCTTGAGTCCGCTTGCAGCTTCAGCTTCTGTACCGACGGAAACATAACATCGCAGAATGTCACTGTATCTGATTCGGCCCCGTACAGCGACGGAACAGCAGTCTCGTCTAACGACATCGCCAGCAACGTCCGCATGGCTTTCGGAGAATCGGGATACGTGTACGGATCTGGCGGATCGCAGTCAATCCCTGTATTTATTGACCAGAATGGGCAGGTGCAGCAGTGCACTGTCGGTACGTCCGGGATAGCGGATGACTCAATAACGGCATCCAAGGTCAAGGACAACGAGACTCTGCCGGTCAACATCAGCGGAACGGCGGCTTCAGCGACTTCCGTGGCGTGGGCCAATGTGATCGGAAAGCCGGACGCGTACCCGCCTGAAAGCCACACACACTCGGACAAGCTGAACGTTGACGGATCGAATGGCACCGGGGAGGGCGTAAGCGCGCTTATCAACAAGCTTTCTACAGGGTCGTCCGCTCCTGGAGACAATGACTACTACGTATCGCAATTCGCAGGCGGAGGTACGACGACGACTTCTTATCACAGGAGGCCGGTACTCGCACTATGGACGTACATCATGTCGAAGATTTCTAACGTCCTCGGACTTACGGCCTCCGAGTACGGAGGCAACGCGGCGACAGCTTACTGGAATTCGAAGCCATCTACGGGCGTTTCATCGGCCAAGTGGTACTCTCTGGGTACGTTGCCGTATGCCGTGACAAGCATGGGCTTCTCGATGCTTGTAGCCGGAGGTGCGGACGTAGGAGGCAACGTAGAGAATCTGTGGCACGTTACCGTGTCCAACAGGAACGGCGCAAAAAAGGTGGTGTACACACAACTGTCAGGTGACACTATATCTGACATCCAGTTCGGCTATACTTACTACCAGAACAACGACATGGTGGTCTATATGAGGCGTCCAGGCTACTCCGGCGTGATGAACGTATTCCTCCTGACCAAGACTCCGAACGTGTCGCCGTCGATCACCGAAGTATCTGGACAGCCCAGCGGATACGTGTCGGGGGTAAAACGCCCTGTCAACGGGATCGAGCACATCTCGTCCATCCCTAACGACCCTGTCGTCGGTATCATTTACGCTTTCTAGGGGGCGTCGCATGTATCTGTGGAATGACGGTAACGGGCTGAGGGAGGAGGGGCGCTACATTTTTGACGGCTATACGGATGGCTGGCGCGTCGTGCCGATGCTGGACAAGAAGGATGCAAGTTCTCCGCTACTCTGTAGCTTCCCGTCGGGCCTTCTATACAACATCGCGTATGACTCTGGAGTCACGCCTAAGCCGTCGATTCCAGACTTGCAGTTCTTTGCCGGCTCCAGGAAGGCCGGCCGGAACGCTTCTGTAAGCATCACGGAAGGCAGAGGCATCACGTCAAGCTCGAATGCGCTTTGGGGCGAAGTCTATATGCAGGATGACGCCGAGTGGGCCGGGCTGAACTATCTTGTCGGTGTCAACGGCTGCATCGGTGATCTTCTTGTCCAGCAGACACGCAACGACAAGAAGATATCGATATCCCATACGACGACGACTGGCGGCAAGATCGAGTCCGATTTCTCTCCGCCCATCAACTACCTGTCATGCCACAGGATCCAGGGCAGTTCGCCACCAATAGTCAAGCGCAGGAAGTACTGCTACTCGTTCGCCATGGCGGTTAACTTTTCGAAGAACTTGGTGATGTCGAACTTCGCACAAATACAGTTCGTCCTCCCGTTCGAGCGTGGCGAAGACCAAGCGGTCCGTACAGTAACGAATCTTCGTGAGCTTGTCGGCTCCCCTGGCGCCGACGGAACGTTCGAGTTCAAGAGGTTCGTCAGTACCGGGAGCACCGGTGACGACGAATTTTACGTAGATGTCAAGCCGACGTACTGCATTAGCGGCGATGACATCCTCTACGAGAGCTACATAGTACGTGGATACATATACCTCAACAACGGTAACTGGTGCGCGCAGACAGGCGAAGCTGCATTCTACCTGCCTTGGCTCAGGTTCAAGCCGAGTGAACTCGTATTCAGGCGGGGGCAGACGACAGGCACCATATCAATCAACTACGCGGAGTGTGTCGAAGGATGGATGGACATAGGCGAATGATAACGGCTACGATTTATGTTGACAAGGTATATTGCAGGGCCGTACTCGGAACTCACGTTACCTACAAGCAGAAGCGATCCGACTACGGACTTAAGCGGGATATCAACATCAACCACAACTGGCACGAGCTGCGGGAATTGGTCAAGAAGGACTACCCGGACGCAGAACTCGTGCTGCTGATGGATTCCGACGTCATTGCTACGGAAGCACAGCTAGAAGCGCTTCTCGGAGCTTATGACGGCAGGCCGCTTGCGCTGCGGACAAAGACATTCGACACAGGCAGCCACGTATGTTGCGCATGCTGCCTGTTGACAGTCGAAGACTGGCTCAAGGTGGACTACGTCGGTGAGTACGTAGACGACTGCCCGTGCAACAAAATCCGGAAGTTCTGCGGACCGGTACGTTACCTCGAAGGACAGCTGGCTTTTGAATATCGAGATAGGACCAGACAGTCGAATACATTTCACGGAGTAGACGTTCCTTTTTACACTGAGATGGCGAGCGTGATGAATGAGATTTAAGCCAAGGCGGTGCGGGCGGGAAAGGAGGTTATTGTGTCAAGGATTTTGTATGCAGCGGCGGCGCTGAACATTGCCGCTTTTGTTTACTTCGTCTTCAAGGAGGCTCAGATATGATAGAAAAAGACGATAATGACCAGTCCGCAAAGGCCGATTCCGGAAAGCTCCAGCTATCGCTCGTGCCTACACAGATAATCAAGGATGTTGCCGAAGTCCGCATGTACGGCAACCGCAAGTATGGTTCATCCGACAACTGGAAGACAGTGGAGATGCGCCGCTACGTGGACGCGCTACTTCGGCACACCCTGGAGTTCGTGGACAATCCGGAGTCCGTCGATGCGGAGTCGGGCATACCGCACTACAAGCACATGGCCTGCAACATGGCTTTCATTTGCGAGATGATGGCGGGGCGCGTAAAAAAAGAGGGATAGCGTATGTGGATAATAGGAGCAATCGTCGTCATCGGCGTTCTAATTGACGAGGAGGTGATATGAAGCAGCTACACAAGCACGGTCTTAAAGTGATTGGTTACGATTTCGTGGCTGGTCGTTCGTGCCTTGAAAGTGTTATGGAAAACGACGACCGCCGCTATCCACTTAATGACGAAATAAACCTCATGATATACACGAACCAAGGCACTTTGACCGTGGTCACGTCTCCAGGATTTATCTTCGATGGGCGTAGCGGTCCCAAAATTGTCGATTGGTACGCGCCTAACCTCGGTACGCTCGAAGAGCGCATATGTTGGTTTGCCCACGACGGCAACGGCTACGGGCTTGATTTGAGCTTCGAAGATACAAACATTCTGCTTTTCGCCATGCTCCGCGATTTGGCGAGGTATCGCAAAAGCAAGGCCGAAGTCATACAGCTTGCGGTGAGCCTCTCGCGCTCTTGGTACGGTGAGCCGAAGGAGGGCGACTGGTGCCGCGCCAACGTTGGCAAGGTCAGGACCGTATGGATGCCGAAGACGGAGGCTGCGTAATGCTCACATTGGTTCGCGACATTCGCACAGAGAAGGCTATTTTAGGCCGTCTTTACCTAAACGGGCAGATGGTCTGCTACACGCTCGAAAACGCCGCCAAGGCCGTGCCGTGCGGAATGTACCGCGTTAAGAACTCAAGGTCGCCCAAGTTCAAGCGGGAACTTCCTCTTATCTACAACGGAAACGTTCCCGCCAGCCGTGGAATTCGCATCCATGTCGGAAACACGGCGGCTTCGAGCAGCGGGTGCATCCTCGTGGGCATGGGGCGAGATGTAAAGAAATCCTTTATAACTGAATCCACAAATGCCGAAATTATGGTTACTATGCTCTGCCGCAACGTGGACCGGCTCGTAATCTGCGAGGAAGGATAGCGACCATTTTCGTGACCCCGCGAAAATGATAAAAACAATTCTAAACGCAAATGCGGTGCTTTCGACGAACCGTTTTTGTTTTTATGGACCTCCTGTTTTTTTTTGTCGTATTTAAGCGTGTGTACGCGTCTTTGAGTGTTTCGTCCGCATCGCGTCCATGCGGAAGTATCTTGATAAGGTTAATCAGGATGAGGGGATTCGTGATTTTCCAGCTTCCGTTCAATACTCCGTCTAAGAAGAACTCGCGTGTCACCGACAGGCGTACGGGCCGTTCTTTTCCCAGCGAGGATTACAGGAATTGGCACAAGGCCGCAGTGACGTGGCTACGCACACACTACAAGATTGAAAAAATTGAAGGTCCCGTCGAAATCCATCTTACGTTCGTCCATTCGACAAAGAGGCGAAAGGACTCCGACAACGGGACGAGCAGCATTTTCGACTTGCTTGTCGATGTCGGCATATTGCCGGACGACTGCTGGACTGTCATCACGGACCACCATGTTAGCAACCGATACGAGAAGGGCGTGTCGTGCTGCACCGTAGAAATTGAGAGAGCCGACTCGGGAGGTCCCCGATAGGCATACTGAACAAGCCAACTGAAAGGAGATGATAAGATGGCTTACGAAAACAACGACAAGGAATACGCCTCCAAGGGCGTTGGCACAGCCGGTCTCACGACCGGTATCATCGGCACCGTTCTCGGTTCCGGTATCCTCAACAACGGTCTCGCCGGAATCTTCGGTGGCAACCAGAACCCGGCAGCTTCCGCGTCCTACCAGCTTTCGCAGAAGGACAACGAAATCGCCTTGCTCAAGGCCCAGCAATATTCGGACAACAAGGTTTTCGCCTTGTCCGAAAAGGTTGCAGCGCTCGAAACGAAGGTCGTGGCAATCGAGACCGCCGCACCGCTCCGCGACAAGATCCTCAGCGACAGCATCATCAACCTCCAGGCGACGCTTTCCCGCATCGCCGTACCGATGGTGCCGAACTACGCTCTTGCTCCGGGTTACGGCCCTGCGTTCGTGGCCCCGATGCCGCCTCCGTTCCCGCCCGTCGTCGCACCGGCTGTGAACGGCGGTACGACCACAACCCCGACAACCACGACTACGGCACAGGCCGCCTAAAATTGCTGGAGGTAGCGTATGAAGATTACGCTTGAAAAGGCGATGGAAGCGCTTTCCGAATTCATGGGCGAACAGGTGAATACCATCCATGACCCTGTGAAGCGTTCTGTCGGTCTCTTCGTCGTCGGTGCTCTCAAGAAAAATCCGGAAGGCTTGATGTCCAAGGCCCGTTCCTGGCTCGAGATGGCCGGAGTCGTTTCTGACAACATGGTCGATGTGGACGTTTTCAAGGCGGGGCTTGACAACATCTTCGCGAACGAACCGAAGGTATCATACCTCGGCTTCGGTATCAACGAAGGTGAAGCCGCCAACCTCGTCAAGAAAATGATGTCCAAGGCGCAAACTGCAACCGTTACCGTCACGGAGGTTGAATGATGACCGATAAGACGAAGGAAACTCTGGAACGCACCGAAAGGGCGCTGTGCATGCATCTCGACGTCCTTGACGGAGAGATCGAAAGGGCCGGAGGCGACGTGAAGGACCACATGGTTATCGACGGCGTGAAGGATGCCGTAAAAAGCATCAGGAACATCCACGAAACCATGATGATGTCGAACGGGAACGGGGCTGCCAAGCAGGCTGCCGCAACCGTAACGGCGGTGAAGTAGCGAAGCCGTAAAGGCAAAAAAAATAAAGGCGACCGGAAGAAATTCCGGCCGTCTTTTGTTTTGTATTTACAAAATTTTACAAAATAATACTTGTATATGGAGTATATATTTTATATATTATACATATAAACAAGAAACAAGAGGTAAACAATGGAAATTCGCAAAGAAACACGCAAAAAATTGGCTGATTTATTTGACAGATTTTGGCCGAATGAACCGAAAGCTCCAGAAACATATTATGTTTTTGTTAGAGATCACTCTCCCAAAGGAGACATTTTGGAAGTCGATTGCGAATATATTGAGCGCAAATACGGCGAAGCGACCGAAGAAAATGCAAGAAAGTTTTTTGAATACCGCGACTCGGTCCATGACCAAGAAGAAGCAGAACTCCTTGAAGCTGAATGTGTCGGTCAAGTTATTAAAGACTAATAGGGAGGCGTAAAATGCTCACACTCAACGAAATGTACCAACTCCACAAAGAAAAGAAGCTCGAAATCTTGACGGTGGAATCCGCGAAGGCTCTCAAGGGCAAGAAAATCCAGATTCTCAACTTCGGCTACGCCCATCAGGACACCACGGACGAGTTTGTCATCGGCGACGTGATGAGCGAGCTGGAATATTACCGCCAGCTCAAGGAGGACTGCTATCCAGACGCAAAAGGACACAAGAACCGCGCAGAAGAATGGGAAAGCTTCATGACTCCGGCACAGCTCAAAGATAAACGTGAAACGCTTGTAATCGTGAAGGACAACGGTCAAAGCTCTTTCATCCGCTACAATCCTAAATGTGATTACGACAATAGCGGAACGTTCTACCTTGGCGACGTTGACAGGCTCGTTTTCTTCATGGTGGTGGAGGGGTAGCCATGCCTTTTTTGCGATGAAGATTGTGCTCATTGTAAAGTTGCGAAAAATGCTCTCAAAGGATGTAAGAAATGAAAAATTGGTATGTAGAATCAAAAAACAAAAAAACAGGTGAAATAAAAAAAGATTTTTGCGACTCCAGACAACAAGCGGAAGACAGAAGAAAAGAAATTTTAGGGGATCTGTCCGGCGGTTCATGGGACGCTTATTGCGTTTATGGGTCTAACGACTTGGATAATTGGGAAGTCGAGATCAAAGAGGTGGCTACCACAAAATTTTGCGTGGAGCTTGACTCCGAGACGCTGGAGAAGGCGAAGACGGAGGCGGTCAAGAGGGGCGTGGAAACCTCGATAGCCGGGAAGACAGGGCCGTTCATCCGATACCTGTTAGAGTCCTACATCAACGCGAAAAAAGAATAAGAGAGAGGCCGGAGCCTCCCTCTTTTTGTTTTCGTCCTGGAGAACGAAAGTTTATTCCAAAATAGCAAAAAATGATTTCGGTGTCAAGCTACTCTTTTTTAACGCTTGCTGTAAACGACATCAAAGCCAAATTGTAACTTGGGTCGAAAGGATTATATGTACGAGTGCTTTTGACGCCTAAAATTTCTGTTGAAACGGTAATTGGGCCTTTTATTCTTTTTGGGAGTTCTTCACGTAATGTGCTGAACGTTGTTTTTGCTTCTTTTAATGATTGACTTATGAAGAATGGCGTGAGTTCTGTTCCGCCAAATGAGATTTTAACGTCGCTAATGTTAATTCCGTTCATGCTCACGCCTAGTCAATTTTCAGTGGCTTGAAAAATTTTACAAACCTGTTGTATAATTTTTTTGCACCTTTGTTATCGTCGAATTGAAAATTTTTTGTTTCGCCTGACCTGAAGTGGACTAATACGGTTCGTGCTTTGGATGAAGGTACCGTCCCGTCTCCTAAACGAATGTAGTCAATCGCATCAGAATTTATAAGAAACAGTTTGTCGCTTATCAAAATCTCGACCATCATGATTTCACTCATCCAGCTCTGTACTCGTCAAACATTTCGTTAGCAAGTTTAGCCAGTGCGCTCAATGTTGATTCCGTAAAAGCCAATTCTTCACTGGCCATTTGCCACAAAATCCCAGAATTCTCAGCTTCTAATTGTCCGAAATCATGAATTTTGTGTCCTTCAATTTTTTCAAGTTTTTCTTGCAACGAAGATTTTCCAAGCGATACATAGTCATCAAGTGAATGTACATTAAGTTTGCCGATGTTCTTAAAACGAGAACATACAAATCGGTCAAGTATATCTTTTTGATGTTCGCTGACGAACTCAGATTCTAACTCCGTATCCGTAATGAATGTAAATCCGCAAGACCCGTCAAATTTTGGCTCAACTTTTATCATCTTCACGCCTCCAGTGTTTTTAAAACGATAATTCTATTCTAGGTTCTAATTTCTTGATTGGAGTGGTTCTTAATTTGATTTTTTTTGTAATTCGATTAACTCAAATTCTTCATATATAGTAAGTTGTGGAATATTTGGGAGACCGAGATTTCTGATTTTTAGTTCTGCGGTCCTTTCTGCTTCTTCTCTTTTTTTCAACACAAAGCCAATGACGTATGCGATGTTGCGGAAAGCACGTCCAAGAGCACCATCAAACGTTACCTTGTGAAATTTCTCTCCGTTTTCCGTAAAATGTCACGCCTCCTTTTTCGTTTCTACAAATTGCTGTTCTTTATGGCACTTTGGACAAAACGATATGGTGGCGTTTCTCTTGTGGAGAGATAATCAGCAAGTTCTTTTTGATATGGTGCAATGGCTTCAGCAACCTTTTTTTCTACCATAGACGCTATTTTAGAATCGCTCAATTCCATGGGATGGTAATCTTTTAGGATGCCTTCTTTAATCGCATCAATCTTCTTCATGTACTCTTTGACGGTTGGGTCAATTACGAGTTCGGTTTTGATATCGCTCATGATCACTCCTCCAACTTCCGGCCGCAATACGGACAGTAGTTGATTTTGAATTTGCCTAAAGGAGTGTACCCGTCAGGATGGGCCAAGCCAAACGTGAATTTATTTTCATCTCGTTCGAAAAAAGTGGCGTATTTGTAGTCGTCGCTATAACGCCCCCCTCTTACATCTACCCCTTGGCAATACAGACATTTTACCGGTTCTTCTATCAGGCTTGGATTCGGTTCTGATAGTTCAAGTTTGCCGTCGAATTCTGCAAGTTCTGTCCCATTAAATAGAATTTTAATATCGCTCACCGTAACTCCTCCAGCTTCCTGCCGCACATCGGGCAGTTATTGATTTCCATTTTTAAATAATATCCGTCGTCTGGTGTAAAATTGTGCATCAGGTAGTATTTGCCGTTTTCTTTTGCGATGAATGCTTTTATATCGCCATGTTCTATTGCATAGCCTTTGCCAAATTCGGGGATTGGTTCGCCGCCAATTTCGTTATCAAGCATTTCCTCGTTGCAGTAAGGGCATTTATTCTGTTTTATCTTCTCGTCGTTTTGCTCCGCTTTCTTGACGCGGATGTACATTTGGAGCTGTGGCATTAGTGATTCGTAGGATAATGGACCGACAATCGTAGATTGATAAAACAAATTTTCAAGCCATTCTAACGAATACGGCTCTATTTCCTTTTCAGAATCTTCCTGTATTTCCGGGTAGCTATTTTCGTCGTCCGTGACAATCACGAACGGGCTGCCTTCGAGAATGATACGGAAATATGTAAGGTCGCCGTCTTTCCATTTTTCGTACAGGCGCTTGATGTACCCGAATTTCAAACCGCACGAATTGAGTTTTTGTTCGAAATCTTCCTTTGTTACGCACATCGGACCAATCAAGAATTGTTGCATTTTGTATACCTCCTAATCGTCCCAATGCTTGAAAATTCCGAGCGTGTCGTCATCGTCACCTTCGGCTTCCCGCTTCCAGTAGTCGCGGTCTTCTTCAAGCCGCTTCACCTTTTTCTCCAGGTCCTTGATTTGCTCGTCCTTGCTGCGCGGGTCAAATATTCCGAACTCGCCACCGGTTTGCAAAGCGAACAGCCGAGCGTCCGTCTTGTCTTCGAATTTGAACATCCTGATGTCGCATGTAGCCTTGCTAACACCGTCCTCGTCCTTTATTGTCTGATAAAAAACGAACACAACTGGAAATCCGTTAGTCTTTCCGAACTCGGTCAGCCGCTTGTTCAGGTCGCTGTCTATGCGCTCCGAAAGGATGTCGAGCATGGATTTGGTCGGCTTGAATATGTCCGGTTTTCGCGGAATATCGACGTGCGGGATTTCCGTGCCTTTGTGTTTGTCAATTAAATTAAACGTGCCTGGCATGATACGTCTATTTCTTGTTATGTAATCTTTGAATAGGTCAAAGTTGTTTCTGTAATCATCAAGATTCGGCTTTATTCCTGTTGCCTGAATGAAGTCATCAATATTTTTTATTTCGCACTTCGTATTCACATGGCTTCTCGCTTCGATTGATACGAATGGAGAATCAGGATGGAATACTGCATGTCCAGCCATCGCCTGCGCCATGGCATCCTGTTTGTCGTCGTAATTTGACTTTGGTAATGAGCGCAACCGTTCGATGTAGCGCGGGTCTATGACCTTTTCTTCATCCATCGTTTCGTTCCTCCGTTACTCTGAGGCCTTGAAGTTGTAAATTGGCTTGATTGTCTTGACGATTTCTGCTGTCGCGTCAATGTTGCGGATAATCTCGTCCATGGGCTTGTACGCCATTGGGGATTCGTCAATGGTAGTATTGTCCACGCAGGTTGTGTAGATTCCGTCCATTGACTGCTTGAACTCGTCAATGTTCAAGGATTCCTTGGCCTTTGATCGTGACATGATCCGTCCGGCTCCATGCGGCCCCGAGAAGTTCCATTCGGGATTCCCCTTGCCTCGTACAATGAGAGAACCGTCACGCATGTTCATGGGGATAATCGCAACTTCGTCACGCTGCAACGAGATAGAGCCTTTTCTCAGTATCTTGTTTTCAATGTCGATGTAGTTGTGGATGGTGCAGAACTTTTCGAGAATCGCGTCCTTGCCGATTCCGAGACCCTGCAAAAGCACATCCATCATAGCCTCTCGATTCCAGAGAGCGTAATCCTGCGCGATTTCCATGTCGTGCAGGTAGTCTTCAAGATGTTGACCTTCAAGATAGGCAAGTTCGTCGGGTATGGACGGAGCTGATGCCTTTGCGGCTTTCAGCACGGCTTCAATTTCGGACTGGCGACCTTCCTTTTTCAGTTGCTCGATGATGGAAATGTCGGACTTTTTTCTGTCCTTGTGGTACTTTATTGCGAGGTTCTGATAATGCTTGCAAACTTCTATTCCGAGGTGGCGAGAACCGGAATGAATGACTATGTAGTGGTTGCCGTCGTCATCAACGTCGATCTCTCCGAAGTGATTTCCGCCACCAAGCGTCCCGATAGAAAGTTTCAGCTTGTCGACATTTATGGGGGCGATGATGTCTTCTATCTTCGCCATGTCGGCAAACCTGTGTTTCTTTGACCTGTGGTTCATGCCCGACGGAATGTCCTCGTGCCATATCCTGTCGACCTTCGGCAAGTCGAATTTGAACGACTTGTCAATCTTCAATACAAGCATACCACATCCGATGTCTACGCCTACCAAGTTCGGAACAACCTTGTCCACGATTTTCATGGTGAGGCCGATTACACAGCCAGCACCTGCGTGGCAGTCCGGCATGATTGCGAAAGTGGAGCCTTCAGCGAACTTTTGGTTCATCAGGTTAAGGACCTGCTTGTAGGCTTCGTCTTCTATGCTATCCGTGTAGATGGATGCGGTGTTGTATTTTCCTTTAATTTCGATCATCTTGTTGTTCCTTGTTTCTAGGCCCTCTCGGTACGCCCTTGTCGGCCCTCGGAGCCTTGTTCTTCGCTCCCTTCGGGCGGCCTCCGTACTTGCGCCCGTTCTCGGCGGAAGTGACGGCCTTGAGTTCGCTGTGTTCTTCCTTCTTCCTTTCTACGGGCGGCCTGTGCGCCTTGCCGATGTCGGATCTCGGCGCGGAGTTCTTCGAACCCTTCGGGCGGCCTGCCAGGCTCGGCGCTATACCTTCATTGATTGCGTCGCCTATGATTCCCTTCACTTCTTCGGGAGTGAGTTCCCTGTTGCAATGTGGACATTTTACCATTTTTTAATAAACCTATTTTTTTTGTTAAATATAGGTTTATTTCTTCCGCATGTCCACACTTTCCACACTTTTTTGTAAAAATAATAGGTTTAATAATGCTAAACTATTGTTTTGTGTTGCTAAATTGCTTACATTTACAGAAACAACTTTTCTGGAGAAACAAAATGGCAGCAAAAAGCAAGATAGACGTAAAGTATCTCAAGCTTGAAGAAATCCACCCGTACGAAAACAACCCGCGTTTCAACAAGAACGCAGTGAGCAAGGTCGCCGCATCCATCAAGAAGTTCGGATTCAAGAACCCGATTCTCGTTGACAAGAACAACGTGATTATCGCCGGGCATACCCGTCTCGAAGCGGCGAAGAAGCTCGGACTCGAAGAAGCACCGTGTATCATCGCCGCAGACCTTAACGAAAAGCAGGCCAAGGCGCTCCGCTTAGCCGACAACAAGGTCGCGGAATTCCCCACATGGGACTACCTCAAGCTGGACAAGGAACTGAAGGGCCTCGGAGACGCCTTCGATTTCGCCGACTTCGGCTTCGGCGACGCTCTTGCCGATGAAGGTTTCGGCACCTCAAATTCCGCAGGCGGGCCAGAACATCTACAAGATGTTCGAGGGCGTTGTCCGCCCCGTCGGAAAGGACGAGAACGGCGACCTGATTTACAAGTACATGGGTAAATGATGGTACAGGAAGAGCGGCTACCCGTGATGGAAAGAATCGAAGAACTCAAGCGGGCCTTGAGTTCTTCCGTTGTTGTCGTCGGCTGGATTGACGGTAACGACACCCTGCAAACGGCCCGTTCCAACCTGCGTTTCCGCGAGATTACCGGGCGGCGCACGAACGCGATAGCCAAGGAGCCGTCCCTTGCTTTGATAGCCGCAACGCTGAATTATGGCAGGCAGGCAGGGGAGACCCTATCGGGCCACAAATACCCGGAAATACCCGCACGACCTTTCATGAAGTTCGCTATGGAAATATGGGAACGCGAGTTCCCGAAGGTTCTCGGCAGAATAATGCCTTCGTATCTCGGAGGTTCAATCACGGTTGACGGTGTTTTGAAGGAACTTGGCGAGAGAGCTAAGAATGCCGTACAGAAGGCCATCAGGGAAGGAGATTACGCACCGCTGTCACCGAGGACTGTAGCGGCGAAGGGGAGCAGCACTCCATTGATAGACACTGGCCGTATGGTAAATTCCGTAACGTTTGAGATAAGGAAGGGAGGGTAGCGTATGCAGACGGACCTGTTCGAATACGTAAAGAAGGAACAGCCTAAGCCCGCGTCATCATGTTTCGGGAAAGACCGAATCGTCACATTGCGAGGCGACGAGATTTTTCTTACACCGAAACAGTTGGCGGACAAGATCGGATTCCACATCCAGTCCGTCTATGCCTGGAAACGGACGAGGGGCATGCCGGTGAGGCAATCCACCCCGCACGGACGGTGGACAGTCGAATGGCACGAGTTCTGCAAGTGGTGGAAGGAACCTAAAGTGTAGCTGGGATGTACGGAAGTGACAATGGAAAAGGACGGCGAAAACTACTTCTCGAAGTTGGGGAAAGTGGGCGGAAAGAAGTCCGTCGAGGTCCGTCGTAACCGTGGGAACATACAGAGCCTCGCAAGGACGATACTCGACACGAGGTTCAAGCCGAACCAGAACCTTAAAAAGGCGCTGAAGGGCATCGGCATAGACACAAGCGACAAGATATCCCTGCTTGAAGGGATACTTTCGGTATTTTCGGGCAAGGCGCTTTCAGGCGACATCGTAGCCGCAAAGTTCGTGATGGACGTCGCCGGTTATTCCCTCTACGCGAAGGAACGCATAGCGAAGATCAAGTTGCTTGAACGCATGGCTACAATCGAAGACGATGCGCCGTTGGAAAAGGAAAAACCTCCGATGAACCTCGCCGAGATTGACGCGGAGGCGAGGAAGCTGGGTATATATGGCGACTAGCAGCGGCATGGTGGAACTTTCTCGCACGAACCTGATGGCATTCGTCAAGACGACAATGCCTTCGTACAGGATTGGCTGGGTTCACCGCGAGATATGCGGCAGGCTCATGGATTTCTTCGTAAAGGTGAAGGAAAAGAAGTCTCCGAGACTCATTCTCACCTTGCCGCCGCGCCACGGGAAAAGCCAGATTGTCAGTCGCCATTTCCCCGCATGGTGCTTCGGTGTAGACCCGGACACGTCGATAATTTCTGCGAGCTATTCGGCAAGCCTTTCAAAGCGTTTCAACAAGAACGTCCAAAACATAATCGAAAGCGACACTTACCACGAAATTTTCCCGAAAACAAGTTTCGTTGAACGAAGCGAGAGGGTCAAGTTCAAGAAACGCAAGAAGTCCTTCATAAAGACGATGGAATTCTTCGAAATCCCCGGTTTCGAAGGATCACTGCGAAGCGCTGGCGTTGAAGGCGGTATCACGGGTATGGGCGCTGACATATTGAGTATTGACGACCCGTTCAAGGACAGAAAGAGCGCTGATTCGCCGACAATAAGGGAGTCCGTGTGGGACTGGTACACTTCTACGGCGTACACCCGCCTTTCTCCGGGCGGCGGCATCCTCGTCACCGTCACGAGATGGCACGAGAACGACCTTGTCGGCAGGCTGCTTGACGCGATGAAGCAGGAAGGCGGCGACCGCTGGGAGATAATCAACTACCCGGCGATAGCGGAACATGACGAACCTCACCGCAAGAAGGGCGAGGCCCTGCACCCTGACAGGTACCCGCTCGAAATGCTACTCCGCATAAAGAACAACATCGGCTCTTATGACTGGGGCTCGCTTTACCAGCAGCACCCGACACCGCGAGGCGGAGGCGTCTTCAAGCGCAATTGGATCCGTCACTGGACCACGATGCCGAAGGTGTTCGACCGCGTGATACAGAGCTGGGACTTCACATTCAAGGATACGGACCACAGCGACAATGTTTCAGGACAGGTGTGGGGGCAGGTCGGTGCGAACTTCTACCTGCTAGACAACGACACCGCGCGCATGGACTTCGTATCGCAGGTACGCGCCATGCAGCGCATGTCATCGAAGTGGCCCGAAGCCCTGGAGAAAGTGGTCGAAGACAAGGCGAACGGTCCTGCAATCAGATCGGCTCTCGGCTCAAGAATCCCCGGTATCGTTTCCTACAACCCTCGCGGGAGCAAGACTGCGAGGGCATATTCCGTCTCCCCGCTGTTCGAGGCTGGAAACGTGTTCCTACCGCCGATGGACGAGGAACACCCGTGGGTAAAGCGGTACATAGACGAACTTCTCGCGTTCCCGAACGCCGAACACGACGACCAGGTAGACTCGACGACGCAGGCTCTCGACACGCTCGCTACACGCGACGGCGGAGGCGTACTTGACTTTGTTTAATACAATACAGGAGATAGAATAATGGAAAATACAGAAATGACTGTAAAAGACGGTATCGAGGTCGAGGACGGCGCTTACGAGAACGCCGCGACCGGCCTCGGCAAGAAGGGAATGGACAAGGGCGCGAACACCGTTGTTGCCCCGTACACCCCTGCGGACCTCGTGAGCCTTGCGACGATGAAGGTGAAGGACGGCATAGCCGCGTTCATCGTTGACGGTTTCCCGACGGCGGCACTCATGAACGAGCCGAAGATCATCGGTGACGAGAACGGGGAAGTCTTCAAGTCTGCAGCAGAAAAGGGGCTGTTCAAGGCGGTAAAGAAGGCTGGCTCGTACATGCGCCTCGCCGGCGGTGCCGTGGTAGTCACGGAATACGACAGTGACAGGAATGCGGAGGCGCTCGCTACCGCGCCACCGAAGTCTGCTAAGGTTAATGGGTACAGGGTGTACTCGGCAGGGAAAATTGATCTGAAGAAAGAAGATTTCAACAACGGCGAGGAACCCGGCGTTTTCCGCGTGAAGCGCATCGGTGGAGGCACTGTCGATGTACATCCGTCACGCTGTACGGTGTTCAAGGGTTCGGAACTGCCCGACATAATCGAGAACTCGATAAGGGAGCAGTACTTCGGCGTGTCCGACCTGTGCCTCGTAGAACAGGACCTGAGGGACCTCGCGTCGATTTCTGGTGCCGTCGTGAACATGATACAGGAGACGGGAACGCTGCTTTTGCGCCTCAACAACCTGAGCCTGCTCCTTTCCAAGCCGGACAACGGTATAGAGGACATCCACAAGATAATCTCCGCGATGAAGCTCTGCATGAACTCCATGCGAGCCACGTTCGCAGGGCCTAAGGACTCCTACGACATGATCAACCACAACTTCGCCGGCATTGCGGAACTGTGGACTAAAAAGCAGATGGACGTGTCCGCAAAGTCGCGCATACCCATGAGCATACTTTTCGGGCAGAGCGCTACAGGTCTGGCGCAGACGAACGAGGGCGACATAAAGTCATGGTGCAGCTCTGTCGGTTCATGGAGGCAGGAATACCTCTACGTGCCGACGTGCAGGCTCATTTCCGACTTCTGCAGCCGTAACTTCAGCAAGGGCTTCTCGGAGATCGGCTGGGGAGCGATCGACGAGATGACTTTGAAGCAGACGCTCGAAGCTCTCGACCTACAGTCACAGACACTTGAACGCTACATGAACCGTGGCGTCCTCGGACCGGACGAAGTTAGGACTTCAGTATTCGAGAACGGCCACAGTTGGGAAGTAAGCGTAAAGGACGGGAGGAAGCTCCCGAAGCCTTCCAACTTCGGAAGGGGGGAATAGACAATGAACGACCTCGTAAGATTCGCGACAAGCGTAGAACTAGCGACCGGCAAGAAGCGCGGTCGCCATCCCGTTTTCAGTTCTAGCCAGTTCTATCCATACGCCGCCGAAAGACGGCTGCAGAACGCGCTGAGGAACGAACTTGAGGACTACATAGGCGCGGCTTACGGAGCCGCCGTATTCGGCGAGTCTTTCAAGACTGACTCGATGGAGGAGCTCGCGCTGCTGCCGGAGGGCCTTTCGGACAATTTCAAGGCCGAAATATCCTACGCGGCGGAATCCATCGCGAGGAAAGTTTCTAGCAGCATCGCCGAAATGACGGAAATGACTGTCGGAAAGCCCTACTACCCGCAGGCGGCAAAGGAAAGCCTCCTGAAAGACTGGGAGTCCAACTTCCAGGTTCTTTGCGTTTCCGCAGAATCGGATGCAAAGAAGGACATCGCCCGTCTCGTGACGCAGGCGAAGAACGAGGGCTGGAACGGCAAGCAGCTCGAAAAAGCGGTGATGAAGGAACTCCCGGACAAGTACGCAAACCGCGCCTCGCTGATAGCAAGGACTGAATCGGCTAAGCTGAACACGTCGGTAACGCTGGAAACGTACAAGGAAATCGGCTGCAAGTACTACATGTGGATGGCTACGCTCGACGAACGCGTCCGCCCGGACCACGCCATGATGAACGGACTTATATGCTCGGCTACAGACCCGACGGTATGGTACGAGGAAAACCCCGACGACCCGATGCACCCTATCGAGCACAAGCGCGACGATACGATGGTGCATCTCCACCCCGGCGATGACTTCCAGTGCCGTTGCACAATGGTCATGTGGGATCCGGTGATAGACGGCAAGTACGAAGTGAAGGAACGCCAGCCGGAGGAAGAACCGGAAGGCTCCGAAGAAAAGACAGAAAGCGACCCAGCAAGCCGCGAACTGGAAAAGGCTAACGAACGCCTAGCCGAGAAGGAAAAGGAGCTTGAGACGACGAAAGCTGAGCTGAAATCGGCGAACGAGGAACTTTCAGGCGAAAAGGCGGCAAGGGAGGCCACCGAAAAGGTTGTCGCTGAACTTGAAACAGAAAACGCTATTTTAAAAACTGAAAAAGCAACTGCTGAAAAAAGAACTGAAGACGAATTACATCGAAGAAAGTTGCTTCAAAAAGCTAACGAACGACATTCTAAAAGGAGTGTTGCGGGAAGAGAAGAAATCCAGATGCGATGGGAAGTGCGTAGAGCACTCCCAAAAACGGCATGGGATTTTACAAAGGTAGTCGGAGTACAAGAAAAAACGGGAGTTAACTACAGGGAAGAAGTCGAAAAACGACTAAAGAACCGTTCGCAAGATTACAGGGTTGCATGCCGTCTTGTCAGAACTAAATTCCAAAGGACTTACCAGAATGGTAAATTCGCTAAATTCCTACCAAAAGAAAATAAAATAATGATTGGACCGGGATGTGCGTTCTTGAACAAACGCGGTCCAGGTTCATCTTTACTTCACGAAGACGGGCACGCCCTCGACAAAGCAATTGGGGATTCTCTCGGCTATGGCGGCCATATTTCTGTCGCAAAAAAATTTGGCCCAAAGATTGTAGAAGAACTTACAAAGACATTGTTCCAAGAAGCGGATATGTTTATTGCCGCGCATCCTGAATTTGAAAAAGGATGGTCAATCAACAGGAAACGTGAGATATACTTCAAGAAGAAGTTTATAGAGGCGGAATACCTTGACCATCCGGTGAATGGAATTCCTACAAGATTTATAAAAACTTTAGACGGCGACGATCACGAATTTTCCGCTTTTGCTGATATAATAAACGGTGTTAGCCAAAACAAGATTGATATCGGCTATCATCACAGCAAGCCTGGATATTGGGATGAAGCAAGTATAGGAAAGGAATCTTTTACACACATAGGAACTCTTTCTGAAAGTGAATTAGGAGTTTCTTTGTTGGAAGCGTACCTTCCTGAAAATTATAACAGGTGGAAAGGTTATATAAGATTAGGAGCTGACGAAGTCAATAATCGACTCCTTTCTCTGCGGGCTCGTTAAAAGAATTGAAGAATGACATTAAAAAATCCTCGCTGATTTTCTCTGATGTCATTATTTTTTTATAGAATACTTCTTCATCAACGCCTTCTTTCAGTATGTACGCCTTACCGCTTTTTTGATCATACATTGTGATTACGGATGAAGGTTCTTCGTAACCTATTCTAAATCCGATAGGATCAATTTTTCGTTTTAATTGAAAGATATCCATGATGTTTTCCATAAAGAAATGTGGCGCACAACATGCACCACATTTTAATTTACACATTAAACAGTACATCGTCAAGTAAAACAATCGCAGCGCCGCAGGGAGAAAGGAGATGAAATAGTAAGCCCGGCGGCGCTGCGCGGATTCAATCCTCCTCGTTCACGCAGTAAAAGCAGATCCATACCAGGTGACCGTTCTGGCAACGGAACGCCCCGTAATTCCAAGGTCTTTTTTCAAGGCAGTCTTGACAGATTCTGTAGGTCATTTTCATCCCCTTTTGTTTTCGGCTTGCCATCGTCAGCGCGGCTGGAGCCACCAGCAAGCGGACGCCCTTCCGGGCGTTTCGGAATTTTTAAGCGATACGGGAAAACACCTCGTCAAATTCCGGGTGGTGTGTCTTGCTCATGCCGCCATCGAAAAGGATGTCCTGCACGGTTTCGAGCGATTGTTCCGCCTGCCTTGCGATTCCGCCCATGATAAGCGAGCGTTCGTATGCGGCGGTCTTCTTCACGCCGTGCTGGTGGGCTCCCTGGATCGCGTTGTAGAGGTTCCAGCCGGTCATGACCTCCAGGCGACCGTCGTCGGCACTCTGGAACGTCTGCACGACGCGGATGACGGCGCGTTCCCAGTGGTTCTTTGTGCGTTCGGTGATTTCCTCGTTTTCCTTTACCTTCGGGTAGGGGAGCATTCGGGCCATGGCTTCCTTCGCCTCTTCCATAGTGATCCGGCGGTCGGCGAGGCGCTGGTAGGCGACTTCCGAGCTGGCGAACAGTCCGTCCGCGTAACGGAGCGCCGCGGCGATTTCCTTCAGGCGGCCCTGTCCGCGTGCGTCGTGACGGATGGAAATGATGCTGTGTTCGCGGGTGGCACGGTTGATCGCTTTCGAGATTTGGTTCTGGCAGAAGAAGCGGTACGGCGTGACGAGCAGCTTCATGGAGTTGGAGCCGTCGTGGGAGTTCACTACGGAGAGGTAGCGGCCAACCTTGTCGCCGGTGCTGCCGATATCCATGCTGTCGCCGAGGCTGACCTGCGCGAAGATTCCCGCACCGTTGCCCCAGGAACCGATGTTCTTGAACTCGACGTCAGCGATGTCGGCCATCTCCCCGATGACGCTGAACGCGTCCTCGTTCTGGACGGGCTTGTACCTGTCGGAGAAGCTGTTTCCCGTGATGACGGCCTCCGCGCCGGACTTGTCGGAACGGACGGGGGTGAACATCCCGGTCGGGACGTAAACGCCATCGACGAGGGCGAAGGTTTCGGCCATTTCGGTCGTGAACTTGAGGTTCTTCTGGTCGAGGGCGGCGTTGACTTTTTCGAGGATTTCGGTATTCATGGTTTCATCTCCTTGATGATTGTTTTGTTTTTGTTGAATCGAGGTCTGCCGGGGCGCGGATCCCGGCGAGCGCTTTAGACCTTTTCCGCGTTGATGAGGTCATTCTGGAGTCTGAGCCTGTTTAAAGCGATTTTGGCTTCCTTCCTGATTGAAATTGTATCCGTGCGGGAGAGGAGGTAGTTTTTGATGGCGGCAAGCGCCATATCCAAGTCATGGTCATTTTCAAGAACCAGCGTCATTTTACCCCTCCTTTAGACCTTTTCCATACGGATTCCTTCTGAATAGCCCCTGTCTTCACCGAACATTTCGAAGAGCACAGCGGAAGCCTCGTCGTAGGAGTTGAACTTGCGGGCGTTCTTCACGAACACCATTAATGTCCCTTTTTCCGTGAGGTATTCACCCGTGGTCCTGTTGAATATTACGACTTTCATTTTTTCACCTCTTTCTTTTGTTTCCGGGTTGATTCCCTTCAACACCATAAATATATCTAAACTTTAAATAAAAATCAATAGATTTAATTAGAAAAAAGTTGAAATTATGTGCAGGTACACAAAAAAACTCCGTTTGCGCACAAATTAGTACGTTTTGTTTATAAAATTTTACAAACATTTGTTTAGATGCTGTCGATTTAGGGGATTTTCTTCTGTATGCACTTTTTTATGCACTTTTTTATTCGGTTTTTGCGAATCTGCACGTCCATTGTTGAACTTGAGTGAATTTAAGTGAACGTAAGTAACCGTTCAATTTGAACTTTTTCGGGGAATATTGCCTGTTTTTGGTTTTTTGGGCATTTTTTATGTAACTTTCTTTTAAAAAGTGTTATTTTGCCAATGCTTTTAATCTTGCAATCTCCGCATCTTTCTCCGCAATCACCTTGTCGGCTTCGGACTTGAGGTACACAAGGCGCGGTTCACAAAACTCTTGCAAGTCGCTTTCTACGCAGTTAAATGCTTTCAGTTCGATCATTTGTCCTCACTTACTATCGAGAGTGTCATTACGGTATCGTGGTTTTTCCCCGCAAGCTGATTTTGAACAACGGTAGGCAGCATATTGTCTGGAATATCCGCGATGTAGGTATCTTTAGTTGTCGGTAGACCGACGGATACACCGCCACACCAATGGATCGTAAACGCTAACTTCATTTGAACGACTCCTTAAATTTCTTGTAACATTCATTGCAAAGTTTGAAATGGTCATATCCTCGTTCTTTCGCCACTGTGACAAAGTTTATTTTACCGATATTCGTCACAATATTCTTGCACTTCGTACATGTAAATTTCGTCATACGTTCCTCTCCTTGAACATCTTCTTGAAACACGGTTCGCAGATGTCCCTCGATTCCATTGCCTGTGTAAACTTGTTGCCATCAGGGCTTATCTTTTCGACGGTTAGGTGATAGACGGTTCCCTCGTCGCTCCTGTTGGTCTTGCAGACGTCGCACACGTAAGTCTTCATCACGCGGCCTCCTTTCTTTGGTGGAGTTTCACTTTTGAGTCTTCAAACATCTTTAGCCACTTGCTCAGCGCTTTTTCCGCGTCGGCACTCGGTTTCATCTTTTCGTAATTATGGTGTAGCTCGTTTCCATAGAACTGACCCAATTTCCCGTCTGACATGATTTCGGCTGTCGCTACGGGTTTTCCGTTTGAATCCGCGATGAATACGAGAAGGCATTTTTGCCTTGCCATCTTTCCAATGTAGTCGGCATATACAAGACATTGGTGCAGGGCCTTGGCGTGCTTGTCTACAGTCTCTGTGTCCTGCGGCACGTATGCAGTCAGGCCATGGAACTTTGTGATTAGGTCTTTAAACTTCTTTGCCACCTTTCGGAATTCGGCCATCTTAAGTTCGGTTTCTTTCTTTGCTTGTCTCGCCTGCTCCTGACGTCTTGCCTCCCTTACAAGCTCGACTTCTGCCATGACCTTGTCGTGGGCTTTTTTCAAATTCTTTGGTGCGTACCAGTACTTGTCCTTGACGTTGTGACCGCATTCCTTCGCCATCTCGATATAGTCACGGTACAGCCCGAGGTCACACTTCTTGATTTTCCTTGATATGAGGTACTTGTAGGACTCGTACGAAAAGGATTTGCCATAATTGTCCTTGAACGATTTCCATTCGCCATACTCCTTTTCTGTATGTCCATTCATGACGAACTTTATTTTTGTTATCGGCCAATTTTCAGAACCGGCGTTTTCCCTGACGAATTTTAGGATTGCCATGCGCCTATCTTTTCCATAGCGTATGAACGATCTGTTCAGTGCGAGCCTGTCATAATGTGCTCCGACAAGTAATTCGACGTCCGGGTCCTTAAGCCACTGCTGGAGAAGTTTCATGGCCTTGGCGCAGTTGCAATCTCCGGCTTTTTGAAGTGTCCATCGAAAGTTTGGATGCGCTTCCGTAATTGTCGCGATTTCTTCGTCGCTCAAGGCATGCCCGTAAACATTGTCGCCGTTACTCAACGCATTGCAATCCATAATCGCATTACACCACCATCTTGAATCGCTGTTGTCAATCATGTATCCTGCAATTGGACGGAAACATAGTCTGCGAACCTGTTTTTTGCCATTTTCGAACTCCCTGAACACGGTGATGCTCCCTGCGTCATTGTTTCGTGAAGCTGGCCACGTCGCGACGACATATCGTACAATCTTTCCGCGGTACTTCGATATATAGTCTGTAAATGTAGCCTTGATCATCTACACCCCCAATGCCGCGAACATGTCGAGCTGGTCGGCTTCTTTCTTTTTCGGCTGTACGGCAGGCGTTTCGCTAACGGTATCGTCGTTGTCGTCATATTCGTCTGTGACGTCGTCAACGCTGCACTTTGCAACAACGCTGTTCTGTTTCTTTGTGCTTGTTTTTGCGGCCTTCTTCTTGGCTTCTTCCTCGTCTTCGGCCTTCCAAACTTCGTCGTTGAAGTAGTCCATGCAGATACGGAAGCAAGTTTCGGCTGGAACTTGGCCCGAAAGCCTGTTGTTCTTTGCAGCATCTCGTCCTCCGAGGATTTCGAGAACTGTATCGCGCAAGTGTGAAATGCACCTGTCGAACTTGTCCTCGTTGCCTGCGTACTTCTGGCAATTCTGTTCGAGGTGTGACTTGATAATTCCTTCCATAGTCTGCGGCGACTGTTTCGCCATCGACTTGTAGGCTTCAACTTGTTCTTTGGTCGGTTTCATTTTCGTTTCTCCAGGTTTATAATAAACGCTGTCCGTCTTTATCGCTGGAACGGACAGTTTCGCACGGAACTGTGTGTAATACCCTCTTGGAGATTCATCTAACGCGGGAATTTTTTCGTTAGGTGATCGTTTTGTTCCGTGCAAACTTGTTCCCTCCGGCGGCTGGATGTGATAAATGAAATGTTGTGTTTGTGTGTCATGCCGCCATCGGGATAATATTTTATTTTACGTCGCCGTAGCCGTCGCCGTAGCCGTAGCCGGAGCCGTTGCCGTAGCCGGAGCCGGAGCCGTCGCCGTCGCCGTAGCCGGAGCCGTCGCCGTTGCCGTAGCCGTCGCCGGAGCCGTCGCCGTAGCCGTCGCCGTAGCCGGAGCCGGAGCCGTCGCCGTAGCCGTAGCCGGAGCCGTCGCCGTTGCCGTAGCCGGAGCCGGAGCCGTCGCCGTAGCCGTCGCCGTTGCCGTAGCCGTCGCCGTAGCCGGAGCCGGAGCCGTCGCCGGAGCCGTAGCCGTCGCCGTAGCCGTAGCCGTAGCCGTAGCCGGAGCCGTCGCCGTAGCCGTAGCCGTTGCTGTAGCCGTCGCCGTCGCCGGAGCCGTTGCCGGAGCCGTCGCCGTTAATGAATTTAAGCGTTCGGTTCATAAGAATAGACCTCTTTAAGCCGCTTGGCGGAATCCTTTGTGCAGGGCAGAATTTCAAAAACGTCAAGCAAAATAATTTCGTTTTTTGACGGCTCAGAGAACTTGCAATTTTCTGATTTGCGTGGTCCGTTGTTCGCAAGTTCTGTAAGTGTAAACTTGCTATCCCACCTCCACAGGCGACGAGCCTGTGCAACCTTGACAGCGTTAGGGCTTCCGTAAAGGTTGCTTTCGACGAGATAACCGGCGTGTACGCCGCATTCGTGACCGCGGAAAATGCAGTAGGGGTGTTTTTCGTCGTCCTCGTCAAAAGACGGAGCGGCGTTTTCGACAGACGATTTCTTGACGTAGATTTCGCCGTTAAGATTGATTTCTTCGAATTCGGGCATATTACTTTATCCTTTAAGTTGAGTGTGATTCGCGGTTCCTGCGGGACTCGAACCCGCGACATCCGCTATCTTGTGGTCTTACTAGCATTACCACTCGCTCTAGCAGCGCTCTATCCAACTGAGCTAAGGAACCATTGTCCACGTGCAAGCGGCAAATTACGGAAATTGTGATAATTCTTTTCACTCGCACGTGGGGTGCTTCGGGCGTGGCATCAACAACAGAGAGTTTCCTACGTCGCAGGAACAACGATCATCCGTTATATGGTGATTGTTTTCCTTTGATTTTGGTTACTAGTCACGCCTTCGGCTTCCCGGTGGGCAAAAGTTAGGCTCGCACCGGGAAAACTTTTTTAGGTCTTGTCCACGAGCGCCTTGATGCGCTTTCCAAGCGTGTCCTTATACAGCTTCATGTAGCGGAGCTGTTCTTCGATGTACACGTAGTCCGGTGCTGCCTTTTCGATAACTTCAAGTTCCTTTTCCGTGTCCTTGATGCTGTCGAAAATCTTGTCGCGTTCCATCGAAAGCATCATGATTCTTTCGCTTGGGGTCTTGATTCTTTTTTCTGCTTCGCCGTGGAGCGTTTTCAAAAGTTCATTGAACGGGTTTTCGTTTGCCATGGTTGTATTCCTTATCGGTTAATGTTAATTTGTTGTTAAAAAGGCAGATCGACGTCTTCCTCGTACTGCGGAGCCTGTGCGCCCTGCTGGTACGACTGGTGCTGTTGTCCAAACGCTTGTCCGTAGCCGTTTCCGTTAGATTGCTGCTGGCGCGGAGTGAGGATCTGGAACGTGTCCATGTTGATTTCGGTAACATAGCGCTTCTGACCGCTGGTCTGGTCGGTCCAGCTGCGGTTGGTGAGGGATCCTTCTACATAGAGGCTCATGCCTTTGCGAATGCCAAGCTGTTCAACGATATCTGCGATTTTGCCCCAGCCAATGATGTTGTGCCAGTCGGTC
>NZ_JBGUHR010000063.1:0-5236 GCF_045112255.1 Fibrobacter sp.
TAAAAGGAATGAGCCCGGTACAATACCGAACTCATAACACTGTTTTATCCTAACTTTAAACTGTCCAACTTTTTGGGTTCAGTTCACTACGCCGGTGGGTCACTTTTTTACGTGTACGCTGTAAAATGACAATTAGTCAATAATTTCTTGAATTAGGGTGTCCGCTTTTCTTTAAAATAATGGATTTTTAGAGAGTAATGAACCGCGCATCGAAATGCGCCGACACATGGGGTTGAGAAATTGAAGAGTAAACTGTTTTTTGTCGCAACGGCCGCAGCTTTCGCTTGCAGTGCCGTCTATGCCCAGACGAAGGTCGCCGTAGATCCGGGCAAAAAATACCAGATTTTTGAAGGCTGGGGTACAAGCCTTTGTTGGTGGGCTGAACTCGTCGGCGGCTGGGACAAGGCGAACTACACGAAGCTTTTGGGCGCTGTGGCCGACCCGGACACGGGCCTCGGTTACAATATTTTCCGCTACAACATCGGCGGTGGCGACCAGCCTGGCCATAACCATTTGACCAAAGGCGATGGGGGAGCCGCAGTTCCCGGCTACAAGCCGACGGAAAAAGGCGATTATGACTGGACGGCAGACCCGAACCAGCGCAACATCGCATTTGCTCTTGCTAAAATGGCAAAGGACCCTATTTTCGAGGCGTTCTCGAATTCCCCGCCGTGGTGGATGACGAACAGCGGTTGCGTTTCGGGCGGTGTCAATGGCGCCGATAATCTCAAGTCCGACTACTTTGACGATTTTGCGGATTACCTCTCCGAAGTCGCAAAACATTTCAAGGAAGAATGGGGCATCACGTTCCGCACGATTGAGCCGTTCAATGAGCCGAGTGCAGGCTGGTGGAAGGCGAATGGCGACCAGGAAGGCTGCGGTTTCAAGAACAAACAGTCCGAAATGATTGTGGAACTTGGCAAAGCCCTCAAGAAAAAAGGGTTGTTCCCTGAAACATCCGTAAGTGCCGCTGATGAATCGAACATTGGCGATGCATTGGCGCGTTTCAACAGCTACAGTGCCGAAGCGCGCTCTTACATGTTCCAGGTGAACACGCATAGCTATTCCGGTTACGATTCACGTGCCAAGCTTTACAATGCCGCATTTGCCGCTGACAAGCGCGTTTGGCAATCCGAATCGGGGCCGCTCCATCGCAGTGGTGACCTCGACATTACGCTTTGGATGGCTGATGTGATTTTGCATGACCTCCGCGATATGCATGCAAGCGCTTGGGTCGATTGGCAGCTTTCAGACCCTGCCGAGAACTGGCGCACGATTATTGCAGACCACAAAAGACAGACGTTCTCTTATGCACCGCGATTCTACATGCATGCCACGTTTAGCAGAGCGATTCGTCCAGGTTCGCGCTTTATCGATAGCGATAACAGCAATACGCTTGCAGCCATTCGCGAAGATAGCTCGCTTGTGCTCGTGGTACTGAATACAGGCTCTAGTGATGCTAAGTACACGTTCAACTTGAGCAAGTTCACGACAATCGGCAAAAAGGCAAAAGTCCACCGCTTTACGCTCCCGGCTGCACTCAAAGATGATGCTGATATTGATGTCACAAACAAAGCGATTACGGTTACTGCGGGCGCGCAATCCATCGTTACGATGGTCATTGAAAATGCAGCTGGCGGCACGTGCGAAGCAAGCACGATCATTCCGTATGTCAAGATTCATGATGGCGGCTGGAATGAGACGACCGAAGTCAAGGTGAATCCCGGTGATTCGCTTGTGATTGGCCCGCACCCGTGGGAAGGTGGCCGCTGGACTTGGAAAGGCCCGAACGACTTCTATTACCTGGGCCGCGAAGTGCGTTTCAAGAATATGCAATGGCAAATCAGTGGTGTTTACACAGGAACGTACGTGAATACATATGGCTGCGAAAGCACTGTCGATATCAAGGTCATCGTCGATGACCCGGAACATCCGTATAAGGAGCCGGATTCTGGCAAAGTGAGTCTTGATCCGCAAATCGCGATGCGAGCCGCGCAAGGAGTCGCGAAAATCTCGGTCACGAGAAGCGGGGGAGACCTGCTTGTGAACGTCGGGAATGTTTCGAGGATTGCGGCGCAATCCGGAAAGTCTTCGCTGTCCGGGAAAGCGATGCTACAGCTCACGATTCACGACCTGCAAGGCGTACTCCTGATGCGTCGTTCCATTGACGGTTCTGCAATAGTGCCTGTAGCGCACTTGGCAAAAACGCCGTATATTGTGCGCATCAAGAGCGCCGGGAAGACCGTTTATCAGAAAAAGTTCAAGTAATCGAATGCGCGTGGTGGAGCTTGTTGGCGAAGCTACGGCATTTAGCGATTTCACGCGAGGTGAGATCCTTATTCTTGACCGTGCCACCTTTTTGCAAGACACCCGCAATCTTGAAACCGCTCCAGCAAAGAATTTCCTTGAGTGCGCGGACAGTCCCAGCGGATTGTTTAAAGAGAATGTTGAATGGCCATGGGGTAGAGCTAGTGGTGATGAGGACGGCCTTTTTGCCTTTGAGAAGCGGAATTGGGTAGCCGCTTTCGCTATGGTCCATCATGCCGTAAACCCAGCGGTCAAAAAGCATCTTGAGTTGCCCCGTCATATTGCCCCAGTAGCACGGCGAGCCTACGATTAGAGCATCACAATCTTGTACGAGTTGCAAAACTTGCTTGGCATCGTCATCGGGCATAACGCAATCGTGTGTGCTACGGCATTTCATGCAGCCGATGCATGGGCGGAATTGCAATTTGCAAACATCAACGTATAAAACTCTATCGCCACAGGCCAACAGTTCGTTGCGGACAATCCCAAGCATTTGGCTGATATTGCTATTCGGGCGCGGGCTTGCGTTCAAGATAACATACTTCAATTTACGACTCCTTAATAAATTAATAAAAGCTATTAGAGATTGCCGCACGTCTGCGACGCTCGCAATGACGTTTTTTTATACGTGCGTTCTGAGCTTTTATCTATTAAACACCTAAGGAGCGGAAATATGTTACTATAAAATAAAAATCCCGGACGTTTTTCACGTTCGGGATTTTTACTGGATCCTTCGACTACGGGCTACGCCCTACGCTCAGGATGACACGGAGCCTGCCCTGAGCTTGTCGAATGGGTGTTACTTGAACAGATTCTTCATCTTTTCGAGGAAGGATTCTTCTTGGGCCGTTTCCTTGTCCTTGCGGAGTTCGGCGAGCTTCTGGTAAAGCTCCTTCTCTTCGCGGGAGATGTCCTTCGGAATGTCCACACCAATTTGCACGTAGAGGCTTCCGCGGTCGCCCTGCTTCTTGAGCGGCCACAAGCCCTGATCGCGCAGACGGAGAACGCTACCGGCCTGAGTACCAGCGGCAATCTTGATCTGGATTTCGTCACCGCTGATGGTCGGGATGCGCTGCGTACCGCCAAGGACCAACTTGTGGACCGGAACCTTGACTTCGCAATGCAAATCGTCGCCTTCACGGCTGAAGAAATCGTCCGGCTTTTCTGCAATCACGACAAGCAAGTCGCCGCAAGCGCCACCGCGCGGACCGCAGTTGCCTTCGCCACGGAGGTTCAGGTACTGGCCTTCGCTTACGCCTGCCGGAATCTTGATGGAGATTTCTTCGCTCTCCTGGATGCGGCCTTCGCCGTGGCAGTGAGAACACGGATTGGCAATCACCTCGCCTGTGCCACCGCAAGTGGGGCAGACGCTTTCGGAAACCATCTGGAAGAATCCGCCCGACACGCGACGTACACGACCCGTGCCATGGCAGGTGCTACATTCCTTGACGTTTGTACCGCCCTTACCGTTACATTCCGTACACGGCGTATAGCGTTTTAAGCGAACCTTCTTGGTGCAGCCTTCGAAAATTTCCTTGTAGCTAAGAGCCACCTTGATCTGCAAGTCGTTACCACGCGGAGGCCCTGCCTTGCGGGAACTTCTGCGGCCACCGCCACCGAAACCAAAGCCGCCACCAAAGATATCGCCAAACTGGCTGAAGATATCGTTGATGTCGAATCCGGCACCACCGAATCCACCACCGCCAAAACCGCCACCAGGAGCGTTGAAGCCAAACTGGTCGTAGTTTCTGCGCTTTTCAGGATTAGAGAGTACGTCGTAAGCTTCGGCAGCTTCCTTGAACTTTTCTTCAGCTTCCTTGTCGCCCGGGTTTTTGTCCGGATGGTACTTGATAGCAAGCTTCTTATAAGCGTGCTTGATTTCATCAGCACTTGCGTCCTTGCCGACGCCCAAAACTTCGTAATAATCTCGTTTTTCAGCCATTTTGCCCTCCGGGCAAATTAGACGAGAGATGAGAGACGAGAGACGAGAGTTTAATCTCCTTAATTTTTTTCTCTTAAATCCCTAAATACAGTCGTCATAACAAAAAATCTTCTTTTAAACAAAAAGGATTGCTCCCTAAATAGAGAGCTAATCCATTTGATAAACGAGAGTAAAAAGACGAAAGATTTATCCATAAGATTAAATTTCCAACTTAAGACCTCTTTCGTCTCTCGTCTGTAGGACCGAAGGTCCGTTCTCTCGTCTAACTAGTCAACCACTTCAGCGTCGACGACTTCCGGGCCATCGCCCTTCTTGTCGTTCTTCGGTTGTTCAGAAGCACCCGGCTGCGGACCCGGCTGAGCCTGGTTTGCACCGGCAGCCTGAGCCATGGAGCTAATCATGCCCTGGAGCTTGTCCATAGCGGCCTTGATTTCTTCCTTGGTGCCGTTGTCCTTCTTGGCCTTGATGTCATCGATAGCAGCCTGGAGCTGGCTCTTGGTATCAGCCGGGAGCTTGTCGCCAAATTCCTTGAGCTGACCTTCAGCCTGGTAAGCCATCTGTTCGGCCTGGTTCTTGATGTCCACGAGTTCGCGCTGTTCCTTATCCTTGGCAGCGTTGGCTTCGGCATCCTTCACCATCTTGTTGATTTCGTCTTCAGACAAGCCGCTGGAAGAAGTAATCTTGATGGACTGTTCCTTGCCGGTTTCCTTGTCCTTGGCAGACACGTGCACAATGCCGTTAGCGTCGATATCGAAAGTCACTTCGATCTGCGGCACGCCACGCGGCTTCTTCGGGAGGTCGGTCAAGTCGAACTTGCCGAGGGTACGGTTGTCGCGAGCAAATTCGCGTTCGCCCTGGAGCACGTGAATCGTCACAGCCGGCTGGTTGTCTTCGGCGGTAGAGAACACCTGGCTCTTCTTGGTCGGAATCGTGGTGTTACGGTCGATGAGCTTGGTCATCACGCCACCGAGAGTTTCGATACCGAGA
>NZ_JBGUHR010000064.1:0-80898 GCF_045112255.1 Fibrobacter sp.
AACACGAGTGAGCGTCAGGTTGTCAGAATGGTACTGACCGAAGTACGTGTACTCGCCGATTCCCGGATATGTAACCTTTGTTTCGTGAGCGGGAGCGTCAACGACGAACTTTGTCCAAATTCTCTGGCCGCCCTCGTCGTAAGCCATGTCCGTAAAGCCAATTTGCCCCGTGAGATAGGCATCACTCAAAACATCATCATATGTCGAATTCACAGGATCATTAGAGAATAGCCTCACCCTACTCGGCAAGCCAAGAGCGTTTATCGTATAAGTATTTTTCGAATTTCTGTCGATCCACACATTGCCAGAAGGGTCATAGAAATAGTACGTCGTATCTACAGAGTTGTTCACATTCATCATCATCGGCCTAAATAGCGTATTGATGTATGTGTAGGCAATTGTCGTGTCACCTTCACGCTTGGACAAAAGCCTGCCCAAGCCGTCATAGCCATAGGCTCCGTTACCGATGCTACCATTATCTGTCGTATATCCAGTTAGACGCCCCTGAGCATCATAGGTGTAACTTTCGTCAGAACTGTAACCATCCCACACATGCTTTGCAGTTGCCAAACGGCCCGCAACAACGGACGGATATGTCACTGTTTCAGAATAAAGTGTCTTACCGGCAGCATTCTTGTAAGACACCTGACTCGTACGCCCATAGATGTCCTTCGCGTATGTCATGTCATAGACATGATCACCCTTGTCGAAGTAGGCCTTCTTCGAGACAGTCCCTGCCTCAGTGCGGTCAATACGCATGAGGCTGTCACCTCCTTCGAGTACAGACTTCAGGCGGCCCATATTGTCGTAGTAGTAAGCAAGCAACGATATCGTGCTCCACGAGCCGTTCTTCCACTCGGCGGTCTCCGTCGTGGAAAGCTCGCCAGACACATTGTAAGTAAAGGAAGCCTGCGTGGCGGGAGCGCCTTCCAGCCCGTAAATGGTCCACTGCTTGACCTTTTGCCCCAAACGGTTGTACGAAGACATCTTGAGGCTATTCGCCTTAATTGCGGGATCTGAACGTACACAGACACCGTCATAGGAAGCAATCGCCCCGACATCGTTCGGCAAAACACCCTCCATCTCGTCGAGAATGCTCTGCAACAAAACTCTATCTGTCGTAACACCTGTTGACAAAAGCTCTCCTATCGTCGGTTTTCCATAAAAGTTCTCCGAAAGAATATACAATTTGTCATCGGGAACAGCATTGACTGAATCCGCAAAGGAGTGTCCACAATGCACTTCGCCGGTCTTCGTGACCTTACCCTTATCATTATACTCAATCGTGGAGAAATAATTGCCGCTACAGCCAAGTTTTTCAGACATCGCCTGCTGACGTGCGTCTCGAGTAAAACGGACATTATCGTCAGCGTCGTACATGCTTACGACAGTCCCCTTGTCAGGAGTCGTGACAGTCTTGACACGACCAGCGGCATCGTAGGTGTAAGTCGTGGCAAGACCAAAAGCCCCTCCATCCACGGAAACATCCGTGTATTCGACCTGATTATCCTTATTGTAGCGCGTCCTCGAAATGACGATATGATTGCCGGATTTCGCCCAAGCGTAGAGGATATTGCCATTTGCGTCAAATATCTGCTGCGTAAACACACCCTCCGCAGAACGATTTACAACCAGCTTGTAATTGTATTCCGTCCAGTTTTCGACACTGACATCTTTGTTTGCGATAGCCTTCTTCGCTGTCGCATACTTTTCAGTCATAACCTTCTCGTTGAGCTGATTCTCAGAAAGGAAATTCGTATAATCAGACGTAATCAGCGGGATTGTCCACTGCATCGCAGATTCTTGACGCAGTGCATACGAAGCTTCTGCTACACCGGAAACATCCTTTGTCACTCCATTGTCCTCGCCGTAGTGGTAATCTTCCTTGACATACGGAACACCAAAGGCCTGCTGTTTGTCCAAGTCATCGCTACCATCGTGGTAAGCCGAGGATTTCACAATGCACTGCTTACAGAACATGTCCTCATAAGCAAAAGAGTTCTTTGCGGAAAGGTATGACAGCGGAGCGAACTCGACATTACCAAAATCGTCCAAATAAGTTGCATTCACGTTGAACTTGCCGTTTCCGAGATCAGTCTGCGTCTGCACGACACGACCGAGTCCATCCTTCACAGAGTAGGATTCAAGTTTTCTAGACGCATCCGACGGATCGAGGAACACTTCAGCCTTCACATAGGACGGGTTCACGGCAGGCAGCACCCTTGTACCGCACTTCTTGGACGTAGCGGTCACATAAACATTTCCGGTCAAAGATTCCAATGTTAAATCGACAGTTCCATCTCCGGGGAGAGTCGCAAACTGCTCCAAGAGCACCGGACCGTCATGCTTGTAAACCGTAAAGCCGTTAATTACAACTTCATCTATAGTATCTCCTGGAGCGGGTACAATCTTGGCATAAAGACTGGAACCATTAATGAATTCGTACGGGAGTCTGCCGCTGAAGTTGATTCCCTTCATGTAGGCAAGACCGTCAGACTCAAAGAAGAGAGTGTCCGTTTGCGGTTTCAGGAACTGTACCGAACGCGGCTGGCGCAATCCGTAGCTTATGTTCTTTATCCGGATAGCCCTGTTATATGCAGTATCACTTGTCTGGAACTTGAACGCAATAGCCTTCGTCATTTCCAGTGTTCTTCTATCGGTCCCCTGCTTATGCCACGATTTCATATACGCCACGGGCCATATTACAGAAGCCCCCTTAGAGGTGCTGAATTTTTTTCCCTTGGCAATAGGTTTTTCATAAGATAACCGAGGATAATTATTATAAATATCAGCCTGTCCCAAGGTTGGTCCATCTAGAAAATAAGGATAATCAGCATGAACAGCGTCATCTTTATATATATCCCCATTATCTGTTCCGAAATACCATAGCAGCACTTCGATCGGATTTTGCGCAGTTCTTCCATCACCATAAGTAATGGATTGAGCCTCGAAGGTTACATAGTTGAAGCTACCGACAACGGGATGTTCCCTAGAATGGTCAAAAGCCAAAAGACCTCCAGGAGCCTTCTGCGCTCCGAAATAAATATCAATGCTATTTTCCCCTTGACTAAACAAAACGCCATCGCCATCGAACGACTTCGCTATCCAGCCCGGACGAAGCTGTCCATTATAAACCAGAGGTTCAGCATGCCAATTTATAATATCCCTATAATTCGTTTTTAATAGATACCCACCATTATAAAGCGCTGGGCTAAAAACATCCTTGCTAGTTAATTGATTTAACGGGGAGCTACCATACTGCCCATTATAAGTATAAGCGGCAACGCTACCCCATTCAATCCAAGGTTGAAACTGGATTTCGCCATCCGTGTAGAAATACACCTGGAACGATACGGGGTACTGGAACCCATCGACTTCGAATGGGCCGATTTCGACAACGGCATACCCTTTTTTAGGATCAATAGGCAACCACTTCACTTGGATTGATGAAGAACCGGAAACAGGGTGCATCTGCTTTTTCGTGGTTTCCAAAAAAGGAACATATCCCCAAGCCTCTTCCGAAAAATCATAATCATCTGGCACATGCCCAAGATAGATACGCCCAGTACTTGTAATTGTCACCTCGTCATAGCCAGTTCCCCCAAACTTGATATTATTTTCCAAATTCACATAAAGGAGGGAACCCTCTTTGGGAAAATTCGCCGCATTGAAGCCATACGAAACCACATCTTCCCATCCTGGAAGTCCATAATGAACTCCTTGGTCATTATATCTCGGCTGGGAGAGCTGTTCAGGTTCGTCAGCCAAGGATACAGAAACTAAGGCGGAGAAAAGAACAATTTGAACAAGATTCTTTATAAACATATTCATAATTCTCTCCCCTTATCTCAAGACACTATACGGTTCTACATTGAAGTTTGCAGACCACACAAAGCCATCGAAAACAGAATGGTCAAAAAGTTGTATAGACGCATACGGAGCATAGAGAACAGCCCTCATCTGCACGTTATTGCCTATGGGGATATAGCCGTAGAAGCCAACATAGATGAACAAATCACCAAGACTGCCTCCATGGGTAATTCTGTTGAAGTTGCCCACATTGAAGCCGTTCGTTACCCATATGCGAGTTCCCGCCTCAAAATAAAGTTCAACATGGGGGTCAGTCCAGAACGAATCAAAGAAATAATCCCCCGCAGCAAAATGAATCACGGAACTATCACGGGCAGTAAAACCCTTGTAAACGCCAGGAACAGCATTCAGGCTCTGTCCAACCTTGACAAGTATATCAGATGAGCCAGTTGCGAACGGGATCACAGGCATGGATGTAGTTGAAACATTCGAAGTGTAGACAACATCACCATAGACTGCATCGCCTTGAACCTGCAAGTTTCCTCCCAGACGGATTCCACTTACATGCGAGCGGTTTGCCAAAGTTACATCACCACCGGATACAATCAAGTCACCTACTTCAGATTCGACACCAACTTCGATACCAATTCCAGCAAAGATAGAGCCTTGTACGGATACAAAGTCGCCAAGACGCATGCTGCCTACTGTATAGAACCTAGCATCAGCGAGCGTTCTCACTTCATCAGGGACATTTCCTGAAAGCAGCTCGCTAGATGAACTAGAAGAACTATAGAACAGACATGTTTCACCATCACAGGACGATGAAGAAACTGAACCGCAGGCCTCACCTTCACAAGACGAGGACGATTGGCTCCAGATATCGTCAGAGGAACTGAAGCCGCCAACATCAGACGAAGAACTGAAAGCAATCTGGTAGATATCATCGTCATTGTCGTCATCGGAGTAAGAATATTTCCATCCTCTCGACGAACTGGATCCCGAATGCACGGAACTACTAGATCTGAACAGAGATAAAGTATCACGCCTTACAAAGAAATCAACTATGACTGTATCGCTATACGGGCTTACAACGAACACATCTTTCGGAAGCGGCCCCACAAACGGAATCGTGTCGCCCCCATGATAGACAGTATCCTTCCCCGACAACGAATCAACGACATGAATCTCCCAACCGCCGGTCACATGGATATGGACCTTCGTTGTATCGGCTCTGGAAGGCTTGGCTGAGTCGCCTTTTTCGGGAACAATCGGCGTCAAATCAAGCTTGACCGTATCGCCAACCATGTTGCCACGCATCACGAGGGAATTACCGTTACCCCACAGGACTGGATTGGGTCTCGGCTTACGGTACGTATTGAGATAGTACGACAGTTCGGAACTGTCCTTGCCGACAACGCGCAGTTCAACCCTATTCAACCTTTCCCCAAGCGCAATACTCGAAACAGCCGCCGAATTGGGAAGCCTGCTCTGCACGATATTATCGTTGACGTAAATCTCTATACGGTCTACATCGGAAGGCGTACGCAAAGTCGGTTTTACAGACAAGGTACTTTCATATCCGACATTGAGTGTGTAGTTCAATATATACTGTCTGAACGAGCATGATTCATTCAAGGAGTCAGCCCCGAGATCTAGCGTAGACAAACTCAGATCAACTTTGTCATTTGCATTATAACGCATTGTGACAAGTTTATCCTTGCGAGTCGCATACCCCGCATCGAGACCCTGTTTAAATACGACATACGGATTTCCATTCGACTTTACAGCCAAATCAACAGATTTTTTCGACTGGACTGGATATGCGAAAGCGGGATTGCCGATCGACAACCACCTGTTTCCATCATGTTTTATGACGGAAATCCGATTTCTATTCGCTTTATTGCCAAACATGATATACGGAGTATCCCCACGAACTTCCAGGTCAAAGATATCGTCAGGCTGCACATAGAGAACTCTGCTTCGTTCGTCAGAAAGAGAATTGCCGTTTTTTGCAACGGCAATGGAATAATCCTTGACCGGGTTCCAGCGCAGATAATTGCTGTATGTAACCCCGTCAGCATTCACATTCTGCTGCACCGTTGCCTTGAAGACAGTAAGGGCAAGTTCCCCGTAATCGATATCGGCATTCACTACAGCATTCTGGTCGTCAGCTTCCTCATCGTCATCAAACCGTTCATCCGGATGCGTCTTATAGACAACGGCCATAAACAAGGACTGCCCATCGTAGGCAAGCTTCACCGCCTGGGGTTCGTCAATCGCATGCAGGTTTGAACCATCCCACGAAACAATATCGCCTTCATAGCGGGGCTGTCCAGAAATCTTACTCGGACCCGCCCACACAGACCTGCCCATGGACGTCTCGGAAGCATCGTAGAGGCGTTTCAACACTATATATGTCGGCGCAATCTTCACTTTATTCAAAGTTCCGTCATCTTCCTTATTTTTCGCACCTACTTCAAAAGCTTTCGGATTACCAATGTAGGCAACATAGAGTTTACCGCCTGGTCCCGAAATCATATCGAAGGTCTTGTTATTGTGGTCGCAGACAACACCATCAAGGTATGAAACGACATTTCCATGGACAACCTTCAGCACGGTGTCGCTGCCAGAAATAGTCACAGAAAGAGTATCCTTGTCAAACACGGGTACCGATCCGAGGTTTTCCCACTGGCGAGACTGCATGTTCCAAATTTTGCTATATAGCATGTCATCCGCTACAAGCCTCGGCATCGTTTTTTGATAGGTTCGAATCGAATCTATCGAGTCACGGAGCGTGACCGGAACAACTTTAGCCCTAACATCCGCACGGTAAAGCAAAGCCGAGGTGTTCCCACTTATAGCGACTTTCATATCATCTACACCGAAAGACGTATCTTTTAAATCCCTGTAATTGAAGCTAATTCCGTCATCACAATCATAAACCATAGGATATGCGAGTGAAACAGTAGAATCACTAGCACCGCTAACCACAGGAATAAAGCTCAATGCATATTTACCTTTGCCATTTTTCTCTCCATACGCAAAGTTGTAAGCAACAGAACGTCCATCAACAATTGCAGAGGTATTACGCCACAAACTTTGGGTAAAATCGGCTCTATAAATGGAATCATTGCTACCATTCTGATAAACAACACTTGAGGAGTCGTACGGGTTCATGAACTGAGGAATTTTACCATCGGCAAAACCACCAATCTGGCCATAAACAACCCAGTCCTTCTTCTTCATTCCAAACTGGAAAGCATAATCGCCATATGGTTTGCGCACTGTGTCAAAAGGTGCCACATCGACGAACAACATCCATTCCGGGTTATCAGTAAACTTGAACGAAATTGGGCAGAGTCCACCACATGCAGCGGGAATCCATTCCTGTATTTTTTTGTTTTTCCAATCGGATTCGCTACCCTTCACCAGAGCGTACTTGACTTCAGATTCATCTACTTCCAGACCAAGCTCAACTCCGATATCGATAGCATTAAGTGCGAAATACTTCTTCGATGACGGGTTATTATAAACCTTTCCGTTGACCTTTACGAATTTAAGCTTATCATCACCTGAAGCCGCGATAATGCAGCTTCCATCAACAAATGTCTTACGAGAAGCGAGATACACATTTCCTTCAGCCGTTTCAGAATAAGATTCAATTTCACGACCCATGTTGTCATAGACTACATAAGATCCGATACCTCTATCATTCACGGTGGTAATGACCTTGTCCCAGATGTCATCCCAGAACATCGCAGAAGAAGCAGCGTCGTAAGGAAGCACACGAATATCTTGTAAATGAATTCTAGATGGAGCGTTCGTCATCAATGAAAATTGCACCGGTACGGACGAATTCAAAACAGGCATTTCAAATTCAATCTTCTGCCACTCTTTATTCGTCAATACATTCCTACTTGACGAATTGGATCCTAAAGCTACATTGACACTTACGGAATCGGTGTCAAATGTCTGCACCCATGCGGACACCTTATATTTTTTACCTTGTACAGGCTTTTTTATTGTTGCAGAAAGAGAACCACTCCTTGCCAATTCTAAAAGCTTTGTCGAAAATCTGCCATATTGAAATCCAGTACTTCCATTAATCGCATAACCTGTTATTCCTTCTGAAGAATCCTTCAAAATGCAACCCGACCACGCGACATTATTAACCGGGCCGCAATACTCACCAGAAAGCATCAAGCCCTCGTCAACGCCACAACCGGCTGCGGTACCATAGACACGACGAGTCACCGGATTTTTAAACGAGGCCATTTTTACCTTTTTCGGACCTTCCTCCGTTTCAATAACGTCGTCACCGTTATACACCGAATTGAACGAAGTGCGTTTCCAGTCCGCATAGGAAGAGACACTCCCGTTTTTCACTATATGGCTGATTCCATTTTCCACATCAGTTTGAGACATTCGCTTTTGTGGAGCCATTTTCCAAGTAGATACGGACCTAAAGATATTATTAACAGTATCCCAACCGTTCGCAAACGCAGAAATGACTCGTCCCGATTCACAAGTTCCTATACACGAATAACCACCGGCAACAACATCAATTCTATTGTCTTTTCCCAACTTATTGTCATAATCACTAAGTGGCGACTTCAAATTCGCGACATACTTGGTGATTTCTTCCGTTGTCTTGGATCCATTTTTCTTTATTATAGACACAACCTGTCCATTCTTGGGAGAATACACGTAAGTTTTCGTTTCTTTGGTCGACCCATTGAACGATACGTCCTTTATTATACGATCTTGATAAACTCTTGTAGGCCAACCACTGTCTCGATATCTTTCATAACTAGTTTCCTTCCTGGATAAAATCGCGTTCTTGCCTTTGCTTTTCGAATTCGAACGGCCCCTTTGGGTCTCGACACACGTTGAACCCAGCCCGACGTTGTATTCAGTCTTGCCATTCTTGGTATATTCCCCGCTACACAAAACACTGTGTTTTTCCCCCTGGCCAAAGGGAAGCGTGACATTCATTTCCTTGAAAAGAGGTGTATTATTCGCTTCATCATAGGCGATTTGATTTGAATCTCTGGTAAAGCTATAAGTATATTCAATGGTCTTATCAACAACAGGCTCGAAAATGGTTTTCTTTTCTACATGGTACGAATCAAACGAGCCGGAAAACGAATTGCCAACCTTGTAATAGACGTCCGTCTTATTCCCCGCCGGAACAGCAAATGCATCATCTCCCAAAGAATAGGCTTCATTCAAATTAGGTACGGAAATCAAAGAGTCTTCATTCCACTTCTCGCCGTCCCAAATCCATGCTATTTTCACTTGGTTCTTTTCAATGAACCAGTCCGTTCCTGTTATAACCTTCTTCTGATCCATTTTGTTTTTCTTGGAACCGAGGTAATCGTAAGTCCACTTCTTATTTTTTGCGTCTTTCATATAATAGAGATGCAGATAGACGTACTTCTTCACATCACATCCCCTCCACTTGCACTTCAAGCGACTCTGTCCAGCAATGAAAAAGTCTCGACCGCTAAAACCGACCCAATTCCAGGCCGCAGAGGGCCAGGCAAAATCCTGAACCTGGAAATGACGTTGTTTTTCGCCCTCTTCATTACTCCATTTTTCCGTATTCCAGTAGTAGTTGGTCAGGTATCGCTTGGAATGATGCCTTACCGTATAGTAGTCCTGCCCGTGAGCCTGTAAGTCCATTGCTGTATAAAAGCCATCATTGTCAAAGTCATTCTCGTATTCCCTTACCCAATCAGAGCCGGTCCAATGCCAAGCTCTAAACCGAGAATTACCGCCAACATAAGCAGAAGGCTCCTCTACACCAACAAAATAGCCATCTCCAAGGAAATATGTACTTCCGTTATCCTGATTCGTATTATCATGAGTTTTCTTATTTCCGTAAGTTTTCTGCACAGTCCCCTTGCTGTCAAACGTATAGACATGGAACTTCACGGCATTGGAAAAATCAGTAGTGTTCACCTGTATTAACATGTGGTTTTTCTGAGCCATGACTCGTATGCCGCTCTCATTTACTGCGGCGTTGCGTATCTGATCTACATCAAATTCCATACCCCATTTTGACCAGACAATTTTTATCTCCGTTTGGGGAGTATCCCAAATGTTCTCTTTTTTAGTTTTTACATGAACCACATAATCAGGTCCAGCAAAGAACCCCATTGCTTTGGAGAAAGAACTATTGTCTATTTTTTTTTCGCACACCTTATTCCAATCCATTCCATCCCACTGATAGACCAAAGCACCTATAACGTCCTTACCTCGCTTATCATTAACAAGGAACCATCCCTGATCACCAAACTCAACATCGGATACGTCATTCACGTCAATCGTCTTGACCAGTTTCCAGCTCCCGTTTATCCTGTGAAATACGACAACATTCTTCTTAGTCTTCTTCCCGACCAAGTAGGCAGTACCATCCTCAAGGTAACCCTTGCCAAATATTTTCTCTGCATCAAGCGTCTCCTTGTGTCCCTGACCAAGAGTCTTTTTTACGTAGGTATATTCCACCCATCCGCATTCTTTTCCCTTCACTCTGAAAAGAGCACCCAACGGGTACACCACATCGCTTGATTCACCGACAGCATTTTCCGATCCGTCATAATACTCATAATACTCGTAATCGTTTTCCTCGCCCATCTTGTTAAAAAAACGCACCGCAGTCAGAAGTCTCTTAACAAAGCCTTCTTTCTTATTTCTATCAATTCCATATTGGTTCAAAGCAGAGTAGCAAAGTTCGACAGAACCCACTCTACCATTCCTACCCAAAATCACAATCTTGGCCAAGTACTTGCGGTTTATTTTTTCTATTGACATATCGACATCAGTATCACCCAGAAGTTCATTTTTCAAGCCTTCGTAGTCTAGATACTCGCCAAAAAAAGCACCCTCACCCTTATTCCTGTAATCAAATTGAAGCGCATCGCCCATGGATGAAACGACTGTTTTCAAGTACGATTCCTTGGTATACTCCTTGCCTTTAGAATCCCAGTGACCACTCCTTTTAAAATTGCCAGAAAGCCCCTCCATTATTTGCTCATAGGTATATTCGAGATAATTGCCCTCGACATCCGTTTCCTTGCTAATATTCCATACAGTCGGATAAAGCCATGGAGTGCCGCCAATCGCTTTGCCTATCAAGCCGTAACCAAACGTGATCGAGGAGCCGTCTTCCTTCAACGGCCAGAATAAGTCGTATTCTGTCGCATTCCGTTGCGGATTCGTCAAGATTTTACTGTCTGGTTCATTGATATCGCCATACTCGTGAACCACACCCTTCGTGTCTGTAATTTTCCATCCCTTGACATAAGTTATAAGATCCCCATTCCCGGTCACATCGGTAGAACCGACCACCTGTTCGACCTTCATGAACGGGTTGCCTTCCACCCACCATTTATCATTGGGATTGGAGGGATTTTCCCTAAAAATTTTGAATCGTCCACCAGATGACAGCACTAGGTAGTACTGATCATCACCAATGAAACTTGTTCCGCGATTGTCGCTGACAACTTTAGCCCTACCCAATGTCCAACCAAGACCGACAAGGCCCACCGTTGTTTGGTCGTTCCTCGTATTCATTTCCTTGAATATATTTCCCGAATAGCTCAAATCGAAATTCACCGAGACCTCGCCCGCAGAGATACTCGCAAGTGGTTTGGTCAACGCAACCGTACCTGACAAAGGATTTATGCCACCTTCGGGCGACATGTATTTATTAAAAGCATTGGAATTATCGCCGTTTTCAGCGAAAGACAATGAAAGAGCAACAATAAAAACAAAAGATATTTTTCTAAACAAAATCACAACCCTTTTCAAATTTTATTTGCAATAATTTAGTAAAAACAGACAAATTATCAAAATAAATTTTCTTTTACTTCATATTCAATTTATACACAGCAAAAAACATATTAAAAGCATACAGATATTTTCCATAAAAATTAGTCTAAAATAAATCAACAACAGAAAAAAATTGTTTTTATACATTTTGAAAATTTGTATTTATAATAGCATTAACAATTTAAGACATTACCGCACAATTCGTCACAAATTTTAATTTACATCAACAACCATTTTTCAACCAAATAAATTACCCCCAAAAAAAGCAATCCGAATGAGTCAATTCCATTCTCTTACCGGCATACAAGTAATCAAAACTTTACAAAATGTTTTAAAACAACTTTATTCACACACACGCAAGCCCACTCCACTTTCTATTTACCCATTTTTACACAAGTCTTTTTACATATTTACTATATTCGTAATGGCAAGGAGTTTACAACATGAAAAAAGAAATTTTCGCCTACTGCATTACCGTTGCATGTCTTTTATCCGCTTGCGGAGACAATTCCCCCACAACCCCTAGTAACAACGCTGAGGATTCACAGATATCAAGCTCTTCAGCAGCAAGCAAACCAACATCTTCCACAAAAGAGAGTAGCGATTCTAAAGAAGTTTCCAGCAGCTCCGCAGCCTCAAGCAGTTCCAACAAAGAAGTTGCATCCAGTAGCGCTGCGGCAAAAGGTTTCCCAGCAAACTACAATCAAGAGACGGGAATTCTGACAGATGAACGCGATGGAGAAGTTTATACGACCGCAAAAATTGGCGACCAAATTTGGATGGGGCAGAATTTGCGATATTTTACGGCAGAACCAGCTGAAGGCTGCGATTATACATATAATAGCGAAGCTGAAAATATTCCAGACCAAGAAACTTATGGACGTCCGTATTCATGGATAGGGGCAGTTCGAATTCCTTGTGATTACTTAACAAAACAAGCTGTTTTCGGAAATGACGGATTTCCCACACCACATCAAGGAGTTTGTCCCAAAGGATGGCATATTCCAAATTTTGACGAATGGAAAACAATGATTGAATTTACCGACTCACACTTGTATAAACTACTATCAAAAGATTGGGTAGAGCCTGGATATGCAGGAACAGACGAATATGGTTTTAATGTACTTTCCCCCAAAGGTGCCAATGTAGTTGTTGAATACCTTATGTTAGACAACAATGGTTCCAAAAGCACAATCATAGCTTTTAACGATATCGGCGGATCTACTCTTGAAATAGAGACGATACGTTCCGTAAAATCAGTCAATAGCATTTATCTCCGTTGCCTAATGGACTAAGTTTTGAAAATTCTAACAATCTCATAAAGACCGATGAAAATTTCATTGGTCTTTATTTTTCAAACAACATTTTCTAAATTTACCGTAATCCTTAAGGGCATCACTTTGAAAAAAGCATTTTTATTTCTTTTATCAATCGTTTCATTCTTCCTCACCTCCTGCCTTCAGGACGAGGACACGGACACTCGCATTCCTGTCCGCTATACTGTTATTGTCACAGACAAGATTACAGGCAAGGCTGTAGAAAAAGCCAAGGTCGAACTTACAAACGAAGTCCAATCAGCCCAAGCGCTCAACACAAATTCCAGCGGCACCGTAATTTTTCCATCCGAAGAAAGTTACGTCAACCAGATTGTAGTCACCAAAGATGGTTACTTCCCCAAGGATACGGTGGATATCATCAGTGGCGCCGACTCGACATTAAACGTGATTTTACGTTCCATCAGCATATTCCTTGTTCCGACAGATACAGCCTCGGTTGACTCGACAAAGAAATAGCATGTCGTTCGAGCTTAAAAATCCACCTCCACAAGCGGCCTTGCGCTTTTTACCGCAAGAGCTGATGGTCCGTTACTCCGTCATCCCGGTCGATTACAACGAAGAAAGCAAAAGGCTCACTGTCGCCATGGCCGACATTGACGATTTCGACTTGATTAACGACATTCAAGTTGCGGCAGGCGTTTACGTAAATCCAGTCAAAGCGGATGAAGATAAAGTCATCCAGTGGATTAGCGCATTTGCAGAGCATGCCGTTCCAGCTTTCGGCATGACTGCCGCCGGGAACAAGGCAAACTCCCCCGCCATCCGCATGGTGAACGAGATTATTTCGGAAGCCATGCACACGGGCGTTTCCGACATCCATTTTGAACCGGGTGAAAAATCGTTCCTCGTTCGCTTCCGAAAAGACGGTGTACTAAAGATTGCAAGAAAGCTCCCATTGCGCATCATTTCAGAAATCACGTCGCGCATCAAGATCATGGCGAGCATGGATATCGCCGAAAAGCGGCGCCCGCAGGACGGTCGCATCCATTTTGACGACGGAACCAAGGCCGTCGATATCCGCGTTTCAGCTTTGCCTACGGATTACGGGCAAAAAATGGTATTGCGCCTTTTAGACAAGGGAACGATCATACACAAGCTGGATTCACTGGGTATGACACAGGTCCAAATTGCCCTTTGCGAAAAAGAAATCCATAAGCCGTACGGCATGTTCTTGATCACAGGCCCGACGGGTAGCGGTAAGACCACCACGCTCTATACGCTATTGCAGATGATTCGTAGCCCGGAACTGAACATTTCGACAATCGAAGAACCGATTGAATACAAGCTAGACGGCATCACGCAGACAGCCGTAAACGCAAAAATTGACTTGACTTTCGCTGCTGCATTGCGTACGCTCCTCCGTCAAGACCCGGACGTAATCATGGTGGGCGAAATTCGCGATAGCGAAACGGCGGAACTGGCCATACGCGCGGCACTCACGGGCCACCTGGTTTTCAGTACACTCCACACGAACGACGCTCCTTCTGCAATCGTGCGCCTTATCGATATGGGTATCGAGCCGTTCCTTGTGGCTTCGGCAGTGAACTTTATCATGGCACAAAGGCTTGTCCGTAAAGTTTGCCCCAAATGCGGAGGCAAGGATCCCAATTGTTTAACCTGTGGCGGTAGCGGTTACAAGGGGCGTGTTGGCATTTTCGAGATGATGCCCATGACCGAGACTATCCGAGAAATGGTCCATAAAGGGACATCAAACGCAGAGCTTCGTCGGGCAGCCATTGCCGAGGGCATGAAGACTCTTGCCATGGACGGTGCAGATAAAGTTGCACAAGGATTCACCACGGAATCAGAAATTGCCGCAGAGGCGATGATTTAGCAAAATGGGCGCGGTAAGCAGCAAATGTGGATACACACTCCCCCTCACCATAGCCATCCTTGTCATTATCGGGTTTCTCGCTTCGTCGTTTTACACCATGGTCAAAACCGAACGGATTGAATCATCCCGCAGATTTTCCGATACTCAAGCAACACTCGAATTGGAGAGCGGAGTCAATTACGCATTTTTCCGCATGCAAGCCGAGCACAAGCCTTGGCGCACCGACAGCTTGCACCATACCAGCAAAGACGGGAACATCAGTTTTTCACTTTCGCAAGTACAAGACGGCGCTTTCGCCTCGCTCAACGTGTTCAATCACGATTCATCGCGCTATTTTACGGCACACACAGGATTCATACCGACAAAACGCCCCGCATTGACGTTGCTTGCTTCACAGGCTAACATAAGCCTCGTCGGAAACGCTCGTATTGATGGTGGCACAGCGCTCATGAGCGGCACTGTTTCGTACAGCAACCATTACAAGATGCGCGCAGAAAAGGATGCTTTTTTCGACACAGTCTATGTCGGCGACAGCCTCCCCTATTTTGACACACTGAAATTCTCCCCAGAAATCAGCCGTAAGCAATTTACAGAACTGTTCCAAAAGGAGCGTTGCGTTTTTGACGGAACAGATGAGGTTCCAACAGAACTCAGTTGCCGCATGGTCATAATGCAGGGCGACAGCCGCTGCAACCGCTGCAAGATTGTAGCAGAAAAAATCTTTTTACGAGAAAGATCATCATTCACAAAGGCAAATATCATTGCACGAACCATTTCAATAAAAGATAGCGTATTGTTTTCGGGAACATTTTTTGCACAGGATTCGCTGGAAGTATCCGTAAAGCGCAAACAAGAAAACACTATCAACTTGGCTGTTCAAGGGCACAAAACCGGCGATGTCGATTATACCGGCACCATCATGATTTCCGACTTAAAAGCAGACAAAGCGATAATCTTGTTTATGGGCGACAACTGGAACGAGACCATGAAGGGCATCCCCGTAACCATCGCCGAAAATGTCGATATCAAGGGATCCGTCATTTCAAGGGGATTGGTTGACTTTCGCGGTAAACTGACAGGGCAAATGATAGCCTACTATCTTGGTTTTTACGAAGGCGAAACGCTCTGGAGAGGGTTCTTTAGGAATGGACAAATAAAAGGAGACTCCACAATTCACCCATTCTTACCCGACATCGTTTATTTGGGCGGCGAGGCAAGCTATGAAAATTAAGCGCTCAAAAAATGGGAGTACACTTGTCGAAGTGCTTATCAGCTTTGCCATTCTCTCTTCCACCGGGGTTCTTGTTGTCGGCTATTTATTCCAGAATCCAATATCGAATAAGGCGTGGATAAACAATTACGGGCAAGAATTAAGCAAGATTATTTTATTGACTACACCGATTGCAAGCGACACCGTTGTCACACACACCGATGCAAGCGGGAACCACTGGGAAACAGTCGTAAAAGTTTTAAAAGACCAGGAAGAATCGTGTTTTGAAGCAACCTCAATCCGGCGTAAAATAGATACGACCCGTACGCTCCATTACTGCAAATACGGAGCGTACAAATGAACCATTTATGCAAACGAGGGTTCACACTCATAGAACTTGTAGTGACCATCGCCATTTCGGGAATTTTTTTCACCATGGCCATGAACCTCTACAGCACCGCAAACAGGGCTTTCGTCACCGACAAGAAATACGATGAACTCTACTTCGAATACAATGTTCTAAAGGCAAAAACAGTACGTTTTTTGCAGGAGCACCCCGACTTTTGCGAACGAGCCGACAAATACAAAGCAGAATACAGCCTACCGCTCAGCCCTCTGCAATGCAAGGCCATAGACAAAAAACGATATCTGGTCTATTTCCAAGGATACTCCGATTCGACCAAGCACTCGCTCGTCGGATTCAGCACAATTATCGAGGAATAAACCTACGGATTCTGCGGTGGTGGCGGTGGATTATTTTGCCCGCCATTTTCCCCGAGCTTTTCTTGCAGATGGTCGATCCGGTTTTCGAGCAGCTTTTCGATTTCTGGGAGCAAGCGGTCCTTCACGCGATCGAGATACAAGCACTGCAGCTGGATCATGCGGTTGCGATGGCGACCGGCAAACTCCTGAATCCAGTGGCTCACAGCCTGCTGGCGGTCCTGAATCTTGTCGTGCAACGAGCGCTGGATGAATGTCCTCTGGACTTCCATATAGCGCTGCATATTGAACGGCATGCGGTAAGTACGAATAAACTGCTTTAGCAATACCAGCAAGCAAAGATGATCATTGCACTGATGATCGTGAATGAACTGCCGCAACTCTTCCAGGTGTTTCTGGAAGAATGGCACAATCGCTTTATCATCGATCTGATAAAGTTCAAGTTCATCCTGTTCTTTAGTCGCTTTATCGACAGCCATGTTCCAAATCTATTTTTTTACCGAATCTTATACTTTTGCCCGCTTCACAAGGAAGCTGAATTTGGCGTTTTTTTCGTTATTTAAGGTACTTTTTCCCAGAAAAACGCGCCCTTCCGTTCCCGGATTCAACCGATCCGCAGCGGCGCCGCGGAAATCTAGCATTTCCTCGACTTCGCACTTCTGCATGCCATCGGGAGTCATCAGCTCCAAGGAATCGTCCATGGAAAACGGATTTTTCACGTTCACGAGGCAGGCTCCCGTAGCTTCATCAAAATCCTTAATCTGGGCCGCCACGCAGCCACCAGCGGCATCCACATGCGTCGCTTCATAGTTCTGCGGCAACGGTCCGCGCAAGAATCCCGGCATAAAGCCTCGCCCATCGACAAAGGTAATCGCACGGCGGCTTTCTTCGGGCACGGGCTTTCCCTCGGCCACGGCGTCAATCGCCATGCGGTATGCTCGCACGACCTGGCTCAAGTAATACACGGAGCGCGTACGGCCTTCGATCTTGAAAGAATCAAGCCCGCCCGCCACGAGTTCAGGAATCACGTCCAGAGCGCAGAGGTCGCGGCTACTCATAAAGTAGGTGCCCCAAGTGTCTTCGTCGAGCGCAATCGGGTCAAGTTCCGGGCGGTCGGTGCGCTGGAGCGCAAAAGAGCCTTCATGTTCACGATAGTCCTCGACCTGCGGACCGGAGTTCGCATACAAGCGATAAGGCATACGGCAGCTGTTGTCGCAGGCGCCCTGGTTTGCGTCGCGGTGCGTCACCCAGTTCGAAAGCATGCAACGGCCAGACATGGCCATACAAACTGCACCATGGACGAACACTTCAAGTTCAAGGTCCGGGACCTGTTTCTTTATCTCCAAAATTTCAGACAGGCGAAGTTCACGGCTCAAGATGATACGGCGTACACCCAAGTTCTTCCAGAACGAGGCTGCAAGATAGTTTGTCGTATTCGCCTGCACAGACAGGTGAACTTCCGTTTCCGGGTGTTCCTTCAAAAGCCAGCCCACAAAGCCCGGATCCGCGACAATCAAGGCATCCGGCTTGAGTTCAAGTGCCGCATTCAAAGCTTTCTGGAACGATTCCACCTTCACGTTACGCGGAATCACGTTACTCGTGAGGTAGAACTTCTTGCCATGTTCATGCGCATACGCAATGCCTTCGGCAAGGTCATCGAGGTTCTTGAAACCGTTTTCACGAGCGCGCAGCGAGAACGCCGGCTGCCCAGCATAGACAGCATCCGCCCCGTAGGCAAATGCATACTTCATTCGTACAAGGTCACCCGCAGGTGCTAAAAGTTCAGGCTTTTTCATAAATTCTACCACTTGAATCCAGCGCGGATATACGCTTTTTTATCATCAATCAAAGTCAGTTCTCCCAGGAACGAGAAACGCCTACCTTCGTAGCTTATCGCAGGCGTAAGCATGTACTGGAGTTTTGCGCCACCAAGGAACTTCTTAGAAAGTTTCATATGGTTCGATCCCGGAGTCGTATCGTTTACAGCGCTACCGTAATCCGTTCCCTTCCAGAACCACGTCTGGCGAACAGAAGCAAAGATACAGCCATCCAAGCGAGCAAAGACATTCCAGTCAATCGTACGGCTGTTCGGACCGCCCTGGTTGCCTAGCGGGAATCCGAGATGCGCCACCTGGGCCGTATTTTTCTTGAAGTGCGAATACACATAAGGTTCTACACGGGCGTATTCAAAAATCGTACCCGCCTCGATCTTGTGCCCCTTGTAATAAAAATCATGGCCCGCCTGGAAACCAGCCATCCAAGCCCACTTGGCTTCAATGTTGTCGTTTCGGATAAGGCTAATCGGAGATTCCATATCGTCCAGGAAAAATTCCGTATAAAGGCGCACCGCGTTAAACAGGCGGTAGTTGAAATCAAATGAAATAGAGCCGTTATTGCTGGGTTCCGAGAAATTCCCCTTTTCCATAAACAGCGGAGCCGTCGGGACAAACAGCCAGGGCTTCATGTCGTCATAAAGGACCGTCAGTTCACTGATGCCGAACGTCGCATTGCCCACGGCCAGTTCATAACGGTGACCAAACAGGTTTCGCGAATTATCCTTGTTCGACGAACTCATGCTGTTAAAGATGCGCAAGTCCGCATAGAAGCTCATCACGCGAAGAGGTCCTATCATCATGTCAAGGCTCAGCATATTGTACGGAAGCGAGAACTGGCTCAACGTGAGGTTGTTGTAGTAACCCGGCCCCCAGTGCATCACGTCGCGGCCAAAATCGAGACGCAGCCAGTCGTAATTAAAAGCGAAATGCGTACGATAGCGTGCGTAACTCGTGTATTCAACGCCGGAATTATTTTCCTCTCTCTGGATTTCCAAAAATTCACCATCATAGGATTTCGGACACGAAATAGAACTTCCGTTGCGCAAGCATCTAGCCGAGTGCCCTTCATTGTAAATACGAGCATCCAACACAAAGTCAACGGAATCGATAAAGCCACGCAAGTAAATACCGCCATCGAGAGCAGGCCAAATCGTATCGCCAATCGACTTTTTATTCAAACGATAATCTCGCCCCGTCCAAACCGTATCGCCGAGAGATTCGCCACTTCGGTAGTCTATACCGCCGACAAGGCTTGCGGCAATACCAAAACGAGGAATCACAGAATCAGGAGAACCAAGTCCCTTTCCTAAAATACCTGCTCCGCGCTCGCTATCGTAATAAAGCAGGGCATCACTTTCCGTTTTCGTGAAGTTCTTGCGGAAAGTCGTATCCCTGCGCGGATACGTAAAGTACTGGCGCTCATTGCCCGTCGTCTGTCGATGGTATTCAAACAGCATCGGAGCCGTTTCCAGAGTACGCAAGTTGCGGGAATGTTCAGGCTCAATGACCGGAGAGGCAGCAAAAGATACACTTGCAGCAACAAGGAATGCACATGATACAAAAAGGAAAGCCTTCTTCAAAATCATTTTGCAAATTTAGCATTTTCGATAGCAAGATTCGCTAAATTGCAGAAATTTGAGCCATTTCGTTCCGCATGGAACTTTTCGTTCCGATTAGACATGTGATAAAAAACTTAAACCGCATTTTGAACATTCAAATATGATCCTACAAATAATAGGTTTTAAGAAAATGTTGAATGGGAGAATTTCTATGAATAAAAAACTTCTGACAATAAGCTGCATTTCAAGCCTTTCATTAGCAATGTATACCGCCTGTTCGGACTCGACTTCAGCGGCAGATTTTTACAACGCAGGTGAAGAAATCGACGCAAGCTCCAGTAGCGTAAGCGATAACCAGTCAACACCCACATTTGAAAGCAGCGACTCTGATATTTCAAGCTCCAGCGAATTACCTCCCGACAATTCCGCTCCGGGCAGTTCCGCAAATGTTCCTGCAAGCAGCTCCGGGAATGCCCCCGCAAGCAGCAACAGCAACGGCACAAGCAGTGCAAACACAGCCTACTCGAGCACTCCGGCCGCGCAAAGCTCTTCCAGCGCGCAGCCCGAACAAGTTAACGAAAATCCCGGGGACCGCGCCGTCATCGCCTACGCTGCTAGCGGCGCCACAGTCACAAACGCAGGCAACTGCGTCACCGTTACAGGCGGTACCGTCACGATCAAGTGCGGTGGCGAATACGATTTTAGCGGTTCTTACAGCGGTAGCGACGCCCAGATTCTCGTGAATACCGCCAAGACAGACACCTCTGTTTACCTGAACATGAAGGGCCTCACGCTGACAAACACGACAGACGCCCCAATCTACATTCAAAAGGCAAGCAAGGCTTTCGTTGTCGCCAAGAACGGCACGACCAACACATTCACGGACGCATCTTCGAGAACCAAAACATACAACTACACAAACGACTCCGGCGAAGCCAAGACCGATACGACAGGCGCATGCATTTACTCCAAGGACGACCTCACCATCAAGGGCGAAGGTACGCTTATCGTCAAGGCAAACTACAACAACGGTATCCATACCAGCAATGACTTGAAGGTGAAAAACGGCCTCATCACCGTAAACGCGAAGAACAACGGTCTCAAGGGTAAAGGTTCCGTCGAAATTAGTGGCGGTACCATCAACATCACCACGACCGAAGGCGATGGCATCAAGAGCGATACCGAAGATGCAGCAGACTTGGCATCCGGCAAGGGTTCCATAGAAATCACGGGCGGCACAATCACCGTAACGTCCGCATTTGACGGCATCACGGCGGCAAACGCCGTCGTCGTTGCAAACGGCGAATCCAAGAGCCCGAGCATCAAGATAACAGCTGGCGGCGGCCAGACATGCCTCAGCAACAACACAAGTTCGACAGGCGGCCGCGGCGGCATGGGAGGATTCCCTGGCGGCATGGGCGGTAGCTCCTGCTCTACAACCGAAAGCATGAAGGGCATCAAGGGCGATTCGAGCATTACCATTAGCGGTGGCGTAATCGACATCAACAGCCGCGATGACGGTCTCCATAGCGGCGGAACCATCACGCTCAGCGGCGGCACAATGACCATCGCTACAGACGATGACGGTGTTCATGCCGAAAAAGCCCTCTACGTCAAGGACAACGCGAACGTGAGCGTCACCATCGCTTACGAAGGCATGGAATCCCCGGACATGAACTTTGAAGGCGGCATCACGAGCGTCATCACCACGGACGACGGCTGGAATGCGGCTGGCGGCACAAGCTCCACAACAGGCGGCAACACGGGTCGTGGCGGCCCCGGCGGATTCGGTGGCGGTGGATTCCCGGGCGGCATGGGCGGTAGCACTGGCAACCTCAAGGTCACGGGCGGTTACCACTACATCTACGTCGGCACAGGCGACACAGACGGCATCGACAGTAACGGCAACATTGATATCTCTGGCGGCGTCATCATCGTGGAATGCCGCATGAACGGCGGTATGGGCGGCATGGTCGATTCCGACGGCAACACAACCATTTCCGGAAACGCAAAGCTTCTCGGATTCGGGACAAACAATTCTGAAGAAGGTACGCAGTACAGCGTCAATTTTGACACCAACAGCTATTACGGCACTTCGGATATCGCGTTCAAGCCAAGCTTCTCTGGTAGCAAAATGGTTTCTAGCGTAGGTAAGCCGGCCGCCATGAGCAGCGTAAGCGGCATGACCAAGACCTGCTTCGGGAACAGCACCGATCGCTGCGTTTATACGAAATAGACGAAAGAACGGGCTGTTAGCCCTACAGACGAAAGACTAAAGATAAAAGGCGAGCACATTTGCTCGCCTTTCTTATTGCAATTTCCGGCTTCTCTCGTCTTTCGTCTAAACTACATCCAGCCGCGGTCAGATGTGCCGGAAATACCACGAATCTTAAGGTCAAAGTCATCGCGGTTCGTCGCAGCGTTCATTGCCGTTTCGAGCGAAATCTGCTCATTCTGGTAAAGCTCCAGGAGCGCCTGGTCGAACGTCTGGCTATGGTATTGGATGTGGCCTTCGGCAACAGCCTGTTCCACCATGTCAATCTTGTTCTTGTCCTGGATGTATTCCTTGATAGCGCCCGTATTCACGAGAATCTCGGCTGCCGGGACTCGCCCCTTGCCATCCTTCGTCGGCAAAAGGCGCAGCGAAATGATGCCCGCCAAGACTTCGGCAAGCAACAAACGCACTTCGTCATGCTGGTGCGGCGGATACATCGAAAGCACACGGTGGATCGTTTCCACGGCGTTCGTCGTATGGATTGTCGCAAAGACCATGTGACCCGTATCAGCTGCCGTCAAAGCAATCTGCATCGTTTCAAGGTCACGAATTTCGCCCACGAGGAGCACATCCGGGTCCTGACGGAGAGCCGCACGGAGCGCATTCGCATACGAAAGCGTATCCACGCCGATTTCACGCTGCGAGATAATCGCTACGTTATCTTTATAAAGGTATTCAATCGGGTCTTCGACGGTAATGACGTTTACGGATTCCTTGTGGTTGATGTAGTCAATCATCGAAGCAAGCGTCGTCGACTTACCAGAACCCGTCGTACCCGTCACAAGCACAAGACCGCGCTTGGTCAAAGCCAAATCGCGAATGACTTCGGGCAAATGCAATTCTTCAAACGGCGGAATTACGGCCTTGATATGACGAATCACGACTGCGATCGAACCACGCTGACGGAACACGTTCACACGGAAACGCCCCATGTCGCGGGCGCCCACGGCAAAGTCGCATTCCTTGTTCGCTTCAAAGCGCTGCTTCTGGTCGCGATTCATGATATCATCCAAGAAGGAATCCATCATAGCGCTATCGATGCGCACGTCAAAAAGCCTCTGTAAAGCACCATTGATACGATAAACAGGCGGAACGCCAACTCGCAAATGCAAGTCAGACGCCTTGCGGTTTACCATTTCACGCAAGAGCTGTTCAATGCGAAGTTCAGCCATATTAGACTTCTCCAAACTTTTCGCGGCAGAGTTTCTTTACTTCTTCCAGACGAGATTGAATTTCAGCATTATCCGGATTTTTCTTGGCGAGATCCGAATAAATATCTAGAGCCTTGTCGTAGACTCCCTGTTCCATGTAAATGTCGGCCAGCGTACGCGTATTCAGACTGTCATCCAGATCAGCGGCGCCACGAGAGAGCGGAGCTTCTGCATTTTCAACAAGGCTTGCTGAAACTTCGTCATCGGAATCGCCGGACATCAGGTAGTCTACGCCGTTGTTGTTCGGTTCATCGGACTCAGGCAGGGAATCGTCTTCGTCAAACAGTCCCTTGAATGCGTTCGAGACTTCGGAATCGATGGAATCGAGTTCAGCAGACGGAGCAGTCTCTTCTACAGCCTGTTCTGCGACGGGAGCTGCAACAGGTTCTTCCGGCAAATCCAAATCATCATCTTTGCCAAAAATGCTATCAAAAGATTCTTCGACGCCCTTTTCTACATTTTCCTTTACTGCGCTCTCTTCAAGTTCTGCACTTGTCGCTTCCTGGCTCAAAGATTCTTCGGCTGGAGTTTCTTCGACCGAATTTTCAGAAGAAGGAGCAGATTCCGCAAGAGAAGAATCGTCCTTGTCACCGAACATGGAAGCAAAAGCACCACCCATTTCCTGAGCAAGGCTTTCTTCTTTCGGCTGTTCTGCGACAGATTCTTCAGCAACAGGTTCTTCAGCTGGAGCATTTTCTACAGGAGCTTCATCATCGCCAAAAAGCGCATCAAAAGCACCGTCAACGTCTTCGGCAGCCGATTCTTCATCCTTTTTTTCAGATTCGCTTGATTCATCCAGATTCAAGACAAAATCATCTTCAGGCTTGGACAGGTCCTCTTCGTCCGAGAAATCCATATGAGAAGTCGGGACCAGACCTTCTGCCGGAGCAATATTCTCGGCAGCTTCCGTTGGCGTAAATTCAGGAGCCTTTTCAACAGCGTCATTGCCTGCAGCATTAGACAAAGTATCTTGGTCCATGCTAAAGCCTGCATCAGCAGACTTTTCGAACAAGCCACCCAAAGATTCCCCAGAAGCAGGTTCTTCAGTTTTTTCCGCTTCAGGAGCCTTTTCATCCGTGAATGCGGCAACAGAATCCGTCGTTTCCTTTGAAACATCTTCATTCATGTTGAAGTCGGCATCGGCGGATTTTTCAAACAAGCTCCCAAACGAATTTTCATCGGACTCTGGAGCTACAGAAGCATGTTCTTCAGGGAGTTCATCATCACCCAAAAGCGACGAGAAAGCATCATCAACATTCGTTCCGGCATCTTCAGTCTTTGGCGCCACCTCTTCCGGTGTTTCATCTAGATTAAGATCGTCCGACTCAACGGCATCGGCTTCATCCGAGAAATCCATATGCGATGTCGGAATGCCACTTTCAGAAGATTCAGCAACGAGATTTTCCTTTTCTGTCGGATTTTCATCTGGCGCATCCAAACTTTCTTCAAGCGGACTTTCTTCAAGCGGTTTCTCTTCATTTAACTCAGAGCTGGACGAAGTGTCAGCCGTAGATTCTTCCGGGAGTTCGTCGTCGCCAAGCAGCGAAGAGAATGCATCGTCAACATTCGTTGATTTTTTATCTGCATCCAGCGGTTCATCCAAGCTATCAAGACTAAACTCGCTCTCATCAAGCTTTTCATCAGAAATCTTTTCGAGCGGTTCATCAATCAGTTCATCAGAGACGCTCTCCTGCTTGGATTCTTCGGCATCATCAACCTTTTCGTCATCCGAGAAATGCGAGAAGAGAGATGACGTTGCCGGTTCTTCTTCGGCAACAGCCTTCTTGCCCGAATCCACAACATCGAGATCGTCATCACCGCCCAGGATGCCAGAAATGGCAGAAGAAACTTCTGAAGAGTTCAGCACATGATCAAAATCAGGAATTTCAGAACCATCAGGATTCTTGGAAAGATCATCGGAAGCAAAATTCAGGGAATTACGCAAAGCCTCCATTGAAGAATTGTCTTCTTCATCAGTATTCGGAAGCGAAGCTGCAAGGTTTGCAAAGATATTGTCTTCACCGCTGGTTTCTGCATTTTCAGCATCATCGTTCACGTCCATCGTAAACGAACTTTCGTCCATCGGTGGCGGCACGAGACTTGCCTGTTCTTCTTCTGGGAGAACATCGTATTCCTCTTTCCAGAACGGATCCAGCGGGTCCATATCGTGAACACGGCGGAAACAGGCATTTCGCTCAGCAACCTTACCAAGCTTATCGTAGGATTCACCCATTCTCTTATGAGCAGAGAGGCAGAACGGATCCTTGGCAAGCACCTTCTTATATTGCGAGATGCTCCCCGCATAATCCTGCTGACCTGCCAAGACCTTTGCACGGACCAACATTGCAGGAACATCGGAAGGTGAAGCCGCAAGAGCCGTATCGACAATTTTCAAGGCGGCTTCGTAATCACCCGAAGCACGTTCCATGTCGGCAAGCCAGGCAAGAGCCTGAGAACGCCCCTTATTCTTTTTTACAGCCTTTCTGAGAGAATCCAACGATATAGCCATCATTTCTCCAATGGAAGAAGAACAGCTTCATCCGCCAAAAGTACAGGTATACCGTCGCGAACCGGATAGACACGGGAACCATCAGGTGTCGTAAGCGCTTCGGTCAGGGGTTCAGTAATAGCTTCGCCAGCTGCGTTCTTGAGTGAGCCGGCACTAATAGCATTGTTCAAAAGAGCGATGCAATCCTCGCCCGCTTGAGAAAGAGGTTGACGTGTTTCCGGGCAGCAAAGAATACTTAACAATTTAGAATCGAGCATAAGACCTTTTAAATGTGTTATTTCATCAAAAAAATAACACATTTTTACAAAAAAGGGCAAATTTTAACGAAGATATTTAAGGTTTACAAGGGCAAAATTGCCGTTTTTGCCATTTCCAATAAGCAAATACACGCACATACCCAGTTTATCGAGCCAGTTGATGTTGAATTCTTCGCGGTAACCCGAGAAATTCGAGACCACCAAAAGCTCACGGCAGCCCGTGCGGTTGCAGATGGACTCCATGTCCGAAAGCGGTCCAAGGAGATGCTTGCGGTTTTCTTCGCTCAACTTTTCAGGTTCAGAGCTCACGCAGCCGAGAATTTCAATGCCCGGGATCACGTTGTAGCTGTCGAACCAGTTGTTGAGGGAATCTTCGCGGCCACCCAGCAAGATGGAGCGGTGGCGTTTTTTCGCAAATATACGGTAGAAATAGTTTATCCAGAACGCAACGCGACGCCAGGCAAGGAGCGCAAGCGGAATAAAGAGGCTGGAGAAAATCGTAATGAATAACCAGTCCCTACCAATATACGGTAAGGAGCTAGCGCTGTTTCCAAGAACGGAAACCTGGGTAAAGTAACGGAACGCAGCGTACCCGCCCACCGTAAGCAAGTTCAGCGGAATCAGGTAACGCAGGAACTTTTCGCCCTTGAGGCTCGACACAGTGTATTCACCACGGAACACGAGAAACACGAGGTTCACAATGGTGACAAGCCCCACAAGCCACCAGTCCTCAAATTGAGCCAAGTCCAAAATGCCATGCACGGCAGTAAAGCCTGCGGTGGGGCTATCAGTAATAGCAACATCAATCCCTTTGTTCAAGCCGACAAGCGCCCACACGACAAGCACACCCAAGTCGAGGAACATCTTCCAGAACTTCGGGATAAGGCGCGAAAACATGCCCACAAAAGCAGCAAAAAGGATTCCGAACGACACAAGGAAATTCGGAACAAAATAAAGGTCCTTGTGCTTTTTCACAAAGATCAGCATCGCCTTGTAGAAATCCACATACGAACCCCAACGGCGCGTACGGCAGCTCTGGCCCTTAAAATGCAAAATATTCGTGACCGGCGTGTAATAGTTGTGGAGACCCATTTCCTTGGTGCGGAAACAGAGGTCCAAGTCTTCACCGTACATGAAGAAATCTTCGTCAAAGCCGTTCAGCTTTTCATAGACATCGCGGCGGATGCAGAAGAACGAGCCGCTAATGGCATCGACTTCAATCATCTCGTCCGGGTCGGCGTATGTCATGTTATAGCTTGCAAGCGTCTTGCTTTTCGGAAAGAGCGAAGCAAGGCCAATTGTCTTGGAAACAGCAGAAACAATCGTCGGGAACGAACGGCGGCATGCCCACTGCAGCGTTCCGTCTTCGTTCAAGATACGGCAACCGACCGTGCCTGCATCCGGATGCTCTTCCATGAACTGGAGCATTTCGCGGAAAGCGTTCTTTGAAATGATCGTATCCGGGTTGATGAAGAACAAGTATGGCTTGGTCGCATGCTTTTCGGCAAGGTTACAGCCTTTGCCAAAGCCCAGATTTTCCTTGGAGTCAATCCATTCCACTTCCGGGAAGAAGTTCTTGATTTCGGGAATGATCGGCTCGGTAGAACCGTTATCCAGAACGATAATCTGCGAATCGATCCCTTCGCATGCGTCACGGACGGACTTAAGGCATGCCGGAATGAAGTCGCAAGAGTTATAAGCAATGATAATGACAGAACAGGAAAGCATGAGCAATTAGCAGTAGAAAGTTGTTGTATTAATTCGGAATTATGATTTCGGAATTCGGAGTTTAAATAATCGCGGCAAAGCCGCCTTATTAAACAATTGTACTTTCGTTTTACTCAAGTACCTAATGCTGGACTCGAAAATAGGCTTGCAAGCAATCCTGCTTCACTCGCCCTATGCATTAGTCCTAATTCATACTTCCTAATTCCGAATTGCTTAAGCGAGGCCGAGGCGAAGCTTGAGCACGAGGAAGAACGCTTCGGAGATGATCCCGCCGCTCATCTTGGAAGTGCCGCGAGTGCGGTCCGTAAAGATGATGGGGATTTCTTTCACGCGGAGACCCTTCTTCCATATCTTGAAGGTCGTCTCGATCTGGAAACAGTAACCATCGCTCTTCATCTTGTCGAGGTTAAGCGCCAGCAACGCTTCACGGCGGAAGCACTTGAAGCCGCCCGTCGCATCGCTGATCGGGAGGCCAGTCACAAGTCGCGTATAGACATTCGCGCCATAGCTCAAAATCAGGCGGCGCAAATCCCAGTTCACCACGCTGATGCGGTGATCCTGATAACGGCTACCCAGCACAAGGTCGGCATCTTCGGCAGTTTCCAGGAATCGGTTCAGATCCGTCGGGCTATGGCTAAAGTCGGCGTCCATTTCGAAAACGCGCTCGTAATCGCGTTCAAGCGCCCACTTGAAACCCATCACATAGGCGGAGCCAAGACCCATCTTACCCTTGCGGCGGATCAAGTGGATTCTGGGATTCTTGTCGGCTTCGGCCTGAACGAGGTCGCCAGTACCATCCGGGGAACCATCATCCACCACCAAGATTTCCAAGCAATCATTCTGTTCCAAAATGGCCGACATAATGAGGAGAATATTCTCCTTTTCATTGTAGGTCGGAACAATAACCAAACTCTTAGGGAACGCCATAAAATACCTCTCTAAACACAAATCTACACAAATTACAATTCGCCAATGGTATCAGAAACGGGATAAGAGCGTTTTTTGTTGCCATTCATCATCTCGCCAAGAAGTCCAAGCGAAAAGAACTGAACACTCATGACAAGCGAGAACGCCCCGGCCAACAGAAGCGGACGCACATGCATCGCCCCAGTCTCACACCATTCATAGCCAAAATAACCGCAAGTGCCAAGACCGAAAAGCATCAAAATAAGCCCAATCAGCCCAAAGAAATGGAGCGGTTTCGAAGAGAAGCTACGCATGAACATGAGGGATACCAAGTCCAAAAAGCCACTCACCAAACGGGAAACGCCGTACTTCGAGACCCCATGGACGCGAGCGCGGTGCGCGACAGGCATTTCCGTAATGCGAAAGCCCTGCCACTTGGCCATCACCGGGATAAAGCGGTGGTAGTCGCCATAGAGCTGGATAAAGCGGACAACGGAGCTGCGATAAGCCTTGATGCCGCAGTTGAAATCGTGCAGGCGCTTGCCACAGACCATCGACACGGTCAAGTTGAAAAGCTTGGAAGGCATCGTCTTGTGCCAAGGGTCAAGACGTCGAATCTTCCAACCAGAGACAAGGTCGTAACCGCTTTCGAGGATCTTGATCATCTTCGGGATTTCGAGCGGGTCATCCTGCAAGTCGCCATCGAGCGTAGCGACATACTTGCCACGAGCCTTGGAAAAACCAAGGGCAAGTGCGGCGGCCTTGCCGCAGTTGAACTGGAAACGGAACGCACTCATCGAAGATCCAGGTTTTACACCATATTCCTTGGCGAGACCTTCGACAACTTCCCATGTATTATCGCGGCTACCATCATCAATGATGATCACCTCGAATTCCATACCGGTCGGTTCGATTGCGGCCCAAATTTCCTTCATCAACTCAGGAAGATTTTCACTTTCTTCCTTAACAGGGATAACCAAGCTCAAATCCATGACAATACCTCAAGAACTAATTTACAGCATCGGCAGCCGGTGCCGGTTCTTCATCAACCTTAAGCGATTCGTCCGTAATAGATTCGATCTGCTGGAGGCTCATCGTAAGGCGGCTCTTACCCGGAGCATCGTAATCCGGGATGTTTTCGAGACCGCGCTTCACGACATCGATAGCCTTAGCCTTCATGCCCGCAGAAGCGTAGACATAGGAAGCGGCCCAGTAGTTGCGCCATTCTCTCGGGAACTGGTAAATGCCCAGCTCAAGATACTTGGCGGCATCGTTAGCAATACGTTCGACTTCAGCCTTGTCGGCCTTGGTAAACGGCTTCTTCGTGATGAGGGCCGAAATCTTTTCACGGGCATCAAACGAGATCTGCAAATAGAGCGAGACATAGCTGCTGAGCAAACGTTCCGTTTCGGAATTGATGTACGCAGAGCCATCGCCAAGACCGCGGAACTTATACACGCTATCAATGAGAGCGGCAGTCTTCTGAGCATCAAATGCATTCTGCTTCGGCGTGAGGTCGCCCTTCACAAAGTTGTAGACCATGCCTTCCTGGACCATGTACTTTTCAAGACCCATGAAGTTCGAAGTTCCGACAGTCGTCGAAATTTCAATCGGCTTATCCATGTTCTGGAGAGCAAGATCGATCACGAGCTTGTACTGCGTGAGCATCATGCTAGAACGGTTTCTCTTAGCCCAATCCAGGAATGCGTCCCAGACCTGGTAGTTCACCTTGAACTGGAGAAGCTTGGCAGAATCAGCCTGGGAGAGATTTCCGGCGGCTTCCATCTGGTCGATGCGTTCCTTGAGCTTGGGCTTCAGTGATTCCGCACGGCGCACCCAAGTCGAAACAAGGTGGTTCGGGTTGTTGGCGCTGCTATTGTCAAGGACCAAGTCGTTATCGATGGTTTCCTTGGTATAGGAAAGCTTGAGAATCGGTTCATTCACGAGCATCTGCTTGATGTACCAGTCCGTATTGCCCAAGGAGAGGTTCACCACGCGGACGTCCTTACGAATACCAGCGACTTCCTGAGCAAACCACAGCGGGAACGTATCGTTATCGCCATTCGTGAAAAGGATTGCATTCGGGCGGCAGCTGTTGAGGAGGTTATAAGCATAATCCCAAGGAACCCAGAGGCCAGAACGGTCATGTTCCTTGTAGTTCGAAATGCTCGGAACAAGGAGCGAAACAAGCACGAGTGCGGCGGCAATCGGAGAGGCAAAAGCAGCCGTCGTTGCAGTCGTTGCAGCAAGCAGCACGAGAATACCAGCACCAATACCGTAAATCATGCTCATGAAGATGAATGCCGGCGTGTAGAAGTAGTCACGTTCGCGGACTTCCATGTGGACCGCTTCCGGGAACGGGGCGCGCTGTCCAAAGCGGGCAAAGCTTTCTTCAATCTTCTGCCAGTTTCTCCAAGCGGCTGTATTTTCGGCATCGCTAATCTTCTTTTCGAATTCAGCAATTCGGGATGCCGGAGCGTTGCGCATGCGGAGGCGTTCAATCGCAAGCTTGGAATAATCAATCGTCTGGCGAAGGTCGATGAGTTCGTTCGGGTCCGGAAGAGACGTGATGCCAGCACCGGCATTGTTCAAGTCCGCCACATTGCGAGTCATGGCGCTAACCCAGTAGTCACGGTCGCGCTGTTCCATGCGAGTGCCATCGGCAAAGTTGATATAGAACAGGAGGCCAAGCGAGCAAAGGGCGTAAAGCGTCGAGACAAAGATTCCGAGATGCTTGTTACGCTTATAGACATAAACGCAAGTAGCAACAATAAGACCGTTAAACAGCAAGAAGAAGAAAAGCTGCATAAAGGTGTTGTCGCCCATAAACGACATCTGCGTCGGGAACTTGAAGCCCAAACGCTCGACCGGTTCATTTTCGGAAGCGTCAAACGTGTAGACACCGTTGGCGTAGTTCACCCCACCGACCTTTGTCGGCAAGTACTGGGCCATCTGGTAACCACCATAGCTCATGCTCGGGAAGGAGAGCACCTGGTGGGCAATGCGGGAACGGCGATAGAAAGCACGGGAAATCATGCTTTCGGAACCGTACTGCTTACGTTCAATAAATGCGTTGAAGGCATCCCAGTTCTTGGCTTCGAAAAGGTTTCCGAGCTGGAGGTTGCCCTGTTCGTCACGGATGTTGAGTTCCGGATCGTTTTCATCAATCGTCGGGTTGAGTTCAGAACGGATCGGGATGTAAAGATGGGTGCTATAGCCGACCAAAGCAAAGAACGCAAAAGCGAAAGAAAGAAGGAAGCTACGCTTAAAACCAGCTTCACAACGCCTGAATACACCCTGGCTAATGCCAGCATAACCCAAACCAGCAACAATCAAAGTACCAATGATCGTAATAGGCCAGCTATCCGTAATCATCAACAAGGCGGCAGCGACAAGAATCGACAAACCGGCCACAGCCGTCTGCTGGAACGGGAACCTTTTGCTGAACAGAAGGACAAGCCCCAGAACAAGAACACAAATCAGGGAAATTTCAATAAAGCTAGACACCATGTAGATGACGGAGCAGAGGAGCGTACCCGTAATCCAGATGGGAATGCGTTCGACAATCTTTTTCGGCTGAGCGACAAGGAGGAGCACAAACACGGCCGGGACGGTAAGCATCGTATAGAGGTGTGCGCCCACGCCAAGGAATGCGATATAGCAAATGAAGATGAGAAGCTTATCGCTGCCCGATTCTTCGCGCTTGTTGTACCAGACAAGACCAAAGTAAGAGACGAGCATCAAAATGAGCATCGCAACGCCATAGACTTCGGCTTCGACCGCGTTGAACCAGAACGTATCGGAGAACGTGAGGAGGAAACCTGCGACGAGAGCGGCTGTGCCAAGCACAAATGTGCGCATCTTTTCAGAAATCTTTTCGGCAAGGGAGTCCGTCTTGAGGACTGTTGCCAAGAGTTCCCAGGCAAAGAGGGCTGTCACATAGACCGTCGCGGCAGAACTCACCACGGAGATGTAGTTCACGCGCTTTGCAATTTCGCCCACGAACGGCAAAAGTAAAATGACCGCACGGGCAAAGAACACGAAGAACGGCGTTCCAGGAGGATGCGGAATGCCAAGCGTGTTAGCGCAAGCGACGAATTCACCGCAGTCCCAGAAAGAGACCGTCGGGGCCATCGTCATCATGTAAACGATCAAAGCAATAAAGCCAGCGATACCGGCAAAGATGTGCTTATGCCACTTCTCGTTAATCTTCATAAAAATTAAGCATCCTTCTTAGTATTGTTTGCAACCATGCCACGCTTCTGCAAGAATCCGGCGAGGAGTCCGTTCACGAACGTACCCGAAGAATCCGTGCTGAACTTGGCGGCAATCTGAACCGCTTCAGAGATGACCACCTTCATCGGGATTTCAGGAACATACAAAAGTTCAACCATCGCGATGCGGAGGACAATCCTGTCGAGAGTAGCCATGCGCTCAATTCCCCAATGAGCGGAGCAGGCTTCGATTTCAGAATCGAGTTCGGCCTTGTGTGCAAGGACCAAGTCGACAAGCTTCATGCCGTACTTTTTCATGTTGTCCTGGAGCGGCTGGGCTTCCAAAACGCCCGGGAGAGCATCAGCAACCGTGCCACCAGAAATTTCCATTGCGTAAAGCAACTGCATCGCAAAGACGCGAGCAGGTCTAAAACTTACTTGTGCCATAATTATTTCCCAATCTGCTTGTAAAGATTTACCATTTCGACGGCAGTTCTTGCCCAGTTGCAGCCGAGGTTTCCGGCCTTGAGGCCAGCGCGGTTCATCGCCTGATCGACCGTATCGGTCGTAAGGATCCCGAGAATCACGGGAACCTTGCCTTCGGCAGCGAGCGATGCGATTCCGCCCGTAGAATTGTTCACAACCACGTCATAGTGCCCCGTTTCGCCACGGATAACGGCACCGAGAGCCATCACGGCATCGTACTTGCCAGAATCCACAAACCTGCGGCAGAGGCCCGGCAGTTCAAAAGCACCCGGCACATGAGCCACAGCGATATCGTCGCTATCGACGCCGAGCGTTTCGAGTTCGCGGACAGCGCCTTCGAGGAGCTTGTCAGTCACCACTTCGTTGAAGCGGGCAACGGCAATCGCGACCTTCAAACCAGAACCATTGAGGGAATTTTTGAATTCTTTCATCTTATTTTCCTTCATCTAAAACTTCAGCTGCGCCATGATCCGCATTGTCGAGATGGAGTTCGTGGCCCATCTTTTCTTTCTTGGTGCGCAGGTAAAAACGGTTGATTTCATTGGGCTTGATTTCGATAGGCACACGTTCCACGATCTTGAGACCGTAAGCGGAAATGCCAGAAATCTTGCTCGGGTTGTTCGTGAGGAGTCGCATTTCCTTCACGCCGAGGTCCGCCAAAATCTGAGCGCCCGTACCGTACTGGCGCAAATCGGACTTGAACCCAAGGTGCAGGTTCGCCTCGACTGTGTCGAGACCCTTTTCTTGGAGTTCGTAAGCGCGGAGCTTGTTGCAAAGACCGATGCCACGGCCTTCCTGACCGCGCATGTAAAGGAACACGCCACCGTGTTCGCCAATAAACTTCATGGCTGCGGCAAGCTGGTCGCCACAATCGCAACGGAGGCTACCGAAAATGTCGCCCGTGAGGCATTCGCTGTGAACGCGCACATAAACCGGCTTGCTAAAGTCCGGATTACCGGCAACCCAGGCCACATGCTCGACGCCATCGGTCTTGCTGCGGTAGGCATAAGCCGTAAAATCGCCGTACTTGGTAGAAACGTGCGGGGCAGCCACACGCTGCACCAGCTTTTCATTTCTCAGGCGGTAGTCGATCAAGTCGCGAATCGAGATAATCTTGAGGTCGAACTTCTTTGCGACTTCCTGAAGCTGCGGCATACGAGCCATCGTGCCGTCTTCGTTCATGATTTCGATGAGAGCGGCAGCCGGGCGGAGACCGGCGAGCTTTGCAAGGTCCACAGCAGCTTCGGTGTGACCTGCACGGCGCAGAACGCCTTCTTCCTGAGCGTAAAGCGGAGAAATGTGCCCCGGACGGCCAAAGTCCGAGGGCTTGGAATTCGGATCGGCGAGAGCCTGGATCGTTGCGGCACGGTCGTGGGCAGAAACACCCGTGGTGCAACCTTCGAGCTTGTCGACCATGACGGTGAACGGAGTGCCGAGCATGGAGGTGTTTTCAGCAGTCTGACGCGTAAGATTCAATTCGCGGCAGCGAGAAATCGGAAGCGGGCAGCAAAGCACACCACGCCCCTCGTGGAGCATGAAGTTCACCTTTTCGGGAGTAATCTTTTCGGCGGCGATAATGAAATCGCCCTCATTTTCACGGTCTTCGTCATCAACCACGACCAAGAACTTGCCGTTCTTGAAATCTTCAATGGCCTCTTCAATCGTATTAAGCAAGGTCACGTTCCTTTAGATAGTTTTCAATATATTTGCCGAGCATATCGACTTCTACATTCACCATGGTGCCAGGCACCCAGTTCCTGAGATTCGTGCGGGCTAAGGTCTCGGGGATAATGCAGACGCGGATGTAATCCTCCCCTTTTTCGGCGACCGTAAGGCTAATGCCGTTCAAAGTGATGGATCCACGACGGATGACATAGCGGCGCAAGTCAGCTGGCAGAGCCAAATCGACTTCCACGCCCGTTTCGCGCGGAGTGACGCGCAAGACTTCGGTAGTGCAGTCCACATGCCCCATCACAAAGTGACCGCCCATAAAGCTATCGGCACGGCAAGGATACTCGAGATTCACGAGATCCCCGACTTTTGCCTGCTGGAAGGACGTATTCACGACGGTCTGGTGCATGAGACAGAACGTAGCTTCGTCATCGGTACAGTTTTCAACTGAGAGGCACACGCCATTATTGGCAATGCTGTCGCCCAGTTTGCTGTTTTTGAAGAATCCCGGCGACTTCATGCGCATGGTAAGCGCGTCTCCCCTGTTTTCGAGGGAAATGATTTCGCCGGTTGCTTGAATTATACCCGTAAACATACGGTGCAAATTTAGCAATTTAGACGAAAGACGACAAATGCATAAGCTGAGAGTCGTGGCCAAATTCATTTGGACATGACCGAAGCAAGCATTTGGGACTTGAGCGAAGCGAAAGTCCAAAGACGAGAGAGAAAGGGCTTTTAAGGCGGATTACCCTTATCTAATTGGGATAATACACGGTCAGCACATCGGGGCCGATGACGGCGGATTCTTTAGCGACAATATTGGCGGGCAATTCGGGGTATTCGAGGCCAGCCTTGACAGCACCGGACTCAATGAGATTTTCGAGGGTGATATCGACGGAAGTGTCGGTGGAACGCCAAAGATCGAGGCGGTTCCAGAGAGGGTACGCATTTGGGGCGTTTTGCGAGAAGTCGCCACATACGCCTTTGAACAGTTCGCGCGCAAGAGCTGCGCCGGGTTCCACCATCAAGCGGTGCATTCCACGAGCAGACAAGTCGTCAACCATCGCGCACCAATTTTCAGCAAACGAATCGTGAAGTAACACAACGCAATCGGCAACATTCACCAAATTCGGTTGCGCCACGCACGAAAAAACAATTGGCGTTACATCGCCAGCACTGAAGATTTTCAAACGCGAAATTTCATCGGCGCTAAATTCGTGATGACCCGCCCAGACGATTTTCACGGGATTGTTGCCTGCGGCATAACGCACATCAAGTCCCGGATTATCGGCAAGGAGCGTCCCCGCGCCGACGAGAATCGCATCGCTCATCGCACGGAGTTCGTGATTCCAGCAGTTCGCGCCCTGCTTTGTAATCGCAAGCGGCAAACGCTTGCCAGAAGCATCAACGCTACCCATAAATCCGTCTTGCGAAATGGCAGACTTGACTTCGACAAACGTGCGCTTAGTGCGTACAAAATAATCATACGCTTCAAAATAGCGTTCCACTTCGGCAAAGACGGCTCGGCCTTCAGCTTCCCGAGCAGCCTTGTCTTGAGGTGAAAGACTCGTAAATTCGAAGACGCGGCATTCCGAACAAGATTCACCGTTTGAGCAATCCTCGACGCAAGCGAGAATGCAAGCGTCCACGCCTTCGTGAACTTCAATTCCCGCATTCTCAAGAATCTTGCGAGACTTCCCATGCACAAGAGGATTCGGGTCGGAATGTGCGAAATAGACTTTCTGGATTCCGGCCTCGATAATCGCCTTGGTGCAAGGCGGAGTGCGACCGTAATGGCAGCACGGCTCCAGCGTCACAAAAATGGAGGCGCCGCGAGCAAGTTCACCCGCATCGCGTAACGCCATGACTTCAGCATGAGCGCTCCCAGGGCGCTGAGTGCGCCCCTTCCCCACGACAATTCCATCCCTGACGACAACGGCACCGACCGCCGGATTCGGGCGGCTCTCGCCTATCGCAAAGAACGCTTGCTCCAAGGCAAACTGCATGTAGTTTGTGATTTCTGGGGTCATGTCTTTAGCAACTCAAGATGGCGATCCCGGAACGGAGTCCGGGATGACAAGTCAGGATGAACATTCAAAGGGCGAACGTTTAGTTCTGCGGCGGGAGTGCGAGGATGCCACCTTCGACGTTGAACACCCGGGTATAGCCGTTTTCAACGAGGAACTTGGAAGCGGCCATGCTGCGCTTGCCACTGCGGCAGTAAATCAACAAGTCCTTGTCCTTCGGGAATTCGCTCAAGCGCTGCGGCATTTCCTGAAGCGGAATGTTGATAGCGGTTGCAGCCGCCATGCCCTTCGCCACTTCAGCCGGGGTACGCACGTCAATAAGGACAGCACCAGCCTTGTGCATATCCAAAGCCTTCGGCCAGTCAATCGTCGTAATCGTCGCTACTTTCTGTTCAACAACGGCAGCAGCCGGTTGTACAGCTTCAACTTTCTTTACAACAGCCTGCGCTTTCTGTTCTTCAGAAGAATCGCAAGCCGTAGCAAGCAACATAGCGCAAAAAGAAATCGCCAATAATTTATTCATTTACGTACTCCTTGAAAATTCAAAGTAAAAGATAACTGTTTTTTAAAACATCATATAAAATATGCACTGGATTCTTCACCCCTTTGAGGTTCAGAATGACGTAAAGCATTGAAAATCTAATCTTTCTTCACATGGGCGTCAATAAAGCTAAATGCATCTTGGTAAGCCTTGTCGCGAACGTCCTTACGCGAGAGGAACAAATCATGAAGGCCGCCAGGAATCGTCGTCGTCGTTACGGAATCTCCAAGATACGGCGCCCACTCTTCAATATGATCCACATCCAGGACCCCATCGCAATGCAAATAATCATCCGTCCATTCTTCACCTTTTGCGCTACAGTCTCCATGCATAACCAGCACCGGAGACTTGATATTCAACCTAGAGTGGACTCGGCCTTGACCGTTCATAACCGCGCGGAGCCAGCCGAAATACATATCTGGACGGGAGGAACTTTTCAAGGTTTCATTGAACTCCCATTCGCCCTTTTCACTTTTCAAAAGTGAATAGGCATAATTCGGATCGCCCGTGGAACCTACACAGAAATCAGGCCAGAAAAGCCCCATTTCAGAAACAAGCGGAAACCCTATTTTGCGCAGGAACCAATTATAGTTCATATCAAAAAAGGGGCTGTTCAACACAAGGGCCGCAAAGCGCTGTTCGCTACGATCATTCGCATAAAGAGCCGATATCAAGCCTCCCAGAGAATGACCAATAATCACAAAAGGAACATGTTCCGCCTCTTCGTAGTCATCTACAGCAATTTTCTTGCTGAGTTCAACAGCAACATCAAGTTCTGCATAAAATTCCTTGATGTTACGCATGTCACTACGGGGTTCATCAGACACAAACGAGCGACCGCAATAATGCAAATCAATCGCAAAGAACGCAAAGCCAGCGGAATCCGCTTTTTCAGCTAGTTCCTTCTGGAAAAAATAATCATTGTACCCATGCACATAAAGGACAATACCACGCAAACTCGTATTCTGCTCGCCCGCACGAGGAGAACTCCCAAACGGGTATTCTATAAGCGTCGAGTGAAAAACAGCATGGCTATCAGGACTCGTCTCTATCGGATAAACCTTAAAAGGTTCACCAAGTTCCATGTCAGTCTGCACCTGGGACATCGATTTTTCAATCACATCAGGATGCACATCGATAATAGAAGTGCTATCTAACTTCACTTCCTGCATAGCTTCGGCGTTCGCAAAATACACATAAACCGCCCATGCAATAAAGAAAAGCACCAGCGGAATAATCATGACGATTATTTTAACCTTTTTCATGCGCTACATAATACAAAAAATTTATTGCGGCGAAGATTACAAAATCAACGCAACGACCTCTTTTGCAACCTGAACTGGATTCAAGTGATTTTTCTCACAGAGATCCGCAAAGCTCACCTTGTCATAGAACTCCTTGGAAAGCCCGCGCACAAGCACCTTCGCACCTGTATCGCCAAGAGCAGCCGCCACCTTCTGGCCAAAACCGCCCTCGACCACGCCGTTTTCAAGAGTGACAAACACATTGTGAGTCTTGGAAAGCTCATGCAGCAAGTCGCTATCAACACCGCTTGCATAACGCGGATTCACAAGCGTTGCATCAATACCTTCGCGACGCAGTTCAAGCGCCACAGCTGCGGCACGCTGGTAAAAATCGCCAAGGCCGATCAGAGCCACGCGCTCGCCACGATGCACGACCTTGAACTTGTTGAGGTTAGAATAATCCTTTTCAAAAATGTCGCTGCGGTGATGTACAGCGTTCGGCACGCGAATCGCCACCGGATGTTCCGTCTGATCAATCGCCCAATCCGCCATCGTCTTGAATTCCTCAACGCACGTCGGGCACAGATAAACTAGATTCGGAATATTCGAAAGCATCGGGATATCAAAGATGCAGAGGTGCGTCGTATCGTTCATGCCATCTGCACCAGACATCGTCACAAGAATCGTTGCGGGATTGTTATTGGCACACAGATCCTGCGAAAGCTGGTCGTAGGTACGCTGAATGAACGTGCCATGCGTACTGTACACAGGTTTTGCGCCACCCTTTGCAAGCCCGGATGCAAGCGCAACCGCATGTTCTTCGGCAATGCCCACATCAATAAATTGCTTGCCCGCCTCTTTGCGGCGGGCTGGATAAAAGCCAATCCCCGCCGGAACAGCCGAATGAATCACGACAACCTTCGGGTCGCTCTTGATTTTTGCCATGAGGTAGAGCCCGAGAATTTCGCCGTAACTTTCGCCACTGCCCCAGTTGATTTCGCCCGTTTCGATATTGAACGGAGCCGCCCAATGCCAGCCTTCGCGGTTCTGTTCGGCATAAGAATAGCCACAGCCTTTTTGCGTATGCAGATGCACCACGACCGGGCGCGTCGAATTTTTCACGGACTTGAAAATTTCAATGAGCAAAGCGATATCATTACCTTGTTCAAGATACTTGTAATCAAAGCCAAGCGACTTAAAGTAATTGTTTTCAGACTTGCCCGCAGTCGCGCGAAGTTCTGCCAGGGACTTGTAAAGCCCGCCGTGGTTTTCGGCAATGGACATTTCGTTATCGTTCACCACAACGATAAAATTCGTAGCGTATTCGCCTGCGTTATCGAGACCTTCAAACGCTTCGCCACCGCTCAAGGAACCGTCACCAATTACCGCAATCACATTGCCCGATTCACGCAGCACATCGCGAGCGGTCGCAAGGCCAAGCGCAAGGCTTACCGACGTAGAGGTATGCCCCACCATAAAAAAGTCGTGTTCGCTTTCGGTCGGTTCGCTATAGCCCGTCACATCGCCATAATGCGGTTCTTCCAAGAACGCCTGGGCGCGGCCCGTGAGCATCTTGTGGCTGTAGCTCTGGTGGCTCACGTCGTAGACAATCTTGTCCCTCGGAGAATCGAAAACGTAGTGAAGCGCAATCGTCCCTTCTACAAATCCGAGGTTCGGCGCCACATGGCCGCCACGCTTGGAAAGCTTTTTAAGGAGTGCCGTGCGCATTTCGGCGGCAAGCTGTTCGAGACTCTTGATGTCCAACGCTTTCACGTCGGCCGGGGACTTGATTTTTTCTAGGAGCATAGGAACCAAACTATTTTTAAAGGTGACCTTTAGTAATATATACAAAAAGTTTCGCAAAAAAATTTTTCAATGGTTGACAAATAAAGCCAACCACCAACTCAAGCAGCTGCGTTTCTAAATCAGAAGATTCCTCCTGAAATTTTTTGGGTTTTCTCTGTAATGAAACGCAGGGCATAGAGTTAATATAGGACTATTTTTTCAACCGTAAGCAGTTAAAAAATATTACAAATTCTTACGAATGATGAGTTTTCCGGTTTCGTTCAACGGAGCTAGAGGTACTTTCACAATGTCATCTAAAAATGCTCTTTCTTCCGGTGTAAGAGCATTTTTACTGATGGCTATCCAGGGTTTTGAATCATCACAAGACAAGGGGTCTTTTCCAAATTTGACAAACAAAAAATTTGAATTTAGTTTCATCAGATAATCAATGCAAGCAGTTGAACCCTTGTTTGGAGGAATCATGCTAACATAGCGAAATAAGGAATCTATATTCAATGAATCAGAACCCAATACAGCCATTTTCAACAATTCATTATTAACTACCAACAATCCATCTCGAGTATTTATCTTCGGAGGAGAAAATTTTCCCGATATACCATCCAATGTTTTAGCCGAATCCAAATACTGTAGAATTTTTGCGTAAAATTTTTCTTCCGACCTCACTGCTTTTTTGACATATGCGGGCCTTTTTTTGACAAAATCCCGCATAAGAGAATCCGCATTCAAAATTTCGTGGTTAGAAACAACCTTTTTCAAAAAGCGTTCAATTTCTTTTGCATCCTTTGATAAAAGGTATAGTTGCGACCATTCAGCTACAGGTTGCCGTAAAATAATTTTTTTGTCTTTTATTTTTTTGACTTCATCCAATTCGAGAGGACTCGACCAACTTTTTGTTATCGTATGGACAAACTCATGGTCTATAGATCGAAAGCTTTCTATACTTTCAGTTTCAAAATCTGTCCGTATAAACGTATCAAAGATGGCTTCGAAATACCGACCAAATACATATTCTTGTGAGATTCTAGAAAAAGCAATTCGATTCCACCAAAAAGAGATTGCCTCGGCATCCTTGATTTGACAAGGTATAAACCCGCATTGAATATTTTTACCTTCTGCAAAAACAGAAAAAAAGCAAAACAGTAGAAGCAAGACTATTCTTTTCATCATGGCGTTTTCTCAAGTTTTTTCAAAAAATCAATCTCTTCTTTTCCAAACTCATTCAAAGGGAAACCGACCCAACTCCTGCAACTGAAACCTCGACGAGATTTCAGTTTCTTATTCGTAATTAGAAAATCTTCATTATAAAACTTTTTGTAATAAGAATCAGATTTCACAAGAAAATATTGCGTCGATATTTTTTTTAAGAATGCGCTGCAATCATACGGATGATCAGAACGTTTAATAAAGTCCCCTGTCTGGACATAAACCAAACTTCCGTCAATTCCAATAAAAGTTTCGTAATCAGTACAGAAACCATCCTCTTGTTCGCATGAATCCCCTATATCATAAATCACAGAAATGGAATCAATATAAAATAAACTCGAAACGTTCTTTCCATCAGCAAACAATCGTCCATATTCTTTTTTTTCTACAAACTTAGATAGCGTATCTATAAGAACAGGCGTCTTTCCATAAAAAATTCTACCCATGATAGATTTCTCAAAAGGAGTTTTTACTTCTATAAATTTTGAAGAAACAATCAAGGCGGAATCCTGACGGAAATAACGAGATTCATCGTTTGCAGCAAACACCGTATAGGAACGAGAATTTGCAAAAGCAAAAAACAGCAAAGTCAATATTACAAGTAATCGCATAGTTGCCAGATGCCATTCCTTTTATAAATAATCATTTTGTCATTTGAATCTGTTTTTTAAAATGTTGCGGGACGCATTTATTGATATCAACTTCTTGACTATAAATACGAACCGATCGTTTTCCTAAAGCTTTTCCACTAACATGGACATCATAGAAATAAGATCCATCTTTATTTGTAAGGACTTCAATACCAACCCATATTTAACCATCTTTCATATTCTCATGATCTCCAGGAGAAGAGAACATTGAAGGTCTATCTATTTTGTCTAAAAAAAAAGTTTGTTCTGCATTTTGCCAAGGATGTAAGTGAAAAACCAACATTTTTCCATTAGGATTACTATTTCTAAAGGTTTCGGTTGAAACATTTAAGCTATCCCTAAATTCAGATCCCATAGTATGAGTCCCTCTTGCTTTATCATAAAAACCAATATAAACCGTATTTAAATTCCTTAATTTTGTTCCTATTGCAGAAATTTCTTTACGATTTTCTTTATCATTTTTATTTTCACGAACCATACTTAAATGGTGATAAACCATTTTCTCTATAAACTTGTCAATTTTATATTTCTTTATTGCTTCAGCCACAAATATAATCATGTCCATCGCTTCTTTCGTAAAGCGGTCTTCACTTGCAACAGGCAATTTTTCATTTTCATCATTCGAAAAAGCATTCGCTAGATTGTCTCCATCTACAGTTTTTTGAGTTCTTTCTTTTTCTTTAGAAGCATTAATTAACTGATCATCATTTTCAACGGTCTGCGTTCCGCTCGGGTCCACGCCGCTTAGGGGGTTCCCGTTCACATAGGCATAGAGGTTGATGCCGTCGGCAAGCCATGTGGGGTCCGTGGAGACCCACCTTGAGATGTGTGCTGCATAGAAGCCGTAGTTTTCCGCGATTTGCCAGGCACCATCATCCTTTTCGCAGAGAAAGCCGAATTCTAGCAACAGTGCTTCTAAATCAGAAGATTCATCCTGAAATTTCAGGGGCATTCTCTGCAAAGAAACGCAGCGCATATGGTTAATATAGAATTATTGTTTGCATAGATTAAATTCTGGAAAATCAATTTCAACAATAATACACCTATTTGATACTTCTAAATAAGATGTTCTCCTTTTTCCAACACCAAATATATAATTTGCGTTTTCAATCTGAATTGGAGCTTCGTACATTATTCGACCATCAAGAACTAAAAAATTTGATTTAATGTACCATTTTCCCACATTTGAATCTAACCGATCCTTATCAGTATAAATTTGAAGAAACGAGTGATCAGGATATAGAGTAACAGATTCAATACCATACCTATGCTTACGCACATATGCCCCAATATAATCATCACTTTTTGAGCATCCTAACAACACAAGAAGAAATAAAATAAATATAAATATTCTCATGGCAATTATTTTAGATGTTTGACACAACATCAATAGGCAAATTACACCAACGAATCGTATTAAACCTAGTTGTGGATTAAGCTTTAGCCTTCATTTTCCTAAATACAGCAACAGCACCAAAAATGAATAGTAACAAATACATGCTATAGATAATAGCCGGAACTAAACTATAGGCAATAAAATAAGTCATATCATTTGGAAGCACAAAACGAACGCCGATAATATTCCATATTATTTTTTCAACAACAAGATAGTAACTACATCCATCAACTCGGAACTGTCCTCCAGTAAACGGGAATAGCAACATGGTCATAATAGAGCACACAAGCGAAATTTTAGGCAACAATTCAAACACATTCAACAAGACCAAATTAAGAATAATAAGATACAACAATTCAACTTGTCCGTACATATAAGGAATGTCCTGAAAATGAACAAAAAATCCCTGTATTTCCATCCACAAAAAAATCATTGTAGCAACGACAAGATTCATAACATTTATTTTTTTTTTCATTCCTATTTCCTAGTCCTTTTTTGTAATTGTGGCTTATTCATGTTTAGTTTATTTCGCAATAGCTGAACAGCCTCCATTCCCATATTTCCAGAACATTTCTCGAATGATAAACAACTATTGAGTGGTAATAATAGCTATAAGTAAGTTCAAGTTACAATACGTACAAAGCAAGAACAACAACGAGTGCAATAAACGGAAGTGCAAAAAGCGCAAGGAATCGTAAGCAATAAAGAGCGACTTTCACATTCCAGAAGAAAAGGCGCCACCGTCCCTGCTTAGTCTTGCGGATTTCCGCCTGACAATCAGGGCACATATTGCCGATTTTATTGCGATAACGAATGGCAAGGTTACTTTCCATCGGGGACATCCCCACCTTGTCATTAAATTCCTTTTTGCAAATTGAACATGTACTTAGCATGCTGCTAATATAACAATTTAGTTATTAGTCATTAGTCTTTAGTCAGTAGATTTAAGTTTGGCGCCAATGGCGTGGTTATAAAGCCATTGACTATTAACCAATGACCAAAGTCTAAATTCCCTTAAAGAGCGTAGTTATTTCTAACGAGTCGCGATTTCCTTCAAAATTATGACCACCGGAATATCTATATCTCAATTTCCATGTAATCAAAGTGTCTTTTTTCAAAGGCGATTCAAGATTATTCCAAAGATAGAATGGCTTTTTGTTGTAAAGCGTTGGATAAGTCGTAAGCATTGATATTGGACGAAGAATATCTTGATAAATACAGATACGTGAAGAATCTACCGTCGTACATTTAGTATTATTCGATGCCCAGTCCGGCAACCCATCCACCGTAATGGTATATCCTGAGAACAAAGTATCTATTCCGAAGATTGGCTTTTGCGTATCGAGCGTATCCAGCGCATTGCGGAATGTAGCCGTATCAAAAGCAGGCGCATTGATGGCAGGAACATAATCCGTCCATGCGTTTACACCATAATTCAGGAATGTTGTGTCACGGGCAATCGTTCGTAATGTTGTATGGAAAGCATCGTGGAAAACAGTATCACGCACACAGCGATACCCCGGTTCAGAGCACACGGTATTCACAACTATTACAGTTGAATCATAATGCATATCCGGCAAACGAACAGTTGCGACCTGGGCTGAACTCATTGCAATATCATCAGCTAGATTATACATGTAACAAATGCCAGCCTGCGAGCAATTAAACGTCTTTTCTACATCAGAAGAATCAAGCTTGCAATAAATAGGTACGCTACCGCACGGACCTGATGCCCCGCTTTTTTCTGCAGTAAGACTGACAAGCGTATCGTTTTTTTCCGTATAACGATCAAAGTAAATAAAGCTGGTGTACTTTTCATTGCTTGTAATCAAAGTATCATCGTAAACGGTATCCTTATAAATATCTACGACTCTACGGACAAAAATGGTGTCGCAAAAAGCACGCAACGAGTCCAACTGTTCTTGCTTTTTAGCGTCAAACCATCCAATTGTGCATTCGCCATCCGGAGTGTAACCGATCGGTTCCGGAGCAGATGTAGAAATATTGCACGACACAAACAGAGCCGCAACCGAAGAAAGCAAAAGAGTTTGAACTAAATTTTTCATGTAAATAAAACTATAAAATGATTACAGAAAAATCGAGTATAAAAGTGAAGAAAAAACGGGAATGAATGCAGAAAACGCCGTCAAAAAAAAATCAAAATGTATTATATAGGACTTAGTTGTTTGTAATAGGTCACTAGTCAATAGTCATTAGTCAGTAGATTTTAGTTTGGCACCTACGGTGCGACTATTCTACTTTTTCACGGCAATGAGCACAACGGAGCCGAGGATTAAAATGATTCCAGCGACAAGGCGGGTGGTAAGAGTTTCACCGAAAACAGTTACGCCAATCGCTACAGCGGTCACGGGTTCCAAAGCGCCAAAAATCGCCGTCGGCGTAGAGCCGATGATTTTCACGGCCTTGACCATAAAAATAAGCGAAAGCACCGTCGGCACAAAGCCAAGCATAAAGCCCCAGCCCCACGAACTTGCCTGCGTAAAAACCGGTGGGAATCCAGAGCCAAGCGTCACAGAATAAAGCAACAAAAAACATAGGCAAAAACAGATGGCGTAAAAAGTCATCTTCACGGAACCCATCTGGAGGTTCACGCGGTTCGCCATGACGATGTAAATGGCGTAAGTAAAAGACGAAATAAAGACCAACAGCCAGCCGATGGAACTTACAGAAAAGCCGCTATCGCCATTGTACAAAAGCGAGACGCCCACCATCGAAACTGCGATAGACGCTATCACGCTCTTTTTCATTTTTTCTTTGAAAAATAGCGACATGATGACAGCGACTTCAAGCGGATACAAGAAGAGGAGCGTCGAGGCTAGCCCCGCATCCATGTACTTGAACGAGGCGTAGTACGTAAGCGAACTTACCGCAAACAGGAATCCGAATGCGACAAGCGCGCGGAACTCGCGAAAAGAAATCTTGAAATACGAGCCTTTCGCGAGAATCACAGCAAAAAGGAGAATTGCTGCCGTAAAAAAGCGGTAAAACAAGACCGTCTCCGGCGAGTAATTCTGGGCGTACAAATGCAAGGCGCCCAGCGGATTCGTGCCGTAGCAAATGGCGGACGCCGCCGCGAATGCGAAACCTTTAAACATAGTCGGAAGTAGACGGTAGGAAGTAGGAAGTTAACAATGTATTCATAAAAATTGTTTTTAACAGTTCTGTCTACTGTCTACTTCCTACTGCCTACTATTTTAAATCGCAAACTTAGTGGCGTCAGCGAGCTGAACGCTTGCGATGCGGGAAATACCCTTGATTTCCTGCGTCACACCGTAAAGCATATCGGCTTCGGCCATGGTACGCTTGTTATGCGTCACGACGATGAACAAGGTCTGCTTACTGAATTCACGGAGGAGCGCCATAAAGCGACCGACGTTAGCGTCATCAAGCGGACCGTCCACTTCGTCCAGCACGCAGTACGGAGACGGCTTTTCCATGTAAATCGCGAACAGGAGCGCCGTTGCCGTAAGGGCGTGTTCACCACCGGAAAGCGCCTTGATACCGCGCATCTTCTTGCCAGTCGGGCGGACGTTGATTTCGATATCGGCATCAAGGATGTCCATCGGCTTGCCCATTTCGTCCACGCGTTCCACGAGGTTCATCTTCGTTTCGCCATTGAGGAACAGCTTACTGAACACGAACTGGAAGTTCTTCTGGATGCGTGCAAACGTATCCAGGTAGCGCTGGCGGGCAATGTCGTCAAGCTTTGTGATGGTGCGGTCAAGCGATGCACGGGCGCGATCAAGGTCGTCGAACTGTTTTTCGACTTCTTCGAGGCGTTTCTTTTCGTCTTCGTAATCTTCCATCACGTTGACGTTGATCGGTCCAAGCTCTTTAATCTTGCCACGGAGTTCACGAATTTCGCGGTCTGCTTCGGGCTGCGTGTATTCCACACGTTCGACATTTTCCGGATTGTCCAAATCGACAGTCCATTCGTTCGTGATGCGTTCACGGAGGCGGTCGAGATTGTTCTGGAGGGATTCCTGACGACGGCCGACGTCATTCAGTTCCTTCATCTTTTCAATCATGTCATCGCGGAGGCGGTTGACTTCGTCGCGCCATCCTTCAAGGTCGCCGCTCACGAGGTCATAACGTTCACGAGCAAGGTCGCGGTTGCGTTCAAGTTCGCGGAGCGCATTGTCTTTCACTTGCGCTTCGTCGGAGAGCTTGTTGCAATCCGTCTCAAACTTTTCAATAGAAACCGTATTCTTTTCGATTTCGTCACGGCGATTGCGAATCGTATTGTCCAAAAATTCCATCTGGTCGGCAATGGCGACCACGCGGTTCTGGTTCTGCTTCAAGCGAGAAGTCTTGTCTTGCGCACTGCGTTCGAGTTCGCGGACATCTTCTTCTTTTTCGCGGAGCATCGTCTCGTTTTCACCCAGCTGGTCCGAAATCGTCTGGTAACGTTCTTCAACCTTTTCAACTTCAGCTTCGGCTTCGGCAAGTTCAGCATCGCTGTTCTTGGACTGCGCCGCCGCTTCAATTCTGTTCTGCGCGTTCGTCACTTCGCCATTCAACTGACTCAAACGACGGGTGCAGTTTTCAACCGTATTCCGGTGAATGCGGATAGAAGCATCGCCACCACGCAGTGAATCACGCTTTTCGCGGATTTCATCGACCAAGGATGAGAGCATCTGAGCATCTTCTTCGGTCAATTCACGCAAACGGTCTACGTTTTCTTCGCCGGCAGAAATATCGCCAAGCACCTTCTCTAACAGTGCTTCGGCATCTGCAATTTCGTTCTTGCGGGAGAGTGCCCCCGACGTCGAAACGCCAAACGACACAAGGCCGCTTGTACGCACAATCGTATCGGCGGTGACAAAATTCAAGTTCTCGCCAAGGTATTCCTTCGCCAAATTGAGCGCGGTCTGCAGAGAATCTACAACAAAATAGCGAGAGAGAATTCCAGAAAGCCACGGAGAAACTTCGTCATCCGTTTTGACAAAATCCTTGAGCGAACCGACTACCCCCGGATTGTTCACCGGCTTGTCATAAGCAGGGGCTGCACTCGAGACAAGCGACATGAGCACCTTGCCCACGTTTTCGCTCTTGAGTGCATCCACAATTTCATTAACAGCATCGTCGCCATTCACGACAACAGAATCAAGGATTTCACCGAGAGCGGCTTCGACACTGGATGCGTATTCCGGCGTAGCCTCGATGCGTTCCGAAACAAGACCGCCAATGAGGTTCGCCTTGTTTTCCTTGAGGTAACGGTTGGCATCCGAACCTTCGTTCATCACGCTCTGGAGCACGTCAATGCGAGACTGCAAGCGGGCTTCTTCGTTCTTCAAGCCCTGCAATTTCTGTTGCGCTTCGGAGAGTTCGGCACGTTCAGATTCCAAACGTTCTTCACGCGTGGCGCGCTGTTCTTCGAGATTTTCAATTTCGCGATTCGTGTCCTCGATGCCCGCCTGGATTTCGGCGATGTTCGCTTCGGCGTCGGACTTTTGCTTGTCGAGGCCTTCAATTTCGGTCTGCCACTTCGCGATGTTCGACTGGAGCATGTTGACTTCAGCATCCATGCGTTCAAAACGCCCACGGAGGGAGTTCACGCGGTTTGTGGCCTGCAAGCGTTCGTTCGAAAGTTCACGGGACTGCGTACGCAAGTCATCGACCTTGTCGCGCATGACCTGGAGCGTTTCGCGTTCGCGTTCCAAAAGCGCATTCAGCTCGTCCATGTCGTTTTCACTACCGAGAACGGCAATTTCTTCTTCGAGGCGAGCCTTTTCTTCGGAGAGTTCCTGCGATTTCTGTTCACTGCGTTCGATTTCGCCCTGAGCCTTTTCGTTCGAAGATTCAAGAGCGGCCATGGAATCGCGCAAACGCATGATGTTGTTGTTCAGATCGTTTAAGGCAATCGTTGCCGCCTGGACATTGCGTTCCAAATCGCGATAAGTATTTTCGTCTTCGCTAATCGCAAGCTTCTTTTCTTCGATCTTAGCCTGCAATTCCGTCGCCTGCGTCTTGGAAGATTCCACTTCGTGGTTCATGCGCTTGGTCGTAGAATCAAGCGTGGCGAGACCTTCCTTGTAGTCCTCAAACTTGTCCAAACTGACAGACAAATCAAGTTCACGGAGGCGCGTATTTAATTTCTTATAAGCATTGACCTTTTCGGCCTGAGTTTCATAGAGACGGACAGAACGGCGCACACTGCGCAAGTTGTCTTCGACACGTTCCATGTCCATCTGCACACGTTCGAGCTGGCGGCGCGTTTCCTTGCGCTGCTGCTTGTACTTGCTCACGCCTGCGGCTTCTTCAAAAAGCACACGGCGGTCGTCCGCCTTGTCCGAAAGAACCGCCTTGATCATGTCAGCGTTCATCTGCGAATACGTGCTGGAACCAAGACCCGAGTCAAAGAGCAAGGCGTGAACGTCACGCAGACGGCATTCCTGGTTATTGATAAGGTATTCGCCCGAACCATCACGGTGCACACGGCGCGTCACAATGACTTCGGAATAATCAGAAGCAAGCGTACCATCGCTATTATCGATGACGATAGAAACTTCAGCAAGACTCATGGCGGCACGTTCTTCGGTACCGCTAAAGATAACGTCTTGCATCTTGCCCATACGCAAAGCGGCGGCTTTCTGTTCGCCAAGCACCCAGCGGATGGCATCCGTAATATTGGACTTGCCACAGCCGTTCGGCCCAACGACAGCCGTAAGACCCTTCGTCGGGAAGTTAATTTCCGTCCTCTGCGCGAAGGATTTAAAACCAAAAATCTTTAACTTAGTTATCTGCACTGTAGCAAAATGTAGTAATTATTAAGTCTTAGACGAAAGACGAGAGACGAGAGACGAAAGAAAAAAGTAAGATGTTGGGAATAGACTTTACTGGATCCTTCCGCTTTCAGCGTCAGGATGACATCATGGCGGACAGATGGCGGATCGAGGTCCGCCATGACGCCGCCATCTAAGTTCTACTTCAGTTTGAAAGCCACATTTCCGTCTTCGTCTTTCGAGACCACAAGGTACTGGCTGCCGCCTTCAAAGTCAAGCGTCAACTTGACATACGTGGCAGTCACTTCGCTACGACTGTTTTTCTCACATTCAGAACCAAGTTCTTCAATAACTTCAGACTCCGGCAAATCCGCGAAATTAGGAGCCACCTTTTCAGGCTTTTTGTCTGGATCCGTAATAAGAATTGCACATAACGAAAACCTTTTCTCAGTTTCGCCATTCCACTTGTCAAAGCGCACACGGACCTTAAACGTTCCGACCCAGTCTTCTTCAACGACCTTGCTCTTTTCGCCCGGTTTAATCGCATCGCGAATCCACGGCTGCACAGACTTTCCATCTTCCGAAATAATATCAAGCCCAAGAATCGTGACATCGGTCTTGTTTTCGACCTGTAGCCTAGTCGTCGTATCGACAAACAAGTGACTCATGCAAGCCGTCAAAGAGAATGCTACCAGGCAAAGGAATAAACGCAAATACTTCATTAGTGACCTCCCTGAGTTGCATCCACTTTTTCGTAGCGAATACCCTTCGCCTCGATAACCTTATTGCCTTGAGCATCCACCGTCGGCGTACTGATATTTTGCTGTTCAGACTGCACCTTCAAGAATTTTTTCAAGTCATATCTGCGGTCAGTCGTTTCCATCGGAGCTGATTGAGCAGCACCACGTCCAAAGAAACTGTTACCGATCTTACCCAAGCTAATCTTGATTTCGGCAAGGAACGTCCCCTTGGCATGGAACATATTCTCGTAATCAAACGCGGCATTATACCCCAGACGAACGAAGAACAAGTCTATCGCGCCGCCCCAAAGCAAGTCCTTGGCACCAGCACGTTCATGGCGGCGAATGCAAGATGCTTCAATCGCCCCCAGACGAGCCGAACCCAAGTAATATTTCAAAGTTGCAGAACGGAAACCATTATCCGGGAAATCAAACGTCAGTTCGGAATACAAAATTTGTTTATAAAGATTTTGTTCCCAATTTAAACGAACAAAATTATCATCATCGCCATTCGTCTTGCGTCGGTATATCGTGGCATTCAAATTCGGTAAAAACGTCTTGAAACCGCTCGTTGCACCGCCGTAAAGAGACCGCGATTCCAAATCAAGCGAGAGGCGAATCGTCTGGAACGTATTGCGGTAGAAACTAGCCTGTACGCTCACGTTCTTGTAACGCGCATGTGCCCAGTAAAACAGCAAGGAATCCGACTCGTTCGGATAAACCTTTCGGCTTGCAAGTTCAAGATTTTGGTGCTGCAACCCCAAAGCAAATGTTGCATCGTATGCGGAATTCGTATAAGAAAAGCCCCAGGTGAGCGCCGAAGAAATGTGCGCAAAATCGCCATAATGCGGGAAGAAGAAAAAGTCCTGAGAATCCCAGCCAGCGCGGTCAAACCAAGTGAGGAATCCCAAATGATCCGTAGAATCCAGCATCCAGCTACCGAAAATGCCATAATGGTGCCTGAAGGCAAAACCGTCATGAACGCCATACTTGCTTTTTAAAGGCAACTGTCCAGACGAAGGCGTGTAAGTATAACCAATATCGACAAAGCCGCCTCGCCCACCGCGCATCACAAGGCCGATATCACGGAGTTGACGGTCGCGCATCACAAGGCCACCCTGAGTTAAAGCTTCTGTTGGAATCGGACCAGCAAAGGCAACACCAGCAGCCATCGCAAGCATGAGAAATATTTTATTCATACCAAATTTCATGGATGATAATATAGTAAAGGAAATATGAGTGGTTAGTAAACAGTAGGAAGTAGGAAGTAGGAAGAAAGCGTCATCCTCGAAGCGAAGCGTAGGGGATCCATACAGTTCGAACCGCGATTAAAACGTTCTTTTTACATTCCTGTCTACTGCCTACCGTCCACTGTCTACTGCGGCTTCGCCGCTAAAACTGGAAATAAAGGAACGGGTTGTAGCTCTGGGTAAAGAGCGCAAGAGTTGCCAAAATGAACAAGCCAAGTGCAATGAGCGACTTTTTGAAAGAAACGTCAATGCACCAGTCGTAACTGCGGTACTTCCAGAACGAAAGCAAGCCCGCCAGCAACATGAACACAACGCATGTCGGCGTGAAAATTTCAGCAGACAAAATCACGTCGGAAGCTGCCGTTGCGCCAAGCCCAATCATATTCTTCCACATGCGGACGGCATCGCCAATGGAATCCGCACGGAACAGCACCCAGCCAAAGAGCACAATCACCTGTGTCAAAAGGATTTGCACCACACGAGGGGCCTTGTAGTACCAAGCGTTCTTGTTGTTCGCGCGTTCGACAATCATGAAGAAGGCATGATAAAGTCCCCAGCACACGAACGTCCAGTTCGCGCCATGCCAAACGCCACTCACGAACATCACGAGGAAAAGGTTAAAGTACATGCGCCCCGTCGATACGCGGTTTCCGCCCAGCGGTATGTACAGATAATCGCGGAACCAGCTCGTGAGGGAAATGTGCCAACGCTTCCAGAAGTCCGTAATGCTAACAGAGCGGTACGGGCCGTTGAAGTTGCGCGGGAAATGGAACCCGAGCATAAGGCCAAGACCAATCGCCATATTAGAATAAGCCGAGAAGTCAAAGTAAATCTGGAACATGTACGCAAGCGAACCCAACCAGCTGTTGATGACGCCCGGAGCATCGGCCGCAAAAACACGGTCTGCGATAATGCCCACCTGGTTTGCAAGGAAGATCTTTTCGGTAAAGCCAAAGCAGAAGAACAGGATGCCGCGCACAAAGTTTTCAAGCGTATGCGTACGGGTTTCAAGCTCTTCGGCGACCGTATTGTAACGCACAATCGGACCCGCCACAAGCTGCGGGAAAAGCGCCACGTAACACGCGAACGTTGCAAAGTTCTTGACCGGAGGCGCGGAACCGCGATAAACGTCAATCGCGTAACTCATGGACTGGAACGAGTAGAACGAAATGCCCACCGGCAAAAGCACAGTCATGATCGAGAACGGCTCACAGCCAAGCATCGCTGCAAAATCGTTCACGATTCCCATGCCGAACATGTAATACTTGAAGAACCCGAGCGCACCAAGGTTTACCGCAATCGCCGTACCGAGCGCAAAATTCCGCTGAAACTTGCTTGCATTCGGCGCCGAGATGAACCGCCCCGCCACGTACACTACGAGTGTGCAGCCGAACATGAGGAACACGAGCCAAGGTTCGAGCCAGCCGTAAAAAACGTAACTGAAGATGGTGATGAACAAGTTCAGGAACGAATGCTTGGCCCCGAGCTTGAAGAGAACAAAGTAGCCAACCAAAAACGTCGGCAAGAAGTAAAACAAGAAGATTTGAGAAGAGAAAACCATTTTAGACGAGAGACGAAAGACGAGAGACGAGAGTAGGTTGCATTATTAAATAAAAATAGTTTGTGGTTTGGCGACGATAGAAAAACGAGACACGAAATTTTTTATAACCCTGCGCAAAGCGCCATTATTACTCTTTCGTCTCTAGTCTGTAGGGCGAAGCCCGTTCTTTCGTCTAATCACTCATTCACTTCCACGGCGAGGTAGCGCGGGGATTCATCGTCGAAGTATTCGTCTTCAACAGCGCCATCCCAATTGCCTTCGAGCGGAATGATCTTGAGCGTGTGCTTAGCCTTAGCCTTGAATTCGCCTACGTTACCCTTGGACTTGTCGGCCATCTTGTCCTTGACCTTACCACGGGCGATAAGAGGGTTATAGACGCCCACGAGAACTTCCTTGGCGTCGAGCTTGCCCGAAACCACCTTTTGGACCTTGTACTTAAATACATAGACATAGCTATATAAGTCATTGCTCGGCATTTTGCCCGGAATTTCGGTCAAACGCCCTTCAATGGTGATCGGGTCGGCGGCAAACACGAATGCAGCCGCAAGAATCAGCGAGAGAAAAATCTTTTTAATCATGATTACAAATTAGAAAATTTTATGGCGAGAGATTAGAACGAGGCTGGTCAATGGTCACTAGTTATTAGTCAATAGTCATTGGTTATTAGTTATTGGTTATTATCGCCGGGCTTCATTGAGAGCTGACTAAAATCGGGAAGTTTTCCGCACATTCATCTAATTTTTCACATTATTTCGAGCACAAACCTTTCAAAACAGCGAATTTTCATTAAAAAACATTCAATTTTTACTTTACCACAATTCACCAAAATCAAACTTTTAACAAAAATCGTCAATTTTTACATTTTTTAGCATCTAAGAATTAAAATTTTTACCAAAAATTTCAAAAATTTTCATAAAAGTTAGATTTTACCTCTTGCCACCCTCAAAAATTACTCCTATATTTCAGCCCATCTAAATTTTCATCTATTCTTTAAAAGACAGGATAAATTATGGCAAATAAGACCTTAAGTGGTGCCGAAGTGATTATCGAATGCCTCAAGCGTGAAGGCGTTGATACTATTTTCGGCTATCCCGGTGGATCGGCCATTCCGATGTTCGATGCCATCCTCGACTCCAGCATCAAAGTTGTGCTCAGCCGTCATGAACAGGGCGCAACCCACATGGCTGACGGTTATGCCCGCCAGACCGGTAAGGTCGGTGTAGCTCTTGTCACTAGCGGTCCGGGTGCAACGAACACGTTTACAGGTATTTATACAGCTCTTATGGATTCTAGCCCGATCGTTGTGCTCACGGCACAGACGACGACTCCGAACTTGGGCAAGGACGCCTTCCAGGAATGCGATACTAGCGGTATGACTTTTGCAACCGTGAAGCATTCTTACTTGGTGAAGGACACGAACGACCTCCCGCGCGTGATGAAGGAAGCCTTCCACATCGCACGTTCTGGCCGTCCGGGCCCGGTGCTTATCGACCTCCCGAAGGACGTGACTGCAGGCCCCTGCACCGCTCCGTTCACGGACCAGATGGACCTCCCAGGCTACAAGATTCCGACCTACGCCTCTACCGAAAGCGTCGAAAAGGCCGCTGAATACCTCAAGAACTCCAAGAAGCCGCTTTTGCTCGTGGGCCACGGTGCCATGATTTCTGGCGCACACCGCCAGGTGAAGGAACTCGCCGAAAAGCTCGGTGCTCCGGTGACCTGCACGATGCTTGGTCTCGGCGCTTTCCCGACCGACCACGAACTTTCTCTCGGCATGCTCGGCATGCACGGTACGATTTACGCCAACAAGGCTGTCCTCGAATGCGACTTGATCCTTTCGATCGGTAGCCGTTGGGACGACCGCATTACCGGTAAGCTCAGCGAATTCTGCAAGAACGCCGTGAAGATGCACATCGACATCGACCCTGCCGAAGAAGGCAAGGTGTTGCAGCCGGATGTGTTCATGTGCGGTGATGCAAAGCTCGTCTTGGAACAGCTCCTCCCGATGGTGAACAAGCTCGATACCGCCGACTGGATCAAGACTTGCCAGACCTGGAAGAAGCGCTACCCGCTCACTTACGCCAAGCAGGGCGGCCTCCGTATGCAGCACATCGTTGCTACCGTGAGCGAACTCACGCAGGGCAAGGCCATTGTCACGACGGACGTGGGCCAGCACCAGATGTGGGTGGCACAGTTCTTCCACATCAACTATCCGCGTCAGCTCCACTCCAGCGGTGGCGCAGGCACGATGGGCTTTGGCTTCCCGGCTGCTATCGGTGCCGCATTCGGCAACGAAACCGGCTGGCCGGTTTGCAGCTTCAGCGGTGACGGCGGTTTCCAGATGACCGAAGCAGAACTTGCAACGGCCGCTATCCACAAGCTCCCCATCAAGATTTTCGTGATGGACAACAAGTACCTCGGCATGGTGCGCCAGTGGCAGGAACTCTTCTATGACCACCGCTATTCCAGCGTGGACATGAGAGGCAACCCGGACTTCGTGAAGCTCGCCGAAGCTTACGGCATCCCGGGTCTCCGTATCAAGCGCCCGGCCGATGCTGAACGCGTGATCCAGAAGGCTTTGGACTACAACGACGGCCCGATTCTCATCCACTGCGAATGCGAAAAGGAAGACAACGTGTTCCCGATGATTCCGGCAGGCGCTCCGATCACAAGCATGATCACCGAACAGCCGAAGACGCAGCTCGAAAAACCCACCGGATCGACGTAATAGGAGAATTTGAAAATGAAAGATATTGCACATTCTATCAGCTTGTTAGTGGCAAACCGCCCGGGCGTACTCGTGCGTATTGCACTCGTGTTCTCCCGCCGTGGCTACAACATCGATTCTCTCGTCGTCTCCCCCACGCTCGACCCGAACTTCAGCCGCATGAACATCATCGCTCACGGCAATCCCGAAATCTTGATGCAGATCATCAAGCAGCTCGAGAAGCTCGTGGACGTGGTACAGGCCAAGGACCATACCGGTACGGACGCCGTGGAAAAGGAACTCGCACTCATCAAGGTTCGTTGCACTGCAGAACAGCGCACCGAAATCTTGCAGCTTTGCGACCATTTCCATGCCAACACGGTGGATATGACGATGACTTCCATGATTATCCAGATTACGGGCAACAGCACGAAGGTCGATACGCTCAAGAGCTTGTTGCAGAAGTTCGAAATCGTGGAATACATCCGCACGGGCAAGGTCATCATGCTCCGCGGCGAAGACAAGACGTAAGCGAAAGCGAAGCTTTCGCCTAATTCGGAATTAGGATTTCGGAATTAGGAATTAAACAGTCATGCCGGCCTTCGGGTCGGCATTTGTTGTTTATGGAACTACGGTGGCCTATATGCAACGCATGCAACAAAATCATACAAGCGCCAAGATTAAAACAAGCTAAAAGTGGTCTATATACTCCAAAACAAACTATATTAAGGTAGAGTGTTAAGGTTGAAGGAGATTTCTATGAAAATCGAGAAGAAGAAAATCACCAATAGTTCACGTTTGTCAAACGCCACTAAAGCTGGAATTGCATCAATGCTCGGCATGTCCGCCGTCTTGATGAGCGGATGTTTAGGCGAAGCCGAAAGCGGTCAAGTTGTCGGCCCAATTGAACCTGACAACAACAATCCGAACAGCAGCGACGATTCCAAAGGCCCTGAAATCGCATCCAGCTCCTCTGTAGTCGATATTCCGCTGAGCCACGAGCACCTCAGCAGCGAAGTGGTCGAAGCACTTTCTTCTTCAGCCACGGAATCGCCGAGCAGCTCGTCCGAGACCCTTGCCAGCTCTTCTTCAGAAGCGCCCACCAGCTCAGCAGACGAAGTCCTCAGCAGCTCTTCCGAGAATTCCAGCAGTTCGTTTGTAGAAAAGCCACTCAGTTCATCCAGTGACACAGTCGTCCCTCCATGGCCAAGAGAAAAGACCTGCGAATCGGTAGACTCTACGGGAATTCACGTCATTATGTGCCATGACGATGATCGCGGCATGATGGCAAGCATGGTTTCCACTTACGAAATGCTTGACTTGTCTTAATTGAATTTTGTAGTCTGGGAAAATTATGAAGATCGAGAAGAAAAAAGTCGTTAAACGCTCGAAATTGAGCCATTTTGCAAAAAGTGCAGTTGCCGCTGCGCTCGGAATTGCAGCATCCATCGGATCAACCGCCTGCGATGACAGCATATCCGCCATCGGCGGCGACAAAAAGCAAGAACCCGAACCGACATGCGGAGAGGTCGAATGCGGAAACGAGTTCAGCAGCTCTAGCTACACCGACATTTCTTCAAGTGGCGAACACCTCAGCAGCGAAGCCGTTGAAGCGCTTTCGTCCGCAAAACAGCCCAAAAGCAGTTCTTCAATAATCTCAGCAGGCATTCCTCACGCTTATTCGTCTTCTTCCGTCGAACAGCCTAGCAGTTCGTCTTACGAGCCTCCCCTACAAGCAGGCATTCTCCCGCCGTACGAAGAATCTTCTTCAAGCGAAACGCAATCAAGCTCATCTGCGGCCGAGTCTAGTAGCAGCAAAACCGAAGTCCCAGACCCACGGATTACACCTGTCATAGACACGCTCAGTCCCCGCATCCACCTCTGCGAAGATCCGAACGATCCACGCTGCCTTATCGAAAGCATGGTGACGACATTCGAACAAGATGACATTCAAGCATGAATTTAGTCCTTTGCCTTACAGAACAGTGTAATTTACGTTGTACCTACTGCTATTACAAGGAATCGCAAGCGGACCGCAAAACAGTCATGGACGACACGACTCTTGAGCAGGCCATCAAAATTGCACTCGACCGCACGATTTTCTTTAAGCAGTCGTACTTGAACATCACGTTCTTTGGGGGGGAGCCGCTTTTGCGAAGAGATGCTATTTATAAAGGCGTCGAATTCGCAAAGGCGGTTGTCGATGACGCAATGGACAACGGCAAAATTTCAAAGAATTTCAGGTTACAATTTGCGGTCAACACGAACGGTACGCTTTTTGATGATGAATTCTTTGATTTTTGCGAAAAGGAACATTTCCGCATTTATCTTTCCCTCGATGGACCGGAACACCACCACGATATCGCCCGCCGCACCGTGAGCGGAACCGGAAGTTTCAAGTCAATCGAAAAGTACATTCCTCGATTCACAAAACTCGGCGCAGTCGCTTTGAGCACTATTACACGCGCTCACGTCAACACGATTTTCGAAAGTGTCAAATGGCTTCACGAACATGGATTCCAGAGCCTTACGACAAGCGTCGATTTTGACGGCAAGTGGAGTGGCGAAGATTTTGACAAGCTCGCCTTGCAATACCAGAAAATGGCAGAGTACTGGAGAGCATGCCGCGAGAAAGGTGATAAGTTTTTCCTGGGCACAATTCACGATAAAATAAAAATAACACTTATAAATTCGCGATACAGATTGTATTCTTGTCATGTGTACAATGGCGCAATCGGAGTCGCGACAAACGGAAATATGTTCCCCTGCACGCGATTTATAACATCAAACCCAAACACCCATTACGTGCAGGGGAATGTATTCACCGGCTTTGACGAAAAAGCCTGTGAAGAAATCCGCCAGTTCCTAGATAGCGACAAGAAAGAATGCGAGGGGTGCGATATCCGTTACCGCTGTTGCGCCCACGAATGCGCATGCACCAGCTTCTACACGACAGGGACAATTGAAGGCGTATCGCCCGAAGTGTGCACACACGAAAGAATGCTCGCAGATATTTGCGATACGCTGCTAGAGAAGATGGTAGAAAACTAAAAGCAAACGCCCATCCCGGAATTAAGCCGGGATGAAAGCGCCAAAAGGGGGAACGGGACTCAGGATGACGAAAAAGAAGGAAGCATCCTGGGTCCCAAATTGTTTTTAGCGAACTGAAATTTTACGGGAATATACCTGCAAACGGCTCCTGGCCTTGACAATGTAAATTCCACTCTGGCCGCGCGTATTCCAGAGGAAATTCTTGCCCGAAGCATTCGCTACGACGTGACCGTTCAAGTCAAAGATTTCCCACTGAGCATTCTCGGGCACGGACATCATCACAGCGCCATCCATATTAGCAACCTTCATGCCAGCCGAATTTGCAAGGAAGCGCTTGGAAACTTCAATCGAAGTCCTAGAAAGCGAAGAAGAATCACCAACAGTAGCCGTTTTCGGATTATCGATTGCATCGACGACATTCACAAAAGCACCGCTCATCATTGACGTTCCAAACCAGGCAAGGAACTGGTCAAAGTACATTTCATTGTGAAGCGTATCTTCGAGCGCTCCAGATTCATCCCTAGATTTTCCGAAGAAATCGCCGCCTTCATAGAACTTGCCCATTTCTTCACTGAATGCAATGCGGTCTTCTTTCTCGCCCACAGCCATCGCAGCTGTCGCCCACATGCCAATCGTCAAATGGCTATGTTCGCTGCGGTAGCGCCAAGTCGTCTCATCCTTGGAATTGTTGAAATCAAACCACTTGTCATCAGCAGGCAACAGCTCGCCGGCATTTTCAATCTGGTAGAAGTTTGCCGCCTTGGCGCCGCCCTTCGAATTGATGAACGTCAAGGCATTCTTGAGGAACGCCTTTGCACGTTCTTCGTCAAACCAGATAGCGTCAATAGCAACACGCCACAAAATACGAATGGCATCCTTGAAAAAGGCTCGGCTTTCAAAATAGGCATTGTAGCCAAGACCCGCAGAACCGACCCAACCGCCTTCTGGCGTCATCCAGTCCGGCACCATGCCCATGCTATAACCAGGACTCTTGGAAATAATTTCATAGGACATATCTACGACAGTATTCCAACGGTCTCCATTCGAATCAAACTTGGCAAAAATTTTGTACCAAGCCGGAGAAAAATAGCCCGGATTCACAAAACTATAGCCGCCCCAGCCAGCGCCCGGAGCCAAAATTCCATTACTTGTAATCTGCTTGGAACTCCACATGCAATCGAGAATTTTCTGCGCATGCGTCTTGTAATCGGAGCCAAGCTTTGCCGAAGTGAACGGCTGCCACTTGCCCGCAGACACGAGCTTGTCGGCAAAAATCAAAGCAAGGGCTACATCTTCTTCTGCATCAGAAGCTGCCCCCGTACCCGAAATTTTTCCTTCGGGATTCATTTGCCAGTTGTAATAGCAACCGCCCCACATCGAAGAATTCGCTTCATCCCAGATTTTATTAAATGAAGTCTGATCGTCAGCATAAAGCGCAACAAGCATGCCATAGCCCACACCTTCACTCACGGCATCGCCCGGAGTTTCACTTTTAGGACGGTGAATAAGCCCGGCACCGGCACTATACGGCTGGATATTTCGACGGATTAGTCCTTGCCACGTGTTATCGAGAGCCTTGTTCCAATAGGCTTCATCGACCTTTGGCTGCGCATTAGGCAAATCAAGGACAGCAAATGAAGTGGTGAATGCGGCCGCCATACAAAACGGCACAATACGAGAAATAAACATAGAACCTCCACACACCAATCAAATCCATTATATATTTAGAAATTCGGTAAAAAAAATGCAAGTAAAAAAAGCGAATCAACATACCCTATTACCATTCATTTAACTTTTATCACACAAAAAAACGCCAAATAAACCCTTTATCAAAAATTTTCCAAATAAGCATCATCCAAATGTACGCTTTGTTATATTTACGTTAGATGAAAACCTTATTATCAATCCTGTTACTTTGCGTCACGGCATTCTCTGCAAATTTAAACATGCACGATACCGTATTCGTGGAACAAATTGTCCGCGACACCATCTATATTCCAATAAAACAAAAGACGGATACTATTTTTATAAAAAATGATATTCCCCAAGGCGTCACGCAAAAGAAATGTTGCGCACCGACCGAAGAGAACCCGCTCGGTCAAGATACCACAAAATATCTTCGCAACGACACAAGCTACACGCACCATTCCGTTTACCTTCATTTTGACGTCATTTCGTTATTCCTGCTCATGGGTGATTCTACACTGACTTCTGTTGGCGGGAACCTGGAAATTTCTTCAAGCCCTAAAAATTCGCTTATGGTAAATTTCCGATATAGCAAGAAAATGCCTACTATTTCTGGAGACATGTTCAACGACATATACGAAGGATACATAGCACAGTACGACATTGGCCTTGGCTACCGACATTATTTCAGGCCCACAAAATACAGCAGCTACATTGACGTCGGCGGAAACATTCTCATCCGCAAGCATGACTACGACAACACATGGGATGGAAAGAATTTAATCAACGAAAGGCCACACAGCAGGCACGAAACAGCTTATTCATTTGCGCCCTACCTCCACCACGGACACATCTTTAGGGGGAACATAAACGTATTCGGCATCGAATATGGACTTGCCTATAATTTTTCAGACAAAGAGTTGTTAAAAAAGCAAATGACATATATCACAGGCGGCATCCAGCTTGACTTTAGATTAAACTTTGGCGTGGGGATTTTCTAATGAAGTTCAATCGTATTGGTTTGATTTTTGCAGTATTTTTCGCCATCGCCATTAGCCCTGCGTTGGGTGTAACCGACACGGTCTATGTTCAAAAAAGAATCACGGATACACTTTACGTAGTATCTCCGCCAGACACCGTCTACATCCAGGAATCAAGCGTTCAAGCGCAAGCAGCACCGATAACATCAGAAAGTACAGTCAACCCTGCAAAGAACGAATTCATCACGGATTACAGCACGGACACCATTCCGCCAGCAAACAAATTTTACATTGGCGGCGTAACGGCATTCACTTTATTCTCATTATGGTTCGGTGTGCCCATGTTTGATCTCGATTACGAAATAGAAAACACGTTCAGAGGCTCGCTTATTTTTAATTTATCAGGAATATTCGAATTTTACGAATACTCATTACATCATGAAGATCCAACCTGGGAAGGCTTTAGAAGCATCATCAGTCCAGGAGTCGGGTACCGCCAATACGTGCTTACATTTATAACAAGCAAAGTCAACCCCAAAAAACTTCCCATAAAATTCAAGAACACACCGTTAAATAGTCTTTCGCTTTACCTTCAAGCCATGGCAAGCCCATCATTCAAGCTTGCCTACGATAAGACCATCAAAAAAGACGATTTCAAAAGCGGAAGCTTCGATGCCGGTTTTGCCGCTAGCGCCTCCTTTGGCTCCGTATGGAATTTAAACAACATTCTCTGGGAATTTGGTTTTACATCAGGCTATCAACATTGGAGCGATAAATCACGCAAATACCTCACCAAAGATCTAAACACGGGGAAAACCAAATACCGCTATCTCAATGGATGGTGCGCCAAAGGCTTTTTCATAGGAACCGACTTCAAAATTGGATTCTAGCATGCGTAACACAATCATTTTTATTCTCATCATCATCGCCTGCGCATTTTCCCAGGACCGAATCGTAGACACCGTCTACACAGACTCGCACAAAGTAACATACGTTATCGACACGTCTAGGGCGCCCTCACAACGCACGGAACTTAGCGCAGCATCCACGCCACAACAGGAAGCCCTCCCACAACAACAGGAAGTTGCAGACACTTTCGGATTAAACGCTCCGCCAAGCACCACAAACAGAATTTCGCTTCTTCTGATTGCACAAAGCTTAAGCTTCACTTTAAGCTACGAGCACTTATTCGCTGACTTCTGGAGTTTCGCATTGCGGTTCGGTTATGACGGATTCAATACCAAGAGCATCAGATCAAACACAGATGCCGAAGGAACCATCCAAACATTCGCAACGCCGATTGCACTGAGATGGCATTGGGGGCGTCGAAACATCGGCAGTTATAGCTATGTGGGCACAACAAACGAAAACCACTACAAGAAAAACCGCCAATTGGAAGGTTTTATACAGGCTCAAGTCGCCCCCATCCTATACAATGTCGATTTGCATCGAGACTCGAGTTCCTATAAACAGGAACTCGACCTAAAGGAAAAAGAATTTGCCCTGTATTACACGGTTGGACTTGGCTTCAACTACTGCTACGAGCATTTCATTTTCAGCGTGGAAATGAACATCGGGACATTTATCCAAAAGCCAAAATTCCAAGAAAACACACAAGTTTACAACAACAGATACGGCACCCGACTTTTGGACAAGACCATTGCCGAAAGCGCTCTCGCCATCGGATGGATGTTCTAAACGTTTTTAGAATCCGAGAACGGCTTCGGAGATTTCATTCGCTTCGTCGGAGCCGTCATCAGCACGGTCGGCATTGAACTCGCCCCAGCCCTCGCTCGTGCCGCAACCAATACCCACATCCATCGTAGACCACTTGAATACCGCATAAACGCGTTCAAAGCGTTCCAGGATTTCAGTCAAGATATCCTCGGGAGGTTCGTTTTCGACGATGAATGTACCATCAATCGCGTACAGTTCAGATTGCGGTAGTTCCTCGAAACGGCATTCATATTCATCAGTCATGTATTCTTCAACTGAATACCACTCGCCAGAATCGATACTAGGCAATTCAGCCTCTGGAAAATGCTCCATAAACTGATTCCACAAAGCATCCAGATCCTCTTGAACACCTATGAAACGAACTAAGATTCTGCAATCCATACAACCTCCGTTTGGATTTTAATTTAGAAACATTTCAAGGGATGTAGTCCTCCCCTCCTCTTAAGAATATAATTTTTTTTCTTTTGAAGAGAGCCAAAGACAAGAAACCCCGGCCAAGAACACGCAAAAGCGAATTTTGGCCGGGGGTAAATATTATTTCAATCGTCCAACAACTTGCTTAGCGCTAGCCATGGCGCGAACCACAAGCGAAGCACCGTTAGCGCAGTCACCGACAGCGTAAATGTTACGTGCTGGGTCCGGGATGATTGCCGTACGCGGCGTGAGTTTCAAGCCCAGGTCGTTCACGAGACCTTCTGCCGGAACGCCCGTGAAGCCCATGGCGAGCACCACCAAATCAGCCTCGATGATTTCCGTGGAATTCGGAACTTCATTCGGCTTGAGCGGCTTGCCGAGCGGAGACATATCCCATTCGACACGGACAGCTTCGACACCTGCCACGTGACCGTCCTTGACAATAAACTGCTTGGACGATACATTCCAGCGACGTTCGCCGCCTTCGTGGTGTGCGTAGCTCGTGCGCAGCAAGTACGGCCAATCCGGCCACGGCGTCGAGGGAGAACGGGTCTCAGGCGGCTTCGGCATGAATTCCACCTGGAGAACGCTCTTGCATCCTTCACGGATAGCTTTACCCACGCAGTCGTTACCCGTATCGCCACCGCCAATGATCAAGACTTTCTTGCCCTTGGCGTTGTATTTTTCAGGATCCTTGCAGTCGGGCATTTCAGCGCCGTGCAAGTAATCGAGAGCAAGGTAAATGCCTTCGGCTTCGCGACCCGGGATTTTCAAGTCACGGGCGTTCGGCGTACCAATGGCGAGGAACGTGTAATCGAAATTACGGTGAATATATTCTGCAGAAATATCCTTGCCGATTTCAGTATTGCAGATAAACTTGATGCCAGCGGCTTCGAGGAGCGCTACGCGGCGGTCGATCACCTGCTTTTCGAGCTTCCAGTTCGGAATACCGTAACGCAGGAGTCCACCCGGCTTTTCGTGCTTTTCGTAAACCGTCACGGCAAAGCCTTTACGACGGAGTGCTTCAGCGGCAAACAAGCCCGCAGGGCCAGCGCCAATCACGGCGGCAGTCTTTCCGTTCGGTTCCGCGGTCGGGAGGCTCACCCAGCCTTCTTCAAAGGCCGTTTCGATCATGAACTTTTCGACCTGACGTACCATCACGGCATCGTCATTCAAGTTGCGCGTACAACAAGATTCGCAAAGCGCCGGGCAAACGCGTCCCGTGAATTCCGGGAAGAAAGCCGTCTTGCTAATGATGTCGTAACCCTTGTGAATGTCGCCTGCAGCTACAGCTTCGTTAAATTCCGGAACGAGGTTTCCGAGCGGGCAACCGGCGCCGTGGCAGAAAGGAACGCCGCAATTCGAGCAGCGACCAGCCTGTGCAACAATTTCAACGGCAGTTAACGGGCGTTCAACTTCTTTTACGTCCTTGACACGTTCATCAACCGGACGGTAAACATCTTGTATTCTCTGTACTGTTTCCATTATATCCTCCGTACCGGTTTACTTCTGAGTGTGCATAGCTAAAGCGTGACGGTATTCAACCGGGAATACCTTTACAAATTTCGGACGGGCATCGTTCCAGTCTTCGAGAATGCGCTTGCCCTTTGCAGAACCCGTTGCTTCGACGTGCTGCTTGATGATGTCGAGGAGTTCCTTTTCGCTTTCCGTTCCCGGAAGCACACTTTCAAGGTCCACAGAATCCACGTTGCAGCTCAAGTCGAAGTGACCCGTTTCGTCGTAGACGTATGCAAGACCACCCGTCATACCGGCAGCGAAGTTCACGCCCACGCGACCGAGCACGACCACGCGACCACCCGTCATGTATTCGCAACCATGGTCACCGACGCCTTCCGAGACGAGAAGCATACCGGAGTTACGGATACCGAAGCGTTCGCCAGCGAGACCGTTGATGAACACCTTGCCGCTCGTGCCACCGTAACCGATGACGTTACCAGCGATGACGTTGTCTTCTGCCTTGAACGTTGCGTTGTGCGGCGGGCGAACGATGATCTTACCACCGCTCAAGCCCTTTGCCATAAAGTCGTTGACTTCACCTTCGAGGTCGAGCGTGACACCCGGAGCGAGGAATGCACCGAAGCTCTGGCCGGCAACACCCTGCAAGTGAATCTTGATCGTATCTTCCGGGAGACCCTTGGCGCCATAGAAGTCATCCACGTAGCCAGAAGTTTCCGTACCAACCGTGCGGTCCGTGTTGTGGATCATGGCGCAAAGTTCAACAGACTTGCCTTCCTTGAAGGAATCCTGCACGAACGGGAGAATTTCGCGACGGTCAAAGTTGACGAGTTCTTCGGGTTCATAATTTTCATCGAAGGACTTGCAACCTTCAACAGTCTGGAAGACCTTGCTGAAGTCGAGGTGCTTTGCCTTGTAGAATTCAATAGCGTTGTTCACATCGAGCAAGTCGCTGCGACCGCATGCTTCGTGGAGGCTCTTGAGACCGAGGCTTGCGAGAATTTCACGGACTTCGTCAGCAATGAAGAACAAGAAGTTCTTAACGTATTCCGGCTTGCCCTTGAAGTGCTTGCGGAGTTCAGGATCCTGCGTGGCAAGGCCCATCGGGCACTGGTTCGTATGGCAACGGCGGTCCATAATGCAGCCGAGCGATACGAGCAAGTTCGTAGCAAAACCAAATTCTTCAGCACCGAGGAGAGCGCCAATCACAACGTCACGACCGGTCTTGAGCTGACCATCGACCTGGAGCTTCACACGGCCACGGAGGTTGTTGAGCACGAGAGTCTGTTCGGCTTCGGCAATACCGAGTTCCCACGGGAGACCGGCATGCTTAATGGAAGTGAGCGGAGATGCTCCCGTACCACCATCATGACCAGAGATAAGAACGACGTTTGCGTGAGCCTTGGCAACACCGGCTGCAATCGTACCGACACCGACTTCAGACACGAGCTTCACGGAAACACGAGCCTTCGGGTTGGAGTTGTGCAAGTCGTAAATGAGCTGAGCCAAGTCTTCGATGGAGTAAATATCGTGGTGCGGCGGCGGAGAAATGAGCGACACGTTCGGGATGGAGTGACGCACACGAGCCACAAATTCGTTCACCTTACGAGCAGGGAGCTGACCACCTTCACCCGGCTTTGCACCCTGAGCCATCTTGATCTGCAAATCCTTAGCGTGACGGAGATAGTCGATTGTCACACCGAAACGGCCCGATGCAATCTGGCGAATAGCGGAGCTGCGGATTTCGCCGTTCGGCCCCGGAGTATTGCGATCCGGATCTTCACCACCTTCACCGCAGTTACTCATAGCACCCACGCTGTTCATGGCGATAGCGATGGTTTCGTGAGCTTCCGGGCTCAAGGAGCCAAGGCTCATAGCGCCAGCGACAAAGTGCTTGACGATGCTTTCACGGGATTCGACTTCAGAAATATCGATCGGAGTCGTTTCCTTGAACTTGAAGAGGCCACGGAGCGTTGCAAGACGTTCGGACTGGTCGTCAATGAGCTTGGAGTAAGCCTTGAACTTTTCGTAATCGCCCATCTGCACGGCCTGGCGGAATGCAGCGATAGACTGCGGAGTCCACAAGTGGCGTTCGCCTTCGCTGCGATAGCGGTACTGACCGCCTTCCTTGAGGACGCTGCTAGCGTCAGCAAGAGCGATATGGCAACGAGCGTCGATTTCCTGGGCAATTTCCTTGAGGCCGATACCTTCGATGCGGCTTGCGGTACCCGGGAGGTACTTGTCGATAAATTCGCGGTTGAGACCGACGGCTTCGAAAATCTGAGCGCTGCGGTAGCTGCGGAGCGTCGAAATGCCCATCTTGGACATAATCTTGAGGAGGCCCTTGTCCACAGCCTTGATGTAGTTGGCGGCGGCAGTGACCGGATCCACGTCAAGCTCGCCCGTATGGCAGAGATTCGAAATACTTTCGAGAGCGAGGTACGGGTTGATCACTGTTGCGCCGTAACCAAGGAGAAGTGCAAAGTGCATGACTTCGCGGACTTCACCAGACTGCACAATCAAGCCGATTTCAGGACGGACGCCAGCTTCGACGAGCGAGCGGTTCACGCAAGCAGTTGCCAAAAGCGACGGCATCGGGACGTAGCCCCAATCCACATTCTTGTCGGAAAGGACGATGATGTTGAAGCCGTCCTGCACAGCGCGGATAGCATCGCCAGCGAGTTTCTGCAAAGCTTCTTCGAGAACTTCGCCATTGCCGCCAATCGGGAACTGCATCTTGAGAACTTTAGCCTTGAAGCTCTTGTCACCAATGTTTTCAAAACGGCGGATTTCGTCTTCGGTTACAACTGGGCGCGGAATCTTGATGAGGTGAGCCTGTTCCGGAGTTTCTTCAAGGATGTTGCCATGGTTACCGATGTAAGTCGTAAGGCTCATCACGAGTTCTTCACGAATCGGGTCGATCGGCGGGTTCGTCACCTGGGCGAAAAGCTGCTTGAAGTAGTTGAACAGCGGCTGCGGCTTGTCAGAAAGCACAGCAAGAGCGGCATCGTTACCCATGGAACCGAGCGGTTCTGCACCAGTCTTTGCCATCGGCTGCAAAATCACGCTCAAGTCTTCGGCAGAGTAGCCAAAACGCTTCTGTTGGATAAGCAAATCGGCCGGAACGTCAGACGGGTTGATTTCGCTGAAGAGGCCGCGAACGCTCATCTTGTTTTCTGCCACCCAGCGGCGGTACGGCTTGCTGCGGGCGACGAGAGCCTTCATTTCGGCATTCTTCAAAATGCGGTGGTTTTCAATATCAAGGTAAATGATTTCACCCGGTTTTAAACGACCCTTTTCTTCAACCTGGTCGTCATCGATGTCAAGCACACCCGTTTCGGATGCCATGACAAACAAGCCGTCTTTACATAACGTGTAACGTGCCGGACGAAGACCGTTGCGGTCCAAAATGGCACCGGCGTTCACACCATCGGAGAATGCAACAGCAGCAGGGCCATCCCACGGTTCCATCAACATGGATTCGTATTCGAAGAACCCACGAACATCACGACCGAGGTAATGCTTTGCACCCCAAGCCTGCGGCATCATCATGAGCATTGCATGCGGGAGGCTACGGCCTGCGGCCACCAAAAGTTCAAACATGTTGTCGAGGCTAGCAGAGTCGCTCTGGCCTGCGGCAATCAGCGGCAAGCACTTCTGCAAATCTTCACCAATGCGGTCGCTCTTGAGGTACGGTTCACGAGCCTTGAGGCTGTTCAAGTTTCCGCGAAGCGTGTTGATTTCGCCGTTGTGAGCGAGGTAGCGGAACGGATGAGCCAAGGGCCAAGTCGGGAACGTGTTGGTCGAATAACGCTGGTGGACAAGCGCAATGGCGCTTTCAAAATCGTTATCCTTCAAATCCTTGTAGAAGCCTTCGATCTGTGTTGCAAGCAAAAGGCCCTTATAGACAATCGTCTTGGAGCTGCAAGAGCAGATGTAAAGATTCTTGATAGACTTTTCGATCAAGCGGCGGAGCACAAACAGCTTGATTTCAAAAGCTTCGTTCGATTCGAACTTGGAACCGTCAAAAATGAACTGACGGATGCTCGGGAGTGTTTCACGAGCCGTGCGACCGATTGCGGACGGATCCACCGGAACTTCACGGATCTTGACGACCGGGGCACCTTCGGCGGCAGCAAGCTTTTCAATTTCAGCATCAGCAGAAGCGGCGGCCACCGTATTTTCGACAAAGACCATCGCCACGCCGTAACGGCTCGGAAGATCGTTGTAGATCTTGTGGAAGAACTTGTGCGGCATCGAAAGCAGAAGGCCGGCACCATCACCCGTTTCCGGGTCGCCACCCGTTGCACCACGATGGAGGAGGCGCTTTAAGACTGTGATACCCTGGACAACAATCTGGTGAGAAGCAATATTATTTATATTGGCGACCAAGCCGACACCGCAGGCGTCATGTTCATTGGCTGGATCGTAAAGAGCTTGTGCTTGCATAGAAATCCTTTTTAGTTTTTGCGCCCTATATGCAAAAACTGTGCCAACTCGCTACAAAATGCGTAAACCCCGCTTCAATTCATGAAAAAGCGGTTAAAAATGTAAAAGAAGGAATTTTATGTAGAAAATAACGCAAGGTTGCCGCTACCCAGATTTACAATTTTTGAAATTAAATTTCGAATTTTTACAAAATACGTAAACCCAGATTTGACCAATTCGCTCTTATTAGACTTCTTTGAATATTGCGTAATATTTTTTCGAATTCTTTATTTTGCAATATCATATTATTTATTCAAAATTGCATTTTTTAAGTATCGCTGGAGTTTTCAGGTCTATTTTTACATTTCTAGCCAAAAGATTATCGTATATAAAAACTGTGTTTTCGCAAAAAACGCCTTCAGAATCACAAAGTATCGAAAATTTAAGTTTTATAACAGATTTGTAGACAAAAATTGGAAAATGAGCGCTGATTAAAAATTTTAAATTTGGCGCCATGATTAATTTTATTAAGTCTATTTACTCCGGTTTGTGCATTGGGCTAGGCGGAACGGTTTACCTTTCTTGCGACAATAAGATCCTCGGGTCGTTCTTGTTCGGACTCGGACTTTTTACGATTTTGAATTTCGGGTTCAACCTTTTTACAGGCAAGGTCGGCTATTTCGTCAATAACAAGATTAATTATTGGGGCTTTTTGGGAATTGTCTGGCTCGGAAATTTTGTCGGAACTTTCGTTTTTGCAAAGTTGATGGCGGCGACTCGCTATGGCGCAGCACTTCAAGCGAAAGCCAACGCTCTTTGCGTCATCAAAGACGACGATGGCTTTGCAAGTTTGCTCGTGCTCGGGATTTTCTGCGGGATGCTCATGTTCATCGCGGCTGACGGCTACAAGACCGTTGAAAACCAGGTCGGGAAAGTGTTTATCGTGTTCCTCCCGGTGATGGTCTTTATCTTGAGCGGTTTCGAGCACTGCATTGCCGACATGTTCTATTTCTCGCTGGCAGGCGATTTTTCAATGACGATGCTCAAGGCGCTTGTCGCCATCACGATTGGCAATTCCATTGGCGGCGGACTCATTCCGCTCATGCAAAAGCTGAACGCCAAGTCCGCGAAAGCATAAATTACCTCACGGCATCAAATAAGCGCATAACACTTTATAGGCTAAAACATCACCCTATAAGGAATTTGCTTGTCAAATCGGCGACCTTTCAAGTCGTGATAGCCTTTGTGAGCTGGGGCATCAACCTTGCGGGCCACACGATCGGAAACAGGAATCGCAACTGAGCTTGTATCCGCCTTGCCGAACTTGATGTTCCCGACAAGAGTTTCACCGCCGAGACCGTCTGCGGTCAGGTAAAAATCCTGTACTCCCTTAAGTTTCGGCATGTTGGAGCAGCGCACGTCAATCCACTTGCTTGCATCGCCCGCCGAGGGCAATTCGCATTTAGAAATCACATCACCTTTTTTGCTTTCGGCGCGGAGCGAGAGTGTACCGCCGGCGCTGTATTTCACCTGAACGTTTACACCAGCGCCTACGATAGAGTCGGTAATCACGTTTTCGAAAATGGCATAGCCGCCGTCCTTGATCGCAAGTTCATCCTTGTCGGTGAGGCGTACACGGATGCCGTTGTCAAAGCCGTTCGCCGGAATCGTATCGCGAATGATGCGCAAGAAATCGAGGCGGTCCAGTTCTGCGTAATGCTTGCCCTTCGTGATTTCGATAAAGTTCGAACCGCGCTTGAGCTTTGTCGGGATGTACACGACAGACTTCTCAGGGAAATCGCTCCATGCGCCGGTCAGCGGCAATTCAACTTCACGAGTTTTGCCATTGATGTCCACGAAATGCGAGCTGCCGTTTGCGCCATCTTCGGTCCAGTTGTTGTCGTAACGGTAACGGATAAGGTAATCGCCCGCCTGCGGGATAATCATTGGCAAGCGAATTTTGCTATCATCATAATTGATGTAAGCACAGAATTCTCCGTTCGAAGCCTTGGAACTGCTCGAAATATCGACATGCGTAAGGATGCCGTGTTCCGCTTCGGCGCTCAAGTAACGCCCCATAAACGGCTGACCAAGTTCCGGCCAGTTGTCGTCGGTCCACACGATATCGCGCACTTGTATGTAAGAGTTGCCACCGTCATTCTTATCGTAATAGTGGTTCACAAAGCGCTGACGGTTCACGTCCTCAAAAGCTTCTCCGCCCGCAGGTCCGTAATAGCGCCCGTAGCGACTCAGGAGAATCGTGCCACCGCCATCCAAGAGCGCCTTGCCCGAGCGGTCTACATAGCCACCGTTAATGCGGTTGGAACGCCCGACTGTCGTCTTGTAAGAATTGTTTTCGAGGTCTGCGCCCTTCTTGCAGCAATTGTCCCAAGCGGTAAAGAGGAAATACTTGCCGTTGTGTTCAATGAGGCTTGCGCCTTCGACGCCTGCCCCACCGCGGTTGGCGATGTTCTGCATTTTCGCGCCGTCTTTCACCTTGCCCGTTTTTTCGTCCAGTTCGAGAATGTGAATGCCCGTACCCCAGGAGCCAAAAGCCATCCAGACTTTTCCATCGTTGTCCTTGAGCACAGCCGCGTCAATCGCATTGTACGAATCGCTCTTGACCGTATGAATCACCTCGCCCTGGTCTGTCCAGCCATAGCCCGGCTTTGTCGGGTCGATTTCCTTGCTCGACATGAATCCCATGCCCGACGAGCGGATGCCCATCTCGGAGCCGCAATAATACATGCGGTATTCCCCGCCGATGTAATGAATATCCGGCGCCCAGATGTCAATCATGTTCGGAGCATATTTGTAGAGCCACTTCGAAAATTCCGGCATGGCGGGGTCGCCATTTTTCCAGTTCAACGCATCCTCGGAAAATTGCATGAGCATGTGGTTATCCGTCGTCGCAAGCGCGTAACCATCTTCATAGCGGATAATGTCCGGATCGTGGCCCGCCCAGCGGGTTTCCTTGGCAAACCAATCGGCAGCAAACGAAGCCTCAAGCGAGAGGCCCGCAAAAACGAAAGCAGTGGTGCAAATTCTGGAAAAACGAATCATACGACTCCTTCATCCACACACCAGCATACAACATACAATCTAAATATTCAAAAGTCCTTTTGAAACAAAAGTATTGGAAAAATTCCATTACAATAAAAAAACAGCACCATCGTAAACGAAAGTGCTGCATTCAGTAAAAGCAATCCTAGATTTTTTACTTCACGGTCATCTGGAACTTCTTGTCGCCAGCGTTGACCTGATAATAGCCCTTGAAACCGCGGAACTTGGCTTCGCCATTTTCATCGGCGGTTGCGTAGAGGTCCGTCGTCCAGACCTTGTGCCACAAGTCGTACACGCGCTTTGCAGCAGGCTTTTCACGACCGTCAGAAGCAATCATGCCGCCGTTCTTGACCCAGTGACGGTTGTCCCAGAAGCCCCAGAACACGATGCCATTCACAGCCGGGTGGCTAAATGCAGTACGGAGGAAGGTTTCGAACTTTTCGGCCTGGACTTCTTCGGTATCGTTCATACCCATCTGCCAGTCGCCCACGTCGAATTCCGTGACCTTGATCGGAAGGCCAAGAGAAGCGAGCTTGTCCAAGCGCTCCTTGATGAGGCCCGGCACAACCGGACGCAGACCAAAGTGGCACTGCACACCAATGCCCATCACAGGCACCTTGCGTTCGAGCATACCCTTGATCAAGCCATAATAGCGATCGGTTTCGCCAGCGGCAACAACGTTGTAATCATTGATGTAAAGGAATGCACTCGGGTCAGCCTTGTGCGCCCACACAAATGCGCTATCGAGAATGCCCCAACCGCACTTGTTGAACGTCCAGGATTCGTGAATCGGTTCATTCCATACGTCGTATTCGGTAATCTTGCCCTTGTATTCCTTGAGGTCGCGGTAGATACGGGCCTTGAGCTTTTCCGCCATTTCCTCGCAGCTACCCTTGTTGCTGTAGTGCTTGTCGAAGCCGTAGCCCTGGTGGCTCCACATGAGAGCGTGACCGCGAAGCTTCCAGTGATTTTGGGCCGTGAAGTCGGTGTATTCCTTCATTTCATCACGCTTGATCTTGCCCTTCTTCGGTTCGTATTCCGGCCACTTGAACTGGTTTTCAGAAACACCGTGCCAGAAGTACTTCTTGGCGGCATTGCGGTACCAATTTTCAGTGCTATCCTTGGTGTCGTAGAGAGCAAGCGCCGTACCGAACGGGAACGAATGGCGCAACAGCTTCACGTGGACTTTTTCGCCCGGATTTGCCCTGACGGTGAAATCTACCTTGCGAAGGCTATCGATGCGGGCATCGGCATTGTTAAACCAAGTCGGGTCAGACATTTCGTCCATCTTCTCGACTTCGACATCGTCGAGCTGGATCCAGCCCTTCTTGAGGCCAATCTGGAACGTAATGTTGTTGAGGCCATACCCCTTCTGGTCGGCAAGGAAAATCATTTCATAAGTCTGCCACTTATCCGTCAAGTCAAACGAAGCGCTTTCCTTTTGGCGGTAGTCCGGAGGGCCACCCTGCACCACGGAATTGATGGGCATGTTGCCCTTGGCCTTGAACGAGAGCTTGTAAAAGCCAGAATCGGCAAGCCACTTGGGCGGCTGGAGCTGCAAGCCCCACCACGGATTCGGCAAATCCTTCACCACAACCTTTGCGCCCTGGGAACCATCGACACCAAGCCCCTGCACGGCAATCTGCGATTCGACCACAGCCGGACCGTCAGGATTATTCCACAGATACCAGCCACCATCGCCGTATTCCATATCGCCATTGTTCAACTGTGCAAAAGACGGCACAGAGAACGCCATGGCAACGGTCGCTGCAATCGCAAGAGCTTTCTTATTCATAAAATTCATGAGGACACCTCGGTTATAATTTTACGGGCTTTTATTTTTCAGGTTAAATATATACTCGAAGTGCTTTTTTCGAGCAATTTAGGGCATATTTTAGGCGGGCAATAACACAAACGAGCAAAAAAAGTGTAACAAGTGTATCACCAATCAAAAATTCACCATCGTTAGTAATTCTATAGTTGACAAAATGAACGATTTTGCAAACGGCTGGTTGCAAAATTTACAATGTTTCACTTTTTGAAAATTTTCTGTTGTAGATTAGAACCTCCAAACTTAACGGAGGGACATTTATGAACATAAAATCTTTTGACGACCTTGACATTACCGACCCAATTATGTTCGGACTCGTTTTTAGCAACAAACACATCGCACAGCCATTCATCGAACACTTGCTAGACATCAAAATCGACCATCTGGAAACACCTGTACCAGAAGCGGTTTTGAGCTACGATGCAGAACATAAAGGAGTCCGCTTGATTTGGAAATGCAGTAGCGTGCAAAACGAGCGTCACAAAATTATGCTTGCATAATTTTATGACCGAGTGCAGCCGCTGACGCCGTAGGCGTCAAATGGTCGATACAAAAGAACTCCCACAACGAGCTAGATACTACCAAAGCGTGGGCGACGGCGTGGCACTCTCGAAAGGTGATTTTTACACAAATCTCAAGGAGCAATACATCATTTTTCTGTGCCCCAAGGACATTTTCAAGCATGGATTCCCTGTTTACCACTTCGAAAATAGGGCTAAGGAGGACTCAAGCATAGCTTTGGGCGATCGTACCTTTAAAAATTTTTATATATTTAGTAAATACGAGGAATTCGGAAATCCGGTTGTCAAAGCTTATATGAAGTATTTTGCGACCAGAAATGCAAATTCTCGTGAAACGGAGACAATCAACAACCAAGTATCCTTTTACAAAACTGACACTATCATAAGGAACAGGTATATGACTTTCGAATACGAACTTCATGAAAGAGAAGAAAAGGTAAAGCTCGAAATGGTCGATGCCATGTTCGCCAATTCAAAATTGACCGACGAAGATATCGCCGTCATCTCTGGATTTCCACTAGAAGAAATCCAGAAGCGCAGAGCGCAACGATAATTTAAATTATCATTTTTTATTTAAGGATGCCTTTTGAGACATCCTATTTTTATATTCCCTAAAAAAAATTTGCGAAAGAAAATGGATTTGTAGCCTTTTTAATAGCGGGTACATGAACGACCATATTCATTACCTTTTTGGGGTTGCGCAATGAATATAGTAGCTTATGCTACCCTCTTATCAAACACCTACATAGTCCAGATTTTTTCAGAGAAAAAATGTTTTAGCCTAAACGGGCAACTTCAGCTTTTATTTTTGTTTTGACCGATTCCCAAGAATAATCTTTTAGCATAAATGGCATCGGATCTTCTTCAGCATCTTCAAACCAAGTCAAACTTTTCAAGGTCATGAATGGAATTGCATCGGTATATTTTTCTTGATAAAAGCCGAACATTTGTTCCAACGTAAAATGTTCTAGCAATTCGTAAAGGTCTATAAAATCCTTCTTTGTACCCCGATTTGTTATCGCAGACAATTTCATTGAAGCTATATCTTTGGGGCTTGCAAGGACCAAGGAATCTTCTTCTACTTTAGGAGAAATCCAAGCATACGGGTAGTTCACAAAATCAACTTTTACACCATCAACAATATACTGGAAAATAAATTTTGATTCCTGTATGATTTGATAACGTCCAATTTTTTGCAATATCGCCTTTACCGACATCGCATCAGATTCGAACGATCCGAAGAAATCCAAATCAATGGATTTCCGATGTCCATATTGCAAAGCTAGCGCAGTGCCCCCGACAAGCCTGCAATTTTCAAAAAAAGATTCATATTGAATCTTTTTTAATAAATCCAGGGTGCTTGATTCGATCGTATTGTAGAATAGCATCGAAACTCCCTTATGTCCGTATGGGTTATGCAGGCAATAAAGCTCAAAGCCTTCTTATCGAGCGACCTCATTCCCATAACCGTTTCTTTGATTTCATCAAGAGAATAGATGTCCTTCAGGAATTTCCAGTCGCTGTCGCCCCCATACTCAAGAACCTGCTTGATGATATAGCTTCTGTTTTTATCAGCAGAAAGCGTAGCCCTGTCCGTATCCCAAAACAGATGCCTTGAAAACTTGCTAAAATCTACATTAGTGCAACACATCGTTATGAATATATAAAAATAAAGAAAAAAAGTCAGCCACCGGCTTAGACATCAACTGAAAGATGCCGTTAAAGCGATATTCTAGACATTTTGTCATTGGATTTTTTTTAATAATTATCCAAAATATGTTTGAAAAATAGCTTCAAGAAGCCGACCACTTACATCAAATAAAAAACCTAGAAGAAATAACAACACCCATATTTTATTTTTTACAAATGCTATTTGGATTTGTAGCCTTTTCAATAGCGGGTGCATGAACGGCCATATTTATTATCTTTTGGGGAATGAGCAATGAATATAGTAGCTTATGCTACCCTCTTATTAAACTCCTACATAGTCCGGCTGATTGTTGAAATTCACCGTCACCGGACCGCGAACATCTGGCGCGAGGAACAAATTCAAGCCATACTGAACCGCCATTCCTTGCAAAAGATCGCGAATTTCGGTATTCTTGACATTCAAATTCTTAACGATGATGGAATCCGCAATCGGGAGCGGAGTAAATGTCTGGGCGGACACTGTTGCGCACAAAGAAAACAACAATGCAAGAACCAACTCGTACTTACGTATAAAATTCATGGAGACAAATTTAGAAAAATGTACGGAAAATTAATCCATCACCCTTCTACAATCTTCCATTCACCAAGAGTTCGTTTTTGATATCGAAGGTTACGCCGATTTTAAATAATTTTTTCGGAGATCCATCGGCTTTTGTTTTGACGGAATAAGGCATCAAAGCCTTCAAAAAACCAAGACGTACTTCTTCGTTCGGAAATCCAATCGTGTACGCGAAGCCATCAAAGTTCTTGATGGTCAAGTAACCGCTCTGGTATAGCATCGGGATGGGATTCTTCGCCGTCTCAGAGGGAGCATCGAACATGTCAAGAGTAGCCTCAAAACCCGTACTGAACGGTTCAGGGTCAACCTTGTATTTGTTCATGAGTTTGGTCAAAATTGTCGGCGTACCGGTCGCGAACCAATAATTCGCAAGTTCCCGCTTGCTAAGCGCATTAATCAAACTGAACGGATTAAATATATCAGGCGAATTTTTGCTGAAATGGTAACCATCGTACTAAAGTTTAAGTGTCGCGCAAGCGCTTATATCTCGGGCTGCATCTGGGTCAGCAGCTCATCTTTAGTGATACCACAAATATCTTGTAAATCAAGTCGGTTTTGTCAACGTAATACTTGTCTTCACCGCAATCCAAGACCGATTACCAGAATATCGGCAATAATCTTCGCCGCCTCGTATTCGGAACGTCCTTCAAAAACTGGATCCAGCATACCTCTTGCAAAGAACTTATTGTTCTTAGAATCCCAAACTGAATAGCGGCAATTAAAATAAAAATCATGTTCTTCACTATTTATATCACATTTGGTAAACGCTACGAAAAAAACATTCTCTTTTGTAAGATATTCTTTAGGAATATAATAACCGATTATTGTATCCTTATAATGTATTGTAGGAGCGTTCCACCGTTCTCCATAGATATCTCGATAGATTGGCCGTTTATTGCAAGATTCTAGGCTAGAAAAAATACAGCGTTGTTGTATTAAAGAATCTACCTTCATAAAATCATTCAAGTCAACCTTTTCATAAGCAAATGTGTAATTCGAAAGATTCCTACAATTTTTGCAAAAATATGTATTAGAACTCTCAAGAATTTCAGCAACTTCTCTTACAAACTTTTGAACATTTTCATTTTCTTGATCAGGGGCAACAAGTACAATCCTCTTTTTTTCTTTTTTCTCATCAACAAGTTTTTCCCATTCTACAGACAATTCACAAGGAGGAATTGACGAATACATGAAAAAGCAACAGGAAGATAAAAAGAATACTGTTATTGCTGCAAAGATTTTTCCCATGAGCTACGCCTTAGATAAGTATCATCAAAATGGAAACGAGGAAGAAGATCGGCAAACATCATCAAAGGAATTTTCCAAGCAGAAATTAAAGAAAAAGCTACACCAACCGAAAAGCCCGCCACAGGCTCCCTCGCAAGAAGCATATTTCCAAAAGAATTTGCAACTAACTTAACATCTGCAGCCACAATTCTTTGGTTAATGTTAGTCAAAGCACCTTTTGGACCAGCAATATTTTTACCAGTACGTTTAGACTCAGCATCATATCTAAAATCATGAAGTCGACACACAGCATCAACACCTCCAGTCACAACAGTGCCATTTCCTCCAGGTCCAGCACCACACCAAATCGTGCCAAATAGATTTTTCCCGATTGCATTTTTGTCTTCTTTAGGACTTTCATACTCATCTCCATTAATTATTTCGTCAATAAAATCTTTCAAGAAATAGTCAAAGCCTTTTTGAGAATCATAACTCCACAAATCTAAATGTCCCGATACGCCCCAACTAACATTCTTACTATCATAACCATTTTCCAAGTGCGCCACCTGTGCATGCAACCCATAGCCGCCTATACCGGCATACAATCCACGGCCTTCGGCACCGAAGAATCCGGCCTCGCCTCCAACAGACGTACGTACACCAGCATAGGTCACGTAGGCTTCAGCATAGACTGTCATACCATTGAACCCACCACTGCGATCCCAGCTGAAACCTTGGCCAACTTCCACCCCAGCACAAGCAGCTTCCTTTGAAGCTCCGTAACACACGCCGCCACTGCGGCTGAACGATGCTCCTGTATAGGTATTCACGTTAAAACCTATTCCAGCATCAAACCACAAACCCGTGTTTAATACCGGTATACTTGCATTCACACTTAAATTGAACGACTTCGAACCGTCCTCATTGAAACTAAACGAAGCGTTGA
>NZ_JBGUHR010000065.1:0-32810 GCF_045112255.1 Fibrobacter sp.
TGATTTTTGCCATTGCTTTACCTTTTGGGGATGTGCAATGAATATAGTAGTTACGCTACCCTCTTATTAAACTCCTGCATAGTCCACGCCTTTGTATCTTCGATACTGCCAACAAGGCCGCCCACATAATCATACCCACTAACGTATCCCTTATGGTAAGCATTTACAAGATACAAAAGCGACTGTTTTTCAGATTCTAAATTAAAGGCGCCAATCAGCCCACCATTATCACTATTCCAAGAATTGATGACGCATTCGCTAAAGACATTGTACACGTACAAATTAGTTCCACTAGCAGATTCACCAACAAGACTTCCCGATTTTCTTCTTCCTTCAAAATAGGAATCCTTTATTCCCAAATTCTTAATAACCACGACATCCGTGACATCATTTTTTTCACCAACGGAACCCAAAAGTCCAGCATTTTTACTTTCATAATCCCCTACATAGAACAAGCCCGAAATAGAGTGTCCCTGGCCATCGAAGGTTCCCTTAAATTTTTGAATGGGAGTCCAAGTATAGAGCTTCAAGGAATCTGCAGAATTGAGTTTGCCTTCAACAATCACTTTCTTGTTATCTACAAGATCTGCCGTTAATTTGACACATGTACTTTTAGGATACTGCTGATTATTATACAGATTGGCAAAATAATACAGCTCATCCATCAATGCAATTTCATAGCAATTGTTGATAAACTTTGGAATGTGCCACCACTTAGCGTAAAACGTTTTATCACCAGTAGCATCTTTCGGAATCGTCGTCGTTGATTTACCGTAAAAATTTTCATTATCGTACCACCCCGCAAATTCATAATCTTTGCGTTCGGGCAAGGGAAGCGAACTCTCAATTCCTTCAACATACTGTTTACTGTATGTCACCGTATCAGCATCATAAGTAATCAGGTGCAAAGCGGACAACTTGAGAGAAGGCCCGCCATCGATTTTTCCTGAAAGGGTCGGATGTACGTCTGTACCAACATTTTGCCCCCACACACTTCCATCTGTATTTCCGCTTTTAAAAAGATGCAACACATTAGCAATGGTACCGTCTTCAATCTGTTCATCATAAAACTCGTGAACGCCCTCGAGAGAATTATTTCTAGAAAACGGGCTATACATACGGAAAACATTACTGTACTTCACGTAGGAATTCTCCGTTTCACCTACGATGTTATAGACTCCTTCCCAACTGTCACTAGGTATAAATCTAGAAAGCGCATAGGAGTTTTCGATATGCACATTTGCATTTGTCACCTTACCAACGAGAGATGCTTCCGCTGCACTGGAAAAGTTGTTGTGGCAATAAGAATTAGAAATTCTTACTGTACCAGTAGTTCCCCCAACCAAGCCCGCATTGGAACCTGCACCATAGAAATAGCTGACAACATGAGATTCCTTAATAGTCAGAATTCCACCTTGGTGCAAACCGACCAAGCCGCCTCTGTATCCTCTGAGATCCTCTTCTAGTCTACTTACTCCTGTGCTGATTTCTACATCACAATTTTCAATAACAACTTCCTTGCTCAGCGAATCTATTTTTCCAATTAGGCCACCACCATTATCTATATCAAAGAAGTTTACATCTTCCAAAACCAAGTTTTTTATATACACCGGCGACTGAGAATCTCTATTGGAAACAACGCCAAAGAGGCCCGCATTCGGCAAAGCTGGTTCTACGTTCGTAGTCCAGTTTTGATGGCGAAGTCCCACAATAGTATGACCTTGACCATCAAAAGTCCCGCTAAAAATTTGAATGGGAATCCAATCAGAAATACCTTCATCTTGGTTACGTTTATTTACCACAATGTTCCTGGTGAGCTTTCCGCATTCCGTCTTAACTTCGGATGCATTCACGATGTCAGCAAAGCCATAAAGTTCTTCAGCAGTCGAAATGGCATAGCAACCATCAGATTCAAGTGCGGGAGCCGACGGCACAATCGTCCTTGCGGCATAAGCCACAGCAGTCAAAGCAAGAATTAAAAATCGTTTCATAAAATTCCTCCTTCTTTTCAACAAAAAAGCACCCTGACAAAAGCCAGAATGCTACATAAAATAAAAAATTTCAGAACGAATTAAAGTTCCACTTTCACTTTTTCGCGCATAGCCATGACGGTTGCCTTGGCTTCTTCGACGGTGTCGCGACGAGCAAGGAGAACGCCCATACGGCGGTGGCCCTTGAGTTCCGGCTTTCCGAACAAGCGAAGGCCCGTATCCGGTTCTGCAAGAACTTCTTCGAGGCCGCTGAACTTCACATGGTCAGAATTGCCATCGACGACGATTGCCTTCGAGGCGCTCGGGCCATGGAATGCAATGTTCGGAATCGGGAGACCGAGAATAGCGCGTGCGTGCAATGCAAATTCGGAGAGGTCCTGAGAAATGAGCGTCACCATGCCCGTATCGTGCGGACGCGGAGACACTTCGCTAAACAAGACTTCTTCCTTGCAAACAAAAAGTTCCACGCCAAAGATGCCGCGACCACCAAGAGCGTCCGTGACCTTCTTTGCAATCACCTTTGCCTGTTCCAAGAGTTCCGGCTTCATCGGCTGCGGCTGCCAAGATTCCTGATAGTCGCCGCCCACCTGGTGGTGGCCAATCGGTTCCAAGAAGCTCGTGCCTGCCACATGACGGACCGTGAGCAAAGTAATTTCGTAATCGAACGGCACAAAGCCTTCGACAATCACGCGGCTGGCGGCACCAGTGCGGCCACCCGTCTGAGAAATGTTCCAGGAATTTTCAATATCGGCTTCGGTCTTGATGACGCTCTGACCATGACCGGAAGAACTCATCACCGGCTTCACCACGCACGGGATGCCGATTTCCTTGACCGCAGCCTTGAAATCTTCGTAGTTGTCCGCAAAGCGGTACGGGCTCGTCTTGAGTCCGAGTTCTTCAGCAGCCAGGCGGCGGATGCCTTCGCGGTTCATCGTGAGCTTCGTGGCCTTCGCGGTCGGGATGACATTGTAGCCTTCCTTTTCAAGTTCCACGAGCGTGTCCGTAGCAATCGCTTCGACTTCCGGCACGATGTAGTCCGGTTTTTCCTTTTCAATGACGGCACGGAGTTCCTTGCCATCGAGCATGTTGATCACGTAGCTGCGATGAGCCACCTGCATGCCCGGAGCGTTGGCGTAACGGTCCACTGCAATCACTTCGACGCCAAGACGCATCATTTCGATGATGACTTCCTTGCCGAGTTCGCCAGAACCGCAAAAAAGAACCTTCGTTGCGGTAGAACTAAGAGGTGTACCAATTTCTGCCATAAAAACTCCTTGTTGTGACTACAAATATAAAATTATTAGGCAACCATTAACGGAGATGCCCTCCCGGAACGGGGTCCGGGATGACAAGTGGCGGGCATGACAATAAGATTTTGCGGTTAGTTTTTTTCAACGTTTTTTATGCAACGGACAGAAACTCTAGATTCCTTTAAGAAGGAACCAATATTTGCTGTTACCTTATCATATGAGATTCTCACATAAACCGCATTCGGTCCAGTACCATCAGATCCTGAACCACTAGAAGTCCAAAAAACAGCATCGGTATCTATTCCATCAAACATAAACATACCACCATCATACACCTGCAATCCACCAGGGAGCGCCGTAAAGCCATATTTATCAGAACCCGTCGTTGCAGGACTGTCATATTTCCAGCCTTCTACAGACTTGAGAACTTTACCAGAAATATTGTCAGCAGAAGTACCACCAACAACATCAAAAAGGATATGCCATTCATCCAAGCTAGGCATGCGCCAACCATTGGGGCAAACATTCTGGGCGTCATCCCAAGCATAGAGTCGCCCATATGTTTTGCAATTTTTATCAGCACCATTATAGCAATAGCTATCATCTGTTTTGTAATTCACGTTTTCGGCCATCCAAGTTTCGGAGTAATCTTTATCCTTAACTTCAATCGTCGTGTACTTGTAAACCTGATAAGTTTTTTCTTCAGTGGTTTTATTTTCAAATTCAGCACAGAACAAGTGATCTGCATCTGCTATTTTAAATTTTTCATCACCGCATTTTTCATAGACCACAACTTTTTTGCCATTTTCGCAAGTCTCTAATTCCACATCATATTCTTCCCCATTACACAGAGGATACGTTTTATTGTTAAAACAGAATTTTGCATGTGCGTTATATAATTCGTCACCGCAAGACTTGATAAATTGCACAGCTACGCCATCAACACATTCATATGTATCAGGGACATATGTTTTACCGTTGCAAAGAGGATATACTTTATCTCTATTACAGAATTCCTTAGACGGATCATAAGATTCTCCGCCACAAAGATCAACAAGTTTCTTTTCAGAACAGAACTTCTTTTTCACGTCATAAGTTTCGCCATTGCAAAGTGGGTACGCGTTGCCCTCTTCCGTGCAGAAACTTTTTTCAGGGTCATAAGGTTTTGTTCCGCATATAGCCTTGTAAAGCTTTGTCGAAGTCACACCATCACCTTCGCCGCACTGGATCTGAACAATACCATCCACATCACTTACAATCTTGCAGCTGGCGCCGTCACTACCGTTTGAGCCATTCGTACCGTCGGTGCCTTTGGTTCCGGGTGCACCCGGTTTACCATCGACGCCATTGTGAATCGTTACGGATGTTTTACCGCAAGTCACAACAGCATCATCGCTATCTTCGGCTTTAGCGACAGAACAAGAAGTTCCATCCTTACCGTTCGAGCCATTAGTACCGTCTTTACCTTTGACGCCATCCGCACCATTTTTCACACTTCCAATTGACTTGCCATCACAGATAACATCAAATCCCGATCCATCCTTAAAAGCCGTCATGGTGCAAGACTTTCCGTCTTTACCATCTTTGCCATCATTACCGTCTTTTCCGTTCTTGCCATTGGTGCCATTGCTACCATTCTTGCCACTGACAACAGCGCCGGTAACTGCAGCCCAGCCATCATCCGTGCAGGCATAAACCTTTACGGAATCGGACACGTAGACAAACTTGCCAATAATTTTTTTGCTGCATTCATCCAAGTCACTGAACGCCGTTACAGTTTCAGCAGCACTCCCAGAAACAGGCGCAAGTTCATCCTCGCAAGCAGTAAAATATAGCGTCAAACCAAACAATGGCAAAAGATATTTTCTCATTTATTTTCTCCTAAAAAGAACGCGCTCACAGCGCATTCATTCTAATTCTAAAATCTTATAACGTAAATGTAATAAAAATGTATTCAGGAAAAATTCAACCAACAGGAAGAAAACTTAGAACTTCATGTCCACCGGATTGAAATTGAATTTCACACCCGAGCGGATCCAGGCATCCGAGCCATCTTCTTTTTTGTCATGCGAGAGATTGCGATACACGCGAAAACCGCCGCCTGCATAGAACTTAAACCATTCACGCACATCCCTTTCATAAAGTACGTCAACGAGGAACTGTTTTTCGACGACCCCTGAAAGAGTTTTTTCTGACTTTAACGCTTTGTCATAGTCCGTATAAAGTTCCTTATCGCCTTGACGCAGCCAAGCAAGCGTCATCGTCGCAGAATGATGATTCCAATTCCAGTTCATGTCAAACCACAAATCAAGCGCATCTGAACCACGACGGTAGCCAATAGGATAATCCACAAAATAAGCATCGGCGTAATCGCTATCGCCCTGTTCGCGATAATTGCTGCGGTAATTGCGCCGCCCAGTATATTTCAAAAGCGGAAGTTTGCTGTTGTTTGATGCCGGGTCAGTTTTAACAACATCCAAGCGCCAGGAGAACTTTCCGTAATTGCGGGTTTCGAGTTCATGATAGTAACCCACCATGTAATTGATGATGGAGCGGTTCGTGCCCATCTTTTTATCTTCACCGACCGGGCTTGCAATGTCTTCCATATTGATCTGGCTATAGAACTTTGCACCGTTGGAAGTCTTGTAACCAAACTCTACAGATGTTGCCGCAGACGTATAACCTGTTGCGTAATTATCGTGCCAAAACATAAACGGATTGATGGAGCGGAATTCCAAGGACTTGCCGCCAATCACACTTTGTTCAACAATATAAATCCAGAACTTTTTCGTATCCACACCAAATCTGTGAAATACCATGTTCTTCACATTTTCTGTATAAGTGCGATTGCGCTGGTTGCTCACCTGACGACCTGGAGACGTACATTTTTGGGCATACGCTTCGCTACCTTCCGGCGGGCAGCCCGTCTCGTGATTTATCACATCGTCAAAAAGCCACGCATTCAAGGAACTCAGCAAAAAGTCATAGCGGAAAATGCCAATATTCAAATTCCAATGGATTCCATCGTGATACGGCAAGCCGCCAATAAAAACATCATTTTTAGAAATTTTCAAATCCTCGGGATTGAACCTACCAAACTGAACAAAGCCCACAGAATTTTCCCATTTAGCATAAGCATTTATCGGAACATTGATATCGAGTTCACTTGGCTTGTAAGTAAAGTTCGTCTTGAGTTCACTATTGAACCAGGCTTCCAGATCCTTTCGCAAAGGAGCCTCTAGCAAAAAGTCAAAATTCTTGTAGCCAGCACGAAAACTGAGCGTAAAAAACGGACTGATGTGTTCCTCGTAATTGCGAGCCGTCTCCAGCGGAATCCGAAGCCCGCGCCAGTTGACGCCATATTTTTCAGCAGTATCCACAGCAAACATTGGATCCGTAGGACCGCCGTTGAAGCCGAAATTGAAATCAGTCCCAATCTGGAAATAGCCAACCTTTTCCGCAGACTTTTCAGAAAGATTTTCAGCCGAGGCAAACACAGCCACCGCCATCAAACAAGCAAACAATAACGCACGAGATAACATAATATAAATGTATTAAAAAGGTGATTCCGGCACCGAGGCCGGAATGACAAATTAGGGGCAAGGAGATGCCCTCCCCATACGCGGATCATGCTCACATAAGTGCTAGTAGCATTCAAGGCGAGTGTCGCGACAGGCTGCTTGCAGACTGTTATGATTGAGCCGAAGATGCTGACGCAAAGCGTCAGAGCACTAAGTGATCAAAGAGCTCAAGGCGGGCATGACAAATCAAGCATGAAGCAGCGCGGACACGCCGTGAGCCACAAGTGCCTCGTATCAACGAGGCATGGTGGCGAGAGCGAGGCGAGGACGGAGTCTTGTATTACAAAAGAGCCGAGCGGTGCGCATTAGTGAGCCATAAGCGGCACGGCGTAAGCATGCCGTGTTGGCGAGAGTGAGGTGAAGTCGGAGTCTCGTATCGCACAAGAGCCGAGCGGACACGCCGTGAGCCACAAGTGTCTCGTATTAACGAGGCATGGTGGCGAGAGCGAGGCGAAGACGAAGTCTCGTATTACAAAAGAGCCGAGCGGACACGATAAGGACCACCCAGGCAGGGAGACCCGGGTGATCCCTTGTGTTGTGGTGGGTGCGCACTCACGCACCCGTGTGTGTGTGTTCTTTCTCGAAGGCGCACTCGAAAACTTCGAACGCACCAGGTCGAATTTCGTTATTGCAATGTAAGGCTAATCGTTATTCACGATTAGAACAAGTCAGAATTCATACGCATAAAGGCCGGCAAGTCATAATCGACATTGCTTTCCTTAAGAGCGTCTTCAGGAGCCTTCTGGTTACGCATGAAAGCCGGAGTGTCATAATCTACAGCACTCACCTGTTCCGTCTGAGCCGGACGAGATTCCTGCTTGAAAGAGCTTGCATAGTTGCCATTAGAAAGCGGATCTGCTTCAGCAACACCCGGCATTTCTTCTGTTTCACGAACAGTCTTTGTAGCAACAGCTTCTTCTGCATAACCGGCCTTAACGTCAAAGCTCGGAGAAGCGAAAGAAGATGCCGGAGCAAACATGGCGGCAGCCGTGTTCACCGGAGCGGCCTGGCGAGCTGCGCTAGCATAAGTGTTCTGCGGAGCCATGTAAGACGGAGCAGCAGGAGCTGTAGCCGGGACAACGCGCTGAGTGACAGCCGGAGCAGCAACCGTCGGAGCAGCAGCCATCGGAGCGGTCGGCATGGCAGCCGTAGCACGGCCTGCGAGAGCCACAAAGTTAGTGGTCGGACGCGGAGTTGCAGCCTGTACCGGAGCGGCAGCAGCCTGATAAGTCTGAGTCTGAGCCTGCTGATAAGCAGCAGAACCGATACCAGCATAGTTCACGGCAGCAGCGTTGTTCGTGCCACCGCAACCCGTTGCGATAATGGTAATGCAAACCTTGTCGCCAAGTTCTGGAAGAGTGATATCGCCGACGATGATGTTCGGGTTGCCTTCTTCGCCCACAGCGTCGTAGATGTGTTCCATGGCTTCGTTGTGTTCGAGCAAGGAGTAGTTTTCGCCGTGAGAAACGTTGATAAGCACGCCAGAAGCGCCCTGGATATCGATGTCTTCGAGAAGCGGAGAAGAAAGAGCTGCATCGGCAGCGGCAACACCGCGGCCTTCGCCTTCAGCCGTACCCGTACCCATGAGAGCGGAACCACCCTTGAGCATGACCTTGCGGATATCAGCAAAGTCAACGTGAACAAGACCATGACGGAACATAATGCTGCAGATGCTCTGCACTGCATTGCCGAGGATTTCGTCGGCCATCTTGAAAGCTTCATCGACAGTTGCATTTTTGTTCGTGTTCTGGATGAGGTTCAAGAGCTTCTTGTTTTCGATAACAATGATCGTATCGGCTGCTTCGCGGAGAGCGCGAACGCCATTCTGAGCCAAGGAATTACGGACATTACCTTCGAAGCGGAACGGCTTCGTGACAACGGCAACCGTAAGGATGCCAAGTTCACGTGCCACAGTAGCAACGATCGGAGCAGCACCCGTACCGGTACCACCGCCCATGCCTGCCGTAACGAACACGAGGTCCGCACCCATCATAGACTTCTTCAAGTCATCGATGTTTTCTTCGACAGCCTTGCGGCCCATTTCCGGGTCCATACCAGCACCGAGATTTCTCGTGCTCTTTTCACCGATAAGAATCTTGTGGTCGGCGAGGCTCTGATCCAAAGCCATAGCATCAGTATTGATGGCGTAGTATTCTACACCTTCAATATTCATCTGCTTCATGCGGTTCACAGTATTGCCGCCGGCACCGCCGACGCCAAACACCTTGACCTTAGCATTTCTGGATGGAGCGTCATCGCCCGTGATACGAGACTTAGCCTCGAAGTTGATGTTTTCAAAGTCACTCATAGTTTATCTCCCTGATTTGAGTGGTTTAACGGTTAAAAGTAAGTCTTAAAGATGTCGCGAATACGCTGCATACCCTTCTTTACAGTAACGAGCAACTGGGTATCTGTATCACGCTGTTTCTTTTCGCGATGTTTCTTGTTCGCGTAGTACAAAAGGCCAATGCCAGTTGCATAAGAGGGATTCTGGAAAGCTTCCTGAATGCCGCTCATGCCTCTCGGCTTGCCAATATGCACTGGCTTCTTGAATACTTTAGCTGCAATTTCTTCAATGCCAGCAAGGTTGCAGCAGCCACCCGTAAGGACGATACCGCCATCAATGACCGTATCAAGGTGGTGCTTTTCCAAGTCCTTCGCCAAAAGCTTGAAGATTTCTGCAACACGCGCAGTAATAATTTGAGCCAATAGTTTACGGGAACAAAGAACTTCTCCACGGTCGCCCACACCTGGAACCGGGAAGGTTTCATCTTCAATCAAATTGTTGAGCGAGCAGGTGCCATACTTCTTCTTGAGTTCTTCGGCCTTCGTGAGAGAAACCGGAACCTTGAGGCACTTGCTAATATCGCTTGTAATAATGTTGCCAGCAATGTCGAGCGAAGCCGTATAGCGCACGGAATCCTTGACAAACACAGCCACGTCGGCAGAACCAGCGCCAATATCAATCAATGCGACACCAAGTTCACGTTCGTCATCAGACAGAACGGCAGACGCAGCAGCGAGCGGTTCGAGGACAAAGCCCGCCACGTTGAGGCCCGCACGGTTCACGCACTTGGCAATATCCTGGAGAGCGTTCGGGCGTGAGGTAACCACCTGAACTTCAACTCCCAAGCGACGGCCGGAATAGCCTTTCGGATTGCGGATACCCGTTCTGTCGTCCAGCGTATATTCACCCGGGAAGATATGGATGATTTCGCCAGCCTTATCCGGGAGCGTACTTGCTTGACGCTGAACATTGATAATGTCTTCATCGCGCACTTCGTTTGTCGGAAGCGTCACCAGGCCCTTGTAGCTAAACGAGGACACATGTTTTCCTGCGATGCCCACATAGACATCGCGCACATCGACACCCGCCGATGATTCAAGCACATGGACGGCCTTTTGCAGCGTTTCCACAACGGAATCGTATTCGTCAGACGATTCCAGCGGAAAGTCCCCGCATTCCACGACTCGGACGGATTCACCTTCCGAGATGCCAACGAACAAATTCACTTTCGAGGCACCAATATCAAGCCCGAAAATGTAGTCCTCTTTTTTGACTATTTGCTTATCGTCATCCATTGATACACCTCTTATCAAAGTTTTTTATATACGCAAATCCATGAAATCTCATATCAACCTCGCTAGCACAAAGGAGATCTTTTCTAAAGCCCTTTCCGATAGCATCATACAACATAAACAAATCCTTGTCCCAGTTCGATTCCGGAAACATCACGCGGAATCCGGCATCCTTAAAGAACACTTCAAAAGCCTTATCCTTCTCCGACCACCCCACTTGCGACACGCGGTCATAAAGAGGCTTATCCTCCTTACGCATGGCAAACAGGAACTGGGCTACAAGCTTTACCTTCCCTACCGATTCATTTTCAAGAATCGGCAAATGCAAAGCCGTCATCATCGACATCGGGAGCGAGAGTCCACGTTCAGAATAGACTGTCCCCTTGCCTCCTTCGAGGACGGACACGATTGGCGATGCTTCCTGCAACTTGATGTAAAGCGACGAAGGAAACTTGCTTTCCACTTCGGCAGAATGGATGAGCGGAATCTGCAAGAGCGATTTCTTGACAGAGTCGGCATCCAGTTCCGACATGAGCATGCCCGTTTCAACCTGTGCGCTCTGCACCACATCTTCCCAGGAAAGCATACGATTGCCCTCGATTTCGATGTACTGCAAATGCCTAAGTTCAAGCGGATTGATCTGGTGTAGATAGAAACGACTCTGCCACAGCGCGACGGTAGCCACAATAAGGAGCAAGGTCAAAACCCAGCCCTTACGCTTATACCAACGGACGACGCCAGCCACGCGCATCCGTCTCATACGGGCACGCTTACGCTTGCGCTTGCGTTCGTTGTATCCGATCCGTCGACCGAACATTGTTGTTTCTTCTAAAGTCAAATGCTTTTCTCCAAAATCGTCTGTCCAAGCTTCCAGATGTTGCCGGCACCCATCAGAACGATCACATCGTTCGGCTTGAGCAAGTCCTTGCAAACCGGAATCAAGTTGTTCAAGTCACCGATAAAGCGAGCATCGCGATGACCACGGTCAGCGGCGCTGTTAGCAACCATCGCACCGGTCACGCCTTCAATCGGCTTTTCACGGGACGGATAGATATCGGTCACCAGGAGCACATCGCAGTTTGCAAAGGCGCTACCAAAAGCTTCATGCTGGTCGCGGGTACGCGTAAACAAGTGCGGCTGGAAAGCGACAATGATGCGCTTGTCCGGGAATGCTTCGCGGAATCCGAGCAAAGTTGCAGTCGCTTCCGTCGGATGGTGAGCGTAATCGTCAAATACCATGACGCCGTTCTTTTCGCCGATGAATTCAAAGCGGCGCTTCACACCTTCGAATGCAGCCACGGCCTTGCGGGCAACCTCGATCGAAATGCCTTCTTCGACAGCGAGAGCCACAGCGGCAGTCGCATTCAGCACATTGTGACGGCCCGGAATCTGGAGCTTGAATTCGCCGAGGCTCTTGCCATCATTCAAGATTTCAAACTGCGGATAGCCCTTCACGAACTTGAGATTTTCAACGCGGTACTTCGCCTGGCGAGTAAAGCCGTACGTAATCACCGGCTTCTTCAAGTGCGACAAGATCTGCTGCACGTTCGGATCGTCAAGGCATACAATCACCTGGCCGTAAAACGGGATCTTGTTTGCAAACTGCGTGAACGCATCCTTGATGGCGTCGATGTTCTCGTAAGTATCGAGATGGTCGGCATCGATGTTCGTGATGATCGCCGAAGACGGCATCATCGAAAGGAAGCTACGGTCAAACTCGTCGCTTTCTGCAATGAGGTAGTCGCCGTGGCCCACTTTTGCGCCACTGCACTTGCCCTTCACAATGCCACCGACAATAATCGTCGGGTCAAGACCAGCTTCTTCCCAGATGGCGCCAACGATTGACGTCGTCGTGGTCTTGCCATGCGTACCGGCAATAGAGAGCGTGTACTTGAGGCGCATCAGTTCGCCAAGCATTTCAGCGCGGCGAATCACCGGAATGCGGCGATTGCGAGCTTCGACAAGTTCCGGATTGTCAAACGGAATGGCAGAAGAATAAACGACCAAGTCCGCATCTACGACATTCTTTGCTTCGTGTTTCGAGTCAATACGGATGCCAAGGTCCTTCAAATAGTCGATGACAGCGCCTTCGCCCATATCGGAACCCGTCACCACAAAACCGTTTTCATGGAGCACTTCGGCAATACCGGACATACCGGCACCACCGATACCCACAAAATGAAGGCGACGAACACGTTTACAATCATTAATCTGCATTACGATCTCTCCATATCCAGAATAATTTTCGCAATCTGGTCAGCGGCATCAGGCATGCCAAGCGTTGCAGCGGCTTCGCCCATCTGCTTCAAGCGCTCCGGATCATAAAGGAGTGCTTCTACTTTATTCCAAAGATCATTCGGTTCATCATCAAGTTCCACGAGAGCAGCGCCAGCCTTCTCGACCACGCGGGCATTGTGTTCCTGATGGTTTGCGGTAGCATGCGGGTACGGGAGCAAAATGGAAGGCTTGCCAAATGCAAGGATTTCTGCAAGTCCCGACGCACCTGCACGGCTGATAATCAAGTCGGCATGCTTCATGTAAGCATAAATGTTGTCCAAGAAGCCACGCACAGCGACGTTCGGCAAAATGCCAAGGCGTTCGTTGATGCTATCGACATTCTTTACACCCACCTGCCAGACCACGCTGATATCTTCGTGGGCGGCAATGCGGCCAATGCTTTCTTCAATCTTGTTGTTGATACCCACGGCACCCTGGGAACCGCCAACGATAAACACAGCCTTGCGTCCTTCACGAAATTCCACCGGACGGGCTAAGGAATCCGCAGACGGCAAATCGCGAATCGGATTGCCGAGAATGCGCGTCTTTTCAATCGGGAAGCCCTTCATCGCTTCTTCAGACGTGACAAAGACTGTCTTTGCATAGCGGGCGCCAACCTTGTTTGCAATACCGGCAACAGCATTCTGTTCCTGCAAATAAACAGGAATTCCCATAGAACCTGCGGCAAGGACAATCGGGAGCGAAACATAGCCACCTGTTGCAATCACGACATCCGGCGCCACTTTCTTTACGACGCTCTTGGCACGGATCAAGGACTTTGTCAAGTTGAACGGCAAAGCCAAATTTTTGAGGAACGGTCCACGGTGCAGCGGAACGGCCGAAATGTATTCGTACGGCCAGTTCTTTGCCACAAGGCGTTCTTCCATGGAATCCTTACGGCCAGCAAACGTAATCTGAGTAACACCCATCTTCTTCAAGCTTTCGGCAATAGCCACTGCCGGGAAAATATGGCCACCAGTGCCACCGCAAACAAAGAGGAACTTTTTCATATAGAACTCCTTCTTGTCCTAAAATTCATAAACCGACCCGTATCAAAAGAAAGCGTACTACTCATATAGGGTTCACGGATGCTCTTGCCACTTGTCGGGCGAGAAATATTCAACAAAATTCCAATAAAAGCCGCCGACAACAACAAGTTCGTTCCGCCAAAGCTCAGGAACGGAAGCGGCTGACCTGTCGCCGGAATAAGCCTCACGCACACGCACACATGAATGACAAAATTCATGAAAAGCGATGTCGTAAGCGCTACAGCCATATACCTGCCAAAACGCGTCGTCGAAGACCTTGCAATATTGTAACCCTGCGAGAAAAGAATCGCGAAAGCAATCAAAACGGCAAATGTACCGATAAAGCCAAATTCCTCGCCAATCGACGCGTAAACAACATCCTTATAAGCTTCAGGCAAATAGCCGAGTTTCTGTTCACCCATGCCAACGCCTCTTCCAAAGACTCCGCCATTTCCAAGCGCTTCGAGAGCATGATCCACTTGGTACTGCGAATTTTTCATGGCGCCTTCATCAGAGAAAAAGGCAAGAATACGCATACGGGTATGGGATTTTAAAAGCATTGCGATAATTCCCATCGGAACGCTCACAAGGACACTCAAACCTACATACTTATAGTTTGCACCTGCAATAAAGAGCAAAACGAGTAACAACGTGCAGAACATGATCAGCATCGAGTAATTCGGCTGGCAAAGAAGCAAAATCGCGGCAATTCCGAGAGGTACGGCAGGCTGGATAATCGAGCACTTGAGCGACTTGATTTCATCACCCGCATCCGAGAGCTTCGCGCAAACCCATGTGATAAAGCCAAACTTCATAATCTCGGAGGGCTGTATACCAAAGATCCAGCGAGAAGCACCTTTCACCTCGCCCCCAGAAACAATAGCTGCAAGCGTAAGAACGGCGCCGACACCAAAAATCACACGTGACGTCACCTTCCACAACGCATAATCAATCTTATAGAACACGCCAATAATGACGACAGATGCCAAGACCTTGCTGAGATGAGCCAGGAGATAATGCTCTGCGGGCAAATTTTTCGACAAAGCCACAGGTGCCGATGCCGAATAGACAACAACACAGCCAAAGCACACTAACATTAGTGTGACAAACATCAACAGTTTGTTCATTCCTGTGGACTGTGCGTTAGACATCTTAACCTGTAAACCTTATCCTAAATCTTGAACACGGGCACCATGTGGAGGAGCGCATCGACCACTTGTTCCATGTGCATGCCGCGACTCCCCTTCACCAAAAGGATGTCGCCTTCCGCAACCGTTTCGCTCAAATGGCTGATGACTTCCGGGACGGTTTCGAAGTACTGGACATTTTTCATACCGCGAGACTTCGCCCCTTCAACATATTTCTTAGCTTCCTTGCCAACGGCGAGGAGCACGTCAAAATTCATTTCAGGAACCAAAGTCCCTATCTGCTTGTGCAAATTGCCACTTTCCTTGCCGAGTTCAAGCATGTCACCAAGCACCGCAATGCGCTTGCCTTCGACACGCATGTTGCCAAGCGTCTGGAGCGCCATCTTCGTCGAAGACGGGTTTGCATTGTAGCAGTCCGAAATCACCTTGAAACCGTTTGCGGCCTTGATTTCCATGCGCATGCTTGTGGAGGTAAAGCCAGCCAAAGCCTTTGCAATATCACTCTTCGGAATACGGAGAGCCTCACCCACAGCGATTGCAGCAAGAGCGTCATAAAGGTTATGGTCGCCCGGGACATTCAACACAAAATGCGTACGGCCGATGTAGAAATCAGCGCAGAGATTTTCAGTCCACTTGAGCTTTTCAGGCTTGAGGATACCACGGCGAACACCGAACGTCACGACCTTGTAATTCTTGGTCGCCTTCACCTTGCAGAGGCGCTCGTCATCGGCGTTCACGATCAGCGTACCGCCCTTCTTGAGGCCTGCGACAATATTGATCTTTTCGTTGAACACGCCGTCCAGATCGCCAAGGCGTTCGAGATGGCTTGCGCCAATGTTCGTAATCACGGCAATATCCGGTTCCGTAGCCAAGGAAAGCGGGCGGATTTCGTCCGGGCCGCTTGTGCCCATTTCGACAACAGCAGCTTCATGGCTATGCTTCAGCTGGAAAAGCGTCATCGGAACACCGATATGGTTATTGAAGTTCCCCTTTGTCGCATGGGTATTGAACTTCATCGAAAGCACAGCCTTTGTCATTTCCTTTGTAGTGGTCTTGCCGTTACTACCTGTAATGGCGACCTTCTTCAACTTGAAAAGTCTTTGATAGCCCTTGGCAAGTTTCAAGAGGGCTTTCGTCGTATCATCGACTGGAGCGTACATCTTGAAATTCGGATCGATAGCAGTTTGGTTTACAACGCTCATCAAAGCTCCATCCTTTTCCATTTGAGATACAAACTGGTGGGCGTCAAAGCGAGCACCCTTAATCGGCCAAAAGACAACGCCCTTAGCACTTTCACGAGAATCCATGCAGAGATTCACCTTGCGTTTCAAGGTGCGGGCCGGAACACCGACAGCTTCGGTTTCCAGAATCTTGAGCATTTCTGCAATTGTCAAATCAAGCTTCAGCATCAGTCATCGCCTTCACCGCGATTTCGCGATCGTCAAAATGATGTTTGGTCTTACCAATAATCTGGTAATCCTCATGGCCCTTGCCCGCAATTACTAGCCAGTCGCCGCTCTTGAGTTCTGCACAGGCGCGAATGATGGCTTCTTCGCGGTTTTCGACCACTTCAAACTTGTCCGTCGTCATGCCGGCGCGAACGTCAGCGATGATATCTGCGGGCTTTTCGGTACGCGGATTGTCCGACGTGAGCCAAGCCTTGTCTGCAATGCGTTCGGCAATGCCACCCATGATCGGGCGCTTCGTCTTGTCGCGGTCGCCACCGCAGCCAAATACGGTCGAAAGCTTGCCGCGGCAGAGGCTACGGGCCACATTCAGCACACGTTCAAGAGCATCCGGCGTGTGGGCGTAATCGACAATCACATGCTTGCCGTCCTTGCTCCAGACCTTTTCAAAGCGGCCCGGAACGCGCACGGTTGCAATCGCCTTGCGCATGGCATTTTCAGGCACACAAAGCGCGTGGGCCCAAGCAAGCACCAAAAGCAAGTTGTCTACGTTAAAGTCGCCGCAGAGCGGAGTTTCGAACTTTTCTGTAGCAATCATCGGGAGCGTGAATTCAAGACCGTCTTCGGTGCTCTTGATTTCACCAAACGGCTTCACGTCAGCCTTCGCCTTGCCGAGTCTCGACACAGCCACCTTGCGGCAGTCGAGAGAATTAAAGAGCTGTTCGCCATGGGCGTCGTCAATGTTGATGACGGCCACACCATTTTCGGCGAGATACTTCGTAAAAAGCAACTTTTTCGCTTCGAAATAGGCATCCATCGTCTTGTGGTAATCAAGATGGTCCTGCGTCAGGTTGCTAAAAAGTCCACTTCTAAACTTGATACCTGCGACACGGCCCTGGTGAAGCGAATGCGAAGATGCTTCCATCACAAGGTCGGTGCAGCCTTCAGCCACAGCGCGGGAAGCAAATTCATAAAGGTCCAAAAGACCCGGAGTCGTAAGCGAAGCCGGCACGGACTTGTCGCCAATCTTGTTCTTGATGGTGCCAAGCAAGGCTGTCTTACGGCCTTCCGCTTCGAGCATCGCATTCATGAGGAATGCACTTGTCGTCTTGCCGTTCGTTCCCGTAATGGCATGGCACGTGAGCTTACTGAACGGATCCTTGTAGAAAATTCTTGCAGCTTCAAGGCGGGCGGCCTTCACGTCAGGCACCTGGATCCACTTGGACGTAAGTCCTTCGGGAGCCATCGTCTCGCCCACGACAGCAACGGCACCGGCAGCAATTGCACTGCGGGCAAAAGCCTCGTAGCCTTCCGCCGGGATGGAGAAGAACAAATTCCCCGGTTTTACACGGCGGGAATCATCACAAAGCCCCGTCACGGATAACTTTTCCATAAGTCCTTCCGAAATCATCAGCTTTTCTCCTTTAAGGTAAGCTTGCAAATAGCGCCCTTCCGCAAAGCTTCTTCGGCCTTCGGCTCCTGGGCTACAACGCGTCCCTTTCCTGTATATTCAACATTCATGCGGATGTTCCCCATCACTTCGAGAGCATCCTTTAACGAAAGTCCCTGCAAGTTGGGCATCCTGTGCGCAACAGCATCGCCAAGCACAAGCGTCTTTCCATTCACCAGACCCGCATCCACACGTTCCGAAATCACGCGGAGACCCTTGCCTTCGAAACGAACCGGGCACTTGTTCTTTTTAGCATAATCCTTAGCCGACGTCGCCGTCATCCCGGCAAAATCCCTGTCACAAGGAGAACCGAGTTTCACCTGTTTCAGGTTATGAGCCAGTGGAGAAAGTGACGGATGGTAATAAATACCTTCCATGATGCGGCGGAAAATCGGACCTGCGGTGAGACCGCCCACATGTTTTCCCTGCGGATCATCCACAAGCACCAGGCACACATAGCGCGTATCTTCAGACGGGGCAAGGCCAATAAACGATGCCACCTGGGAATTGCGGTCATAAGAACGAGTCTCGCGGTTGTACTTTTCAGCCGTACCCGTCTTGCCGCCAAACAGCACATCGTTAAGCTTCTGCGAAGCAACCTTCTTTGCAGTACCGCTATTCACCACGCGATTGAGCATTTTGCGAATCGATGCGGCCGTCTTTTCAGAAACGGCCCTGCGGATTTCCATCGGTTCAATCCTTTTGACAACATCGCCATTAGAATTGCGCCATTCCTTCACAATCTGCGGGCGCATGAGCTTACCGCCATTAGCAATAGCGGCATACGCCATGACCATCTGGATCGGCGTTACAGAAACAGCATGGCCAAAGCCCATCGTCTTTAAAGTTCTATCATCGCGAGTCAGTTCCGCAGGCGTCAAGAGCCTTCCATTTTCTTCGCCAATGTAATTGTCAAAAGCCTTTTCTCCAATACCAAAAGCGCGAGCCATTTTCTGCATCCGCACGGCACCCACTTCAGAGGCAATCTTTGCAAATACGATATTCGAAGACTGCACCATAGCCTCGCTCATATCCATATCACCGTAGACGTGGGTATCGCAAATCTTTTCGGACCTCGGATTCCATTGCCAGCAGCGACCTTCATTTGCAAAAACCTTGAGCGGGCTAACCACATTGTTTTCAAGAGCAGCTGCAGCCGTAATCACCTTGAACGTAGATCCAGGCTCGTACGACATCGAAACAATCTCGTTTTTTCCAGCGCGATCGACACCCTGATTCTTGGAATTCGGGTCAAATGTCGGATAGCTTGCCATCGCAAGGATTTCACCTGTATACGGGTCCACGACAACAGCACTTGCGCTCGTCGCCATGAACTCGGCAACGCCATCCTTCAAAGCTTTCTCGACAATTTCCTGCATATTGCGGTCAATCGTCAACACGAGATTCAAGCCAGATTTTGCTTCAACAACATTCTTCGAACGCGAATGAACCTCGCGCCTCTTTACGTCCTGGATACTCAGGCGAATGCCATCGTCACCGCGCAAGCTGTCATTGAAAATTTTTTCCATGCCCATGCTGCCGCTGCCATCGTAGCCAACCTTCCCCACGATCTGCGAAGCAAGCGACCCTTGCAAGAACAAGCGACTGTATCCCAGATTATCGCTCGTATCACGCATGCTTTCGGCAAAAACAATCCCATTGCGGTCCATAATCGTGCCACGTTCTGCATACAAATTCTTCGTATGCGTTACCATAGACCGCGTATTCACCTGATAGACATTGCGATTCAAAACCTGGATATCAAAGGTCTGCAAAATCAGTACGCCAATCGTACAAAGCACAAGGCTCTTCAAAATAAACAGAGGATCAGCACCGAACTTATTCATTCGTCCCCCCTGTTATCATGATTTTAACCGGGACGGCGTTAAGGCCAAGCCCTGCGCGTTCCGCAAACTTCGAAAGGTGATTTATCGACGAAAGCTTGTTGATCTCGTAATTCTTCAAAAGAATTTCGCGATTGAGCAAGCTCGCCTTTTCCTTGAGACCATAGAACGTACCGTAAAGACGATTGATACGATTCTGCATGTACACAGGAATCATACTGACCATCGAGCCGACAAGGACAAACAGAAGCACTATACCCATAAGACCATGCTTCCCTGACTTAACGGATTCATTCTGCACATTATCGATCATACTCTTTCATAGATCCTTAATTTTGCAGAACGAGCCCGGCTGTTCCTGTTGATTTCATCGGCCGAGGGCAAAATCGGCTTACGGTTCACCTTTTTCAAACGCTGGTGGTTTCCACCGCACATGCAGACCGGCAAGTTTTCCGGGCAAATGCATGCTTTTTCAAATTCTGCCGCCGTTTCCTTGACGCAGCGGTCTTCCACGGAATGGTAACTCATCACCACGAGGCGGCCACCCACCTTCAGGCAATCCACAGCAGCGCGGAGACTATTCTCGATCTGCTTGAGTTCGCCATTCACTTCCATGCGGATGGCCTGGAACACGCGGGCCAAAAGGCTATTGGCGTCACGGCGTTTGTCCGGGAACACCGCCTCGACAACGGACTTGATATCGCTCGGGAGCACATCGCGACCTTCGGTGGCAATTTCTCCCACTTTTTCCTTGATACGGGTCGCAAGCTTGAACGCACGATCCATATCGGCATTTTTGCGGAGCGCAGCAGCAAAATCATCTTCGCTTACCGTGCGGAGCCATTCCTGGGCAGACACGTTTTCGCGGCGGTCCATGCGGAGATCGAGCGGATTATCGCCTACAAACGTAAAACCACGGCTAGAGTCATCCACCTGATGACTGCTAATGCCGAGATCGTAAAGGATTCCGTCAATCGTATTCGGTTCAATTTCGTTTCCGAGTTCGGCAAACGGAACCGGATGGACAATAAACTTGGGGAGAACACCAGCAAGGCGCTTCGTTGCAAACTGGACCGCCTCATCGTCGCGGTCAAAAGCATGGAGCGTTCCCGCCTCATTCAACTTTTGGGCAATAGCATAAGAGTGGCCGCCACCGCCAAGGGTGCAGTCCACATACACTCCGTCAGCCTTGATGTTCAAACCTTCAAGGCATTCCTGGAGCATTACCGGATCGTGATAGAATTCTCTCCCTTGAACTCCAGCGACCGCGGCTTCGGAAATTTCATTGACATGTACTGACTTGCGGAGATCTTTATCTGCCATTATCCCCCTCCGTCAAGCCTTCACCATAGAACGCGGCATCGAAAGCGTCGATAGCTTCATTTGTCTGTAAGCCATACTTTTCGTTGTAACGTTCAGGATTCCATAATTCGAGAGTTTTACCGCTGGCCTGGACATAAAGAACTTCGTCTTTAAGGCCGGCATACTCCAGCAAAATCTTGGGGAGTAAAATGCGATTCTGGCCATCCATCTCCACGACTGTGGGGCAGAGGCCTCTCCGAACTAAATCGGCTTGACGGCGGTCGGACCTAGCATCCAAGTCCGCCATGAATTTCTCAAACTCAGGTAGGACGAACAACCGGAGGGTGCGGTCCGGGCCACGGGTGACCACGAACTCATTCCCTTCGGACGCCGAAAGCTGACGACGGAATTCCCTAGGGAAGGAGGTCCTTCCCTTTCCATCGATCGCCGTTTGGGCTTGTCCTATGAAAGAAGTGAAATTCATATTTGACACATTTTACCACAACACTTATCACACACCACAAATATACCCACTTTCTACCACCGTGGCAATAGAAAACCAGGGTCGAGCTTAAAAAAAGCATATTTTTCTCGCTTTTTGTGAAAAGTTTTACACAAAATTTTGCTCATTTGAGCAAGTTTAAATCACTTCGAGATAATATTTACGTAAGTTTTTTGTTAGAATGTAGTTGTCAGCCATTAGTCAATGGTCATTAGTTATTTGCGAAACACATTTTTCTACAACCAATTCCTAATTCCTCAATCCGAATTCCTAATTTTATACCATGATTCTCCGTGTTCCTGATTTTTACGATTCTTTCCAGTGCATCGCCGGGAAATGCACCGATACCTGTTGCATCGGCTGGGAAATAGACATTGACGAAAAAAGCGCCCAACGCTACAAAGCCATCAAAGGTGACATCGGCGACATTCTCCGCCAAAACATCGTGGACGATCATTTCAAATTATTGCCTGGCGACCGTTGCCCCTTTTTAAGACGGGACGGACTCTGCGACATGATTTGCCATCTCGGAGAATCCAGTTTATGCGATATTTGCCGTGAGCACCCGCGATTCGTCGAAGTCTACGGAGACATCATGGAAAAAGGTCTCGGCCTTTGCTGTGAAGAGGCCGCGCGACTGCTGTTCGAGAGCAAAGGAACCGCCACCTCGCCCATTGCGTTTGTCGAGCGCGAAACCGACGACATTCCAGACGAGATTCCCGAAGACGCGATCGAAGCCCGCGATGCCATTTTCAACGAAAGAGAGAATTTATTCGCAATCCTCGCCAATCACGATCGTCCGCTAAAAGAACGTCTCGTCGAGCTGCTTGATTACGCCGTAGAAACTAGCGGTTTCGACATTCCAGAAGAGGAAAGCCCCGCCGCCGAAATTACAGACAAAGAAATTTCAAACAACATCCACCAGTCGTGGATAGACCTTCTCGGTAAGGGCGATAGCTTTGGCCCTGCATGGAGCGCCGCCTACAAGCTCGTAAGACAAAGCAACTGGAGCAAAGCAAGCACAAGTTTGTACACAGAAGACGAGAGCGAAAAAATCATCGCCTATTTGCTTTACCGCTACTACGGCAAAAGTCTTTTTGACGGGAACAATCTTACCAAAGTAAAATTCACATTATACTTCTGGATAATGCTCCAAAGATTCGGCAACATACTTGCAAACGCCACCGGCGCTACACCATCTGCTAAAATTTCCGCCATCAAGCTACTCAGCAAACAAACCGAATATTCCGAAGAAATTATGGACATTTTTGAACAGGAATTCATGGAAAATCCGGCTTTTTCAACACATATTTTCAAGAGGATCCTGAAGGAATAGCGGCAAAGTGCAGAAATGATGTTTTTTTACAATATTTTTCCCTATTTTTGCGTAAAATCACAATTCAGCTCTCTATTTTTTGGTATTTTACAACATGTTTAAGTTGAGGTCCGTAGAACCTCAAAAAGATTTTAGGAGTATGTATATGCTTATCCGCATTTTCAGTTTGATTGCTTTCGCTGCAGCAATGAGTTTCGCGCAGCTTGCACCAGAGCCACAGGTCGCCGATATCAAATTGATGATGGATTCTACAACAAACAAGCCGATGAAGATGGACTTTTCCAAGCATCTTTCAGGTATCAGCGATCCGGGCATTCTGTTCAGCCATTTCAGCAACCGCCCATTGCTCATTTACTATTTCAGCCCGAAGTGCCCGCATTGCCAAAAGCACTTCCCTGAAATCCAGAACCTTATCAGGGAATATGAATCCAAGGGACTTACGGGCATTGCCATCGGCCTGAATGGCGGCATCAAGAAGAACGATATCCGCTTGTTCATCGACCAGTATCATGCCGTCATCCCGGTATTCCAGGATACAGACAGCAAGTTTGGGCCGGCCTACGGCACAGGCTACATTCCGGTCGTCTACCTCGTGCAAAAAGACGGTACATTCTACCGCTACGAGACACTCAACGAAGCGAACATGAACCATTTGCGCGCAACACTGAACACCATTTTGAAGAAGTAATTGTTCCCCATTTTTAGCAGCCCCGGCACTAAAGCCGGGGTATTTTTTACCGTCGGCGGGAGGCAACTCCGCAAGCGGAGTTGCTCCGGCTGCGGCTCAGATATGCCGACAAGCAAGCTTGTCGGCGCATCATTCGCCTTACGCCGTAGTCGAACATGGCTTCTCCTGTGGCGTCAGACGGTATGAAAAAGGCTCCCATGCGGGAGCCTTTTTCATACCGTCGGCGGGAGTCGAACCCACGACCCGTTGCTTAGAAGGCAACTGCTCTATCCAACTGAGCTACGACGGCGTTTGTGAGCACACAATATAGTAAATAATTTGATTTTTCGTCAAATTACGCAACAAACACAACCAATCTCTCCAAAAATTTTACGCAATTCCCATTGCCATTGTCGGGAAATTTATTTACATTTATGCATGAATTTAAATATTTGCATAAACCCAAAGCGTAACACTAGGCATTGTTCAGCAAAACAACAGCGCAAAGCCGACTGTTACACGGAGATACAATGAAGATTATCGACATCCTGAAGCAAGACAAGATGAGCCTCTCCTTCGAGGTGTTCCCGCCCAAGAAAGAAACGAGTTTTGAAAACGTTAAAGCTGCTACCGAAGCGATTGCAAAGCTTAAACCCGCATTCATGAGCGTCACGTATGGCGCAGGCGGTGGCGTGAGCCAGTACACGCTCGAGATTGCGAAAAACCTCAAGTACAATTTCAACATTCCGATGCTCGCGCACCTCACTTGCATTTCGAGCACCAAGGAAACCATCCACCAGCGCATCGAGGACATGAAAGCCGCCGGCATCAAGAACGTGATGGCGCTCCGTGGCGACCTCACGCCGGAACTCATTGCAAACGGCCGTGGCGATTGCGACTACCATCACGCCGTCGAACTCATCCGTGAACTCAAGGCAAGCGATTCCGACTTCTGCATTGGCGCCGCCTGCTACCCCGAAAAGCACCCGGAAAGCGCCAACCAGGCTGACGACATCAAGCACCTCAAGGAAAAGGTCGATGCTGGCGCCGACTTCCTCACCACACAGATGGTCTTCGACAACAACCTGTTCTTCAGCTTCCTTTACAAGCTCCGCGACGCAGGCGTGAACTGCCCGGTGCTCCCCGGCATCATGCCGATTACAAACGCAAACCAGGTCGAACGCGCCATCAAGCTTTCGGGTTCGTTCATGCCGCAGCGCTTCAAGTCGCTCGTGGACAAGTTCGGCAGCGATCCGGACGCCATGAAGCAGGCCGGCATCATCTACGCCACCGACCAGATCATCGACCTCTACGCCAACGGCATCACGAACGTCCACGTCTATTCCATGAACAAGCCAGACGTCGCCGAAGGCATCCTCAAGAACGTCTCAGCCATCCTCGGCAAGAACTTCGCAGGGTAAGAATTTGTATTGAAAGCGCCCAAACCTGCACTTTCAAAGCAAATTTTTAATTTTCGGCATTTTTTACGTAAAAAAAGCAACTAGAACTGAGTTTTTGACGTAAATTTTCAGACAAAGTATCTAATTTTACATTAAACAGGGCTAAAAATTCGCTTTTAGCCCTGTTTTTGTATCCCCAAGACAGCATTTTTACAGATTTTCGCTCACAAAAAGCTAAAAAAGCCCCTTTTTATTGCAGACAACATTAAAATTTTACGTCAAAAAGAATCAAAAGAGGTTAAAAATGACGTAAAAAACAAGTTTTTTCGAATTTTTCACTTCTTAACACGAAAAAGACCTGGCTCAGCCAGGTCTTTTCACATTTTCGAAAGGGAGACGCCTACTCGGCAGGTTTTTCAGCCGGTGCAGCAGGAGCCAGGGCCGGCGCAGTCTCAGCAGGTTTCTCGGCAGGTGCAGCAGGAGCCGGAGCGACCTTCGCCTTGATTTCTTCAACCTTCGTTTTCACTTCGGCTTTCAGCTCTTCAACGGCCTTCGCGGCTTTCGCCTCAATTTCCTTTTTGCGCTTGGAACCAGCCTTCGATGCAGACCTCACCTTCTTTGTCGGATCCACTTTGAGCTTCACCTTCACTTCAGGATTTGCGTTCGGCTTCACCTCAGACTTCGTCGGAGGCGGCACGGCAGTGCTGTCATTCAAAAGCGAATCCGACGGCGCAGCCACAGTGCTATCACCTTCGGTGTAGTAACCGAACGGGATAAGTTCCACGCGGCGGTTCTTGGCACGGCCTTCGTCAGTCACGTTGTCGGCAACCGGCACACGAGTACCAAAGCCGATCGCGCGGAGGCGTTCGCCAGCAATACCCTTCGACTCGAAGTAATCCGTCACGGAGTGGGCGCGGTCTTCAGAAAGCTTCTGGTTGTAATCTTCGGTACCCACGATATCCGTATGGCCCTGGACTTCAAGCTTCACTTCCGGAATCTTTTCCAAAAGCGCGATAATGTCGTCCAAAGTCGGGTAACTGGACTTCAAAAGCTTTGCCGAGTCGAATTCAAACTGGATGCCCTTCTTGAGGTAATCCAAGTCTTCCTTGCGGCGCAGCGGGCAACCGCGCTTGTTCACCTTGATTCCTGGGAGCGTATTCGGGCACTTGTCACGGTAATCCGGTACGCCATCCTTATCGGTATCAAGCGGGCAACCGTCAGCATCCACGGCGACACCTTCCGGCGTGTCCGGGCACTTGTCCGGTCCATCGAGCACTCCGTCCTTGTCCGTGTCGAGCGGGCAACCGACAGAATCCACCTTGACACCCTTCGGCGTATTCGGGCACTGGTCCTTGTAATCCAGCACTCCGTCTTCGTCCGTATCGAACGGGCAACCAACAGAATCCACAGGCACACCCTTCGGCGTATCCGGGCACATATCCTTGTAGTCCACGACACCGTCTTCGTCCGTATCGAACGGGCAGCCGACGCTATCTACAGGCACACCCTTCGGCGTATCCGGGCACTTGTCGAGGCCGTCAAAGACCTTGTCTTCGTCCGTATCGATGCCGCAGCCGTCTTCGTCCACGACGATCGGCGGGAACGTATCCGGGCACTTGTCCTTGCGGTTCTTTACGCCATCGTTGTCGTCATCGCCATCAAAGCCAAACGTCCAGGTGAGCTTGGCGATACCGGCAATAAGCGGCTGAGCCACATAGCAGTAACTTGCCCTGTAACCCGTTTCACCCTTGTACTTAATCTGGAAATCCTTACAACCTTCAAGGGCTTCCTTCGTATCGTAACCGTCCACGAGGTTTCCAATACCGATGTCAATACCAGCGGCAAAGTCAATGTTGAGGAACGGGATCTTCACATTGATACCCGGCGTTAAGACCATCGGGTCGGTGATCGGGCTGAACGGATACGCATCGTTTCCAAAGCGCATTTCGCCACTGAATTCGAGGAACGGCTGGATGTAATCATTCACGAGCCAGTTCACGCCCGTGCTATACACAAGCGTGTTCGAAGCATCGCCAAAGCCGATCATGAGTCCAAGAGAAGAATTCCAGACGAGCGGAACATTCTTCTTGGTGTAATCGACAGAGACAACACCCGTGAGGCCAAGCATGACGCTGTTTGCCGTGTAAGCATACGTCGGGCCACCTTCGTTATCGAGGAACCAGGCATGACGCGGACGAATCCCCACGCCACGCCAACCCGTCGGGACCGTCAAATCCACAACAGCGGCAGTCGTCATGTAATCCGGGCCAAACCAGTGCGGTGTGCGATACTTTGCATAGAACTGCAAGTCGCCGAGGCCACCCTTGCCCATGTGAGCGCGGATAGCTTCGCCGGAGTAATCCTTCGCGTGGTCATAGTAAATCGGGAGACTTACACCGATGTCCAAGTCATCGAGCAGACCGAACGCAAAGTTGAAGTTACCGGCCAGGGCACCATCAATGCGCCCCTTTTCCATGCGAGCGTCCCACACGTCAAGATGTTGAATACGGCCATGCTGGTCCGTAAAACGTGCAGCGCGGGTATAGCCCCAGTTATCGATAGCTATGGTACCACCCGTACCCACACGGAAGTGGAAAAATCCAAGCGTATTCGCATCTTGCTGGTGGAGGCCAGTTTTACCCCCCAGGAGGCCGGTCTGAGCAAAGACAGCCGCCTGCGCAAGTGCAAGTATAAGGGTAAGTTTTTTCATGTTCTAGTACAAATTCTATCTGCAGTATTCACTGGTAAAGATCCATCCGGAACCTTCGCAATAATAATAAACGTCAAATTTAAATACGCAGACCCCATCATGATCCGGGCTAAACGCTTCGCAATATTCTTCTGCAGTTTCTGCTTTCTTATAACCTTGTTCTGTATTTACGTAGTATTCCGTTTGTTCGTAATACTTAAGAGAAGGATCGGCTATATTACCTTCATGATTGACAAATTCACAGGCGGAACCTGTAGAATGGTCTTCGCAATATGCTGCCACAGATTGCCACACGCTATCCAATTTGACGAAAGACTCGGTACCGACATGGCAGATTTTCTTGTCGGAATCTGTTTTGCATTCTATCTCATCCGATTTGCCACAGTGAGACATACTAGAAGAACTATGCGGATTGTCAAGATACCCACCGTAAGTCAAATTTTCACCTTTATTTTCGCAGTACACATCAGAAGTAATCCACTGATACATGGATGATTCATCCTTGTACGCACAGGCATAGGTTACGCTTTCTTTGGTAACAGCTGCATCTTCGTTATCTCTGTTGCAAATCTGGTCGAGAGCAATGTCTGTGGAGGCGTCAACCCACTTACCATAGTCATTTACGACTTCTTTAGCTATAGAGCACTTGAAACTGTGGCTTTTACCATCCATGAGGGTTTCGCTCTTAATGTCTGCAATGTTTTTAGTATTACCTCTATCGGTATCGCAATAACCAAACTTGGCGTTAAGGTACTCATTTTCATCAATTACTAGCCAATCAGTGGAGGAAGAACTTGCGGGGATTCCTTCTGCGTTACCATTACTAAGACATTCATAGTATGCGTCACCGACTATAGCGGCATCTTTTTTTCGATTTCTCGTGCAAATTCCAAGCGTAGCGTCTTCATCCAAAACACTTGCTTTAACCCAAGAGTAGTATCCGCTGGAAGGACCTCCAGAAATGTAGTTACACTTGTATTTTTTCCCTTCGTAAACAGCTACTTTGGTTTGATTTTTCATCTTATCTTCGTCGCACTTGCCATAGATATCCTCAAAGGTAGGTTCGTGCCAATCATCTCTCTTGGCACTAGCGACAAACGTCTTCGGAGTTTCGCCACTCTTTAACGTTACGTTGACTTCAAAGGCGATGCCGTCGGCGTAGCCACTAGCACGCTTGTAATCGCCATAGTTGCAAAGGGCATTAATCCATTTCTGTTTTTCGACTTCTGGCATATGCGAGGCAATTTTACTCTGCACGGTTTCTACAGAAACAGGCTCACAGTAGGTGTTGACCCAATCGTTACAAGAGTAAATTATATTATCCTTATAACCATTCAAGAACAAGAGGACGCTGTTTCTTGTGCTTTCGTTGGTGAAATTACCGTAGTACACCCATTCCTTGGCCCCGCTAGCAGTATTGTTTCTCGCATAGGTAGAACCGTGGTAGTTACACTTTTCGTTGAAGGTCGATTCGCCGAGGTCTTCGTCTTCAAGCTTCTGCACTGTAGCCTCGACGCGATCACCCACGCAATATTCATCAACAGTCGTTTCACGCCATTCATGGGTATGGTTACCGTCGTTGTCTGTATATTCAGAATTTTCTTCACAAACATATTCATAACCGGATCCAGTAACCATTTTTTCATTGACATAGCCATAATGGCAAGCCTTTTCATTATACACGTCTTGCCAATCAGTAGCGATCCATTCGTATTTTTCCTGTTTATCAAGGTAATCGCACTTATAATGTTCGGAACCATTTTCTGCCTTGACTTCGCCCTTTTCCATCGTAGTTTTTGAACATATTCCATATTTCTCATCATGATAATCTTTCTGTCTCCATTTGGAGCCATCGCATACAAAGGTTATTTTGCTTGTTGTCGTGGCAAGTCCCGCATTTTTGTAGTCGAACAGCTTTTCTTTGCCTTCGTTTACGGTAGCGCTGCATTCACCGAGGTAAAGCTTGGATTCCGGATTGTTGGCCTGTTCTTCCGGAGTCATGCCACTTGCAGCGCTAGAAGAGGATGCAACAGAGTTCGAAGAGTTCGGACTGACAGGACCAAGTTCAAAACCAACGCAAGAAGAAGCGGATGGATTACATTCTACTTCTGCGCACTCATACTCTTGAATTTCCCCGTCAAAGAACGCCGATCCCTTATCTCCTTTATTACGGCCCAAGCATACATTTTCAGTATCTTGCCAGTAGCATTTTCCATTGTCGCATACACAAACGGCATTTTCATCAAGACCTTCAAAGCTATAGAAGAAGGTCGAATTAACAGCGTCAGCATCGCAAACTTGTTCCACCGTTGCAACACCTACAGCCCAAAGTGTTACAGGATACCAAACTTGTTCGTTTTCGATATATTCAAAGTAACGGAAATATCCCCCTTCGACATCAGACTTATACACCTTGCTGCTATAGCCAGACGGATCATTGAAAACCTTTGCGTCTTCGACTTTAAGCTTATAGGCTTCCACAAATCCATTCTGCAAAATCTTGTAATAGACGGCATCCGTACCACTCCAGAAATTCGTTTCAGCAGTATAGTCGCCATGCTGCATTTGGTTCCACTTGAAGAAGTTCGCGTCGATAAGCAAAGCGAGGTAATCAACAAAGAACATGCTGTGTTCCTTGCCTGCGTAAGTCGTATTGACGGCGGTGTTAAAGTTGCCGTTTTCGGCAAAGACATTGCGGAAAGCGTTATAGACCGAGTTAAAACCCGGAGTCTTGTCCTTTTGGTCAATGAGGGCCATCACCCACACGATGCTGTTGAAGTTTTCGGCCAGGCCAATCTGATCGGGGGCATAATGTTCGAAAGACGGATATTCTTCGCTGTTTTCCAAATAAAGGGCGTGGGCAAGGTCCTTGTTTGCCTGCTCGTTTGCAACACCAAAACCGTTACCATCGTCAACCAACTTCTTTACGCGGGCGGCCTTGTAGTCGGTCAAGAAGTCGATGACAACCGTATCGGACGCATCGGACAAGTCTGCATAGGCGTTGTAAATAACATCCGTTGCGTTCGAGCCAAATCCGCCAAAGGCGCCGAAAGCGTTGTTACTCAAGTTCAGCTTGACACGGAGCTTCACAACCGGGGTCGTAAGGTTCGTGATGTCAAGATCCCCTTCGAGGCGTGCAACCTTGTATTCCACCGCTTTTTCGTTGGTTTCTTCGATTGTCACAAAGGATTTATTGGCAGAGGCGAACAAGTCCTGCATAAACACCTTGCCGCTCGGGGCGAACTTTTCGTCAAGGTCCGTCACAGTAAGTTCTGCATTATCGCCACCCTTGAGGTTCTTCCAGATTTCTTCGTAGATGTCGTCAGTTTTTGTTTCCTTATTGGCCTGCACCGGGAAACGCACGACAACATGCTTCTTGTACACCTTGGCGAGGTTCTCGTTCACGGGCGTGAACGGGATTTGCATCTCAGTTTCGGCTTCACCGCACTTGATGAACACAGTGATGATAGCCGTTTCGTCGTTGCGTTCCGTATTGACGATTTCGCATTTTTTGTCTTCAAGTTCAGCGCTCAAGCTGCTGTAAGCGTCGTCGAACTTGTCACTGATATCGCGGGAAGCGCTGCTCAACTTGTCGTTGATGTCCTTTTCGTTCTTGGCAGAAGCGCTGCTCAGCTTGTCGTTAATATCCTTTTCATTCTTGGCAGAGGCACTGCTCAAGCCCTTAATTGCGTCATCGACATCTTTCTGGTTCTTAGCGGATGCACTGCTCATCTTGGAGTCGATGTCCTTCTGGATCTGAGCAGAAGCACTGCTCAGCTTGGCATCGATGTCCTTCTGGATCTTGTCCATATCGGCATCTTTACCATTGTCACCATTATCACCGTTGGTGCCATTGGAGCCGTTAGTGCCGTTCTTGCCGTTGGTGCCGTCTTTACCATCCTTACCATTGTACACAACGCCGATCGTGTCAGAGCCATCGCATATAATGGCAATGCCGGACTTGTCCTTGAGTTCCTTGGATTCGCAACGGTACTGGATCGCTTCGTGGTCATTCATAGCGATCCATTCGCCTTCGGAACATACATACATTGTTGCTTTCGACTTCACAAAAGCCATGGAGCCTTCGGTCGAATCACTACAATCATCAGGATTTAACGCAGTTACCGTTGTAAACTGATTACCATCCTGTGAATAAAGCAGGTCATCGCCGCAACCAGCAAAGAACAAAGTCATTGCAGATGCCGCTAAAGCAATTTTCAAGGTGTTTTTCTTCATTGTGTTTCTCACGTTTTTCTTATTTTATTATAAACTTTTTAATTTCATTTAAAACGGCGCGAAATCTAATTTTTTTTTACCCATCCGTAAAGACTAATTTTATAGCCCATTTGGGCTATGGAAACACCCATACAGGCCAAAAACAGATTTTTCAACCTAAAAAACAGACATTTAGGACTAAAATTTTTGATTTGCCCCCCTTTTGGGCGTAAAAAATGATGCTTTTTCGATTCTCTTGATAAAAAAGAGCGTTTTTTTTAGCTATGCTTTATGTATATTCAAGGCATGGGCATCAACGATGCTCGAAGTTTTTAAAAAAAGGTTAATAATGCTTTCTTATCAAGACGCCTACAAAATTGCAGAATCCGTCCATCATGGTCAGCAAGACAAGGCCGGTGGCCCATACATCGATTTCCTCCAGAACGTCGCCGATTATCTTAAAAACAAAGGCGAATCCGAAGATGTCCAAGTTCTCGCTATTTTGCAGGATTCCATTACATCAGCCACGAAAAAGACTCCGGACGACATGATTCAGATGGGCGTTCCGGCTGAAATGGTCGACCTCATCCAGAAGATGACCTACCACAAAAACCAGGCTTGGATTGACGAATACAGCTGCCACCTCATGGAAAAGGGCGTACCAGCCGAAGACGCCACCTATGACGCTCGCGAAAAGGACTTCGTCCGCTTTGTAGAAACGCTCAAGGACAATCCGACAGCAGCAAAGGCGAAGAGCGCCATCTTGAACGTGCTCATGGACGACAAGTACATCCATCGCCAGGAACGCCGCGAACTCAAGACGAAGTTCCGCCTCAAGAAGTACAAGGCCGCCATCCAGGCTCTCGGTGTGTAGTTCGGAATTAGGAATTCGGAATTAGGAATGGCCCGCCTTTTACGGCGGGTTTCTCCATTTTTGGAGCAATATATTCTATTGCCACTCCACCGCCTATTTACTAATTTTACACCGTAATTTTTTTAGCCCTAACGGGCATAAACCCCTAAAAAGGAACACAACAATGGCAAATAAAGTCTATAACTTTAGCGCAGGACCGTCTGTCCTGCCCGAACAGGCACTCAAGGAAGCATCTGCTGCATGCATCGAC
>NZ_JBGUHR010000066.1:0-9072 GCF_045112255.1 Fibrobacter sp.
GTTGGGATCAGACGCTTCCGTATACCTTGCTGAACTTCGACGCAATCGTCGACGTGAGCGTAAGCCACACGGTAAGCTGGTTTGTTCTGTTGCCCAATGCATTGGACGCTGATCCGGATTCTATCCCAGCGAATACCGTCATGACCTGGACGGCCAACGTGACTTCGTGCTAAATGAACTAATTTAAACTTTAACGAAACATTTGGGTTAAAATGGCTAATCGTAACATTAACGGGCCGAAGAAGCGCCCGGCAAATCCGGCTGTATTCGACGAAAAGGGTCGACAGACCGTCGCTTCGATGAAGTATGATAAGATCGACAAGGACTATCTGACAAAGCTCCTCTTGGAACATAAGCGTGATGTTGAACTTTTTGGTAAGGGCTATCCGGTTTCCGACGACTTGGCCACTGCAATTCAGGTGGTTATCAAGAAGACCGCTGGCATGATGTCTTGGCGCAAGTACACCGATCCTTGGAAGGAAGAGATGTATGCCAGGGCTCAGTTCTGCGCTCTGAAGTATTGCCACTCGTTCGATCCGAACAAGATGGCCGAGAACTCCAAGAACAAAGACCCTTACTACTACTTGGGACAGATCGTGTCTCGTGCCTTCATGCAGCAAGTGACAGACCTCAAGAAGAAGTCGAAGTACATCAAGTTCACCTCGCTCAACGAGAACATTCTCCACACTTGCGTCAACATCGACGAGTATGCTGGCGTCATCGAACGTGAGGAGAAGCGCCAGAAGGACGAGATCAATGCGAACCTCGCAATGGAACACAACAACGTGTCCGACGCTGTCGATGTCCTTGAGAAGGTCGATCCGTACATGGACGACAAGGTAATCGAACTCGCGAAGAGGCTCGTCGACGAGGAAGGCATCAGCGAGGAATCTGCTTGCAAGGAAGCCAAGCGCATCTTGGCCGCACGTAAGCAGAAGGCTGCGGAAGCCAAGAAGGCCGCCGCGAAGAAATAGTTTCTTTCACTCCCTAAAGCACCAAAGGCCACCAGAAATGGTGGCCTTTTCCGTTATGCCTATGTTCATTTTTGAATATAAATGAGTAAAAAGTTGCAACAAGTCTTGTGTCATCTTGATAAACTATCTTCAAAGTCAAGGACAAATACTATGGCTCAGAAGATTGCAAGTGGAAACGTATTGGGTATGTACGGAACGAATTTTGATACCCACCCAGACTGGAGACACGATATTTTCGTGCAGACCCAGAGTCTTATTCCTGGAGTCATGGACATCAAGTCCGGTAAGGCAGAGAAGTTCGTGAAACGCGCCGAGGAACAGATGTACTGGCATACCGAGGATAAGCTTGCCGAACTTCAAGACAAGTTCCTCGAAGACGACATGGTGAACAACACGCCGGGCCGTGGCCAGAAGAACTATCGCCGTATGGAATACGACATCACGAAGAATCCCAACGGAAAGGGAGCCGAGGAAGACCGCAAGGCCGCCGAGGAGAAGGAAGTCCTCACGAAGGAGAAGTTGATGGACGTGCTCAATAACGTCCGCTATTCCATTTGTTCGACTGCGTCCGCTTGGGGCGACGAGCCTATCAAGCAGAAGGACTACCAAGACCAGATCAAGCTTCGGTAGGGGTTTTTCTTCCTTTTACCCTACCTTGGAGGTCGCCGTGAGGCGGCCTCCTTCTTTTTGGCACGGTTTTTGCTTATTTATGGGCAAAGGAAATAATTTAATACTCAAAAGGAGTTATGACTATGTACAATAGAATGCCTGTGTTTAACATCTTCGGTGCCGATCCGTTCGACTTCGGCGAGTCCAATATCGCTAACGGTTTCTGTAACCTTGGTAACGAGCTGCAGAACATGGTGAAGGCGATGACGTGCGAGGATGACCAGAAACCCCACGCCAGACGTCCGAACCTCCGTGCCGAACATACTGATGAAGCCGACACTTTCTACGTGGAACTGCCGGGTGTGAAAAAGGAAGACATCAGTGTGGTCGTCTCTGGTGAATACACCTTGGCGCTGGTCGCCACGCGCAAGGTCGGAAATACCGAGACTACGTTCCGCACTGAGTTGGCAAGCGACAAGGACATCGGCAACGCCAAGCTGAAGTACGAAGATGGCTTACTAACCATCACGGTCGCTCCCAAGCCGAAGGCTGTATCTGACGTCAAGAAGCTTCAGATCCAGTAAGTTAAACTAGCACAAAGGAGGAAATTAAAAAAATGCCGTCCGAATGGGCGGCATTTTTGTTTCCTTTTTTGTTTTGGTTAGATCTGCTTTGCGGACAGCCAGTTTCTGTAGTAGTTGAGACTACGGCGGACTGTCTGGAAGTTTTCGGTGCCAGCGGCCTTCATTGCATCCATCGTGATCGATTCGAGGAACGCCTTCGGTTCCGTGTCGCCGCGCATGGCTTCGAGAGTGTCGATTGCCTCGAACTTGACGGAGTCGTTTTCGGTGAGCTCGGTATCGATATCGTGGGTTAGGCCGAACGCCTTGATAACGCCTTCCAGCTTCGCCTTGTTGGAGTCAGTCATCAACTGGCGGGTCTTGTAGATGAAGTACTTTTCTGGTTCTGTAGCTTGACGCATGGTCGTTCTCCTAGCTTTATGACATCAGTTTATCATTTTTGTGCGGCGGCGATTTGATAAACTGACCATGTAAGAAAGGGTTCAAGCGATGACACCATATTATTACGTTCGTGAAGTTGAAAAGATTATGATTGCGTTGATGGACGTATTCAATAATCTGCGTGTCAAGAAATACAAGGACATCTCGCGTACGGCGTCCGACCGTACCGTTGCTGTCCCTATCACGACCCACAGCAGCGCGAACTTCGCAAACTTGGTCGCTTCTACGCAGTCGACGCAAGAACCGATGCCAGTGCCTATTCTTGGCTTCCGTTATACCGGAAACTCGCATGACCAAGCCAACATGGTGCAGCCGTGCTATGCGCGTGAAATCTACTCGCCCACGCTGCAGAAGTTCATCCGTGACATACAGCCGACGCCGCAAGTGTTCAAATTCGAAATGACATTGCTCTGCAACGACATGTCCGACTATCTGCAGATAAAGGAAAACATCGAAGCCTATTTCAACACGTACCGCACAGTCCGTATCAAGGAGTTCGACTTCATCCCGGAAATAGAGCGACCGATTCCGTTCTCGGTCACTTGGTCGGATACTCTCGACGACGAGAAGAATTCGGACAGCAAGGAATACCAGTATTACAAGACGACCTACACTATCGAGGCCCATGGCGTCTATCACCGTAAGTACGAAATTCCGGCGATCATCAAGTACGCCGAAATGAATTTCAACATCAACAACGAACTTATCGACTCGTTGCAAGTGTTCGTGTACCCAGACGAAATCGCACAGCAGAAGAAACACTTGTGGGAAACCGTCGAGCCGTCGATTCGCGAGGGCTGGTCGCTGCTCAAGACATTCACTAGGACGCTTGTTCGCAAGACGGACGAGGATGGCGAAGAATACTGGAAGGATGAGACTCGCAAGAGCTACGACTTGACCTATCACGACGAGAGTGACATTACGAAGCGCAACAAGGTAGGAAATGTCGTAACTGGCTACAACCCTATTCTGAAGGGTTATAAGCGTGACGATAACGGCAACATCATCAAGGACAAGGACGGCGACCCGATTCCTATTTATGACTGGGAAGATATCGTCGTCGGCGACGTGAACCGTCCGCCGGAAGTTCCTTCATTCGACTTGATCCACTTGAACTTTGACGAGGATACTTCTCTGGAACACGACTTCAGCGGACTCAACCGTGACTTCGTCGCGATATCCAGCGAGAAGCGTGAGTTTGTACCAGACATGGCTCCAGGCAACGGCAGCTATGCACCAGACGGATACGCTTCCGAGAATACGGACTGGTCGCAGATTCTTAACTGGTTCGGCGACAACAAGGAAGGAAAGATCGAATCGTCCTACACCTTCAAGGCCACGCTGCAGTTCAAGCACCCAGATGTCGATACGGTGTTCCAGTATCTATACAATCCGAAGGACGTCACTCTGTCCGACGGAACGGTCATCCCGGCGGAAACCGTTTGGTTCGACTGGGGCATACAAGACCACCGACTCTATTTCACTTATCACACGTCGTCGCAGTATCACCGCTTCGTGAGCGCGAAGACCGACTTCGACGACAAGACAATTTATTCGATCTACTTTGTCCTTTATAACGAAGGACAGAACGGCGCGTTCGGTATTCGTACGAACTTCTCCGACACGATGATCGCTCTGGAAACGAAGGAAGTATAATGTTTAACTGGAAAGAACGGCTACAATCCAAGGAGACAGCAGCCAAGGCCGCCGAAAATCAGACGGTGGACGCTATGCCGCATGCCAATCTCAGTATTCCGAAAGTTAACCGCATTAAGCAGTTCTTTGAGGATCGCCAGTATGATGACGTTCCTTTCAAGCTAGAGGGCCCAGCCAACATGAGAGCCGTCCAAGAAGTGCTGCGCAAGGAGCAAGACGACGAGTACATGCACCGTGATGAGAACATGAAAACGTTCAACATCATAAACGAAACTAATAACCAGCATCCTTACGATGCATATTTCCAAAGGAAACGACCAGATGAACGATCTGATAGCTAGACTCAAGGTGACGACGACCACCAAAATCAAGCCGCCTACGGTGAAGGCTAAATTGCCAGCCTCCATCAAGATTCCCGCGCCGACCACGATTACGGTTGCGCCGATTGTTGAACCGTCCGCTGGCAAGCCAGTCAAGGTTGACCACGCTCGCGACATGGAGTTCGTGAAGGCGAGCATCCGTAACAAGATGGCTGAATGCAAGCCGAAGGTCGATATCGGTATCAACGAGGACATCATCGCGAAATACCGTGATGAATACCAGCAGTTCCTCAAGGAACTCGAAACTATGGATTTCAGCTCCATGATTTTCGGACAGCCGACGGCGCAAGCCACGGCTCCGGCTGCGGCCCCAGTGGCTCAAGAGGAAGTTCCTCTTGCCAATGGGATCTCCGTAGGCGAGGAAGCTGGCGGATCCATCGTGATTCCGACTACGACGACTCCGAAGAAGTCTCGCAAGAAGAAGGTCGTGACTGAAGAAGTCCAGACCGACGCTACCGAGGCTCCAGCAGCAGTCGCAGAGGCTCCAGCAGAAGCGTAAACCAAACTTTACTTGGTTTGTAAAGAAAAGTCGACTTGCAACCCAGGTCGACCTTTTCGCGTCCAGATAAGCTATATTAAGGAATTGGGGAGCTTTGATATGGACTTACGTGAACGCAACTTATTGCAGATCGAAGAGATTGAGAAACATAAGTGGATCGAGTCCGAAAAGGCTGGCCACGACTTGGGCGAAGCCGCCCGTATCGACTGGGTGCTCAAATATGCAGCTAAGTGGAGCGAAGAACATCCAGTGACAGATGATAAACTGCCTACAGATGAAAGTTTGAAGGCAGAAAATGGCATTTCAAAAGATATTCCTTGAATCTCTTGCCGACATGTGCGGTTCCAAGGCTGGGCTAGTCGCTGCAGCCTTCATGCCTCGTCAAGAGGCCGCCGACGGTATTGGCGGAGATTACGACACTCTGAAGGATCTCGCCGTATGGCTGCTGGTCGAGAGCAATGTACTCAATCAGCTGCACTGGAATACTGACAAGAATCTCAAGCATGAACTGTTGAACGAGGCTTACGAGCTTTGCCGCGACACTGGCGACAAGCTGGCCGAAACATATATCGCCTTGACTGGAAAGCCGTGCGACAAGGAATTTCCGAAGGTTGATTCTGGCGTCGGTCTCAAGGATACCGATGTTCTTGCGCTCTTGAAGAAGCTCGACAGCCACATGAATGAAGCTTGCGCGAAGAATCCGAAATTCCCAGAGGGCGTCAAGAATGCGTTCGCCGACTTCGATGAAGCCATGACGACGATTATCTACAAGTACAGCCAGTTCACGGCATAAGGAATACCCATGGAACTTATTACCACAGATGACATGGTCGAATACGTCAAGAGCCGCATGGGTTACCCCGTGACGGAAATTGAGATGGTCGTTGAAGAACGCGGCGGCCTTGGCCATATCCATCTGGCCATCAATGATACGCTGAGATGGTTCTACCGTATCAACATGGACGAGGCGTCTTACAAGGATATCTTGAAGATTCCTCTACGTGCTGGTATCATCCAGTACCGTGTTCCGGACAATATCATGGAAGTTGTCGACGTGCAGCCTTCCTACGGTAACACGTTCTCTCCGATGATGGCTTGGGACGTCGGCCCCGGTGAGTCTCTTATGGGTGTCGGTGGCGCTGGTCTTGGTGGTCTCGGTCAGTTCGACTTGGTGACTTACGCTGGGGCTATCCGCTACTTGAACGACGTTAAGAAGCTTGTCGGTACGCAGTACAACATCAAGCTCCATCCAGTAGACCATATACTCAGAGTCTATCCTACTCCGAAGTCTGACCGTATCGCACTCGCTACCGTGTACGTAAAGGCCAAGAAGTATGAAGTCTTTGCGAACCCGCTGTTCTGTGACATGGCAGTCGCTCGTGCAGAAATGCAGTTGGGAAAGATCCTCAAGAAGGACGATATCACGCTTCCTGGTGGTGCCAAGGTCAACGGTCAAGCTATCTATAGCGATGCGAAGGCTGAATGGGATGCTTTATTTAAGATGCTGCAAGAACAGTCCGCCCAGCCGTTCATGATGACTGACTTGACGGCCTAGCTGCTCTTGACAAATCTACCAGTGTTTTACTATATTGATTCCCGTCTAACAAGGCGGGATTTTATGTTATCCAAGTTTGTCAATTTTTTGATGAAGGCGCAGTATGCCGTGTACGTCGGCATTATCGTCGTAATCGTTCGTAGAATCGTCATGAAAATCCGCACCGATATGGATAGGACTCACTAATGCTCGATAAAATCGTAAACAACAATTTTGGCCTCGTATCCGTAGAGGAATTACGAAGGCTCGCTGCCGGAAACAATGGAGTATACGGCAAGAAGATTCGACCGAAGAAGGACGACAAGGACTCCATCGACACCTTCAAGGAACTCACCAATACGATTGACGAAATCATCGATGCCATTCCGAACATCACGATTCCGTCCACTATCGTCGGCAAGAGTCGCTACGAGGGCTTCAAGGAAATCGTCAAGCTCTACAAGAAGCAGAACATGTCTAAGGTGTTCTTACTGTCTTGTACGATGGTGAACTTGATCGCTCGCCATAGCGGTGCCAAGGAAGTGTCCAAGGTCGCTGGCTTCATGCAGAACTGCCTAGCCTTGTATTCTATCGGCGACAATCTCTGCTCGCACATTTCCTTCAACTGGGACTTCGTTGACACGATGTACATTATCGTGAACAACGACCTCGAAGGCGGCGCTCCGTTGAGCATGCAGCAGTATCGCGACCTCAACACGAAGTACAACAAGCAGAACTACGACTCGCTGTCGCTTACGAACTCCAGCACGTACGTCCTCGTCAACATGGCCGTCGAGCACAAGGATACCAAGTGGTTCTCTGCCGAAGACCAGAAGGAACATGTGATCAAGATGCTCCGTACGAACATCAAGGGTGCCGTACGCCACTTCACACGTGATGAAGACGGTGGCGAGAGCTATGATCTGAACTACGAGTTCACCGACAGCGCCATTATGAACGGCAAGCCGGGTAACGCCATTATCGAAGTGCAGTTCGACAACGTGCTTCTTTACTTGATGCAAAGTGTGACTCCAGTGAACGCCGAAGATGGTGGTGCGGTAAATGCATACGTACCAGCTCAAGAAATTCGCTACTTCTGGGTTCCGATGGACGGCGTGGAACTGTCTCGCACTGAAGTCGCCGCGCTGAACGCGAATATCAGCAGCTTCATGAACATGCTGTTCGTGAACAACATCGACACTGAAAAGTTCATGTTCACGTTCGACGAGAACGGCAACTTGTCCGAACTCGTCCGTCCGAAGGCCATTCCGGAAAACTTCGTTTCGGCGAAGATTCCGGAAATCATCAACGCCGTCAAGATTTTGCACGACAAGAAGCTGTCTCGCAGCTATGCGCTTGTCGGTAACGCTGGCACTGGTAAGACCATCGGCGCACAGCAGATTTCCAACGCATTCTTGGATGTCTGCACGTTCAAGATTACGAAGAACGTAATCGAGAACGAGGAAGTGCTCAAGAGCATGATGCGTTACGTAAGGGCAATCAAGCGCTGCATCATCATCCTCGATGACATGGATCGCAGCGACTTGTCCGAAAAGAATAATTCCGTGTGCGCTTATCTGAAGTTCTTCGATGACCTAAACCAAGCCGCGAAGAATGACCAGGTGTCCTACGTGTTCATCGCGACCATCAACGATCCGTCCAAGATCAACAAGGTCATCATGTGCCGTAGCGGTCGTATTGACCAGATGCTTGAAATTGGCTTCCCCGACGTCGAAGCGCTCAAGTACTTGTTCGAGTACAACGACAAGTCGCTCAATCCGGACAACTTGACCGACTTCCGCGATCCGTCGTTCGACGAAGCATTCAAGTATGCCGTAGAATCGCAGATTACCGCAGCGGATATCTACAATATCTTCTCGGATATGGCGGTCTACACGGACACTGGGGCCAAGTTTACGCCGGAAAACGTACATGAGGCGATCGAACACATCAAGGATCGAAACGCCATGTCGAACAGGAACTATCTTGATTAAATAGCATTACCACTGACCCAGCAAATTGCCACAAGCATAGTTTGCTGGGTCGTTTGTAATGTCTTCGACACACTTGTCGACTTCTGGAGGACGGAACAAAACGTCCTTTTTTAGTTCGTCGATAGTGCTGGAGACATCCAGCGAATAGCCAGTCTCTGGCTTCGATGCGTTCGGATCGTCCGGATCCGTGGAACTGCCGAGCGTATTGCGGCCAAGGAGCTGGTCGATGAAATGCTCTTGGTTCGGATCGTTGATGACGTCCTCGCTGACTTTCTTTCCGTCGTCGATAGCGACCTCCATGAAGAGCTTCCAGAAATACTTTCTCCACTTGTACTCGTACTCTGGCACTTCGTCAGTAACGGATGTGATTGAATAAAGCTTGTTGTCGTATTCGGCCTTCAGCA
>NZ_JBGUHR010000067.1:0-5045 GCF_045112255.1 Fibrobacter sp.
GCCGACAACGTACACGGCGGGCGTTTGCCCCATCATGTGCGGGTGCTTTGGGATGAGGCCGCCAATACGGGACAAGTCCCACAACTGGAGAAGTTAGTAGCCGTCATCCGCTCACGCGAGATCAGTCTGGCGCTTCTGTATCAGGCGCAGTCCCAATGCAAGGCCATTTACAAGGACAATGCCGAAACGATCTTCGGCAATATGGACACCATGATTTTCCTTGGTGGCCGGGAAAGTACCACCATCAAGGAGATTTCCGAAAACTGGCTGGGCAAGGCCACGATCTCCATGCAGACCGAGGGCCGCTCCCGAGGGCAGTCGGAAAGTTTCAGCCAGAACACCCAGCGGCTGGGCCGGGAGCTGATGACCCCCAGCGAATTGGCTACCATGCCCGGAGATCGGTGCATTTTACAGCTTCGGGGCCTGCCGCCGTTCTACTCCAAGAAATACGATTTGAAACAGCACCCCAACTACAAATACACCGCCGAGGCTGACAAGCGCAACGCCTTTGACCTGCAAAGTCTTGTCACCCGGCGCATGGACAAGCTCAACCCCAATGAGCAATACACCGTTTACGAGGTGGCCGTACCAGACGAGGCGCACATGGAAGAGGACGAGGACATCCTCAACTATGACGACCTCGACGACCCGGACACCTTTGTATAACCTCTGGTCATGGTGGCCAGAGGATGACGCGCCGCCCTTATGGGCGGCTATTATTATGGGTTCCCGCAAAATCAAAGATTTTGTGGGAAGAGGAGCCGCAACGGAATGAGTGATTTTTCGCGCTTGCGCGGAAATGAACGATATGAAGTTTGCGGCGACGAGGCCGGGGTATGGCCCCGGAGAAATGGAGGCATATATGGCTTTTTTCACTTCCGCTGTTACTACCTTGCAGACCCTCGTTGTGGCTCTGGGCGCTGGCCTTGCTGTGTGGGGCGTAGTCAATCTGCTGGAGGGCTACGGCTCCGATAACGCAGCGGCCAAGAGCCAGGGCATCAAGCAGTTCATGGCTAATTAAAGGGAACAAAAAGAAAGGAAAAGCCAATCCAGACGGTATCAGCGGCAGGCTACAAGAATAAATTGTGATTTCACAAGATTGGTGCTATAATAAGAGAAAAGTTCCTGCCGGGGCAGCCGCTCCGGTGGTATGGATAGAAAGGCAGGAAAACAATATGCACATCAGCTATAAACCACTCTGGCACACACTGTTAGAGCGTGATATGAGAAAAGAGGATTTAAGGCTTGCCGCTGGTATGACAACAAATATGATTGCCAACATGAGCAAAGAGGGAAAGCACATCAGCATGGATACATTAGCCCGTATCTGCGAAACGCTGAATTGTGAGATTACCGATGTGATTGAGTTAGTACCAGACGAGCCTGCTTCCACAGGAGGTAAGGAACATGAGCGAATTGAAACCAAGAATAAAAGAAAACGGAATTGATTATATCCTTGTTGGAGATTACTACATCCCGGACTTGAAGTTGCCGGAGGAACACCGCCCCATCGGAAAGTACGGACGGATGCACCGGGAATATTTAAGAGAAGTCTGCCCAGCCAGATTACACACATTGACCCTGACCGGGGAATTGTGGACATATCTTGCAGACCTGAACGAACAGGCACAGAAACGGTTAGACACCATCATGGAGCAGATGAAAGCTGCCGAGGGCGTGACCGAGGAATTGAAGCGTACCCGTCAAATGGAATGGGTGCAGCGTTGCAATAACATTCACAACCGGGCAGAAGAAATTGTTTTACATGAGATGATTTATTCATAACGGTATGGTAGAATGATTATTACAAATTAGAAGTTGTAAAGGAGACTTTGTATGGGTAGAAAAGAAATAACAACAAAAGAAGATTTAATGAAAGTAATAGAATTATTCGAAAATACTGGAATTACATACTGGTTGGATGGCGGATGGGGTGTAGATATTTTAGCTGGTAAACAAACAAGAATTCATAGAGATATAGATATAAATTTTGATGCTCAACATACGGAAAAATTGTTAAATGTGCTTTTGAATCTGGGCTATAAAATTGATACAGACTGGAAACCGGTTAGAATAGAGTTATATAGTGATGAACTTGGTTACTTAGACATTCACCCGTTCGTTTTAAGTGAGGACGGAACTTCAAAACAAGCTGATTTAGAGGGTGGCTGGTATGAGTTTGAAAAAGATTACTTTGGTAGTGCTTTTTTTGAAGGAAAAACAATTCCTTGTATATCCTTAAAAGGCCAAAGAGTTTTCCATTCAGGTTATGAATTAAGAGATAAAGATAAGCATGATATTTCAATTCTTGAAAGTTTATCAAAATAACATTGCTGTAATTTCTAAGATAAATTCCACTTTATCGCTTTGAAATTTTAACTGAATAAGTATAGCACCAACCGCTGCTACATGGAAGCAAACACAACCATGCAACAGCGGTTTTTCTTTACCGTTTTTTCCTTTGACTGATAGGAGTTCCTGTTTTCTTTGATTTTTGTAGAATCCGAATGAGCCAGCGAAATTCTTCGTCTGACAGATTTTTATAGTTGATGCCGAGCTGCTTGCAGTAAAGGACAACCAGCTTTTCATCCCGACTGCCCTTGAAATTTTCAACCGCTTCCAAATTTTCTTTCAATTCATCGGCAACGGTGGTCTGGGGCGCACTCTCGCTGTCCTTTTTGTGGGCTTCCCGAATATCCCGGATAATGAGATTGAGGTCATCAAGAACCATGTGGCTGAAATATTCATCATCGCTGATATGGGCGGCTTGCAGCACTTTCAAATGCGGGTCGTCTTCGCCGGGGCGATACCGTTCAATGATTTCATGCCGGACAGTATCGACAAGGGCGTTGAGGTTTTGAATCTGCATGGTGGCAATCCCATCTACATAAATCTCAATGTCCGCAAGAAACTTGATAAAGTCCTTATGAGTGGCAAGCTCACAGAGCAGACGGTTGTTAATCCGACCGCCTTTCAGAAGTGCCACCATCTCATCATTCAAATGCAGCTCTGTTAGTGGCGTGTTGATCTGCTCCCGGTTCTCTGTCCGGCACAGCAGATAATCAACGGAAACCCCATAGAAGTCTGCCAGCGTGATAAGGTTGCCATGATTGATTTCCTTATAATCCTCTTTTTCATAACTGCCAAGAGCTGATTTGGAAATGCCCGTCAGCTCTGATAATTCTTCCAGATTTAAGCCTTTGTCCTTGCGGAGTTCCCAAAGGCGTTCCTGTATGCTTGTCGCTCCTTTCATGGGCGCACGCTCCTTTCCGGCGGTTTCATTACTGCCGCTTAACTGGATTATATCATACTTTCCGCAATCGTGGAAATTTCTGATTTTTACCCTTAATTCCTACTTTGTGGACATACGGCACAGGGCACAAAAATGTTCTATGATACAGGTAGTTCATCGATGGATTATTCCAATCGAATGACCAGCCTGTGTGGGATATGCTTCCCCGGCGATGTAGCGCCATGACTTTTGGCAGGGATATGGAGGAACCCTGACCGAAACGAGCGTACCAAAGGGAGCAATACGCCGCTGTGAGATTCAGGGGAGGAACGACACCGGGGAGAACTGGCGAACTGATACCGAAATGATACCGAAACACGACAATCTGATAGGGGGATAGTCTACCCTATTGCTGATACTTCTGGAGATTTTAGACGGCTCTATGACCGTAATTTTGCCGAAAATCGCCCCGAAACTATACACTAAAACGGGAGGAAACGCAATATGCCGAGAATGAGCAAAAAGAGGAAGCATGAGCTTTCTTTTTACCTCAATGACCGGGGGCGTGTCACTTACAACGAATTATGCCGGAAATGCAAGCATGGGTGCAAGCAGAGCTTCCGGGCGGTTGTGGTTGACTGCCCCCGTTATTTATCCAAAAGAGCAAAGAAAAAGGAGGAACACACCGAATGAATTTTGAATTTATGACGATAGGCACACCGTTGCCGCCCTGTATGCCCTTTCCCAGAGCGTTGACAGGATTTCCAGTCAGCAGCACCGCAAAGGTCATGTACTGCCGGATGTTGGACGCTATGCTATCCAACGGACAGGAGGACGAGAACGGAATCCTGTTTATCTGCTTCCCTGTCACAGCCATTGCCGCAGTCCTGTCCCGCAGCCCCATGACGGTCAAGCGTTCTCTGAATGAACTGGAAACCGCCGGACTGATCATGCGAGTGCGTCAGGGCGTTGGAGAACCAAACAGGATTTATGTGCTGATACCGGGAAAGGAGGACGCTGCCCTTGCCTGATACCTCAAAGCTGGAAAAGCTCAACCGAGAGTTGGAAAAGAGTGAAAAGAAACTGCGGAAAGCCATCAATGATGAAAAGGCATTGCAGCACCAGCTAAAGCAGCTTACCCGAAAAGAACGGACACACCGGCTCTGTACTCGTGGCGGTATGCTGGAAAGTTTTCTGCAAGAGCCGGAACGCCTGACAGATGATGATGTCATGCTGTTGTTGACACTCATTTTTCACAGGCAGGACACGCAGGAACTATTGAAGAAACTGCTGGAACGTGAGAAGCCGGAAACCCCTTAGTTTACTAAGGGCGCAATTATACACCACCCAAAGGTTGGTGCATTGCGTTCTCCGAAGGCTCCTTGCCGGAGGGCTGTGATTTTTCGCAGTCATGGTCTGCTCCAAATCATACAGGGGACGCTACGCTTCCCCTGCGCTGGCTACCGCCAGCTACCCTTTTGTGGACTTGTCATCTGGGGACACCTTGCGTTGCAAGCTGTTCCCAGCCGACAAGTTTCATAAAATATGCTATCTTTTCGATAGGCAATAAAGTATAATAAAGTCAGCAATAAATCGGAATTTTACGGTCAGTAAGGAATGCGTAAAGTTATATGATTGTATTATAAGCGATTTGTTAAATTTTTATAACCACTTGTATTTGCCTGCGATTTATGGTATAATATTTTGAAATTTAGAAAGAGGTGGGAAGATGATTAACTTTTCTTGCAAATAAAATCAAAATATGCGGTAGTGCTATACTTTGGCATTATTGTGTCTATTGCAAGAAAGTTAT
>NZ_JBGUHR010000068.1:0-2220 GCF_045112255.1 Fibrobacter sp.
CACAGACATCTGGTTTGATGAGAAAGACCCGTTGATCCATATCCGTACCCACAACACCGACTTGAAGAAGCGGCTTGCCGCCTATGCCGAGCAGCACCCCGATGTGTGCCGCCAGACCGACGCAGACCCGGAAACGGGCTGCATGGAGTTTGACATTGAGAAAGGCCGCTTCTCTTTCCGTCTGACCGCCCCATACAGCGAGGAACGGCGGGAAGCGGCGCGGCGGTATGCCAGAGAGAGCAACGTCGCCGACAGGCTGAAATAGAGTTGAAATGTTCATAGTTTTGTGCTATACTTTTTCTAAAAGCAGAGTAATACTGCGGAATTGATTGGAGGACAACACAATGGTTACATTTATGAGATTAAGATAAAACCGCGAGTTATGTTGCGGTTATCCGTATTGCATAACTCGCTTATTGAAGCAGAGATGTAATTACGGAGGAAAAACAAATGAATAATAATTTATCACGCTTTGCAGACAGCAAGGTTTATTTTCAATGCCCAATTTGCACAAAATCAATGGATATACAAGGCAATAGCCTAATTTGTAGACATGGACATTGCTTTGATATTTCAAGATATGGGTATGTAAATTTGTTGTTAAAATCATCGCCCAAAACCAACTACAGCAAGCGGTCTTTTGACAACCGGCACCAAATTTTGGAGTATGGCATGTATGATGTTGTGTTGGAGAAAATCATACAGTTTATTTCTGATACGCCATCTATAAGAAACATTTTAGATGTTGGTTGCGGCGAGGGTTTCTATGCAAGGCAGATACAGCAAAGAACAGAACGAAACATCTTTGCCTTTGACTTGTCAAGGGAGGCAATACAGATTGCATCAAAAAAAGACAAGCGCAAAGCAGTGAAGTGGTTTGTTACTGACTTATCAAAAATCCCTTTGAAAGACGGAAGTATGGATTGTATTTTAGACATATTTTCGCCTGCACACTACAAAGAATTTCAGCGATTGCTATCTCCTAACGGATATGTTGTGAAAGTAATTCCTACGAAAAATCATTTGAGGGAAATCAGGACTAAAGTGCAAGCACACTTGAAAAATCCAGATTATTCAAATGAGTCTGTCGTTGAATATTTTGAGAAATATCTTAAAACCATTTCAAGAGAAACGGTTTCAGCCACCGTACAGTTGTCATCAGAACAAAGAATGTCGTTTATTGAAATGACGCCGCTTCTCTTTTGCGTTGAAAAAGATTGCGTTGATTGGCGTACTCTCACACATTTGACAATCGAAGCTGATGTTTTAATAGGAATGTATTAAAGGGCGTATTGATATTTAATATTCCCATTTATTGAGCAGAACGGAGTAAACCAAACACCCTAATCAAAAGGACAGCCGAGGAAATCGACTGTCCTTTTTCTATGCCGACAGGTAGAAAGGAGTGACCACCCATGACGAAACCGAGAGAAAAAAAACGCGAGGAATTGCAAGCCGAGATTGAGGACGGGAAGAAGAAAATCCGGCAGCTTGAAAATCGGGAAAAGGTGTTGCGGCAAAAGTTATCCCAAGAGGAACGCCGGACGCGCAGCCACCGGCTGGTCGTCCGAGGCGCAGTCTTTGAGAGCATTGTGCCGGAAGCCAAGACCATGACCGATGAGGAAGCCGCCGCCTTTCTCCGGCTTGCCCTGACGAGCGAGGAAGCGCGGGCTTATCTGAAAAAACGCACCGAGGGCGGGAAAAGCGAATAATCCCTTTGGAACAAAGGGCGCACTTATACACCCTTGCGGGCGTGTGCGCTCTGCCGAGGGCGTATCTCCGCACAGGGAACTTTCCCCGCGCTCCGATATGGCGGCTTTGCCGCAACAAGGGGCTGCACCCCTTGCGCCGCTTACGCGGCTATCCCTGCACACCCACAAAAACAGTACACCCGCCGTTGGCGTCTGTACCATTTTTGCGGGTTTGGTTATCCTATCCGGGAGGTGATACCCATAGCCATTTACCATTGTAACATCGGCATTGTGAGCCGAGGAAAAGGCAAGTCAGCCGTTGCCGCAGCCGCCTATCGAAGCGGCGAGAAAATCACAAACGAGTGGGACGGAATGACCCATGACTACACCCGCAAGCGCGGCGTTGTCCATACGGAAATCCTACTGCCGCCCCATGCCCCGCCCTCTTTCTCTGACCGCGCTACTCTATGGAACAATGTGGAACTTTACGAGAAAGCCGGGAACGCCCAGCTTGCCAGAGAGATTGACG
>NZ_JBGUHR010000069.1:0-1854 GCF_045112255.1 Fibrobacter sp.
GGTTCTTCACACGAATGCCGTGATACCGGCATCGTGAAGGGATAGCAGACGAAGCTTGAAATAGCGGTCGTCGGCGAACCCATAAGCCTCACGCTTCATCACCTTGATCTTGTTGTTGATGCCCTCCACCCTTGCCGTGGTTATTTTGTGGTCGTACCACGCCAGTATTCCCTCCCTGTGTTTGAACATGGACATTCCGGCTTTGACGATGTGCTTGTTCCCGCTTCTGATGGCCCGGCTTATCCATCCGTACAGCCAGGCCCTTGCATCCGTTTTGTCTATTTGTGCCCATACGAGCGTTATCTCCTCCTTGAGATAATATGCCTTCGCCAGGGGTTCGTTTAAGCTGAGAGCCTGCTGTAGCTGCTTCTTGGCATCGTCGCCCTTGATGTCGTCCGCATTCTTGAGCAGCAGCCACCTTACGCCCTTGATGACGTCCCTGTTCCCTTCGTATAGTTTGTCGTGGTAGAGCGAGCGGCGCACCTTGTCCACGGCATCGCTGATCTGCTTCTTCACGTGGAAATGGTCGAACACCAGCTTCGCCTCAGGGGCGTTCTCCCTCACGGCGGATATGAAGGCTGCGGAGAGGTCCGTGGCCACGTACTCGATTTTGACACCAAGTTTCGCCACTCGCCTCCAGAACCTGTCGAGGGCGTCGGCGCCTTTCCCGTCTCCCACGTGGATGATGCGCCCCGTCTCGAGGTCCACCACGATGGTCTTGTAGACATGGCCCTTGCGAACGGCAAACTCGTCGATGCCGATGTAGCGTACGCCCCTGATGTCCGGGGATGCGTAGTTGTGTTCCAGATAGTTCTTGTGTATGTCCTTCACCGTGTTCCAGCTCAGTCCCAGGTAGGCCGCCACCTCGCTGATGGTCATGATGTTCATAAGGTCCGTCACAAGCCTCTCCAGGCGGTGGGTCGTATGCCGCTTGCCCGTGGTGAAGGGGATGTGCTCTTGATGGTCGCAGCCGCAGTCATGGCACTTCACCCGTTGCACACGCATGTCGATATAAACGGGCTTCCTGCCCAAGGGAACACCGCGGAAGCGGCGGGTTGTGAAGCCGTTCCGCACGATTCTGCGACTTCCGCACTTCGGACAGCGAAATTTGTCGCTCCGAGTTTGCACATTCAAAACTATTCCATTATCTTTGTACTCCGTTCTGGAGCACTCGACCGTACGGAGGCCGAAACCGTGATACAAGAAGCTGACGTCCATTTTTGTAATCTTTGATAGTTTGAGACCTGCAAAGATAATGGATTGTCAGCTTTTCCCATAGCTTTTCATAAAAAACCAAGGTGATGAAGCGTGAGGCTTGGGGTTCGCCGACGACCGCTATTTCAAGCTTCGTCTGCTATCCCTTCACGGTGCCGGTATCACGGCATTCGTGTGAAGAACCTAAAATATAGTTTTCTTCTTCTTTTTACCTCTTTTTCTCAAAAAAGATGTATATTTGCAGTGCGTTAACAATCAACATGTCAGAATATGAACACGCAAGCAATATGTAAGGCTATTGCCAACTACTTCAAGACCCAGCCCGTCTTGAAGGCATGGTTGTTTGGTTCCTTCGCTCGTGGCGAAGAGACACCGATAAGTGATGTGGATATCCTTGTCGTCCTCGATCACTCTCAGCCGATTGGTTTAAAATTCTTCGGCATGTGGAACGATTTGGAACAACTGCTTGGCCGCAGCGTGGACTTAGTCACAGAAGGTTCACTGGCAGACTTCGCTCGCAAAAGTGTGGAACAAGATAAAATCTTGATTTATGAGAGAGCAGCCTAAAGACCGAAATCGTCTCCAACACATCCTGGAGGCCATCGACACAATTATAGGACGATGCGACGGAATGACACG
>NZ_JBGUHR010000070.1:0-14415 GCF_045112255.1 Fibrobacter sp.
TTTCTTCGCAGTAGCGTGCAAAACGAGTGTTGCGACGGGCTGCTTGCAGACCGGCATAACCGAGTGAAGCCGCTGACGCCGTAGGCGTCAACTCCGAGCTGGGGTCCCGCCCGCATGATGTACTTTTATGAAATAAGAAAAAGCCATTGGCGCTTGCGCCAGGATGGGCTAAAATTTTTGCATATTTGTTCTTATGAAAACTGCGAAGAATTTTTTCAGCCTCGAAGGCATTGACGGTTCCGGAAAGTCCACGCAAATTGACATGCTTGTCCGTGTGCTGGAATCCGAAGGCCACAAGGTCGTGAGGCTGCGTGAACCCGGTGGTGCGAAAATTTCCGAACGCATTCGCGAACTCTTGCTCGACCCCGCTTTCAAGGGCATCATGGCAGACGATACCGAACTTTTGCTGTACAATGCCGCCCGTGCCCAGGTGATTCACGAAATCATTCAACCCGCGCTCGATGCAGGGAACATCGTCATCGCCGACCGTTTTGCGTGGAGCACTTTTGCCTACCAGGGTTACGCCCGTGGGCTTGGTGCCGATAAAGTCCAGCGTCTCACGGAACTCACGTGCGGCGGTTGCTTCCCGGAACTCACTGTAGTTCTTGACTTGACTGTTGAAGCAAGCCGCAAACGCATGGCGACTCGCGGTGGCACCCCCGACCGCCTTGAAAGCGAAAAGGCCGAATTTTTCGAGCGCGTCCGCGAAGGTTACCTCGCCGCAGGCCGCGATTATAGCGATTGCGTGAGCGTCGTCGATGCTGACCGCACTCCCGACGAAGTCCACAACGATGTCCTTTCACTTATTAAAGCGAAACTGAAATGATCTTTTTCTTCATACTCATCTTCGGTGTATTCTTCCTGTTCTTTAATGTCAGGATGGTGGCGCCTGGAATCAAGGGAAGCGTCATTGCCGGAATCTCGGTGATCCTCCTCCCCGTCTGCTTCTTGTTTAGAACAAGTTATTTTGCATCGCTTGGCATGTCCTTCTTTGCCGTCTGGCTTGCCGAGGCGCTTTTCTTTTATATCCTCTGGTGGATTGTTCGCGGAATCCGTCGTGCGATCGTGAAAAAGCCGCTCGACCAGCGCGTCGCTATTTCGGTGGCGAGACTTTTGCTCTTTGTTTCTGTACTCCTGACGGTGATCTTCCGCATTGCAGGCACAGGCGCAAACGACAATTTCCATGTTCGCGAATTCAAGATTGCCGTCCCGACGGAAAAGGAATTTACGGCGGTCTTCTTTAGCGACCTCCACATCGACCCGCTTTTCAAGCGCGAAAAGATGGAACGCATCGTGCATGTATCCGATAGCCTCCACCCGGACCTGGTGCTGTTTGGCGGTGACTTCTCGGATGTCGTGGATTCGACGCTCTCTGCCTGGGAATACGACTTCCTGGTGCAAAAGCTTGCTGCAACTGCCAAGACGGCCGCCATTGCCATCGACGGGAATCACGAAGGGTTCCTCGAACGCGAAGGCAGCGACTTTAAAAAGTGGATGCAGAACAACGGTTTCGTCGTGCTGGAAGACTCCACCGTCTGTACGCCGTTTGCTTGCATTACCGGCCGTATAGACCACAACGTTGCCAAAATTCGCGATGTCGAACGCAAACCGCTTTTTGACTTGCGTCCTGTATCCGAAGAATCTAAACTCCCCTGGCTTCTCCTCGATCACCAGCCGCGCGGTATCGGAGAGGACCACCTTGGCCGCCGTCCCGACTTTGCCATGTCCGGGCACACGCACAATGGCCAGTTCTTCCCGGGGACGGTGTTTATTGACTGGTTCTGGCGCCTCGCCTACGGTATTGGTGAACTGGATCAGGTCAAGTGGCTTGTTTCCAGCGGTGTCGATTCCTGGGGTCCCCCGGTCCGAATCGGTAGCGATACAGAGGTCTGGTTCCTCCGTTTTGTACCTGATAGGCTGTAGTGTCATTCAGTGCCAAAATACATTAACTATATTTTAGGGAACTATGACTCTTTGCTTAGAAACGGATCAGTTGGAAACCGTACAGAGAATACTTGGCCTCCATTTTGAGGGCTTTGAAGTCTGGGCGTACGGTACGCGTGTCACGGGAGTGGATTTGACCCCGGATACGGATTTGGAATTGGCTGTCATCTCGGATTCCCCTATTTCCCTTGATGACATGACTTCGGTGGAAAAGGCTTTTGTCGAAAGCGGACTTCCGTTCCGTGTTGATGTTGTCGATTGGTCTAAGCTCCCCGAATCTCTTCAAAAGCAAATCAAGAAAGAACATTCTGTCATCCAGGAGGCCGCCGAAAGCTTCCAGTAAGACCGGCGAGGTTTAAATATGAATCGCTTGTTTCCCCTATTTTTGGCTGCGGTCATTTCTACTGCGGCGTTTGCACAGGACGATGTCGAAAAGGTAAAGTCCGTGGTCAAGAGCGGCCGCTGCTCGGATGCGATTGTCCCGCTGCAAAAGATATACAGTTCTTCTTTCCGCAAGATTGAAGGAGAAAAGGCTGCGGTCATGCTTGCGGAGTGCTATCTCCGTACAGACAAGAAGGACGATGCTTACGATGTCGTTTCCCGCTTCCTGGAATATCATGTGAAGTCCGCTTACCGTGAACGCATGGAACTTGCCCGCGCAGTTATCGATGTCGAAAAGGGTTCCGTGTTCGATGGCGTCGAAGCGATGCTCCGTGTGCTTTCCTATTCAACCAACCCGGCTGCAAGGTCTCGTGCAAAAGACGTCGTCATCCAGACTCTGGCGGCATCTCTCCTCACGGCTGACCAGCTCCAGTCTCTCCTTGAAAAGTATCCTGTCGATCGTGAAGTCATGGGCTGGATGCAGCTCCAGATCGGTCGAGAATGTCAGAATGCCAAGCGCTACCGCGCTGCCAGGTACTGGTACAAGAAGGTCCTCAGGACGACTTCTTCCGAAAGCTTGCAGAAGACCGCCAAGAAAGGCATAAGCGCTCTTGAAGGTCTTGGCGCAGGTCTTCCGACTGTGCTCGTGCTTGCTCCGCTTTCTGGTGACTTCGCTGAATTCGGTGCCGCCGCTGTGCAGGGTTCCCTCCTCGCCTACGAACAGGCGGACCTCAAGGGCAAGGTGAACATCATTTTCCAGGATACGCATGCTGATGCGGCGATTGCCCTCATGCGTACGCAGCGCGCTGTGAACCAGGACAGCATCATTGCCATTATCGGACCTATCATGAGTGCTCCGGCGACATCTGTCGCCGCATGGCTTGGTGCGAACTTCCAGCATGTGCCGATGCTTACCCCGACTGCAACGGATGCCGGCATCGCAAAGCTTGGCCCGAACATCTTCCAGGTGAACCTCACCATGGACATCCTTGCCCAGACCATTGCAGACTTTGCGATCAAGTGTCTCGACATCCGCGAGTTTGGCGTGATGAGTCCGCTTGGTGACTTTGGAACGGCGATGTCCGAAAGCTTTACCAAGGCTGTCGAACGCCGTGGCGGCGATGTGGTCGGCTTCCGCAATTACGAAGAAGGCCGCCCGGACTACAAGACGGAATTCAACCTCATGCGCGATGTCCGCTTCAATCAGGAAAACCGCCGTCGCAACATTGCTAAGGGCCTGAGCGACTTGAATACCGTGAATCCGCGTGATCGTAAGCTCTACCTCGCCGACTCGACCGTCGAAATCCCGGGCCTCTTTATCCCGGCGACAAATCCGGCCGATGCTGGTGCCATGGTTAGCCAGGCCGCATTCAACAAGGTCTCCGGCACGTATCTCGGAACTTCTGGCTGGTATGGCCGTGAACTTCTGATCCAGGGCAAGCGCCTTGTCGAAGGCTCCTATTTCAGTGTTCCTGATCTCGATATGAACAAAGGAAATACTGCTTACACGAACTTCGTGAAGGACTTTACAGCGCGCTGGGGAGTTGAACCGGGTGAAGATAAAGTAAGCGGTCTCAGCTACGATGCAGCAAACATCATCTTTACTGCGCTTGCTGCTGTCACGGGCAAAGATGACGACATGACGCATTACATTAATGCGACCAAGGACTTCAAGGGCATTTACGGTGACATCAAGTTCCGCCGTGGTGCAAACGCCAATACGAAGATCATAACCGTGAAGAAGGGCAAGTTCGAAGTCGTGACGGCCTGTGAACGTCAGGACAAGGCGAAGGAAGCCGCCAAGTCCAAGAAAAAGAAGTAACGCACTGCGTCATCCTTCGCGAAGCGAAGACAACTCAGAAGGCGAGTGTTGCTCTCGTCATCCTGAGGGCAAAGCCCGAAGGATCCAGTCAAGTCTTGCTATAGCACTCGTCATCCTCGAACGAAGTGAGGGGATCCATCATTTCTCGAAAAAAAAGGAACCCTGTGGCTAAGCCCCAGGGTCCTTTTTTATGAGGAAGACCGGTAAATCCGGATTAGAGAGAGAAATTAGCAGTTCGCTGCGATGCAGGCCGCCACGAAGTCCGCCGATTCGCCTTGCTGGTAATAAACGTAAAGGTTCGAATCGTCCATGACATCTTCGAGGTTGATGCCGCTAGTGGAGGTCAGCTCGTCTTTGATCCGCTCCTTGAAGGACTGGAATCCAGTATGGAGTAAATAATAGAGAGCCGCAGTTTGAGTTTTATGGAACATCTTCATGGTGGCCTCCGTCGAAAAAAGTAGTTGTGGCGCCTGAATTTTTGTAACTTCTCTTCTGACAACCACTTAACTAGAAATTTCTTGATAGATTGTTAATAAAATGTTTACTTCCTATTAACATCTATTGTATTTATACATTTTTTTATATCATTAGACAAGCTTTGCCTTATTCCAAAGTGGAAGGTGGTGCGCTGTATCAAAAGTTTCTAGATTACCTTTTAATGCTATCTAGATTATTTGCCTTGATCTTTCTTGTCGCCGGCATCTCGTTTGCCGACGAGCTTTCTTTTGCTCTTTCTCCGGCGCAGAACGAACTTGCCGAAAAGGTGACGCAGAAGACGATGGAACTCAACTACGTTGAAGCATTCAACCTGGCTCGCAAGCTTCGCCTTGAAAATGATGGCGTCGGTTGCGTATTCCAGAACATCATCCGCGTGAGCATGTACGACGACAAGGGCGATACCACATCGCTCAAGGTAGCCGCGAAGAATCTCGAAACCTGCAAGGCCGAGGGCCTCTGGGATGCACTTCGCAATTTTGAGATTGGCTATGTGCTCACGGAGACGGGGCACTCTGTCAAGGGCGCCATGCAGACGCGCTCGGCCGCAAGCCAGTTTGAAGATGCCAAGGATTATGAATCGAAGGCCTTCTATGCGATTTACGCCTACTATGTCGATAACAGCTTCGGCTGGCTTCCGTTCAAGTCGGACAATCGCGAGGCATACCTCAAAATTCTCGATTCCGGCTCATTGCGCTCGGCCAAGTTCTGGCCGCTCTTCTTGACGCCGCTCATCTGGATGCACTACGACCGCAAGGACTACAAGACGGGGCTTTCGCTTGCTGAACGCGGACTCAAGAAGGCCCCGGACCATCCGGTAATGCTCCAGATTAAGGCGGACATGCTTTACAGGCTGAAACGCTATGATGAGGCGGCCTCCATTTACGAGAAGAGCGCTGCCGACTACCTCGAGCGCACGGGCAAGTCCATTCGCTACTGGTGCTCCGTCCTGAACCTCATCCGCATTTACCACGACGCCGGAGACGAAGCAAAGTCCGCCGAACAGCGCAAAAAGCTCGATGACCCGGATTACCAGAAGCTCAAGAAGTGGATGCCCGGGTCGCTCGTTGACGATCTCACCGACCGCAAGCTGATTTAAGAGTAGGCTGTAGGAAGTAGACAGTAGGAAGTGAATGGTCGGAAGTAGGATAAAAACTAATGACCATTGACCAATGACTAGATTCCATATTGTTTAAAATTTTTATCAAAAAACATGGGGGATAAACTCGGCAAAAAAGCGTGTTAATAGAGTAGACGCTCTTTAACATATCAGGAGGTTTTATGCCGAGCAAGTTGTCTGTATTGCGTGTTGGATTCTTTTTGGATGGCTACACGCTTAAGAAGGTCAATGAATATTACCTGAAGCACCACAAGTACCATTCCCGCCTGGACTTCAGGGCGCTCAAGGGCTGGGTGCGCGATTATGCCATGAAGCTTTTGGGCCGGGAGGGCTGCCCTGTCGAGGTCGAGGCGCATTACTACCATCCGTACGTGAGGCATTTCGACAAAGCGGAGTCCTCGTTTGGCGATGGGCAGGATCGCCTTGAAAAACAGCTTACGCTAGCGGGGTTCGAAGTGCATTACAATGCGGCTAAGGATGTCGATAAAATGGGGCCGAATATGCAGCTTGTTGAAGACGCTTATCTTTACGCGTATTACCATAAGATCGATGTCCTTGTGCTGCTGAGTACGCAAGGGCAGTATTCGACGTTGCCGGAACGCCTCAAGAGGGAAGGTGTGCCGATGCTTCTTCTTGGCTGGAATTTTGAATACTTGAAGGGGGATACGCCAATTTACTGGAAAACGGATCCTGGTCTTCGGGAACTCAGCGGTTATTATGTCGCTATGGAAGAGGTGGCCGAGATGTATCCGCCCAAACGTGCCGCTGAAAAGAATTTGTTCATGTTGCCGTATAATCCGCAGCCAGAAAATTCAAACATCTGGAAAACGTATTTGCAGAAGGTCATGGCCTCGCTTGATGAACCGGTTGCGCATAAGGAGAAAACGGGCTATGGGAAAAACGGATACAGAAAAAGCCCCGCGTTGGCGAGGCTCGGTTAGCAATTTTTGTTCAGACTAGATCTTGTCCAGTTGCTTCTTTTCCCAGGGGCTGCGGAATGTCCAGCCGATGCGGAGACCCACAAACCAGGTGTCGCCATCGTTGTCGGTGTCAAATGATGTTGTATAGAGGTTTGTGCCTTCGACCTTGATGTCGTTGTAGCGCACTGCGCGGTAGCCGCCGTAGATTCCGATGGAGAACTGCTCAAACTGAAGGCGGGCTTCAAGTTCTGCATTGAACGAAGCGGACATGGTGCTGTAATAGCGGTCACGCATGATGACGTCTTCCTTGGAATCGAGACTCGTAAGCAGGTAGTTGGATGTAAAGTGGATATTCATCATGTTAAAGCCAATACCCACGGCCGGAATCAAGTTGAAGAACGCGTCTTCGCCGAGAATCTTCCAGCCGAACATCCAGTCGGCACCGTAGCTGAACCAGCGTGCATCATAGAGGGGGAATTTTACCGCATTACCGCTTGTATCTACGGCCGCGATAGAGGACGACGGGCGTTCAGAAATCTGCGTCAACATGAAGTTGAAGTTGATCCAGGTCATGAACTGCTTGTACTGTGCACCGACATTGAACTGGAGTCCTGGATAGAACTTGTTGAACTTGCTGTACTTGGGGGCCTTGGTCGGTTGGTAGATGGTGGAGTCCGATCTGTATCTGAGCGAGCCGTAGGCAAATGCGACGTCGTTAATGTAGTCGTGGAATCCAGGGAGCATGCCGCGGAAATCTCCGCCTAAAGAAACGAAACCGCGGATGTGGTCCTTGTCGTAGAAACCGTCGTCGGCAGCGGATGAATTTGTGGCAAATGCAAGAATGCTAAACACCGCAGCTAAGCACAAAGAGGCTATTTTTGTCTTCATAAAGGCTCTCTCCTAATAGGAATCTCAGAAAAAGAGATATTTAGTCAAACAATAAAATACATTATCTTCGGGTTTTGTGCATGAAATTTTACGATAGATTGTTGAAAATCAAGGAATTAAGGCTTTTTAGTCATTCGTTCCGAGGGCTGAGGTTTGTTTTTTTACCTCTTGTGGTTCTTTATGGCGCCTTGACGGTATCGGGATGCCGTGATGCGTCGAACGATTTGCAGGTAAAATCTCCGGGGGCGAAGTGCGATAAGGATGTCCTGTTCGAACCTGTCGAAAGCGACTTTTTCTCGATGGGTAAGCTGTGCGGGGTGGATGTGGCTGTTGTGCGTTCCGTGGTCGGCAAAGACACGCTTGTCCACAAGTACGTGATGATGGATTCTGCGGAGGCTTCTCTCGGGATGGATTTGCGCCGTCGAGGGTTCCCGGATGATTGGCAGGCGGCGGTTGTACTGCGAGTGCCGCTTAAGCGCGTGGCGGCGCTCTCGACTTCGCAGGTGGGGTACATGCTCAGGCTTGGACTCCGGGATAACATTGTCGGCGTTTCGGACGGACAGTACATTGTAGATAGTGTTCTGTATGAACGTGCAAAACAGGGGGCCGTGGCCAGTGTCGGTTATGATGCGGGCGCCTTGGAAAAGCTGATGGCGCTGAATCTGGACTTGGTGCTTGACTTTACGACAGGCGGCGACTATGACAACTATGAACAAATTGCACGTACGAACTTGCCGTTGATGCTTACGTCCGAGTGGCAAGAGAATACTCCGCTTGCAAAGCTGGAATGGATTAAGTTGTATGGAATCCTGTTCGGCGTCCGCCCGCTTGCCGATTCAATTTACAAACAAGAGAAGAATAAATACGAAACGCTAAAGGCATTGATTGCTTCTACAGACTCCCTCTCGTCTCTCGTCTCTCGTCATTCGTCTGAACATTGTCCTAAAGTTCTCGCTGGTATGTCCTACGGCGGTGTGTGGCATGCGTCCGGCGGCAACAGCTTTACGGCGAACCTGGTCCGTGATGCGGGGGGCTGCTATGTGTGGGCTTCCGATACATCCCGTGAACTCACGTTCTCGTTCGAAGAAGTCTATGCGCTTGCCGATAGCGTCGATGTCTGGGTCAATCCGTCGATGTTTGCAACGGCAGATGAAATTTTGGCGCTTGAACCTCGCGTGAAAAACATCAGGGCGTTCAGGGAGAAGAAGGTTTTCCAGAATGACGGTCGCAAGGGACCCGGAACAGGCAACGATTTTTACGAAGGGGCGATCACGCGGCCGGCAGAACTCCTGTGGAATCTTACGAAATGCATAAAAGGCACGGTTCCGGGGGTAAATTCCATCGACACCACTTACAAATGGTACAGAAATATCTATAATTTTTAGCGTATGATGTCACACACAGGTATTGGAGATTGGATCGCTGCTCAGTATGATCTTGGTGTACCGTTCTTGCAACTGGTTCCGAGAGATTATGCGGACTTTCTGCTTTTGAATGCGCAGATCCGCGAATACGATGCTGGCGAGATCATTCTCCAGGGTGGAGTCGAAGGCGACAGCTTCTGCGTATTGCAGAGCGGTCGCGCCATTATTTGTGGACAGATTTTGCCGGATGGCCATTACAGCATGCTGACGACTTTGGAAAGCGGCTCCTGTTTTGGCGAGATGTCTATCCTGTGTAACGAGCCTACTGCAAATACGGTTATTGCTGCTGAAGACAATTGCACGGTGCTTCATATCCCGAAAGCGGAATTTGTGAAGTTCTTGGATAAGAATCCGAGTGTTGTGGTTTACCTTTACAAGGTGATGGCGAACCGCCTCCGTGCAAAGAACGAGGCGTTCGATGAATTTGAACGTTTGTCGCTTCTGGCTTCGGCGAAGGTTCTTCCGTTTATTGATTTTGCGCAGACGATGGAAAAGAGCCATATCACCGGGACGGTCATTTTCGAATGTGCTGGAGAATCGGGCTTTATTGCCTTCCAGGAAGGTCGAATTTGCTGTGCCAAGTGCGGCAAGCTTGCAGGTCCGGACGCTCTCGAAAAGATGCTTTCGTGGGGCGACGAAACCTTGTTCAAGCTGGATACGCACGTGATGCCCGATGTAGTAAACATCAACCAGATGACGGATACGACAAGCCTCATCCTTGATGCGCTCAGAAATATTGATGAAAAACAAAGTGCCCGTAAATAGGGCCAAATCGCTGCCCGCTCGTAGGGCAAAGGAAAAAAGATGAATTACGCAGACGCAGGAGTTTCCTTGGCACGTGCCGATGAGGCAATGGTCGGTGTCAAGAAGTCCGTCCGTACCACTTTCAACCAGGGCGTTCTCGGCGACGTGGGCAACTTCGGTGGCCTGTTCACGCTGAACCACCTCGGCATGAAGGACCCTGTCCTCGTGAGTTCCGTCGATGGCGTGGGCACCAAGCTCAAGGTCGATATCGAAATGGGCACGCACGAACTGCCGGGCCAGGACATCGTGAACCACTGCTGTGACGATATCCTCGTTCAGGGCGCACGTCCGCTGTTCTTCCTCGACTATGTGGCTACGGGCCGCCTGGAACCGGGTGTCATGGACAAGCTCGTCGCCGGTATGGCCAAGGCCTGCCGCGAAAACGACCTCGTCTTGATCGGTGGCGAAACTGCTGAAATGCCGGGCTTCTATGGTCCGGGTGACTACGATATCTCCGGTACGATCGTGGGTGTCGTGGAACGCGAAAACATCATCGACGGTAAGAAGATCAAGCCGGGTACGATCATCCTCGGTCTCCCGTCCACCGGTCTCCATACAAACGGCTATTCTCTTGCCCGTAAGGTTCTCTTTGACGTGGCCGGCTACAAGGTAGACACCATGGTCGATGGCATGGACAAGTCCATCGGCGAAGCTCTTGCAACTCCGCATCGCAGCTACTACCCGAGCCTCATCGACCTCTGCAACAAGAAGAAGATCCAGGGCCTTGCCCACATCACAGGTTCGGGCTACCAGGGCAACATCCCGCGTATCCTCCCGGACGATGTTGACGTGATTATCGACCGCACCACGTGGGATCCTCCGATGATCTTCAAGCTCATCCAGCAGGCTGGCTCTGTCGAAAAGGACGAAATGTACTCCACGTTCAACATGGGCATGGGCATGCTCATCTTCATCGACCCGGCTGACAAGGCTGAAGTCGTTGCTCACCTCGAAGCTAAGGGTGAAAAGTGGACGCAGATCGGTGAAGTCGTCGCCGGCACCAAGCAGGTGAAGTTCAGAGATTAATTCGGAATGCGGAATGATGAATTGGGAATTAGTTTCGCTTTAATTCCTAATTCCGAATTCCTAACTCCTAATTGCTAAAAAGGCTTGCACACAAGTGCGGCCTTTTTTTGTCCTAACTCACATATCTGCTTTCAAAAAGCTTTTTTTTGTGCATTTTGTTGCGAGAAAATCTAATTTTAAACGAAGGTGTGAAAAGGAAAAATATGAAAAAAATTTTAACGAGTTCTTTAATTGCTGCGGGCGCTTTTTCGATGTTCAGCGCCTGCTCTGATGATCCACTGCCGCCAGTAGGTCCTGGCCCGTCGGATATTTGCTCTGCAATGACGCTTACCCATCCGGGCAAGCTCCTTGAAGTGGGCAATTCCTACTGGATTATTGGCGATGATAACAAAGTCACGGACGTTGTGGATAATCCTGTTGGCGTTTACGATGGCGTCGGCAACATTTTGGATTTGACCACTGGTGAAGTTATTTTGTCCAACGTCGATCTTCAAGCTTTGCTGCGTTGCGAAGCGAACTTTACTCCGGGTGGTGAAAGCAGCTCTAGCGCAGGTGCATCGAATCCGGGATCGAGCTCTACCGATACTGGCTTAAGCGGCGGTTCTGATCAGTCTTCAAGCTCTGTTGTTGGCCCGAATCCGGTGTCCAGCTCCAGTGTTAATTCAGCTCAGTCTAGTTCGTCTGTGAATCCGATGTCTAGTGGAATTCCTGAGTCTTCGGCTGCCGAAAGCTCTAGCAGCGGCAATTCTGAAATTGGCCCCGATGGTTTCCCGACTATCGAATCTTACGGCCCGCCTCCTGCGGAATACACGAAGGACATCCTGAGCAACGGAAATAAGGGCTGGAACAGCCGCTATTGGGATGCCTGTAAGCCGCACTGCTCCTGGATTAGCAATGGCCAGGAAGGCAAGACCGATACGACTACGCAGGAATCTTATGAGAAGGGCATGACGACTGCCCGTAACTGCAACATCCACGACGTTGAAGTTCCGACCTTTACGCTTGGCCATGCTGTTCAGCAGTACTGGTATGGCTTTGAAGGCACGAACAACGCTTGTGGCAATGCTAAGGAAAAGGGCGTGTTCACTTGTACGGACATGGCTCCTATCGCCGTGAATGAAAATCTCTCTTACGCCTATGTGGCTGGTCCTGGTTCCCAGACGACCTGCGGCAAGTGCTTCCATCTCCAGTACGATGGTAGCTTCAAGGATGCAAGTGCTAACAATGCAGCGAAGGCAACACACAAGGCTCTTAAGGGCAAGCACATTGTCGTGATGACGTCCAACATCGGTCACGATGTGGAAGTTGGCCAGTTTGACTTGATGGTGCCGGGTGGCGGTGTTGGCGCATTCGATGCCCTCTCTGTCCAGGTAAACGGTGCTAACGTGAACTGGGGCGCAGGCTTTGGCGGCTTCCTCACGGAATGCCAGAGCAAGCTCGGTTACGACAACACTCTTGAAAAGTACCAGGAATGCGTAAAGGATATGTGCGATGCCGCATTCGGAAACGCCGGTTTCCCGAACTTGCTCCGTGGCTGCCACTGGTTTGCCGACTGGTACATGGCTGCAGACAATCCGACCTACCACTGGGAAGAAGTGGAATGCCCGCAGTACCTCATCGACCATTATATGACGAGAATCAACAAGACCAAGGATAACCGTTACAAGTGGCACGATGACTGGTCCACCTACAAGGAAGGCGATCCGCTCGAAGAACAGGAATGCCTCACGGATGAATATCCGAACGGTTGCAAGCCTGCCAATTAATGATCTGTAATTCCGGACATGTGCCGGAATCGGAAAATTTGAGAATCCCGTGATTTGCATCGCGGGAATTTTTTCTTGACTTTGCTTTGCCAAAAAGATAATTTAATCTTGCTAAAATCCGTCAAAACAGGAGAGGGGCTATGAAAATCAACCTGTATTTGGCCGCACTGCTGTGCGGTGTTTATGCTTTTGCCGCAGATGGGGTTCGCTACAAAGACCGCCTGTTTGAAGCGAGCTTGCCTACAACGGTGACTGTTGCCGATAGTGTCCCGTTTCTGGACAAGTCGTACTACAATGAATTGACGTCGCTGATGAACATGTTTAATGTCCATCCGATGTTCTATATGTACAGTGAAGAGGGGGTGAGTTTCAGGCCGCTAGAGATGGATATTTATGAACCTGAAGGAGATGAAGCTGAAAATAGGGCGGCGGTGTTAGTTTGTCATGGTGGCGCCTTTGTGGCGGGGACCAAGACCTCGTTTGACCAGAAGGCGGTCGCCTATGTGGATTCTCTTGCTGCTCGTGGCTTTGTGACGGCATCGTTGGAATACCGTCTGGGTGTTCTGATGTCTAGCCGCAAAGAAACATTTGTTATTGATAGTGTGGATTTTGCGCGCACGGTCTACAAAAGTGTCCAGGACGTGAATGCCGCTATCCGTTATTTAAGGACGAATGCAAAGGCTCTCCGTATTGATACGAATAAAATATATATACTCGGGAACAGTGCCGGTGCTCTGCTTGGCCTTGAAAACATCTATGCTCTTGACGAAAAGGATTTTCCGAGTTATTTGAATGAAGGTGCGCAATACGTCAAGATGTATTCCGATGAACAAAGTAAGTATGTCTACGATACCATTCCGCTAGGTGGACTGGACAGGTATGGGCCTAGAGGGGCTAGTGGCGTTGCGAATGGCGTGGTAGCGCTCTGGGGAGGTATTCACGATCCGTCGATTCTCAAGAATAGCAAGGTACCCGTATTCCTCGCGCATGGCGATTCCGATTACGTGATGCCGTATAAGGTGGGCTACGCTATGACTGAGGCCGATAAAATGATGCGCGACAATATTTCGGATGAATACAGTATTGTTTTAGGCGCTATTCATCTGGAGGTCCATACGCCGACGCTTTATGGTAGCTACTTTATCGATTCTGTTTTGACTTGGAACAAAGTCTATCATGAATTCTACAATCCTGAGGGCTATGGGCTGAAGCACGAGTTCTACGATGCGACTCGTACAGGTAAAGACGGTGAGGAAATTGTTTTTGCAGATTCTGTACAAAATAAGGCGTTTGATTTCCTGTACAGGCTTGCTGTTGGGTTGATTCCTGGAGCGGAGGGTCCATCAACGAAATTCCCGGCGTTTGCTATGGTTAGACCTTCGAAAATTTCTATGGGTGAAGGTGGCTTGAACTTTACGGTTGTCCGTGATAGTGACGTTGCGTACGCCATGTTTGACTTGAAAGGAAAGCGCGTACTTTCGGGTCGAGCATCCAAGGGCGAGACGGTTTGGCTCTCTAGCGTGAACAACGGTGTGTATTTTCTGCATGTACAAGGCGAAAACCCACGGCGTATAATCGTCCGAAAGTAGTTTTTTTTTGCAATGTCACCCCGGCCTCCTTATAATGTCATGCCGGACCCCGTTCCGGCATCACCTTACACGGCACCTCCCGACTTGTCGTGCCCGCCGGAGCCTGTGCTGAGCGCAGTCGAAGTAAGCGGGTGTCTCCATTCCCCCGTAAAAGATTTCTGTTTACATTTTGTGAATAATCTGTCGCGCGGCGGCATACATCCCGTTTTTAGCGAAAAAAGTGAAAAAAAGTGAAT
>NZ_JBGUHR010000071.1:0-36670 GCF_045112255.1 Fibrobacter sp.
ACTTTCTCCACTTGTACTCGTACTCTGGCACTTCGTCAGTAACGGATGTGATTGAATAAAGCTTGTTGTCGTATTCGGCCTTCAGCAGGTCGCCAGCCTTTGGGAAGATCTGGGCTGCCGTATAGCCGTAGTAGTTGAATTTCTCGTATCCACGCTGCCACCAGACTGGGTTGTGGTCTTTCGGATTGGTACTGCAGAGCGGCTTGACGCCGTGCTCGCGAAGGGAACGGTAGTTCCATTCGAGGAAAAGTCCCATGTGCATCAAGACTTCCGTCTTTGCGGTGTACTGGATACCGAATCGAGCGTACAGCTCGTTCTGCGGCGTAAATGTAATCGTGGCGCGGACATCGAACATTCTGTCGATGCTTCTGCTGTTGTCCTCATGGAACAGCGGGTCTGCCTTGGTATCGTAAGTCGTCGTGTAATACTTGAACTGGGTGCCTTGACGCTTGATCTGCGCTGCGGCCATGATGTTGTAGCGCTCGTGGTCGCGGAATGCGTTTTCGTTACGGTAGTAATGACCCATGCCGAGCCGAGTGTCGTGCTGGAAATCTGGATGGTTGATCTGGGACTTTTCAGACCGTTCGACGAAACCTCCGAGACGGTCGTCCCAGAGTGGCTTGGATACTGAAGCCAGTACGCTAAAATTCGGTACGACCATGTTGGCCGCACGTACGTTTCCAGAAAGATGTAGCTTCAAGCTTGGCATTCGATACCTCGTCCAGCAGTTTATCAGTTGACCTTGCGCCCAGAACTGATAAACTGCATACGACTATTTGGAATCGGTATTTATGTCGAATGCACTAGATCAACGCAAATATGCGAAAATATCGTTCGAGGCCGTTCGTGAACACCTCGTTTCGATCATGAAGGCGAAGGGCGGCAATCTCGCCGATGCCTCTGAAAGTTCCTACGGTCGATTGATGACCGACTTGTTCTCCGGTACGGCAGACTTGATGGGCTACTATGCGGAATCTGGCTTCATGAACGCCTTCATGGAACCTTCGTCTACTTCTACGCCTTCCATATACGCGAACGCTCGTATGCTTGGTTATAGCATACGCCGTCCGGTTCCGGCAAAGGCTGGCATCGGTATCGCTGCCACCAAGACTGGTAAGTACAACAGCATCCGCGTCCGTATTCCGAAGGGAACCGAGTTCACCATCGGCGGCCTTACCTTGACCGCAATGGACGACATGGAGTTCTACTACAACAGGAATACCGATCCGTCCAATACTGGCTTGATGACGCTCGTCTCTGGAAAGGCCGTCGTGGCCGAAGGTCAGTTCAAGACCGAAACGCTGGTCTCTACTGGCAAGCAGAACCAGATTCACGTCGTCAACGACACGACTTTCTCCGATTACTTTGGTGACAATGACCCCAACTTCGACGATGACGGTAACGTGGCTCACCGTGCGGCTGCATTCACGACGGTTACTTCCGACGCTACCCTTATGGACAACGTAGATCCAAGCGTCGTCGTTAATGACAAGCTCTACTGGCGCGTCTCTCGCCGTGGCCTTATCGACCCGTCCAAGGAGAACGTACTTAACGACATCGAGAAGTTCGCCGCTGGACAAGACAACTATACCGACAACTACACCGTCGAAATCACTACGGCTAACGACGGCAACGTACAGCTGAAGTTCGGCGACGGCTTGAACTCCGCGATTCCGTACGGTCTTATCAACGTGACCTATTTCTCCACGCTCGGCGAAGGCGGAAACCTTCTCGACGTGGCTGGTACGGTTCTGGCAACCAGCGACTCCAAGATCGTGATTACTCAGGGCGACGGAACCGAAAGCGACATCACCCTCGAAGACTTGAACATCGCGTTGACCACCGATATCCGCAGCGGTCTCGACATCCAGTCTATCGAATCCATCAAGGCCGACGCACCGTATATTTTCAACTCTTTGGACAAGCTCGTTAACCGTATGAGCTATAAGATTTTCCTACGCCGCTATGCTGACGTGAAGTACGCCACCGCGTTCGGTGAGGACATCTTGAATACGAAGCTGCAGAACGGCAGCATCGACGTTAAGTTCATGAACCAGATTCGGTTCAGTGTGCTCAAGAGCTTGTACCGCAAGAAGGACAAGAACTACTATCCGACGACTTCCAATGAGTACTTCCTCGACGGCTGTAAGATTAACGGCTTGATGTACACTTGGCTGTATGACTATGGCGAATTGTCCAAGCAGGGTCTTGACTCTGGCCACTGGGCTATGGCGGAACGAGTGAACAAGGCAATCGACTCCGTATTCAACGGTGTCGTTTGCTACAAGAATTCCGAAGGCTACGTGGATGTCAGTGCGCAAGTAAAGCAAGCCATCAGGAAGGCCGTCATGCCGTCCGACATTCCGATGGACTACCAAGTGTATTCCGCGAAGCTGTCTCCGCTTGACTTTGTCGAGACTGGTTCCGAGCTGTACAACGTAATGACATCGCTTAACCAGCGCGGCATGGTTACTCTTGGCGGCGGATACCACAACTACGTGTATCCGAGCGTCCATGAAATGCAGTGCCATCTCGATATTACCTTGTACCGTGGCAATAACTTCACCGACGTCAAGGAACGAGTACAGAACATCATTTACAAGTACTTGAGCGACAATACCGAGTTTGCTTCTCCTATCTACCGTTCTCGTATCGAGGCGCTTGTCCATAACTTGACCGAAGTCGAGGGTGTCGACGTGACGTTCGCTCCGGTCGTTAACCAGTACAATGCGCTTAATGTCGCCCAGCTTCCGTGGCTTGGCAGCGTGACGAGCGAATTTATCGCGCCGGGTTCTGTGACCATCGATCCGTTCGACTTTACTTTGCAGTACACCCTCGTCGAGTCCAATGTCAAGACGACCACGACTCGTACGTTTACGATGCCGAACCAGTCTACTATCCAGAACTTGATTGCCGACTACTGCTCGACGATGATTTCGAACCATCTTGAGACTGTTACCGACCTCGAAATCGACCGTTTCGTTGCCTATATCTGGTCACAGGTTATGCAGCAGATCTATACGCCGATTGCCGACCAGATCGATACAGCAACTGCACAAGGCGATATCGAGACCGTGCGCAGCCTCCGTGCGCTGATCGACGCCATCAAGGGCTGGGAACTTGGCCCAGACTCGCTGACGTTCAAGGATACCGACACGATTACGTCTATGTCCGAGGTGAACGGAAATACTTTGTACGACTACTTGAAGTACGGCTTGAACTACATCAAGCTCATCCGTAACGTGCTTGCCTACTACGTCACCAAGAGCTTGATCGACGATAATGGCAACATCACCAATTATACGAACGACAATGAAATTGTCCAGGTTGTCGTCCCGGTTGACGAAATCGACCTTACCGTTTCTCTGGACTCTGTCTTGCTCACTGAATAGGATGGACTAGAATGAATCCGATAGTCTATAACAAGAATGGTCAATACCGCTTCACCGATTTCATCGGCTACTTGCCGGAGTTCCTTCGTTCGGAACCGGACGTCGTCACTTATCTGCAAGTGATGTCCGACTACATCAACAACGCATACCGCAACGTCGATGTCACGGAGGAGTTCGAACTGGTCAAGGTATGTACGAGTACTGACCGTACTGTCGTGCAGACTTGGATGGAACGCCTTTGCGATATGTTCAAGCTGGCATGTGACCGTGGAGAATCGGTCATGTACTTGTCAGCGCCTCGCAACAACGTAAAGAGCAATGTCACTATCGGCAGTTCCAATGCCGAGTATCAGAAGACTATCGAGGTTGACCTTGACGAAATCGTTGACACTTTGTCTTCGGCAAGCACTCGAATCGGCGGAGCGGATGCGTTGGACGACGGCGATGTGGTGTATGTGAAGTACCGCAAGCGCAAGCTCGGCGAGCTCGTCGCCTACTACTACGTGAAGGACGCGAACATCCTCAAGAAGGATTCGATGGCCGCGTCGCAAGACCCGTTTACTGGTTCGTACAACGATCCGACGACCGCTATCCAGTTCAAGGTTGACAACGTCGGCCATGTGGTTTGCCGTTACGGCGGAAACCATGGCGACTTGGTCTACTATGAAGTCTACTTCCCAGTCCACATCACCAACGTAGAGCGTGTGTCCGCCTCTGGTATCGCTACCTATGACGTGAATGCTGACGGCAAGGATGACAGCATCTATGTCGACTACTACAATTTGACTGGCGCTACGAAGGTCGAGGACGGAACTTATAATACCTACATCAAGTTTGGTGACCAGAAGGGATTTGGCTGGACTGGCGAATATCCTACTGGCATGTTCTATTTCCGTGACAGCAGCTCCGCCAACTTGACTAATCTTGCCAATTCTGGCTCGATGGATCTGAGCGATACTCTGAACGATCCTTCCGTAGACCGCTACCACATTACCAAGGTCGACAAGATCGCTGGCATGTACCGCGTGTATCTCGATGCGTTCCCAGGCATCTATGCGAATGCGATATTCTATGTAATGAACGGTTCGCAGAACCTTGGCGTGTACCGTATGAACGGAAACATCGCATCTGGAGACCGTTTCGATGAAGGAAGCTTGTATATCGACTTGGTCAATATATCGAATTACGATTACCAGATCGAGGACAACGTAAAGTACAAGGACAAGCTGACGCTTCTGTCGATTCCTCTTGCAGCAAGCAAGTACATTCTTGACTTCGACAACAAGATGCCGATGGTCACTTGGAACGAGGAAGTTTCCGACTTGTTTGAACATGTGATGGGACTGAATCCGAATACGAAGCTGACTCGTGCAGTAGTGTATGAGAACGATGTACTGTATACTGGAAAGGCATCTCGTGTTGCCGCAAGTACAATACAGATCGACACCGATCTGTCGAACGTCGTGACACTTGGTTCGCAAGTATGGTCTCGTGAATTTACTGGTTTTGATGGCACTACGCCGGGCATTGGAACGATTGAATCGTGTGTCCGAGCTAATAACGGAAAGTTCCGCTTAGTGATTACTGGTGTACAACTAATGCTGTCTACGCTGCAAAACGATATTACCTTGTATAACTGCAATGCTGGTATGCTTCTTGATGTCGCTTCGATGACAGATACAGACAGTGAGTTTGTCTATTTTAATGCGATTACGAACACCAACAAGCATCCGTTTGAGATTGGCGAGTACTTCACTGCGACGGTCAAGGTTGACGGAAACGACAAGGAAGTGCTGTTCCAGATCAAACAGATCGAAGGGTTCCATGGTGGATACCGTCGTATTGCTGCGCTAAAGCCAATGGGCGTCGAAGTGACGTTGGATGAACCGACGCCGATTAAGCGCGTGTATGTCGATACCGCAAATGCAGCGTCCATCTACAAGTTCAACTATGTCAAGATGCGCGAAGGCTCTAGTGGAGTTATTCTTGGCGCGGCGAAGCAGAAGAGCTACACTGGTGACATCTTTACGGCAGAATACATGCTGGCGCAGACCAATGGCTCTGCAGATTATAGTCTGTTGAAGATGGTAACTGATGTTAAGCCGTGGAATCCCCAGCAGTCCTACCATAGCGGAGAATATGTCTATAAGCCAGACGATGGCAAGGTCTACTACGTGAACCGTGAAGTGACCGTTAACGAACTTGGTGAAATTTCTGACGAGAACCGAATTACCGTCGATAACACGGCGCATTACTCCGTGGGCTTCAAGGAAATCACGAATTCCTACATGCCGTATTGCGGCCCGGTCAGTCCGCTGGATTACGAAGAAAAGGTGAATTACCAAGGCAACATGAAGACTTTGCGCTTGCCGCTGTACGTGAAGAAGGTCAACGATGTCCGTCTGAAGTATGGTTGGCAGCAAAGGCAGTATGTGTACTACAATGACGACATTGGCGTCGCTCCGATGGATCGTGCTGGCTTTGTCGAATTCTATTCTGACAGTTCACTTGTCGGAAATACTCGCAGTCCGGTGAATGTCAACTTGAGGAAGACTTCTCGTACGCATGTCCTTCCGAGCAATACGATGTTGTCTGGATGCGGAAGTCCTCTAATCGACATCGATATCGACTCCGTACCGATGGCACAGCGCAACGAGGATGGCAAGTGGGTAGTGACTATCCAGTCTAGCGGTCATAACTTGGCTGACGGTGCGCTAATCAACGCAACGGTTTCTGTCGATGACGCAGACAAGAAGGCTGTATTCGATGCAGAGAATGCACCGATTACTGTCGTGTCTCCGGACGTGTTCCAGTACACGACCGATAAGTTTACTGGTGCTGGCTATGTCATGTCGTTGGGTACTGTCGAGGACATTACAGTCCAGTACACTCGTACTTATCTCGACGACAGTGACAGTTATCCGCAAGAAGGCGATATCGCCGTAGTTGGCCCGACCATCATGCCGATTAGCGAGGTATCCAACATTGATTTGCGTGATGACGTTTATCCGTATGTTAATGAGTCCGATATTGCCGTTGGCGGCTCGTTGTATCTTGTCGAACAAGGCCAGTGGAAGGCGGTAAGCGCTACAGACATCCTTACTCCGCATGCGATTTACAGCCGCCATAACATGTTCGACGTGAGCGTGACCAATCCGACATTCGCTCGCAGCGAAGGACATGTAATCAAGGCAATCCAGAAGGTCGATGATCCGTCTTATGTCGAAGTGCTGACATCGAAGCGCATACCAGAACTCGATGTGGAAAATGCGAATGACATCTATGCCAACAAGGGACGAGTGTACATTGAGTATGTAAACCAAGGTGCAGTCTGCGGCTGGCATACTATCAAGGAAGTGCATAACGGCGGTTCCTTTAGTATCTACGTCGATCCGTCGGCAGCGATCGATGACCTTATCGCGCCTATCACCAATAGGCAGATGACGGTCTATGTTGGCCGTTGGTACAAGTACACGCTTGATGGCTATGACTGGGACAAGAAGAGCAATCTCGTGTCCTACGTGACATCGAATACCATCATGGAGTACATCGACCCAGATCCAGACAATCACGCGCCGCGCCGATACAAGATGAAGTACAAGCACGGATTCAATGTTGGCGACCATGTGCTTATCGATACTGATGGAACTAACATCTACAATTATGAAAAGTTGAACTGGATCATGACGGCTGTGGTTACTACGGTCATCGACGACTATACGTTCGAGCTTGACCGTTCCGACATTACCAATGGTAGCTTGTTCAAGGGTTATGTAATCGAAGACCGTAATCTTCCGCGTCTGAGTGGCGAATACAGTTACAAGCTTGGCGACGAGATCATCCGTTTCAAGAATGGCGACGTCGTGATAACCAAGGCCCAAGTATGCTTGGACGAGTGCCGCGCATGGAAGGTGTCCGAAAATACCGCATGGGTTCCGATGGCCGCGAAGCGTACTTTCAAGATTGACCAGATGTCGGTTGACTTGAAGCGCAATCCGGCGTTTGATGCTGGGGAAGACTTGGATGAAGAAGCCGAGTACAAGTATATTACATACACCGATGCTGACGTGGCGGCTGATGTTGACGCATACACGGTCGGTTACGCTTGCGCACGAAACTACCACTTCGAGCACCCGCACGTCGACAACCTCGACACTACGCAGAAGGTCGAACTTGAGTATTCTTCTAAGTACGATTACGCTACGGTTGCTCCTCGTGACGACATGGATCCGTCGTTCAAGGGAGTTCCGGACATGGGCTATCCGCTGGCCGAACGAATCGAGCGTCTTGCCTATCTCCGTGACCCAGAAGTAATCGACCTCGACCTTATCGGCTATCTGGCAAGGTTCATGGGATATGACATTACGGCGCTTGCTGACGACATCAACGCCAGCAATATCTACCGCAACAGCACGGAACGCGAAGCTGCTATCCGTGCGGCCATTGCGCACTTGCCGCAATACTACGCACTCAGCGGTACGAAGCCGGGTATCAACATGCTTATGGCCACGTTCGGATTGGTAGGCGACTTGATTACTATGTGGACAAACACCGATGATCCGTATGGAAGGCTGATCCGCCAAGACGAAGTCCATGAACAGATGGATATTGACTTGGCCAACGGCAAGACTACGTCCTCGTGGGTTCCGACGCCGCACGTCGTCCTTGACATCATCGAGAACGAGAACTTCAACAGCGTCCTAATGGGTAACGAGGAACTGACTCGCATGAAGGAGCAGATTCGTCGATGCAAGCCGATTCAAGTCGTTTTCGACGGAATCCGCCTCGTATTCAACGGTACGATCGATATTCCGCTGAAGCTGGTATCCTCTGGCGGTGCTGTCGAAGATTCTACTTGTATCCTCGGTCTGGAGCCAGACACGGAGCTGGCTGTAGACCCTTGTATGGAAGAAAATTGCGACTTCTAGCCGTGCGTTCCGATTCGGAAACTAATAAACTAGTTTCTGCATAACATTGGAACGCTCGATGAAGACTGTAATTACCAACAATGGCTTGAACATTATGAACCAGACCCGCGCTGATGGGACGGTTCAGTACTGGATTGGTTACTTTGGTCTGGCGTATGTGCCCGACGAGTACCGTGTATCCGAAAGCAATGACGCGCCGCTGGATCCTCTCAGCGCCGACATGACCGAGCTTACGCAGAAAGGCGACGTGATTTATAACTTGTTCCAAGGGGCCATGACTCCGGTTGGTCTTGACACCGATATCGGTGAGTCTGCCGCATACAATCTTTTCAACGAGTGCATGTACACCGGAAGCGTCATCAGCAAGTACCGTTATGTGCTTGACCCAGAGACTGGCGCAAACAAGCTGATCGTTCTCGAATCTGTCAACGAGGATGGCCACCCAGTCGAAGGCGATGACATCCCTTACGGTCTCCAGAAGTATTCCGAGTATTTTGGTGTCGGCGCAAAGGACGAGGACAATTCCGTTGTGGAGAAATCCAAGCTTCCGATCCCGGCTCCTCTGTATTATCGTGGCGAACCAGTCGCTTGGGACGCTGGAGTCACCTTTAATGACACCGTGTCTTCCGATACTCGTATCATCAGCAAGTCTCCGAACTGGGATTCTGGCGACAAGTACAGCTGGAACGCAAGCAAGGACTTTACTTACGGTTCTCCAGAAGACAGCTACCATTATCTGACATCGTTTGAACAAGCGCAGAGCGTTTCCAACTTCAACCGTTTTCATGCTGGTGCCAACGTGACTGGTTATGCCGTTGACTATGAGCCAGCATGCCGTAACTTGGCCTTCGCTACCAAGCTGTTCCCTATTTCTCATTACGACGTTATCAGTACGACCGACGACGAACACGTAGCTAACGTGAAGTACACGGTCGAAGTCGACCTTGACGAAGTGTTCTCCAAGATCACTCGCCAGTCTACCGCTTATTATGAAAATGGCCAGAAGCTCGATCCAGTCACTGACAAGGACAAGCTGGCCAAGTACAAGCTTGGTTTCAAGTTTAACCGTATCGGTCTCTATGCCGTTCCGGTGACTCTGCATGCCTATAATTCCAATACCGCCGACAACCAGAGCAAGAATAAGTACAACATCCAGATGCAGATTGCTGGCAACAGCAAGCCGCGTCTATTCGCCGTTCGCGACTTGTCTTCTCCGATCGTCTTGAGCGAAGACGGTATGCACAAGTGCGTATTCAACTTCCAGCTAAACGTTGCCGATACTGGTATCGTCGACGAGTCTGGCATCTACTACAATTTGTACGAAAGCGATGCAATTACTTGGTACAAGAACCAGCTGATTGCCAACGCTAGCGCAGCTGAAGCTGTGACGACCCTTGGCGTCGAGATTAACTACTTGCGTCAGCAGATTGCCGACATGTCTGGCGAAAATACCGCATGCGGTGTCGGTGACGACGGCGACCGTTATGCCCTCGAAGGACATACGCATAACTATATGAAGAACATCGTGGACTCCACGAAGACTGGTAACGGCGCTGTTCGCGGTATTGATACTTTGGACGAATCAACGCCGATAAAGATTTACAAGACGAATGGTCGTGCTATTGTTGAAGATGAGCACGGGGTTCCGCATTACCAAGATGATCCAGAGACTGCCGTCCCAGTATTGATTGAAGCTACCAATGTGGTTGTTGGTGACGAATCGATGAATCTTGGCCGAGATAGCGCAACTCTTGGTACGCGCTCGATTAACATGTCTGACTATGGCATCTTGGGAAGCACGTCATCTAGTACGTTGCTGATGGGAGGCCGTGGTAAGACGTCGTTTGACAAGTATGCTGATGGACATCTTGCCGTTGCTTATGCGAAAAACAGCATTATTAACATGCATAGTGGCGAGCTAGAATATGTTACCGAAAGTATGTTACTTAGCTCGGAAACAGATTCGTGGATCGACGGATCCGTGGATAAATCAATTCTTATTGGCCATAATGATGTTAGCGAAAACTATCAAGCCTCGCAGTTTAGTACAAAATATAAGTTTGGTCAAGTAGCTAAGTCGATATTGCTAGGCCGAAATGAAGTCGATAGTCTTGTTGAATTTTCATCCATTTCTGGTGAGTTGAATTTTGGTGGTATGCAGCCAATCGGCACATTCACTGCTACGTCCGATATGGATGCGGTTTATATGAATTCGTCGACTGTCGGCTATGGTGATGAGGACGATATATTTGCATCCGCTCTTCACGGTAGCGTTCACTCGGTCAACAAAACTGGATCTAATACTAGAATTTCCAGCGGCAATCATTTTGAAGATGGAAACACCTGGATAGACCGTAATGTGGCGCATGTATATGCGTCGGGTGAAAATATTGTTGTTCCTCATGGAACGTCTAACTCGATCATGTTCGGCCAGAACATCAATAACCACAAAATTTACGATGAACAACTCGGCGGGTTCCGTACGGCTACCGCGCTTAATGTTCGTGAAGTATTGACCGTTGATGAGTTTAACGACAAGTATGGTAATCCTGACCGTTGGCCGTATCCGTCCACCGATGCTATTTGGAATAACCAAGGCAAAGATGATATGATTATCATTGGCACTGGTACTTTGAATTTCTTGAACGGACAAGGTGGTACGCCGACGACGGTATCTCGTGACGTCAAGGGTGTGACCTTGTATGTGTCCTATAGTAGTTATGTATGGGGTGGCGGTGTTACTTGCGGTAGTAAGACTGGCGATCTTGATCATGACGGAACCGTATTCGGTACGAACCCAGAATACTTCGCTAACTTGTATAGCACACCGGGTCATCTCAAGAATATGATTATGCTTGGCGATGATTTGAATGCTGGATATGGCAGTGAAAACTCTATCATCATGGGTGACCGTAGCGGCACAAGAAAGATACAGTATAAGAACTCCTTTATCAACACGCTTGGTGATGATTATGGCTATGTCCGTGATGCGACTACTGGGCCGTTCGGATATTTTGACAATATCTGGTGGATTGGCCACGCGGAGACCAAGCAAGAGTGGAGTGGCGGAACTGATAGTCCTAATACAACTGGCCATTTCATCGCGGCACAGCAAGACAGCGATGATATTCGTCATAAGGCGACATTTAAGGATCGCTTTGTATTTATTGGCTCAGACAAGAATGCCTACGGATTCTCTTATTGGTATGGTGTGTCAAAGGAAGGATGGGATTATATTTCAAAGCGTCCGAATACTCTTGACTGGGAGTATTCGTTTGAGGATACATACGAACCGTGTAAGGCTCCGATGATTTACACTGGTGGTCTTGCTCTGGGTGGTTACGGCACTCGTGAATGTAATTTCATGTTGCTCAAGATTGGTACGTCTCGTTACCAGATGGAGGATCCGACTGAAGATAAGACCCACATCTATAAGGGTTTTAATACTAACAATAATTTGGCGACTGCGTTAATCAATGAAGCTCGTGGTAGCTCCTACAGTTATAGCAAAATTATCAGAAGTACTGCGCTTGGTGGCCCATGGACGGAAACGGCTACCAATACTACGTATTTGTACAGAGACTATTCAAACGATTATTTCGCTGATTTAGCTGTTGGTGAAACATCTGTAAGCTTCACATTCGATGCTGATGAAGTGTACGATCCGGAGACGCCAGTTACGATCTCCTTGTATACCGTCGAGACGTGGAGTGGCGGCGAAAAAAATGGTACTAAGATTTGTGACATGACAGTTACGATCAACGGATCCACGGTTACTGGCACGATTGATGCTGCGCTAGCTGAACGCGCACGTGCATGTATCACTTATCGTAGCTATCATACGAATGGTAATGCGATTTATGATTACTATGATCCATCCGTCCAAGACGAACATCACTTGATGGTTGACTGTCCGTTTGCTGGCATGGCGCTTGTCGTACAAGATAAGCAAGAACTCGATGGTACTTTGCATATTGGTCTTGGAAAGCCAGCTGGTAATGGCGCTGGCGCTGGCCGTGCTGTCATAACGGACTTTAATCCGTTGTCTGGTGATGCTCATGGTGGTGGTACGTGGTCGTTGAATCACCCAGACTGGGGATCTGGTGAAGACCATACGTATATCTATCAGGGTTGGAAGGACAAGCACATGGACAAGGTATTGACTTGCCGACCGACATTGACGGACTTTATCGCTCCGGTGGATGATATGCAACGCGAGCATACTGGAACTTGTACTCTGCAGTGGTATAGCGAATATCCTGGCTTCAATTTCGAGGACGGTATTACTGTTCTTGATTGGTACTTCTGGTACGCAATATCGGACTACTACTATACCAAAGAAGACTCTAAGACTTACTATCATGAGCAGTGGATGATGAATGCCCGTAAACAGCTGGCTATCAATATGAATTCGTTGAAGGAAGGCGTTGTATACGAGGTGAATTTGCATGTCGTCCGCGTGAATGGCCCAGATTCGAGTACCATTGGTGATCAGTCACAGCACACTGACGCTACTTATAGGCGTCAAGCGTCTCCGGTATCGAAGCAGTACGACGGCACTCACATCGATGCTGACATATTCTACGATCCACTCATTTATTTCAGTTCTTATAACACGAAATCCTATTCGGGCGATTGTACGGTTCATCATTGGGGTGCTTCCGACACGACGTCTAATAATACTATTAAGCCGACGTTCTATCCAGTTACTGATCCTAATAGCGGTGCTGTTGATAGTGAGAACACAAATCATCAGTTAACCGAGTTGGCTCGTGCAAAAATGTTGTTTACTCGAATTGGTGACAAGGTCTATATCATGGAGTACTAATGCGATATCGAGTTGTGATATCCCATAACCAGACAAGCTCTATTCTGAAGTTCGATAAGTCTGTGCCGACGGTATTCGTATTCGATGCGCCGACACAAGACGACTTGGACACATGTCGTGACAATGGTTTGCAATATAAGGTCGTCGCGGCTGCTGGTAACCGTAGTAAGAACCGTAATATTGGTTTGCAAGCTATTATACAGCAGTTTGCGCTGTCCGATGACGACATAATCGAATTCTTCGACGGCGATAGGTATATAGTACAACCTAATGATGAATTCTTGGCGGCGTTGTTTGCCAATGAGGATGTCGACGGTGTGCTTTATACATGCGACAACGATACTCGTATCAAGAAGTATCATGTTCCGAGCAAAGGGGCTATAGTCCTTGACACGGGTACTTTGTGCAATCCGTTCTATAGTTGCGGATTTGGTATAAAGTATGGGGCTATCCGCAAAATTATGGAATATAATGACGGCGAATTCTTTGTAGAGGTGTTTAATCGGTGGGGTTGTGAAGACCAATTTATGGGTCTGGTTTGCGACCAGCTTGGGTTGAACATTGCTATTACTGCCGAAATTATGCTCAATGGTAATGTCGGCGGCGACCAGAATCAGCATGACGACTATAAGGACTCTTTACAGCGTTATGTCGATATGATGCTGTTAAGACACATTCCGTTCCGGAATGACACCAAACCGTCACGTATTATCGAAATGAAGTAATTTAACCACAGAAAACAATAAAAGGAATCAAACGATGAAACTTTCACGTCGTAAGGTTATCGATCTCGGCTTTGTCCTTATTCAAGCCGAAAAACTGTTCAAGACTCCGATGGTGGGCAAGTTCTGCTATGCCGTCATGAAGAACCGCGAAATGGCCAAGGAAGAGTACAAGCTCTCCATCGAGGCTAACCCGTATCCGCCGCAGTGGGAAGAATACGAGAACAAGCGTATTGCCATCCTCAACGAAGTTGGCGAATCCGTGGTGTCAGGCTTCAGCAAGCTTCCTAATCAAGAACGCGACCGTATCTTGAACTCCCAGGATCCGAACGTCATGCCAGTCGACAAGCGCGAGCTCTTAATATCTCGCATCAACGAACTCCGTGACCAGAACAAGGAACTCTTGGATGAAGTGACTGCCATTGACCAGCGCCGTGAGGAATTCCTTGACGAGGAAGACGACTTTATCATCAAGACCGTCAAGCTCTCCGAAATCCCGGAAATTGTCAATGGCAACGGCATCCAGATCATGGCCGCCCTTGATCCGATGATCATCGAGGACTAATGGCTACACTCAGCGGTTGTCTGGTTGTCCGTAATGGAAAGAAAAGCGTCGTGAGGTGTCTCGACGCTTTACTTCCGCTTGTGAACGAGTATGTAATTATCGATACTGGTTCAAAGGACGGTACGCTGGAACTTATCAAGGGTTGGGCATCAAGACATCCGAACTCTCGCATCGTTCTTGTCAACGTTGGGAGCAAGTTCCACGATGACGACGGCATATTCGACTTCGGCGCGGCGAAGAACTACGCCATATCGAGTGCGACATGTGATTACGTCATGTGGATCGACGTCAACGACGAGATACTGAAGCCTCGCGAGGTTCGCTTGGCCTTTGACAAGATAACCCGCAAGATGCCGCATGCTTGCATCACGATGCTTACCGAAGTCGATCCTTCGTTCGCGTTCCCTCGCGTCCGTATCGCTCCGAGGACTACGGCCAAGTTCATTGGCTCTATCCATGAGTATATGGTCAACGAGGATCCGCAGAATACTATCGTGACGACTCGCTTCCGCATCCGCAATGTCAAGACTTGCCGTGACATCGCTCGAAACGTCAAGAGCCTCATGAAGGAATGGCGCAAGGAGCACACGCAGCGTATTGCCTTCTACCTCGGCAACTCCGCTCGCGACATGAACGACTTCTTCACCGCGCTGGACTGGTACATCATCACCGTGGACGAGTTCCCTACTTTTACAAACGAGGAAAGGGCGAAGGCCATGGAGGCGATCTGCGACATAGCGCTACGAGAGAACTTGCTCGATCTCCTTGACGAGCGCTCGATGATGTTCATTAACGAGCTCCCAGACCGTCCAGAAGGTTATTACTACCGTGCTAAATACCAGTACGCTAGGAAGAACTATCCGAAGGTGGTCAAGGCGCTTGAACAAGTGATGAAGCTGAATACGCGAGTCCGTCCGACCCACATGTGGATCAACGCCGAAATCTACGACCGTCACCAGCAGCTGGAAATGTTGAAGGAAGCCCAGTTGAAGGCCGAGTACAGCAACATGTCACCGATAGCCCCTTGCATAGAGGATGCGTCGGTCGTGATGCCTAACGGTCAGTACGTGGGCCGCATGAACAGTGCGTTCGGCGACTTCGGTATTCCGGCATATCAATATACAAACTAGGAGTATATATGGCTACTACAAGGGAATTGCTCAACGCCATCATGTTTTCTGGCATGCTGGATATGCTACCGCCAGTCCAGATTGACAATTACTTGCGCAACGTGGCGAAGAACGTGCCGAAGTACGTGTACAAGTTCGACAAGGTTGTCGGCACTCCACCGACTGCGGCAAACACGCGCATTGTCGCTACCGAACGGTACGAGCTTGAGAAGGTAGGCAAGTACACCGTACTCCACTGTATCGAAAGCCAGATGAGGGCGATTGCCCATCTGCCTAAATGCAAGGCGGAGCCGATGCTGATGTATGCGATTGACGAGTACGAGAAAGAGCACAAATAATTGAAATCCGGCGAACAGCCGGATTTTTCATTCCCTAAGAACTGATAAACTAGAAGCAAACTGTTTTGGACGCTTATGAATAACCTACACGAATTGACAAAGCAGCTCGACGTGTTGACGTGGAACTCCAGAAGTGTATTGAATGCGCTGATCCGTTCGGCCATGTCCGCTGGTTCCAGCAAGGGATTTACGGTCACACGCGCTGGCGATAGGCTGGTTCTCGACAAGGACGATATCTACCGTATCTACCATTTCTACGAAGCGTGGGAAGCCGCTGGGTTCCCTAACGACCCAACTACGTTTAACGAACTGCTTGCTGAAGAAAATGCGTGTTATGGTGACGGCGAACCCGTCACGGAAGCGCTTGTTAAGCATGCCAAGACGGTATGGATGGACTCTACGAATAAGGACAGCTCTAAAGAGGACTGGCTGTCTCGCATCTACAACGTGGAGAATCCGAAATGGTTTACTAACACTGCGCCTATTCCGCTGAACATCCGTACTCCGATCTATGACGAGAACTTGTCTACCAAGACATACGACTCCTACGAGACGTACTTGTTCCCAAGCGGATACTACTCCATCGACACGCTCGGTTATATCGGCGACGGAACGACGCACACGGCTGGCGGCAAGAACTGGACGTTCGACGTTACGGACGTGTTCCGTGTATCGTCCGACCGCGCTCTGTTCGGCATCCAAGACAATGACAAGATTGCCGTTCGTGAAAGCTTGTACAATCCGTACAAGTTGAAGTATGCGTTCGAAGGCGGTACGAATTGCTTTGCGTATGACAAGGATTCGTTCTCTTACGGCTACAATAACCAGACCAACGGCGAACGTAGCGCAATCCTTGGCGGCGGCAGCAACATTACTTGTGTGCCGGGTGCTGCAATTATTGGCGGAACTGATAATGTTATCGCTGGCAATTATTCCGCAATTGCTGGCGGTGTCGGAAACAATATTGGTAGTACGAGCCACGGCTTTACTGCAAACACCTACAACAATATAGGTGGCTATAGCTATCGCTTCTCTCGTAAGATTACTGGAAGTTCGACGGAAACAATGTGCAGCCCGACATATACGCCGGAAGGTTCCAACTGTATTTACACGTTGGCTACGATTGGCAGTGCTGGCTCTCCGCAGAGCACTGTGCTTGGCCTTAACCAGATTTATATCACGGATGAAACCGTAGAACAGTCTGGCATGGCTACTGACGTAATCAGCTATGGCTATGACACGCCGAATACTGGCGTATTCGACTTCAAGGTTAACGACACAGTGCATATCTATGCGTTGACGGTTGAGAATTCCGAGAAGAAGGCTTGCGATGTCGTAAGCGCACATGTCACTAATATCGAAAAGCATACTGATAAGGGCATCGTGGCATTTAGCGACCCGGCGAACGCGATCGGTTATGTTATTACGCTTGATAAGGACTTTACTGTAAATACGTTTACTGATTTGGGTAACGCCACCATCCGATACGGATATATCTGTAGGTCATCTGCTACCGACTATCCGTTGGTGATCTCGAATGGAATGTACCTACGTAGCTTCGAGTTGGATTCTTCCAACTGCGCTGCACTTGGTTACAACAACATTGCCGCTGGCCGTGCCCAAGTCGTTGTCGGTGCTTCCAACAGAGAACTTCTCCGTCCGAACTTCATCGTGGGTTCTGGTTCTTCTTACATCGGTGCCGAAGACTACCACCGCAACAACTCGTTTGTGTGTGGGCCTCATTACACCTACTCTCGCGCTACGCAATATATCGTTAGCGGTGTATCGACCTATACGACGGCGTACATCCATGGCGATGACAGATGGTCTGAGAATCGTATGTACGATGAAGATTTCAATCTCGACCACGTAGAGAAGTACGAAGGCTTCTATGCTTACTGCCAGACCGCGACCAGCGAGGATGAAGGATGTGCAGTATTGCGTGTGTATGACCAGAAGAGCACTCTCGCAATCGGCTGGAACGGTCTCGTATTGTATCAGCCGCTCCTGAAAGCCGCTGACAATCAGTCGCGCACTGTATGGAACGAATTGTACTGCCAAGAAGGTTCGATCGGTATTCATAGCGGTCATAACCTTGACCTTAAATCTGCACAGGACGAAGACAATAACTGGCTCGACTTCTACAACAACTATGTGCGCGTCAGCTCTACGCCGGGTGAAGACCATACGGTTACCGTGTGGGCAAAGGACAAGGCTGGCGTTCATGGCAAAAACTTGATGCTCCATGCCAGCGAACACTCTGGCTACATCGACATCAAGTCGCTGGCGTTGCGTATCCGTTCGAATACTCGTGAAGCCTTGACTGCACAGCCGACAGACCATAACATCGATCCGTTTACGCAGATGGCTAAGCGCGTTGACCTTATAAAGGATACTGGCCACGTTTATACGGACAAGGTGGGTTCTGGTATTGCTATGAACGATATCGATCTTGGCGACGCTATGACCAGTGTGTTCTCTAGTGCGTTCCATGTGTTCTCCTCTAGTAAGCTGCTGTCTTACGACAGCTCGACAAGCAAGGGAACTTACGACGTTGCCCAGCTGTTGCTTCCGGGTAATCTTGCGCCGAGCTGCACTCGTGCCATGCGCGGCACCAAGTATATGCCACACCCGATTGTCATTGCAAACAAGGTTATTGCTACTGACCGTGGAGAAGGCAACAATTCTCGTGAAGCTAACAGCGCATACTTGTACGAAGAGCTTGCATATCGTTCCGATATCAAGGCGGTGACTTCGCAGATTATCGACAACGATGCATCTCCAGCGTATGGCATCTATGTAATAAAGAGCCGTCTTGATCCGAATCCGACAGTGACTGTACCGGGTTCATCTGCCTATGCGCATGTGTCCGATTCGTTCTTGACTTCGCTTGAAGCTACTACGAATAAATATCATACTACGGCCACCACGGTTACACCGAATAGTACAACCCCGTATTCTGGTAAGTTGATTAGACCGACGGCTTTTAGCGGTGCAGTCGATAGACAAACTGTTGTTGGCGATATCTTCGGAACACCAGAAATATTCTTGGACGGCGTCGCACTTAATCCTGGGTTTAATATGACCCAAGTTGAAAACGAAAAAACTATTGGTGTATCGTATCTTGCATTTGCGCCAGCGGGTATCACTGGTGACTCCGTCAGCACGGTTTATACTACTAACTTAACTGCGTCGTATCCAGTACGCTCATTGTACACATCTAAGTTCAGCTCTGGTAGCCCAACGGTTCCGGTGAATGACTTGTGTAATGTGTGGGCAGTATCTGCCAATGGCAATACCGCTAATTGGAAGAAACTGCTGAGAAACTTCCTAGTTACCTATGCAGCTGGTCGCTTGACGATTGAATTTATTATTGTTGGTACGACGCTTGAAAGCGGTAAATTTATGCCGACAAAGTCTGGCGGTGCTGGAAATGGTGCGGTAGTTAACGATAGCGCATCCCAGAATACTTTTAAAGAGAAGTCTCAAGTGCTGACGATTCCGCTCGATGCCACTATTGCGCATTCGCTGAACACCTTGATCAATCCAACAACGCAAGCGTTTGCACAATTACATGGACGTGCATATTATACTGGAAATCAAAATGTATCGGTCACTGGTATGTTTAGTCAACAGATTCAGTCGTTGAGATACGACAGAACATTGCCAGGAAATCTCAATGAGACTCTATATGGCCCATATCTGACAATCAATATGGCTGGATGGACGCCGGGTTCTGGCTCTTGGGATCTTTCTGATAAAGAATTCTATGTCTGCTTGGAAGGAGCTGTACAATATGTCAACTACTAGAGTTAACTTGCTTGACGTCAATCCGCTTGAACGCATTACTGGTGATGTGGCTATATCCCAGTTTAACTACGAGAGCATCATGAATGGTCTCGTACAGTGGGATCAGAGCCATAACGACAACATCACCATTAGGCTGGCAACTCGTACAGATCCTTACTTCGTCGATTACACCATACCGACAAAGTATTTCTACGACAAGAACTACGGCACGATCAATTCTGCCGTTCTTCTTGAGCCGACGGCGTACGCATACAAGAACCGCGTGAAGCTTCCGGTGTCTATTGGAGACCCAGTGACGCTGCGCATCAACGCGGTCGATGTCGGCGATACGAAGTGGCGCTTGTATGAAGAAGCAATCGTGTATGACGAATTCGAGTACGACGAGTACAAAGAAAACGGCGTACTTGTAGAGAACGCATGGCTCGTTAAGTCTAAGGACAATTTCGCTCACACATACGACAAGGCTGGTTTGTATTTCCGTCTATACGACATGACCAACAAGATGTTTGTTACGTATGAAACGGTTGAGCCGATTGCTAGTGGCGAAGCTATAAGTGTCGACTACGGCGGCTATATCTATCGTGGTAGTATTCCGATTGCCAAGCGTGTGTGCGTCCATACGCTGCGTCAAATGCCGGATTCGAATGCGTTCAAGTTCTATTACAAATATATGGCAAGTGATCCAACACAAGGTACGGTATTTTCGAAAGAGCCGAACCGACAAGCCGATGCGTCGAAGTCATTTGACAATCCGTTGAGTGGTTATGCGCAGTACTGCTTCCCGCACAATCTTGACGAGACTTATCACGAAGGCGATATGGTATATTGCCTTGGCGATTTCTATGTCAGTCTGAGCGACACTCCAAGCGTACCGCCAGCAATCATTTCCGTACCCAACATTTCTGAATATCCTGGCTATCATTTGTATCAAGTATACGCGGATGAATGGGCTCGTACCCTTTTGCTTCCGTTCGACAACAATTCGATTACTGGTTCTGGTGTCATCCGCATGACGGCCAACACCGACATTTCTGCGTTCGTACTTCGTAACATTGGAAGGAACGAATCTAGCGAAAAGACCAGTATCTCCGTGATGGGAACGATTGCGATTCCGGGAACCGAGACTGACCAGACGACTGGCGTCAACATCGTTTCGACCAGCAATTACGCAAACTGGCCGGAGTTCACGGCGACCAAGTGGAACGAGGGCGCGTCTTACCAGACGAATTCTAGCTTGTCCGCATTCGACAAGCAAGACTATTCTGCCGTTATGGTGTTCAAGCACTACGGCGATGACGACAATTACCGCTACAAGAACATCATCAACTACGATGGCCCAGACGTCGACCAAGGTCTTTGCATCTTGCTGCCAGTCACCATCAGCGATGAGAACAACGTCACCCACGATCCGGCTGACGGCTGCATGCTGGACTTCATGTTCAACATCTGGCCTAACCACAAGTATGACGGTCGCCCAGTGAACGACTTGATCATCAACAAGTCGCAGATCTACGTGTACAGCGTTCCGGACTATAGCGAATACAAGCTCAAGGGATTCAACGTCAATACGGTTGAACCGATCGCCAAGTTCAGCATGGCTCGCCTGGTGAACTTCTACGTGTTCAACGAGAACGTCGGTGTGCCAGACAGACCGTCTGTATACAAGGCTCGGTTCATCTACTCGAAGAAGGAAAAGCGCTGGAAGACATACGACTACTACCAGCTGCCAGACCACATCTTCCTATCGCCGCACGGCTTCGTCGATCCTAGCGACCCGAAGGCGTACAGCGTCCAGACCGCTGGGTTCCCGCTGTTCCAGAATCCGTTCAGCGATTTCGACTTGTCTGCGGTTCATGTCGACTCGACATACCGAAACCAGATACAGAATCCGGACATAAGTACCGAAGAATAATCCTCAAGACGGCGCGAAAGCGCCGTTTTCGTCTATTGAACTGATAAACTGCGTATAGACTTTTGAACTATGCGACATGGACGAACGAGAATTGCCGACAAACAAGATACATGACTATGTGACATGGCCGACGACTACACAGATTTTTGAAGATGGCCGTGGTGGTCTGGCGTTCCCGGATCAGAATAACAGCAACTGCCGTATCGAAGATGGACATCTGGTGTCTGACGAAGGCAAGCCAGTTTCTGTGACCGTGAAGTCGGATGTATCGTACAACATACAAGATGACGAGCATGATGAACCGTACGAAACTCCGGTATCTGCAAGCCAGATAGCGTTTACGCCGTCGTACTCGGTCGATATTGTTCCAGACCAGATCAACTTCCGTGTTGCAAAGTTTACCCACGAGGACGGTGTCGGCGAACTTACGCTTACCGACGAAATTCCTCAAGGCTTTATTCGTGACGCTGGTGTGCTCAAGGCGAACACTCCGGATACTTTGGAATGTACTACTCTAGTAGCGGCAAGCATTGCGCTAGACCGTAATTACACGGTCGACAAGGTTCTTCCGTATCATACTGGCGATATCAAGATCGGTTCGACCTCCTTGCCGTTCGACTGGGACAACAACGTAACGTTCGACTTCTATGCTGACTTGGCTGTTGACGGCAGCGACGAAGTGTACGTATATCTGTCCCATCAAGACGATGCGTCGACCAATGGCGTCTACTGCTATACCAAGGGCAACGTCCGCAAGGTGGCATTTGCGCCTATTGACGACACGGCTGATGCGGACGCGCTTGCCGCATTGACAGATCCTACGGTTAACGATAACGTCGAATGCGATAACCATTATCGTAAGGCTTACTCTCATCGCGAAGTGTATGACGCTACCCATCAGAAGGTTGGCGAGGTGACTGGCTTTGGCGTAAAGTCCATGGCAATGACTGACTGCGACGGCGGTCTGGTTGACTGGTTCACGTCCAACGGCGAAGTGAATATCGGTAACGGACATAGCAACGTGTTCGTGACTGGATTCGGTCTGGGCGGAATGTATAGTGCCGCGTCAGCCAACGTCACGAAGCAAGAGAAGGTGCCAAGAGACGACTATGACGAAAACGACCGCAAGACGCTTCATCCGTGGCTTGAATGGGCATACGGAACTCGTTATGATGCGCAGACTTCTACCAACGTAGCAGCGCTTCCGCGTGACTGGCCGTTTACCTACATGACATCCGATAGGCCGATTTTCAACCGTCTTACTGACACGAGCAACATCACGTTCGTAAAGAGCTGTGAAGAAGGCGTCGGTAATCTTGAACGCGACGTGGAAACCGAGGAAATCGATCCGGAAACACACGCGCCGATTACCGAGCATGTGTTCAACAACCGTCACCACATCGTACTTTATCCAGACTACAGAAAGATTACGAACAAGCAGGGCTATCAGAATGGCTCCGTTGTCGTAAAGCCGTTGTTCCTACATCTTCCGGCCACGTTGGATACGAAGGACGGCGAGACGATCGACATCACGATGTCGATTCAGAACGTCGATCCAGAAGCGTTCGGTGACGGACAGTCCCCAGAGGCCGCATTGAGTGGCTATTACGCCGCGATGGCGCAGCCGCGTGTCTATGTCATGGGCGGTGTTCAGTATTTCAGCAACAAGAAGCTGCTGATCGACACAATTGCCTCGATTACGGTCGCAGAAGGCGAAGAACCTAAATATACGTTCACGTCGTCCAATACGGCGTACAAGAACGATGGCAAGACACCGCTTGACCTAGACACACATGTCCGTGCGAATATCGTCGCGATGAATGGAAACTCCACTGGTGAACGCCGTACGTTCCCTATGTATGGCGTTGTCATATCGAATGACGACACTGGTTGCGAGATTGAATTTACTGGCGAGTTCCCTTATCCAGACTTTGTACCGTATGATCGCAAGAGTTCTATGGGTCGACGCAAGACGTTCCATATCTGCGGCATGGCCTATCTCGTAAGTGGCGACAATCCGTCGGAGACTCCGATGGGATTGGTGGGCCGTGAGTTTGAATTGCACCGCAACGAAGGCGACGTCGCCGGAGATGCTGGCGCTGGTTCAGCTGGCGACTTGGACGCATACAACAAGTTCTATGCGATTGATTCCGACAACGAGCACATGGTCAACATGCCGAAGGTGGACAAGCGCTACGTGCTTGCTACGGTCTACCAGACGGCGACCAGTACTTTCCCTTGGGCACTGTCCAACCGTAGGAAACTTGCGACGATATCGCAGAGCTGGACTGACGAATTCGACCGTGACCGCGACGGACACAAGTCGCTGCTGCATCTTATCTATGATGAGAACCGCAGTCTATACAACACCGTGTATCCGTCATTATTAGCCGCTGATGAAAAGCATCGTGGTAAGCCTGTCTATGCGACCCGATACTTGATGTCACTATTGAGCACGGCATCTTGGGTATCGATTGCATCGTTCATGCGTATCGCGTTAGCGGAACACTTCGATGATTCTCCGATGACAATCGACAATGGAAACCCGGTGCGCGTTGCCAATCAGCTTGTCGACATGTTGGCCAATGACTTCAAGTCGCTTCGTATGCTTGCTTATAAAGGCAACAAGAAACCGCGTACGAAGATCAGTAGCATATCTATCAATGCTGGCACTACATGGCCGGAGCCGAATGACGTGCTGTCGGCTGATATCGAGAATCCGATCCAGTCATCGACTGACTGGAACAATGTTCCCCAATGGAGCAAGGACATGGTCAATTCCGCGTGGTGCAGCAAGCTTCGCAACTTGCCGGAATATATCACCAAGCCAGAAATTACTATTGTACCATGCATCTTCTCGGACACTGACGAAAATCACTGGTTCTCTTATATCAGTGACGAAAACTATCCGTACCAGTGTGACGGTTTGGAACCATCTAGCGCCGCGACGGAAACGTTGCCGTACACACCGGATTCTAAATGTCATAGGTATTCCAGCAACTCTGTTGTTAACTTGCTGAATGGATTGGTGTACAACAACTCGGCAGCCCAGCATAACATGATGAACGATGTTCGTCGTTATGCGGAAACCGTAAGCGCTATCCGTATAAATGAAGAAGATTACATGACGTTGTCGAATATCGGTGGTACTTCGACGTACGAATACGACACGATGGATGACTCTGATCCGTCGCAGACGATACATGTTCGCACGGAAGCTCCGAGCCATACCGATACGGAATGGATGAACCCGTTCACGAACATCCAGTCGATTGATACGGTGCCGTATCCAGAAATCACGATGGAAACTCTGGCGGACTTACCAGAAAATCAGCGCGTATTTGCGTCTGCTGATGTGGCCCAGATGTATCGATATGAATACGATGATGCGGACGATGACGTTACATCGGTATCTTCTGTCATGCCGACTGAAACTGAGTTGGCGAAGTGCTTGGAAAGTTATGTCACCGCTTATGCCGCGAAACTTGACTTGCACCAGTATCAAGGCTCTCGTGTATTGCTGAAGGACGGAAAGTTCCAAGAAGCTAACGACCCGATCTATGTACGTACGATTTCTCGCGTCAAGAAGCGCATGGAGACTAGTCGAGTCGAGAGCGACATCGTCGCGCATTATGTGAACGACTGCTTCGGCAATACGACTGCGGATTCTCGTGATCCGAACGTCGACCACGCCGATGTGAATGCCGTGTCTATCGGCATGTCCTCGCCACCGTACGTGACTCCGTCGAACTACAAGAATCAGACCTATACTAGGGTGTACATGCAGTTTACCTTCTCTCAGAAGGCTGGCCGCTGGTACACTACGGAATACCGCCAGTATCCGACGAACTACTTGAGTCCGCTTTATGGAGCTGATGCCTTGGGTGCAACACTTCCGTCATTGTGGACAGCGTCTGGAACGATTACCGTAAAGTACGACACGATGTCGCACAAGTTTATCCATAACGAAGTAGAAAGGAATATCTGGAGAAACCCGCTGTGCGACGATGCATTCGGTTCGTACCGCAGCAACATGTATCTTCCGTACAGTTTCGTTCCTCCGATGGACATTACGCTTGGATGCGTTCCGTACCTCACTACTGGCGGTGTGTATGATTATGAGAACAAAGGCAGAATTCGCCCAGAGTATCAAACCGCTGACGACAGCGCAGACCTTCGTCCGTTGAGCCGTCTCGAACGTCCGTACTTGCCGATAGAGCAAGGCGGTATCGGTCTGTATCCGCCAGCGAATGTGAACGGCGGTCACTCTATGGAAACCAATGCTGGCATACACGCGAACTTCTGGTCTGTGCGTAAGTACATCCGCCCAGCCGTCAGTGTGCTGGCTGGAACCGATGTCCCTGGACATGACGAGTATCCAGAATCCGGAGACCCAGTGCCATCGAGAAAGGGCGGTGTCATTTCTGACGCTACTCTGTACCGCATGTTCGACTTCCCGACTGCTGGCGTGATCGATTATAGGCTTCCGAGTACGACCGATCCGGATGACGATATGGCAAAGACTTACTTGCTGTACCATGAAGGCAACGGCGATGGAATTATCCGTGCTAATGCAGACGCTCTAGGCTATGGCGTTAGCGAAAGTGAACAAGATATTGATAGGAACTAGGAGTTGATATGGCTCAACCAAACTTGATACCAAAAAGAATTTCGGCGTTGCCGAAAATGATTGACGACGAAGTCACCGCTGAACTTATCGACCAGACTAAGTCGGCTGATTGGGCGATGGCTATCGACTCGCTTCGTAGGAGTAATTCTGAAGACCGTCCAGAAGGCAGTGGCCTAGTCGAAGGTACTGATGAAGGTTCGTTCTACGTACCGATGAACCGTCTCGCGTTACGTGACTTGAACGGTCTTATTCCAGCTTCTATGTTGCCGACCCATATCGACGACATGATTTTTGGTACGCTGGCGGTAGATTCGACCAACGGAAAGGCGTCCTTCACGGAAACCGCGCCAAGCGGCTCTACCAACATTCACGTATATGTTTCGCCGACGGCGAAGCGTACTACTGGCGAATTGGAACCACCAGAAAACACGGTGTTCTGTGATACCACGACTAACTTGCAGTACCGTTATATCAAATCGCAAGAGAATACGATAAATGATACGGTCAAATATGGCTTCACCGAAGTTCCCGGCTCACGCGCATTGACGACAACGTATGGTATTGAAATTACGCCAGACCAGAATAATGCGTCGGTGACTATCAACGCGAAGAAGGCGGATTACTATACGTCGTATGGAGCATCGACTGCCGAAACTGTCAACTCTACGGCAAGTAATATTCCGTTGGATTCTGTGTCGGTTGAGAACTCTGTCATCACAGCGACTATCGCCTCGAATCGTTTGACGAAACTTACAAATTTGACTGGCGGCGCTCGCTATGCGATGAACTTGCAACTTGAATGCACACCAGTTGCATTGAGCGCGAACGTCATCGACGTGTCGGTGACTTGCGGTACTGTACCAGTAATGAAGCAGCAGATGGATATGTCTGGGCCGACAGGTACGGCGACCGTGTTGAACTATTTCTGTGAGTTCAAGAATGGCGACAGCAATACGGAACTTACGGTCAAGATTGCCGCTGAAGAAGCGATAACGGTGAAGACTACCAGGTTCACGGTATTCGAGCTACTGTAGCAGAAACTTCACAGCAGCTGCCAAGAATATGCCGAGTATGCAAATGCTCGGCATTCCTATTACTAGGCTCCAGAACACTCGGCGTATATTCCATTTCTTTTCTTCGTTGTTGTAGAGGCCGACATGCCCCATGGCGATATGGAACTCTACGATGGCGAACATGTAGATCAGCTCCAGTATGTTCACATACGGAGTTCCGGTGGAATTTGAATCGATCTCTCTAATCATGTACTAGAAATTACTTCTTCTGTGGGTTCTTCGGAACCTTCTCCGTTCTCTCCCACGACTTCTCCGTCCTCGTCGACTTCGACCTTGTCGATCCAGAGGATGACATTTTCTTCGCCGTTCTCCGGAATCTTCATCGAGGAGACTGGCTTGAATCCGATCTCGCCAAGTATCTGCGAAGTTGTCTGGTCGCTCTCGGTCGTTGCAGCAAACAGCGGAGTGCCCAGCTTGTTGAGCTGCGCGACAAGTTCTTGCTCGACCGGACTGTGAAGGTACTCGTCGGCGATTGCGATGAATTCGAGCTGTACACGACCGTCAAGGTTCTGTGCGCTCTGGAGAGAATACTGGTCAAGCGGAATGTAGCCCAAATAGGATTCCGAAGTCGGGTCGATGATGGAGGCGACTGCGACCGGAATGTTCTCGTCGGTGATGTAGACGATTGTCACCGCGTTCATCAGACGGTCAACCGTGTCTGGCGCGGCGGTTTCGGTGCTGTTGTCGCGAGGCTCGATGTCGAGCTTTCCGTCAACGAGGTCGGCGAGCTGGAACAAGACTTCCTCGGTGATGTCGCTTGGGTTCTTTGCGAACGCCTCGAACTGGTCTGGGTTAAGACCGTCGGCAAAATCCTTCTTGAATGTGTCAAGATCGTCTTCGATGAAGTTCATTAGTTCAGCTCCTTTAGGAATTCTTCGCCCTCGACCTTGAGCGCGTTGTGGAAGTTCTGGCGGAGTCCACGAGCGAACGCAGTCGCTGCGTCTGCTTGAGCCATTTCTTGCGTATGGCGTTCCGGATCGAGCGTGTTGTTGTTCACCTTGATGGTTCCGTCCTTGAGCATCTGGTAGATGTCCTTGGCTTCTTGTGTAGCCGGGGCCTTCGCGATGGATATGCCTTCGCTGGCATCGGACTTCTCGCTGATTGCCTTGGTCTGCTCGGTAATCTTGTTCGTAATTGCTTGGACGAGGTTCGGGATGATCTGGTTGCCGTCGTTGACTTCTGTAGGGTTGATGCCGTATTCTTGAGCCACGTAGTCGATGGTGGCTTCGTGCGGCGTAAGGTCTACGCTAGGCGTACCAGCGCATCCTACGAGGCTTGGGGCTACGGCCAGCGCGGCTGTAGCGGCAGCCTTTCCAGCCTTGTGCATCATGTCGCCTACGAGACCTTCCATGAGGGCTTCGTCGTTGAGGGCATCCGTGCCGACCTTCAGCGCGTCATTCAGACTGGTTTCTACGCCGACCTTGCCGACTACTCGGTACATGTCGTCGGTTCCAGTAGGGCTGGCCTCGATGACGACCGTCTGGCGGTCAGCGAGCGTGAGCTTGACCTTGCCGTTCTCGCAATCGAACACGTAGCAAGTGTCAGAAACTTGTGTTCCGTTGCACTCGGTTCCGCTGTCGTTGACGAATTTGGCAGCGCCTTCTTTGGCGAGATCCGGGTCGTTCTTGAGCTCGCATGCGAGGTACAAGCGCTTCAGCGCCTCGATCTTGGAAGCGTTATCCATTGACTTCGCCGAGTCAAGCAGTCTGAAAAAATCGTAATTCATGGCAAAATCCTATCCTTATGTACGCAGTTTATCAACAAGTTGCCAAGAAAACTGATAAATACTATATTAACGACTAAAACGATTTACATTATGGCTAAAAGACAAACATTAGCGGATTTCAGTGACGAAATCGTGTCCGTTCCGGATTTTGCTCCGGGGCCTTACGGCATGGACTTGGTAATCCGTGGTGACATGGACGACCGTGAATGGCGTCGCTGGAACGCACTTACACAAACAAGCGAAATGAAGAAGATGATGGGGGCCCACCGCCGCGAGAACGGCTACAAGGGATTGAGGGCCGCCGTTTTGAAGTATTTACGCGAAAACAACATCAAACTAAAGGATGACATCGAAGATGCTTAACATCAAATCCGCATTTCAGCTGGTCAGCGACAGCGACCTTGCATATCTGTTCCGTCTCTGCGTCGACTCGAAGTTCGTCGAGACGAACACGCTTTACCGTTCGGCTGCGTCGAAGACCGACTTCGTCCCAGACATGGACTCTACCGTCATCAACGCATACGCAAGCCATCCGAATGAACGCTACCGCGTTCAAGTTCTCGGCGGCCTCGTGAACTGGCTTAGCCACTTCGCCTTCATCAAGACACTTTTCGACAACGGCATGCCGCTCGAAAAGGTTCTCAAGCTGGCTGAATGGACTCGCTATCACTACTTGACCGTTGAAAAGGAAGACGGCTGGTCTCTCGAAATCACTCGCCAGATGGTGTTCTCCGTCAAGATGGACTTCGCCAAGTATAAGATCGATTCGACCGCATTTGCTGAATGCTGGCGTTCCAATACGCTCGACATGGTGCATGCGGTGATCGCACACGAACTCGGCCACATCTGCCTCGGCCACTGCGATATGGAAGGCTACGACGACACTCTCATGTCGTCCAACCGCAACATCGAGCGTCAGGCAGACCTCTTCTCGTTCTCCGTTCTCCAGTGCGGTTCTGGCGTAGCTGCCAAGGCCGTAGGCGCTGCGATGATCCAGGTGGGCTTCGTATGCTTCGGAATGGACTACGACGGCGACGAAACTCATCCGAGCAACCATGAACGCATCGAGAACGCTATCCAGAGCTTCAAGGGCATTATCTCCGCCAAGGACGTGAACTTGATCCGCAAGATGGTCGTCGCCATGGCCAAGGTGAAGGCTCCGAAGAAGCCGAAGACCAAGAAGAGGTAGTCATGAAGATTATCGTATCAGTAGGCGTCCAGTTCATGATGAAGGATCGTGAAATGGACATGCCGAAAATGCTTCCGAGGACGACCCATAGCTACGCAATGGATGTCAGCGTGTCGCCGGAGCTGCAGCCGTACATCGAGGAATACTCGAAGTCGGTCAACGACTCCACGTACGACCCTCAGTACGAAATCAGCAAGGTGCTTCTCGACATCATCACGCCTCGCGTGAAGAAGGCGTATCCTGAGCACTGGCGCAAGGAGAAGAACGACGTAGGCGAGACCATCCAGTTCAAGCCCTCGAAGGAGACGATCCTTGAAACCGCTATCCGAATGGAAGTCGACGACAAGATCGACGAGCTTCTTGACGAGCACAAGGACGGAGTGCTGAAGTCCCTCGAACTCAAGATGCCGACGGATACGGACGAGGTCTATCTGGCCAATACGTTCGTGACCAACCTCGGCTGGAAACTCGCGTAAGGTTTTCCGTTAATGCAAGAAAGGCGACCGCAAGGCCGCCTTTCTCTTTTTCTCTCTCGTTAAATCAAATTAGACGATGCCGAGGTTGTACACGGTATTGACCTTCTGGCCGTGCATGTACTTCACCTTCTCGCCCTTCTTGGGATGGATGAAGGCGTTGATGACGGCTGCGCGGATGTGAAGGTGCTTGTGCTTTCCGTTCTCGGTCTGCGGGTCGACGATTTCGCGACCGTAGCAGTCGATGTACGTGGAGAGCACCTTGCCGTTGCGACCGATCACGCGACCGAAGTTGCTGATCTTGTAGGTCGGATGAGCCTTGACGGCCTTCCACTCTTCGCCGATTTCCTTTCGTAACACCTTGTCGATGATGGATTCCGGCTTTGCGAGAACCTTCGACATGCGGCGAAGTTTCTTCGCGTAGTCGGGGCACCCAGGGACGGCATTGTAGTCTTCTGCGAGAAGTTCGATGCCAGTAATGATCTTGTTGGTAAGTTGAACGAGTTCCATGTTGTTTTTCCTTGTTATGGGTTTAGTTTTCAGTTCGTCCATTCGGTGATGAATTTCTGCTTCTATGTCCAGTCCATGATACTGACACTGTTCTGCTAGTGTATTTACGCCGCTTAACAGAGCTGATTCCAGATATGCGCTATCGCTCTTGACTAATATGGCATGGATAAAATCTTTGATTTTGTCAACAAGTTCCATAAATTTGACATTGTAACGTATTTGATGTAATTTTAGCAATAAACAATTTGAATTGCAAACTGGCCATTATGCATGAATTTTTCAAGAAAATCGACGTTTTTAGCAACATATCATTTGACGAAGAGTGGCACAGCTATAAGTTGAATGGCAAGAGAACGGTGTCTGTTACAAAAGTGACCGGGGCCGTAAAGGAACCGTTCGACGCGGTCAAGAAGTCCAAGGAATGTGTCGAGCGCATGCGGCGCGAGGCCGAGGAGGCTGGGCAGCCTATTCCGACAATCACGCCGGAGGAACTGCAAGACCAATGGGCTCGTACGAACTTAATAGCTCGCGCAAAGGGCTCCGCCGTACACAAGTACATCGAAATGACCATTGCGAACAAGGTGCAGCGTTATCCGAAGGATATCGTTGATGCGGAGTTCGCAAAGGATCTCGAAAAGAATCCGAAGATGACTTTCGATACCGACCCGGTGCTTCCTTTGTACAAGAAGATCACACCGATGGTAGACCAGTTCCTCGCCGACATCCGTGGCAAGATGTATCCGGTTCGTTCCGAACTCGTCATCGGTAGCCCACGCTACAACGTGTGCGGAATGATCGACCAGATCTTCTACAACAACAAGTCCCAAGCATTTGAAATCTGGGACTGGAAGACCAATACGAAATTCGACACTACGTCAAAGTTCCATCTTGAGGATCCGTGCAGTCATCTGGAGGCATGCAAGCTAGTCGAGTACTCTCTGCAGCTCCACTGCTACAAGCGTATCTTCGAGGAAGAGACCGGGATCGAAATCAAGAACTGCTATCTCTGCTGGTTCAGCGAGGCACAGCCGACGTACAAAGTAATGAAGTGCGTGGACGTGTCCAAGGAAGCGCAGACACTTTTGGAAAGGGCCGTGGAAAATGCCTAACGAAATCGACGCTATTATCAAGTCGTTCACTCCGGAACAACAGAAGCTGTATGACAGCATGATGGCCGACGAGAAGAAACTTCTCGCCGACTGGATTGGCAGCCGCAACATGTACAACGAGGCGATGAAGGTCATCAACGACAAGGAGATCGGCCCTCGCGTAAGGTTGTACTTGAAGGGCATTTCGTCCTACTGGTCTGGCCGAAAGAAACTCATGGAGACCTTGCTGATTTCCATGGGCAAGGAAGAACTATTGAACAAGTGGATCGCAGATGTCCAGAAGTCGAAGTGAACCGCCGAAACTGTTTGATGCGACTGTATTCATTATCGGAAAGAAGCTTCCTTCTGGAAACATCTATCCGCAGTCGCTTGCGGACAAGATAATTCTCGATGTCGCTACTGGCGAGAAGAAGTACACCATCGAGGAAGTGGCCCCGGCTGACCGTGACCGTAACGGAATCAAACCTTACGAGTCGTGGAAGCAGAGAGCCATGGCGGTGTGCGTCGATGCGCACATGGACGGATGCAAGCTTATCATGACGTTCCAGATTTACAAGACGAAGTATGGCAAGAACCTCGATCTCATGCTGCAGAACAATCCTCCGGGAAGCATCGAGTTCTACCCAGTCGGAACTGGAGTCACTGACAAGGACGGAGTCGTGACGAAGTACAATCTCGCCTATGTCACGATGGATATCAAACCTAGAGGTTAACGATGATTCGCGCTATTGTTGCACTTAATGCTGACGGATATGTTATACGGAAGAGCCTTATCGATCTTCCGGCAGACCTTATGGAATGTGAGGACATGCAGTGGCTCCTCAGTGATTCTCTTATCATGGCGACGATGGACGTTGTCAAGAAATACTTGCCGGAGCATATCGCCATGGTGAGCCGCAAGAGCCTTCTCGCTGAACATCCGAAGGCGCTCGCGACAATGGCAGCAAACATCGAGAACCAAGGCGTAGGCAATATTTCCGTGCTCGCAAACGAAGCAATCCTCGACGAGATGGACGCCATCGGAATGTCCTACGAACTGGCCGTTATCTATCCAGAAGGAACTCAAGTACCGACGTCGCTGTTTACTGGAAAGAAACTGATTGACTCTCGGCACTTCGACCGATATGAAATGGATCGATACCAGCAGTCCGTTACTGAAGCCACCGATACGCAGATTGCCGACTACATCAACGGCATGGAGACGTATTTCAACATGGTCGACAACATGGACAAGCGAGACCAAGATGCCGTGGACAAGATTGTCAAGGGCGTCAGGATGCTTAACCGTGCGCTGCAGAAGGAATCTACCGACAGCAATTTTATGGGCGGGTCTGATGACTCTATCAGCGGTGTCGACGAAATCGACACGGATGACGAGTTTGATCGTGTGTGGGACACCATGAAGATGATGGGCGAACAGATTAGCGAGACTACCGACCTTGTTCTTGCCACGCAAGACACGCTGGGCGAAGTAATGCAGTTTGTCAAGAACAATCCGGTTCCTAGAAGCCTTGTCACTCGCATCAACATGATTAACGGCGAAGTCGACGGCCTTCGGCATCAGTTCGGCGAACACATTGCAGAATCGATCGCTGAGAAGAAACCTCGTCGCGATCCGCTTATTTGGGTCATTCTGGGCATTTCGATACTAGCGTTGGTCGGAACACTGATAAACTTGTGTCTATAGACTCAAGTGGTAGTGACATGACCGAAAACCAAAAGAATTTCTGCAAGGGCGTGGCCAAGCTTTGCGAAGCTGCCGAGTCGCCGGAACTATTCAAACCCATCATCAAGCTCTGGGCCCTCTACGAGGATGCACAGACCGCGCAGACTGACGAGAACGGTCAGCTGGTTCCCGGTAACGTTGGCAACATGTCCTCTGGCGAAGCCGAGAAGGTTGCCGCCGAAGTCACCAAGTACGCACAAGCGAAGAAGACCGAAGAACAGGCCGCCGAAGAAGCCAAGAACGCCGAAGACACCGTCGCAGTCGAAGTGAACAACGCGACTACCGACGACGAAAACAAAGCAGCTGCTGGCGAAGTCAATGGATAAGTTCGAGACATTCCTTGAGGCAGTCAAGGACGCCGATCCGGCGTTTGAGCAAGTAGGGCATCTGTATTCGCAGTTGCGTCACGGAGACTTGTACAAGCCTCTTGTAATGCCGAATTCCGTACGTTCAGTCACCGTCGATCCGAGAAGCGGACTTTCGAACAAGATAGTCACACCGGGTATTGACGGCATGGGCGCACCGACAAGCCAGCCTACGAGCAACTGTACGTCGAGCAACGGCAGCACGAAGAGCAACACGCTCACCGAGCCTATGCCGAAGACGGACGAGAAGGCGTTGAAGCCGCAGCAGATCAAGACCGAGCCCAGTCAGCAGATTAAGGACTTGATGAAGAACTCTCCGGCCAATCTCGTCAATCCTATCGAACTCACGAAGACCTATTCCGAACAAGTTCCAGTATGCGGTTACAGCGTCAAGACTGGATCCACTGGTCTGACCGGAAGCTACCAGCCGGGATGCGACGCTGGATATAGCGCTGGAGGCGGTGGCGGAGGCGGCGGTGCCGCAGCGTCCGGAGGCGGAAACGGATAAATTTTTAACAAATGCCTAGACAACTAGGCATTTTTTATTATATTTGGCCCATGATTAAAAGAAAATTCAAAGTAAATCGTAAAGAACCAGCAAAGCGCATCGATCAGATGAATAAGGCCGAACTCACAAAACTCCGCGACTACGCGACTTTCATGTCGAACGCCGCTGGGTATGCGGACGACGGCGGCCAGCAAAATTGGTGGATATCCGTCGAGAACGAATGCGACTCGCTTATCAAGAGCCTTCCGTAAGGAAGGCTTTTTTGATGCCCAACTGATAAACTATGGTCAAATCAGTTGTCAGGTAATTATGACAGTTTTTGAATATCTCACAAAAAACCTCAACATGTCGGAGGCACAGTGCGAAGCCATTATGCAGCTCGCCGACGTGTGCGGAATGAAGCCTATGTTTGAAGCTGGTCTCGGCGCTCTGCAGCGACTCAAGCAGAACCGAGAAGCGCTTGCCGCAAAGAAGGCTGAAGAAGCTGCGCAAGCCACCGCTGCTGCGGAAGATCCGGACAAACTAGACTTGAGCAATGTAAGCGCCGACTTCGATAAGGAAGATGTGATGAGGAAGTCGACCGATGACAGCGCTGATGATGATAATGATGACGATTCGTTGTATGATTCCGATGAACGAGTGGACTTGCGTGATTTGTTTAATAGTTATGCTGACTGGGCTAACAACAGACGTCAGCACGGTACGACTGGCGTGTTCAATACCGGATGGCAAAACGGTGACGAAGGCGACGAGGGCTTTAACAGCGACCAAGGCGACGTCACTCGCGAGGAGAAGAAGCGGTCAGAAACTAAGGAAGACGTCAATGACAATAAGTTTGCCGAAAGCAATATCATGCAATTCGTGATTTCTCTTGGCCAGCTTGCATCTTTGAAAAAGCCGGATACCATCAAGCTTGCGACAGCTTGTGCTGAACAAGTTGATGCCAATAACAATGCTGGTGGCGTAGGCGGTCGCTCCGATGCTGGTACTGAAATCGGCGAAGTCGTATCTGAATTTGGCGGCATTCAAACTACACAGTTTGATAGTTTGTGCGAACAGCTTCGTTCACTTATTGAGCGAATTTATTCGACACCGAACTTGGCAAAGCGTACAAAGCTTTCGAATCTCATTGAAGACTACGTAATCGAAAACGCTACATCGCCGTTTGCATCTGTACTTGCCAATGCTAGGCGTGATCCTATGGAAACGTCTAGCGTAAAGAATGATGCTGCGTCGTTGTCTGACGCCGAAAACAAGGCTGCTTGGGATAGAATCGTTAAGTCGTATCAAGAAGACAACTCTAACGCGCCGTTCCCAAATCTGCCGGATAACCCAAATCGTGGCATGTCTTACAACGACATCATGAAAACGCGCAAGAAGATGTGGATCAACCAAGCTTTAAAGGATAAAATGACCACGACGGCATAAAAAATAGGGTTTTTTGTAAATTTTTGTTAATATTTGATAAAAATCGCAAAAAACCCTTGACGATCGAAAAAATAATTGCTAAACTTGAATGCAAAGAGGTTAAAAACCATGCAAATGATGCTACATAACATTAAACTCGTTGAACGCAATAGTCAGTTGGCACCAAAGGCCGACCGCCTCTTTGCAGCATATACGGGTTGCGGTTATAGGCAAAAGTTGCACCGATGATTTCCTTTGAAGGTTGATGTTTGATGGGAACCCGGTTGCAACAAAAGCAACTGGGTTTTTTAATTCACCAACAATTTGGG
>NZ_JBGUHR010000072.1:0-34498 GCF_045112255.1 Fibrobacter sp.
TTCGAAATGAGCATCGGTGGCGTGAAGAAGTTCTACGAAAACCAGCTCTGCCAGATCCGTCCGGCATTCGGCGGTAACATCGTCGCAACGATTGTGAACCCGGAACACCGCCCGCAGATGGCAACCGTCCGCGAAGGTGTGATGAAGAAGGAAATCGTGGATCCGAACTACAAGGGCGAAGTCATCAAGCACGACGTGGCCAAGTACGTTCCGGAAACGGAATACGTGGTCAAGGTGCTCGAACGCCATGTGGAAAAGGCCAAGCACAACCTCAAGGGCGCTCCGATCGTGGTCGCCGGTGGTTACGGCATGGGCTCCAAGGAAAACTTCGACATGCTGTTCGAACTTGCCAAGGAACTCCACGCTGAAGTCGGTGCTAGCCGCGCCGCTGTGGACGCAGGTTTCGTCGATCATGACCGTCAGATCGGTCAGACTGGCGTGACGGTCCGCCCGAAGGTCTATATCGCTTTCGGTATTTCCGGCCAGATCCAGCACCTCGCTGGTATGCAGGATTCAGGTATCATCATCTCCGTGAACTCTGACCCCGAAGCTCCGATCAACGCTATCGCTGATTACGTGATCAACGGCACCGTCGAAGAAGTTCTCCCGAAGATGATCAAGTATTACAAGGCAAACAACAAGTAAGCGCTATGGCAAATTTCTACACAGATCACCCCGAGATTAAATTCAACCTCGAAAGCAGCCCCTTGATGCAGCGCATTGTCGAGCTCAAGGAAAACGGCTTTGCTGACAAGGACAATTTCGACTATGCGCCGGAAGATTTTGCCGACGCTATGGACAACTACAACCGCGTACTCGAAGTCGCTGGCGACATCACCGCAAACACGGTCTTCCCGAACTCCGAAGACGTGGATGCCGAAGGCCCGCACTGCGAAAACGGCCGCGTCCGCTACGCATCCAAGACCTACGAAAACCTCGAAGCCACCCGCAAGGCTGGCCTCAACGGTGTCACGATGCCGCGCCGCTTTGGCGGCCTCAACTTCCCGATTACCGCCTACACGGCCATCAACGAAATGATTGCCTCTGCAGACGCCGGTTTCGAGAACATCTGGTCCCTCCAGGACTGCATTGAAACGCTCTATGAATTCGGCGACGAAGACCAGCGTTCCCGTTTCATCCCGCGCATCTGCGCTGGCGAAACGATGTCCATGGACTTGACCGAACCGGATGCAGGTTCTGACTTGCAGCGCGTGATGCTCAAGGCCACCTACAGCGAAGCTGACAAGTGCTGGTACTTGAACGGCGTGAAGCGCTTCATCACGAACGGCGACTCCGACATTCACCTGGTGCTCGCACGCTCCGAAGAAGGCACGCACGATGGTCGTGGTCTTTCCATGTTCATTTACGACAAGCGTGACGGTGGCGTTGACGTTCGCCGCATCGAAAACAAGCTCGGTATCCACGGAAGCCCGACTTGCGAACTAGTCTACAAGAACGCCAAGGCTGAACTCTGCGGCCGCCGCAAGTTCGGTCTCATCAAGTACGTGATGGCCCTCATGAACGGCGCCCGCCTCGGCATTGCCGCTCAGTCTGTGGGTATCAGCCAGATGGCTTACAACGAAGCTCTCGCCTACGCCAAGGACCGTAAGCAGTTCGGTCAGGCAATCGTGAACTTCCCGGCCGTCTATGAAATGATCTCGAACATCAAGGCTCGCCTCGATGCAGGCCGCGCCCTCTTGTACCAGACAGCTCGTTACGTCGACATCTACAAGTGCCTCGAAGACATCGAACGCACCCGCAAGCTCACCGACGACGAAAAGAAGGAACTCAAGCTTTACCAGAAGCTCGCTTCCGCTTGCACACCGCTCGCCAAGGGCATGAACTCCGAATACGCAAACCAGAACAGCTACGACTGTATCCAGGTTCACGGCGGTTCGGGCTACATGCTTGAATACGCTTGCCAGCGCCTCTACCGCGATGCTCGTATCACCTCCATTTACGAAGGTACGACGCAGCTCCAGACGGTTGCAGCACTTCCGCACATCACCACCGGCAGCTACGGCCTCATGCTCGAAGAACTCGAAGCTATGGATGTTCGCCCGGAATACGAAAGCCTCAAGGCTCGCGCCAAGGCTATGGACGACAAGTACAACGAAGCTATTGAATACGTGAAGTCCGTTGAAAACAACGAATTCACCGACCTCTGCAGCCGTCACTTGTACGAACTCGCCGCCAACTGCGTGATGACCCTGTTGCTCCTCCGCGACGCCACCAAGGCACCGGAACTGTTCGACAAGAGCTTGAAGGTGTACTTGAACCTCGCCGAAGCCGAAGTCGCAAAGCACTACAACTTTGTGAAGAGCCTCCGCATGGAATCGATGGAGAGCTATAAGCAGGCGTAAGCTAGTAGGCAGTAGACGGTAGGAAGTAGGAAGTGATTAGAAAATAATCGTGACTACGCCGCCTACTGAAACGCGAAAAGGAATTGCCCCGGCTCTAACGAGTCGGGGCTTTTCTTTCATTCACAAGAATTCACCACTGACGTGGGTCGCGCTATTTTTTAGGGTAACCACACATCAAGCAAAAAAACTTCAGAAATCACTTTATTTTTCCTTCAAGATTAAGTAATCCCTTCAAATTTTTAGAGGCCATAGATGGCTTGCCGATATCGCTGTTATAAACTCCAGCAATACCCCACGTATCCTTATTATTTTGCTGATTTTTAATATTTTTATTGGCTTTACGAGCCCAAAAAATAAGGAAAGATTCCAGCTCCTTGATTTCTTTTTCCAGCAACTGATTCTTTTTTGAAGAACTGATAAGGAACATTATAGGCGTTCCCTTTTTATTGTTAGCTAGCACACAATTGTAAATGTCTTTCTTGTGTGGAGTAAAAATTTCCTGTTTAAAAGATTTTTTAGCCTGACCAACATACCAAGGGGTAAAGCCTTTACCAGCCCGAATCGCAAAGATATAACATCCTCGCGTATTTAACAAATCAATCTTTTTTTGTATTTCTCCATTCTCTAAAAAAGACTGTATATGTTCTTTTTCAATTCTTCTCGTTCTTTTTTCAAACGGGATTTCAAACGGTCCAATAGGTTCAAATTGCGTGGCCGCCATTTTATCTCCAATTTATTAGTTATTTTATTTGATATAAAAGTAATAAATTATATCATTCTACCAATCCGTTGGAAAAAATAGATACCGTATAAGGCTAGGATTCTACCGAAACACATAGCATAAAGCCCACATATACCTTAATGGGACCTGTTTTCTTTAAAATACATAACCAAAAGCCAAAAATCAAATGTAACAGATTAAGGACTCAAGAGCCTATATACATTCTTTTTCCATCAGTCATCAAAATATGTTTTTTAGAAAATAACATCTATATCCGACATTAGAATGCATTTTTTAGGCAAATTTCGGCATTCAAGACGAGAACAGGATTCTAGTCAGATACACTCATAAAAGTTACAACAAATCAAGAAAACAACCACCCCGCTGAAAGAATTCCAAAACAGAAGCAGCCTTTTCAGGGGTATCGATTTTTCAAATCGTCAAATACCTCATCAAGCGATTTTCCTCTGCCCTCAACAGCGTCAGCATAACCTCGTTCCATTTTGCGTTCGAACTCTTCGTCTGTTTCTAGTAGAGCATCGCAACGCAGTTCATCGCTTGTATTATTTTCAGCATCACTCATACAACAACTACTTGGGAAAATCCCTAAAATAAAAATGTCTCCCACTGGGACACATCAACGAGAGGTGTGGGGAGTCCTGTTGCAACAAATATACATCCAATTATCATAACTCGCAAGAGAGCCAACTCTCCATGCAAAATAGCCCGATTTCGCAACGAAAAACGGCGTTTTTAGTGCAAACTGTAGAGGAAAAGGGCTTTTCCAACTTGGAAGGGGGTTGGCAAATAAACAGTGAAAAAGGTATATTTAAAAAAGAATCAACCGGAGTAAGGTATGCTTGATGTTTGCGAATGCATAAAACCCGACTCATATGTCAGTTCCAACATTGACGATGTCATGGACTTCGTTAATGAACGAAAAGAGCCGTTAGTAATAACCCAAGAAGGAAAATCTCGGGCTGTTTTGGTTGATGTCGAGACATACCAGGATATGAAAAACGCCTTTAACCTGCTAAAAATCATTCAACTTTCCGAACGTGATGTCCAAGCCGGGAGAACAGAATCAGCAACATCGGTATTTCAGGAACTAAGGCAGAAATACAATGTCGCAAGATGAAGTTTACAATGTCATCGTATCTCAATTCGCAAAAGATGACTTGAATGAGATAATTGAATACTACGACTCATTGAACAAAACCTATGTCGAATCCGTAATCATTCAATTCGAAGACAACATTTTATCATTATCACATTTTCCACAAAGCGGACGAATCGTTCCAGAATTATACAAACAAGGCATTGAACGATACAGAGAAGTAATACAGGGAAATTACCGAATTGTATATGAAGTCAGAGAAAAAGATGTTGTTATCCACACGATTATTGACAGTAGAAGAAATTTTGAAGAAACCTTGATTCTTAAATTAATGCGATACATAAAAAAGTAAAGAGATTTCTATTGCAAAAAGACGCAGACTCAAATGAAGCTGCGTCTTTTTCTTTTTAGGGGCAAGAGCCGGGCGTTGCGGGCTGGCGTCTGAAGCCCGCAGTGGGGGGAGCGTAAGACCCGACGTACAAAGCGACTGCAAGGAAAAGCCGTGTAAGGCGACCCCGGCACAATGGCCGGGGTAACAGGTTGAAATGATAATGTAAGTCGGGGCTGGAGCGAGGGGGATTCCTCCCCCTTCATATAATGGTAATGAAGGTTTCATGGATAACAAGAAATTTCAACGAACTTAACCTTTTGCATCTTTTTTGCATAAATTTATAGCATGAAACCGGCTCTAAAAATAGTTGCGATTTTGCTCATCATTTGCGCTACAAGCGTGACGACGGCGCTTGTCATGAAGAAGCTGTACACCGACACAAAACAGACGAGCATCACGAGCGAGTTTGTGGAGCAGCAGATCAGCGAGATTTCGGAGCTTGCAACCCTCCACCACCACTACCGCAAAAACGCAAACTTCCAGGACGCGAAAAGGCTTCTCGAATACATTCCCGACTGGAGAATCAACAAGTCCATAAAGGAATTTTCGCTTGTTTATCAGGGAGATGTCAAGCTGGGTTACGACTTGAAGGACATCAAAATTCTTGTCGAGCCGAACACGCAGAGCATTTTCATTTATCTGCCGGAACCCAAGATTCTGAGCCACAGCATCGATTTCGAGAGTATCCAGATTCTTTGGGAAAAGCAGGGCTGGTTCAACAACATCCGTTTTGAGGACTTCAAGCAGTTCTTTATTTCCGAACAAAAGAAATACGAGCAGGAAAACAGCGCGGAACTCAAGCGCAGGGCCCGCGAGCATGCGATGAAGTTAATCCAGTTGCGGCTCGGGACAACCATTGAACGCGGCTACAAGGTCAATCTGGAACAGCGCGAATAAGACTGGCGCCGTTTAGATCATTTCGTTTAAAAGATAAAAGCCGTCTTCAATTCCAAATTCCAGATGGTTTCTTTAAAATCGTTTCCAAAGTGGACGTTCGCCCCTAAAGAAACCAGATAATGATTATTGATTATGTACGTTCCACCAAAGTAATTTGAAAAGATATAGGGAAAATCAAATGTCAGCGGAAGTTCTTGCAATTCGTTGTACAGCCAGGGGCAAAAAGCCGAGAAAGAATAAGAAAGCGCAAATTCGCTAAACGGGAAAGCGTTTACATAAAAACCAAAATTTCCATTGTATTTCCATTCGCTACAATCATCGCATTCAATAACGCCCTTAGAACTCGTTCCCGCTCCAGCCAAATTTCCTTGATCATCTATATAAGGGGCATACACCGAATACGAGACTTTAGCTAATCCTAGTGATGCAAAAGCTCCCAACTCAAAATATCGTTCATTTATGCCTGCAGTCACGCGTACATACGGAAAAGGATCAAGTCCAAAACCGATGCCGCCCAGCAAAAAAGTCTTTTTACCAAAATAATCAATAGAGGCCGCCACTGGGAATATCTTGAAATCATAGTAGACATCGCCAGCAACTGGATCCAAGGTGTACTCAAAGCCATTAATCGTATCGTTCCAAATTTCTTTCAAATGCAAATGTCTATCATTGGGATTTCGAATCGACACATTGACTTTCCACGCACTTGAATCATCATCCATAGCAAATGTTGGACCAGTATACGCATCGGGAACCAAGGCTTCAAAAGAACCTCTTTGCACCTGGGCCCCACCGCATCCAAGCAAAAGCAATGAAACACAAATCGTCAATATAAGATAAATTCTCATTTTCTCTTTCTCACTTACGTGTATATAATAAGATACAAAATAAACTACAAAAAAACTGGCCGCCCCGGATGGGACGACCAATTCAATTGTAACTGGATCCTTCGACTCCGCCTAACGGCTTCGCTCAGGATGACACAGCAAATTAGTTACCGCGTTCGAAGCGGATGAAGTTCACGACCTTCAAGCTGGTAAGGCCGAGCTGCTTTGCAACGACTTCCTGGAGGTAGTCCTTGACAGAGAGCTTCTTCGGGTTCTTTTCAGACATGAAGAATTCCTGGTCTTCGAGAACGATTTCCTTAAGGACCTTAGCCACGCGGCCATCAATCTGGCGCTGCATGAATTCAGGCTTGGTCTGCTTGCCAGAAGCTTCGATCTGAGCCTTGGCAATTTCCTTTTCCTTTTCGATCGTTTCAGCCGGAACTGCAGCATCGTTCAATGCAACCGGAGCGAAAGCAGCGGCCTGCATAGCGATGTCCTTAGCAGCCTGCTTGAGAGCAGCTTCGTCAGCAGAGCCTTCGAAAGCGAGTTCAGTGATAACACCGATCTTGCCCTTCATGTGGCTGTAAACGCCAAACACGGAGTTCGGGACCTTCTTGATTTCTGCAAACTTGCGGAAGTCAATGTTTTCCTGAATCTTCACGAGGACGTCCTGGAGGCGGTCATTGATCTTGACGCCGTCGACGACAGCGTTCTTGAGATCTTCGACGGAAGCGATTGCCTGAGTTTCGACAGCCTTGGTAGCAAGGGCTGCGAGGGCAACGAAGTCGTCGTTGTTGGAAACCGGTTCAGTTTCGCAGGTGAGTTCGAAAGCAGCAGCCTTTTCTGCGGTTTCGATAAGATAGACGCGGCCTTCCTTAGCAGCCTTGTCTGCGCGCTTTGCAGCAACAGCAGCACCCTGCTTGCGGAGGAGTTCCAAAGCCTTTTCCATATCGCCGTCAGTTTCGGTGAGTGCCTTCTTGCACTGCATCATGCCGACGCCAGTCTTCTGGCGGAGTTCGTTAACGAGGGAAGCGGTAATCTGCATATTACTTGTCCTCGCCGTTGTCGAACTTCTTCACTTCTTCCTTGGATTCCTTCTTGTCAGCAGCGACGCGCGGCTTGACGTTAGCAGCAATGTAGTCCACAATGAGCTTGAGGGACTTCACAGCGTCGTCGTTTGCCGGAATCGGGTAGTCCACGAGGGTCGGATCGACGTTCGTGTCGCAGATGCCGATGATAGGAATGTGGAGACGGCGAGCTTCTGCAACAGCGATCTTTTCGTGAGCGAGGTCGGTCACGACGAGAAGGCCCGGGAGGTTCACCATTTCGCGGATACCACCGAACACGTCGAGGAGCTTGGCGCGTTCACGAGTCTTGTCGAGGACTTCCTTCTTGGAGAGAGCCTGGAAGGTGCCGTCCTGTTCCATGGTGTCGATCTTGTCGATCTTCTTGATGGACTTGCGGACAGTCTGGAAGTTCGTGAGCATACCGCCCAACCAACGGTTGGTGACGGAGAACTGGTTGCAGGTAGCAGCAGCGTCGAGCACGCACTGACGTGCAGTCGGCTTCGTGCCAACGAAGAGCACGGTCTTGCCTGATTCAGAAATCTTGGCAGCAGCCTTAGCAGCTTCTTCGAGGAGGTCACGAGTCTTGGAGAGGTTGAGAACGTAGATGCCGTTCTTTTCTGCCAAGATGTACGGTTTCATTTTCGGGTTCCAGCGCTGAGTCTGGTGACCAAAGTGGGAGCCTGCTGCAAGCAGATCTTCGACGGAAGGCAAATTAGCCATAGTATATTTTCCTTTTCGGTTGTTACTACCCGGACTGCAATTAAGCCACAAAGCGAAGTCAATATTAATTGTACCGCGCCACCGAAGCGACTCTTGCAAGCCGGTGATTGTTTATGCCCAGGCGATATTGCTTGGACGAGTGCAAAGATAGAAAAGATAGACGAAAGACGAAAGACGAGAGACGAAAGAATATGCTTAAAAACAATGAAAATCGTTGGAAGTAGGAAGGAAATGCGAAAAAATAGGTGCTTTTTATAGGAGGGGGAAGAATCCCCCTGATTGCAGCCCCATGTCATCCCCGCGAAAGCGGGGATCTCCATTGGTCTTACATCACCCCCACGAGCGGGGAGTTCCCCGCAACGCCCCCACTACTTTTTCAAGAATTCCAAAATCCTTGCTCGGAAATCCAGGGCTTCGTCGTAGGCGGCGTGGCCGTAATTTTCGTAAACGTACAGTTCCGTCGGCACGCCGTTTTGCTTTAGCACTTCGGCGATTTCACGGGAGGCGATCACGCCCAAGACCTGATCGAGTTCGGCACCCAAAACGAGTGTCGGGCACTTGAGTTTCGAAAGGCCTTCGTACGCTTCAAAAGCGAGGCATGCACGGGCCAGCACGCAGAAACGCTTCATGTCCTGTTCTGTTGCATTCGTGTTCATGCGCATCAGGCTTTTCTTGTACTTACGAATGGTTTCTTCAGAAAAAACTTTATCTATAAAGTTCGAGCAGAGCGCTTCAATATCGCGAGCTTCGGCAAGGCGTTTCCATTCAGTCATCACCGCGCGGGACATATCGTTCAAGCGGGAAGCGCTGCAACCAAGTACCAAGCGTTCGACTTTCTGCGGGAACTGTTCTGCAATAAGTTGTGCAATCATGCCCCCTTGCGAAATGCCAATTATGCAAGCGCGTTCAATGCCCACAGCCGACATTGCTTCTGCGGTATCCGCGGCCATTTCTTCCATCAGGTACGATTCGCCAAAATTCTTCTTGCGATCGAACAGGTAAACCGTAAAATCATCTGCAAATATTTTATATGAATCCACCACCATCGAAGCAATGCCCATCGTACTTTTCAGGCTCATCCCCGGAAGCAAAACAAGCGGGCGCGCGCCCGTGCCAAACTTCAGGTAGTCCATTTCAAAGCGGTCAGTCTTTACGGTCTGTACAGAATAATCAATCATATTTTAAAGATACTATAATTTCAAGGTCTTCAAATACGCTTTTTGCTCATCGGTAATGCGATAGCTTTCAATCGCCTTTTGGATGGTCTTGTTGTGCGTCCAGGCGTCGAGCACACGTTTTTCAATGAACGGGAGTGTCGCCTCGTACTGTTTTGCAAGCGCCGTTGCAAAGAACCACGCGACCATCATATTGAGGTAATATTCTTCACTGCGGATTTTCGAAACCCACTTTAAAAATTTCGGATCAAAGTCATCGTCCAAAAAGAACGACATCAGCGTTTCAATACCAAAACGCACGGTATAAACATTCGTCACCGGGGCCTTAATCCAGCGCTGAACATCCTTCAAAAGTTTTTCGCGATTCGCAGCCTTCGCAAATACCTTCGGACGCATCTGATCGCAGGTCGCCCAATTATCCACGTACGGCAAAAACGCGTCCACATGCGAAACGCAATCATCGTAATCCTTTATTAAGGACAAAATAAAAGCATGGACCTGATTTTCGTCGTAATACTTGTGCGGAAGCGCAGTCAAGAATTTTTCCACATCAGCGTGGTTCGCAAATTCCTTCGCAATCGCACGCAAGTCGGGAGTGCGCACACCGATAATCGTCTTTGCATCCGTCGTCGGGATAAGCTTGCTATGGAAAGCCTTGAACTTTAAATCCTGCTTTGCGAAAAGCGCTTTTTGAATTTCGTTGATGATGGACATAGGTAATTAGGGGTCGAAAGGTCCCATTCTCAAAAGGGAAAACGTGAACAGAAAACTCACATAAGGATTCTTTTTTTCGAAAAAATAGCCCGCTTCAATATTCAATATACATATCAAATCCAAACGAATAGACGCTCCATAGTCAAATCCCGACGATGAAAACCATCCCACCTGAGGGCCAACGGCAACACCAAAAAGAGGGCGCAGATACTGAATGTTCGGATGGATCAATACACCATATTCGTGGTCCATATAATCGTAAACATACCTGGTTCGGATAGACCACAACAACGCATCATTGGGCACCCACAGACCTTCTGCATTCTCAGGGCGTTCTTGCTCATAGATTAAACTTAAAGGAGATCCCCATTCCACCCCAGCCACAAACATACTCCCACCACCGATTTCAAATCCATAAGGCATAGGTATATAATCCGAGGCTTTTTTCTTGGGCGTGTAAACCGAATTCTCTTCTGCCATAGAAATACTCGGCAAAAGCAGAACAAAAAGAAGAACGAGTGTACGAATAAACTTCATGGTTGTGAATATATAAAAATCCCCGGAATTTTAGATTCCGAGGATAAAGTATTTCGGGTTTGGCAAGGAGATTCCCGATCAAGTCGGGAATGACAATCCAGTCAATTATGCCTTAACGGTTGTGAAGCTGAAAGCTTCGCCGTCGGCGTCGTTAGCTTCGAGGCCATCGGCGACAGCAGCCCACTTGATGGCGACAGCCTGCGTCTCGCCGGCAATGTAAGCCTCGTTCTCCGCGACAGCCTGTTTGAAAACATCACTTGCGGAGAACAGCGTCACTTCGATCTTGTCGGTGATGGCGTAGTTCTGATCCTTACGGCGGTTCTGGATGCGGTTCACGAGTTCGCGGGCCACGCAAGCACGGCGGAGTTCATCCGTAATCTTGAGGTCCAGAGCCACAGTGAAGTGCTGGTTGGCTTCCACAGCCATACCATCAGCCACGATGCGGTTGAGCATCAAGCAGTCAGCACCAACTTCACCGAAGTCGAACTTGATGGTTTCGCCAGCCTGGAGAGCCTTGATTTCGTCAACCGTGAGGCTGTTGAGCTTGGCAGAAATCACCTTCATGTTCTTTGCGTAATCCGGCCCCTTTGCCTTGATAGCGAGGAAGTTCGGCTTTGCAGAAAGCTTCACGAGCTTGGTTTCGTCTTCGAGGAACTTCATTTCGCGAACGTTGAGTTCTTCAAGGATCAAATCCTTCATCGTTTCGGCAACGTCCTTTTCGACCTTACCGTGAGCAACGACCGTCATGCTGGCAATCGGCATACGGTTCTTTACATTGTTCGTAGCACGAATCACGCGGCCCATTTCAACCATGCCACGCACCATAGCGATGCGTTCCACAAGCTTTTCGTCCATGAGGGACTTGTCGGCACTCGGGAATTCGCAGAGGTGCACGCTCACCGGAGCGTTAGCATCGACTTCGCGAACGAGAATCTGGTAGATTTCTTCGGCGAGGAGCGGGAGGAACGGAGCGAGAATCTTGGAGAAGTCTACGAGCACCTTGTACATGGTAGCGTAGGCGGCATTCTTGTCGCCATCGTTTTCGGACTTCCAGAAACGGCGACGGCTGCGGCGCACATACCAGTTCGTGAGGTCATCAACCGCGGCAATCACGGCGGGCACCACATTGTACAGGCGGTAAGCCTTCATTTCCACTTCAACCTTGGCAGCGAGATCCTGCAACGTTGCGAGCATCCAGCGGTCAAGTTCATTGTCGCTCTTCACTTCCTGACCCGGCTTCCACGTGAGCTGGCCCTTGGCGGCGTCAGCGTTGTGGTTAGAGACAAAGAATGCGACAGCGTTCCAAAGCGGCAACATCACCTGCTTCACGATGCCCTTCACGCCTTCTTCGCTGAAGCGGAGGTCTTCGGCCTTCAAAGCGGCGGAGTTAATCATGAACAAGCGAATAGCGTCGGCACCCGTGCGTTCGATGAGGTCGTTCGGGTCCGGATAGTTGCGCTTGGACTTACTCATCTTGGAGCCGTCTTCGGCCAAGATAATACCGTTCACAATCACGTTCTTGAATGCCGGCTTCTGGAACAAAGCGTTAGAAAGCACGGTCAAGGTGTAGAACCAACCACGGGTCTGGTCAAGGCCTTCGGCGATAAAGTCAGCCGGGAAACTGCGTTCCACGAGTTCCTTGTTTTCGAACGGGTAATGGCGGCTGGCATACGGCATAGAACCGGATTCGAACCAGCAGTCGAAAACTTCCGGTGTGCGGCGGTAAACCTTGCCGTTCTTTTCGATGGTAAGCTTGTCCACAAAGTGCTTGTGCAAGTCATCAAGCTTCACGCCAGTGAGCTGCTGGAGTTCTTCGATAGAACCCACAGCAATCATGTCGCCGTCATCAGAGAGCCACACCGGAATCGGCGTACCCCAGAAACGGTTACGGGAAAGGTTCCAGTCACGAGCGCCTTCGAGCCACTTGCCGAAACGGCCGTTCTTAATGTGGTCCGGGACCCAGTTCACGGTCTGGTTGTTTTCGACCATCCATTCCTTCAGAGTCTTGGTCACGCCGTCCTTGCTTGTAACAGGAGCGTCAATCTTCAAGAACCAAGTCTTGAGGGCGCGGTAAATCAGAGGAACGCCGGTACGCCAGCAGTGCGGGTAGCTATGCACGATCGTGTCCTGCTTGAACACGCGGCCCTGTTCCTTGAAGTAGCGGATAATTTCCTTGTCGGCCTCCTTAGCGCCAAGGCCCTTCCACATTGGGACCTTGTCCGTGAACTTGCCTTCGGTATCGAGCGGGTCGAAAAGGCCGAGGTCGAGTTCAGCACCCTTCTGGAAGTCTTCTTCACCGAAGGAAGGAGCGGTATGCACGGCGCCAGTACCATCTTCGGTACTCACGTAGTCAGCCGGGTAAATCTTGTAGTGGCGGGACAACTGGTCCGGCGTCACGAACGCATCGGAAATACGGGAAAGCGGTTCGTAGTCCTTGCCCACGAGTTCAGAACCCTTGCAAGTATCAACGATGTTCGGGTTCTTGAAGTAAGCGGCGGTGCGGCTTGCGGCAATCCAGTACTTCTTGCCGTCCTGTTCCACAAGGTTGTAGTCCATGTCCGGACCCACAACAATGCAGAAGTTGGAATAAAGTGTCCACGGGGTCGTCGTCCACACGAGGATGCTCGTGTCCTTGAACTTGGCTTCGTCCGTGTTGAGCGGGAAGATGAGCGTCAGAGACGGGTCCTGACGGTCCTTATAGCCCTGGTTCGTTTCGAAGTTCGAAAGCGGAGTCGCGAGAGCCGGGCTGTACGGCTGAATGCGGTAGCCCTGGTAGATGAGGCCCTTGTCGAAGCACTGCTTGAACACCCACCACACAGATTCCATGAAGTTCTTGTCCATGGTCTTGTAGCCCTTGTCGAAGTCGACCCAGCGGCCCATGCGGCGAACGGTCTTCTTCCATTCGCTCGTGTACTTGAGCACCTTGCCGCGGCAAGTTTCGTTGAACTTATCAACACCGAGCTTCTGGATTTCGGCAACACCAGCGAGACCGAGTTCGTTCTGCACGAGAGATTCAATCGGAAGACCGTGGCAGTCCCAACCGAAACCGCGCGGAACCTTCTTGCCCTTCATGGTCCAGTAACGCGGAACGATGTCCTTGATGGTACCGGCAAGCAAGTGACCGTAATGCGGAAGGCCCGTTGCAAACGGAGGGCCATCGTAGAAAGTGTACGGTTCGGTTTCCGGACGACTGTCCAGCGACTTCTTGAAACTTTCGTCCTTGTCCCACAATCCGAGCACACGCTCTTCGATCTGCGGGAAGGTCTCTTCTTTCTTTACTTCACGAAACATGATTACCTCGATATAGTAGACAGTAGGAAGTAGGAAGTAGACAGGGAGTCCGCTTAAACCTCTACTGACCACAAGGCGTTAAATTTTCGGCGGTAAAGATAGAAAATTCCACCCCCCAATATCAAATCAATAAAGCAAAATGGCGCCTATACGATACATCGAGCGTCCATCCTTATACAGGAATTTTTCGGGAGCGCATTCCACATAAAACCCCTTTGGATTCTTGTTATTCCAAAACGCGCTGAATCCAAGCGTCAGCACATTTTTGCGTTTGGCATACGCGGGCAAATTTTCATTCCCTTTGATATCATCGAAATACAAATCGATAAAGCCATAGTCTTTCTCGACAACGCCACCACTGTTAAGTGCCACCCTGTCAAAATTAGCATAAGCACCCAATGAAAACTCATCACCGATATCGAACATGGCACCGCCGCCAATGTTATACAAAATAAACCCATCAAAGCGGCCTTTCGGATTTTTCACCTTAGGCTCGTAATTCTCATTTCGCTTATTAGCATAATAACCGCCGACAAAAGAGATTCCCGCGCCAAAATAGACCGGGCCGATCCACTGCACAAAGCTAGGGCGAATACCGATATCCATTGGAAGCGAAACCGGAACTCCCAAGAATAAGCCACCCTTTTGCCCATGGATGGAATAATCAAAAGAAAACAGGTTGATGTTCATATTCAGCGAAAGCCCCGCAACCGTCGTCGTATAGTGTGGCGAAGAAATTTTATCATTTTCACCCGCTCCCGCAGCAATCAACGCGACATCCACATAATGATACTTTTCCCGATCCGTCGAATACTTGAGAACCGCAGCCTCACCCAGCAAGTTTCCAGACGAAGTCGCCGCACATCCCGAAAACATCAAAGACGACAAACACAAAAACAAAAATCCTGCACAAATTCTTTTTATACTAGACAAATTCATTTTCCCTTCCGCCTAAACAGAGATTTTTGTACAAAATACGAAAAATATTCCAGTGGTCATATATTCCAACTTGGAATACGTAAGAAGGCTTGCTTAAAAAAATTTCTGTTCCAATGTAATAAAATTATATATAATAAACCTATCGGGAGCAGTGGTATTAATCCTCTACTTACGCTGAAATGTAAGAAAACCGTTAGTCCTTTTTGGACTATCGAGATTAATTGTAAACCTTGAATTTACAATTTCTTGATAGCTATATTAGCGGCTAATCCATTAAAAAAAACAAAAACAGAGGTACGAAAATGGCAGTAGAAGACAATTACAAAGTTGGACATGTCATCATGATAACCCTTTCCGCCGCCATCGGAGGGTTCCTATTCGGTTTTGACTCGTCCGTGATCAACGGCGCCAACGTTGCACTAAAAGGTTACTTCAATTGTAACGATATGCAGCTTGGACTTGCTGTTTCTCTCGCATTGATCGGCGCTGCCGTCGGTGCATATTTCGCCGGACGCTTGGCAGATAAGTTTGGACGTGTACGTTGCATGCTCGCAGCGTCCGTCCTTTTCTTTATCAGTGCAATCGGTTCTGGCCTTCCGTTCACCATCTACGACTTCATCGCTTGGCGCGTCATCGGCGGTATCGGTATCGGTGTGGCATCCATTATCGCCCCGATTTACATTGCCGAAACCTCCCCGGCGCATTTGCGTGGGCGTCTCGGTTCCATGCAGCAGTTCGCCATCGTTATCGGTATTTTCGTAGCCCTGCTTTCCAATTACATCACAGTCCTTATTGCAGGTTCCGCAAGCAACCTGATTATGGGCGTTGAAGCATGGAAGGTGATGTTCTGGGTCGAAGCCGTACCGGCATTCCTCTACGGTGTCGCCGCCTGGCAGCTTCCGGAATCTCCGCGTTACCTTGTAAGCAAGGGCCGCATGGCAGAAGCAAAGCAAGTTCTCTCCTTGATCGCAACGACCGGTATCGATGAAAAGGCCCAGGAAATCGAAGATTCCTTCAAGACCCACAAGCCGGCCAAGCTCGCCGACCTCCTCGAAACGATCGCCGGCAAGAAGCGCATCGCCCCGATTGTCTGGGCGGGTCTCGGACTTGCCATCCTCCAGCAGCTCGTGGGTATCAACGTGATCTTCTACTATGGTTCCATGCTTTGGCAGAGTGTCGGCTTCGGTGAAAGCGACGCCTTCCTTACGAGCGTGATTTCCAGTGCTATCAATTTGACCATGACCATCGCCGCTATTCTCCTCATCGACAAGATTGGACGTAAGCCGCTTTTGCTCATCGGTTCTGCGGGCATGGCCGTAACTCTTGGCACACTCGCCTGCTGCTTCCTCTTCGGTTCTGATGCTAGCGGTAACCTCGTCGGTTCTAGCGGCATCCTGGCACTCCTCGCTGCAAACTTCTACGTTGCATTCTTCGCTGCAACCTGGGGTCCGGTGATGTGGGTGATGCTCGGAGAAATGTTCAACAACCGTATCCGTGCAGTCGCCATCTCCGTTTGCGGCCTTGCACAGTGGGGCGCTAACTTCCTGGTCAGCTGGTCCTTCCCGGTTCTCGTCGGTAAAGACGGCATCGGCATCGGCCCGACATACTTGATCTACACAGCCTTCGCAGCTTTGAGCTTTATTTTCGTCGCCAAGCTGGTGAACGAAACAAAGGGCAAGAAGCTCGAAGCCATGTAATCACAAGAATCGCTATAAATCAACCCATCGAAGGTCTCGGATTTTCCGGGACCTTTCCTTATATAACTATTTTGATTGTTGTTGGATTAGGATTATGAATTACAAAATATTAGCACTCGCTTTTGGACTTGCAGGAAATGCCATGGCAACTCCCATCAAGACTATTCCCTGGAACGGCCATGTCGGAGCCGTAAGTTTCACTTTTGACGATGCACTGGAAAACCAGGTACAAAATCTAAAGCCCGTGCTAGACAAGCAACCCGATGTACATGTCACGTTCTTCCTTACAAGCATGGGAGACGGTTTTAGAAAAAGCGCAGCAGGATTCGCCGCACTTGCAAACGCAGGGCACGAAATGGGCAACCACACTGAATCGCACGGCCACCTGACTTCGATCAGCGACAACAGCGAATTGGAAAAAGAAATCATCCAATTTGCCGAAAAAATCGAAAAGACTCTCGCGGATAACGGGGCAAAAATACGCGTGATTTCATTTGCCACTCCGTTCTGCGAAGACAACGACAATGTCAAAGGTTTCATTGCCAAGCACCATTTCATCAACCGCGACTGTGGCTGGCATGGCCGTAACGAATGGGATACCGAACCGGACTGGCTAAGCCTCAAGGCCAAAATCTGGACGCGCTCAGGCGCTTCCGTAGACGAGATGCTTTCGTCGCTTGATACGGCGGCATTCATCGGCAACTTCGAAGGCGCAAACCCGTGGGACGTTCAAGTGAAAGGCGGTTCCTGGCTTGTCGTTTTGAATCACGGTGTCACAGATGACAAGGGCGACGATTACGCCATCGACCCTGCGGATATCGAAAAGCAGTTCAAACACGCTATCGAAAACAAGCTTTGGGTGGCACCGTTCGGCACCGTAGGCGCCTATTACCGCGCACACTTTATCGTCGATGCCGCCAAAGAAACCGCAACAGAAGACGGTTTTACTGTAGAATGGGAAATTCCAAGTGAATACATGCCAGCAAGCGTTCCGCTCCGCGTCAACATCGACACCCAAAGCGTTGGAGAAAACGCAATCGTAGAACAGGGCGGTAAAACCATCAAGCGCGAAAGCGACGGCAGTTATGTTATCGAATTCACAGAAAAGAGCCTCAAGGTTCGAAAGCCAAAGCCTGGCGAGAATCCCGATTCGGTAACGTCACTTCCAGGCGCGACAACACGCGCACTTGCGACTCCCCCAAGCAACACTAAGTACACACTTTTTGACCTGAACGGGAATGACCTTGGGAATGTCAACGGCTTTGAAGTACCTGCAAAATTTCCAAAAGGCACGTACATCATCCGGGCCGAAGCGAACGGACAAGCGCCAATTTCAAAGAAAGTTTCTCGATAAAAATACAAAGGTGATTCCGTTCCGACATAAGTGCGAGTTCAAAAATAATGGATCCCCTCCCAAATGAAGGGGCAAGAAATAATGGGTCCCGTCGCTACGCTCCAGGATGACAAGGTCGAGGATGACAGAAGCCCCGTCGAAGCGGGGCTTGACAATCAGAAGATCATTTTTTTTCAAAGACTATATGCAAAAAGCCGGGGCTTTCGCCTCGGCTTTTCGCTTTTTTAGGAATTCAAACTTGAATTACTTCACGTTGACACGGTTCATTTCGGAACCGACGCGAACGATGTAGGAACCCGTAGCCGGAACGTTAACCGTCAAGTTGCTGCTCATCAGCATGCCACCGGCAATTGCCTTGCCCTGCATGTTGTAGACAGCGAACACGTTACCAGCCTTAGCACCGTTGATTTCGAGCTGCATGCCGTTTGCGCGGACGCTGAAGGTCGGAACCATGGAGACCTTGTAGAGGCCAACCTTATCATCGATCTTGATGCCAGTGAGCTTGACCGGATCAATAGCCTGCTGGGATTCATCGAGGAATTCAACAGCCTTGATAGAGATTTCACCGATACCGCCCTGAGCATCCTTGACTTCCCACTTGAAGCCAGTAATGCAGGTGACGATTTCAGAGCCTTCCGGAGCCTTATCTCTATTAACCCAATCCAAAAGGCCACCAAAGTTGTTACCATCAAGGAAGCCCTTAAAGCCAAGTTCCGTCGGAGTCATATCGTAGGTCACTGCAGTATAGTCTCCAGTCGGATCCACGTAGATACCCGGTTCTGCACCAGCTTCAGCAGTCTTGTCATTCAATACTGCAAAGCGGATCGGGCCACTGGTCTTTGCCGTAACACGGACATACTTGACACCGAGAGTGTTGAAGTTCACGCCGCAAGTCTTCGATTCCTTGCATTCATCTTTCTTGAAGGAAACTGCAATACCAGCAGACGGATACTTGAGGAGACCGGCCTTAGCCTTTTCTTCAGTCCATTCCGGTTCCGGACCAATTTCCATGGAAGCGCGAGCAATGATAGAGCCATCGTCCAACTTGTAAAGCGGAGAAGAGCCAGAATCCGGGACCATTTGGGTGCCGATGCCGAGCTTGTCGTGGTATGCACCCCAGTTCCAGAGACCCGTAATGCCAACAGTCGTATCACCGTATGCCTGCTGAACACCGTCACCTTCCTTGATGGACGGAGCCTTGCTCGTGTCCGGTGTGAACGGAGTGAAACCAGTCGTATTGTAGAGGTTCGGCATGTTACCCGTCACGAGGAGGAGGTAAAGCATGTTCAAGGTAGCCGGATAGTACTTTTCACCCGTCACAGATTCGCCGCAGCCAGTAACAGTTGCGCAGCTCTTCTTTTCCTTAAGGACCTTGTAAACGGTGCCGAGATAAGTCTTTGCATCGTCGCTTTCGATAGAAGATGCAGCAAGGCCAAGACCGCCGGAGAACGTAGAAGACACAAAGTTACGGGTGCTGCTTTCATCTGCAATGTACTTTCCACCAGAATAGGCATAACCAGAGTTCACGCCACTAGCAGTACGAGTCGTCGGGATAAGCCAATTCACGACCTTCTTATTGAAAGCCTGAGCCTTGGTATCACCATACCAATAGTAAGCCCATGCCATACGCCACGGAGTACGGGCAGCGTCATCGTAGAAACCGATATCGTTAGAAACAGCTGCAGCCGTCAAAATCGGCTTGTGAGAATTCCAGTCGCACCAGTCCGGAACAAGACCGGTCGTAGCATCCTGGCAAGCGTTCAAGTCGGTATAAGCCTGGGAAATAACGCTAGACCAGGAACCGCCGGCAACATCCTGGAAAAGCTGGAAGTTGGCAGTCGTTGAATAGCTCGGGTTGAAACCGTCATTCCACTGGTTACCCGGCTTAATCTTGTTGCTAGCAATATCATTGGAAGCAATCCAAGAAATGAGGGACTTACCAGCAGTGAGGTAAGATGCGTCGTTCCACTGCTTGGAAGCCATAACGAGAGCGAGAGCGGCGTCGAAGTCAGCGTCAGATGCAGTACCTGTACCGCCGCTGCAACCGATACGCCAATTCATACCACCATTGGAACCAGCGCTGTTGCTTGTCCAAGTGTTATAAAGTTTCTTGAAAACTTCTTGATCGTCCATGTAGACGGTAATCAACATACCATAAGCAATAGCTTCGGAAACAGTAGAGCAATCACCTTCTGGAGCAAGGACCCAGCCCTTGTCAGCCTTGTACCAGGCCTGCTTCCACAGGTCATAATGTTCCTTGATCACCTTCGTATCGGCATAATCAATAATCGTGCCGTGCGGGTATTTCATGTTCTGCGGGAACGGGAACTGCCCAGCAGAAGCTGTCACTGCAGCTGCTGCAGCAACACCAAACATAACTTTCGCCAATTTTTTCATATGAATTCCTTTAAAAAAAGATTTCACCCATCCACCGTAAAAGATAGTTTGAAAGCATAACGAAAATCAACCCTTCTTTTGTAAAAGGATTGACATAATGCGCCAAATCACACTTAAAGTGTTCTCGAAATGTTCGTTTTTGCTAATTTACGTTTACATTTCTCTGGATTAAGGAACTCATTGTCATAAGAACCTTTGCAACAACAAAAGGTTTTGTCAAATGGTCATCCATACCAGCGGCCAGAGACTTCTGACGATCTTCTTCAAAAGCATTTGCCGAAAGCGCGATAATCGGAATCCTGACCTGGGGATGCATTTTCCGAATGGCCCGTGTTGCTTCATAGCCATCCATCACCGGCATCTGGATATCCATCAGAATACAGTCGTAATAACCTGGCAAATGTTCACGGACTTTCGACACAGCCTCAAGCCCATTTTCCGCTATTTCAACAATCATTTCGGCATCGTTCAGGAAATCCTGCGCAACTTCCCGGTTGAACTCGTTATCCTCGACAAGCAACACGCGCTTGCCCTTTAAAATTTCGCTATTTTCAAGAGAGTTTCCCTCGCCACCATCAATAACGACATCTCTTTCTGTCGCTATCTTGAATTGCGTCCGCAGGCATACTGTCGTTCCCATTCCAACTTCACTTTGGATATCGATTTCGGCTCCCATCATATCGACAAGCCGCTTCACAATGGACATTCCAAGACCTGTACCCTGTACACCGCTCTGAGTCGAAGACTGTTCACGGGCAAACTCGTCGTAAATATGTTCCAGAAATTCCTTGGACATTCCAAGACCATTATCGCTAATATCAAAACGGAAAACAGCAAAACCATCGACTTGGCAAGGGAGTTCCTCTATAGCAAAAACGACACGCCCGCCATACGTCGTAAACTTTTGCGCATTGGATAAAATGTTCCCCAGAATCTGACGAAGACTGTTCACATTGGCGACAACAAATTTATTCTTAATATTCGAAAAGTCATAAATAAATGAAATATTCTTTTGTTTCATCAACGTCTTGTAGGACTCACAAAGTTCTGTCATGCAGGAGGGCAGATTCACCATCCGTTCCTTTTGCACAATCTGTCCAGATTCAATCTTTGCCATATCAAGGACTTCTTCGATCAACTGAAGCAGATATCCACCCGACATGCGGATTTTCTTTAGAGCATCCAGCACCCCTTCGCGACTTTCAATATGGCGTTCCGCACGTTCTGTATAACCCATAATTGCATTCATCGGCGTACGGATATCATGGCTCATATTCAGCAAGAACTTAGATTTCGCCTCTTTAGCCTCGGCAGCAAAAGCATTGGCTTCGCGCAACTTGTAGTCGAGTTCATCCTGGCGGTTTTTCATTTTTCGACGGAAAGCAAGCCAGACAAGTGACGCAATCAGGACAAAGCCTATAGAGCAAAAGATTACGCCAAATACAGAAGCAAGGCGAGACTGTTCCCGCACCAGCTCCCCTGAATAGCTGGGTGTACGAAAGCCCGCATATTTCGTGATCTTAGCGCGGACCGTCCTTGGTGAAAGTGCCAAGACGCCTTTTGTCAAAATAGAAGCCAGCTCACGCGGAAACGTCCGCGGCACGGCAATACGCATTCCAAGCAGCAGGCTATCACGGCCTTCGACCAGCTGATTATAAAAATACGGCGGAGTAAACACCCACGAATCGTCACCGCCCGCCATACCATATCGACCATCGAGAACAACGAGCGGCTTAGACTCGTCGTAAGTCATGACAAATTCATATTTAAGTCCCACATGCCGCACTACTTCAGCAAAGATATCCAGCAAGATTCCTCTGGGAACATTCTTGTCCATGTATGCATAAGGGAACACTGCATTCCGGACCGTCACACGGACCACTTTGTCTTTGCTAAGGAAATCCTGCAAGAACAGGCGTTCACGCTCGCTGAACACCGACAAATCCAATATACTGTCGCCATAATATTTGCTGTACAGCCGATTTCGCCAATTGGGTTCCGTTAAGTCCATCTGCAGAATCGCATAGTTTATTTCTGCAAGCAATACCGAATCCGATTTGCGCACAATGAAGCAACTCGAATTTCGCCCAATAGGCAGCGAATATGCAAATAGGTTTTCAAGATCCTGCGCCCGATCCGCTGGTGATGCCAAATCTATCTCGCCACGGTCAAGCATCTTTACCATGTCGTCCCATTTTTTCTCGTAGCCGACAAGTTCAAAGTTCAAATTTGCGTAGCGAGACATCTGGCGAAGCAAATCATACCCATATCCGCGTTTTTCGCCATTCTCCGATATTTCATGATAGCCGGCATTAGCGAAAAAGCCCACTTTTACAGTACGTGGACTAGCAAAGGCATGTTCCCCTAGCAGCAGCAACAATAAAGCATATAAGACCTTTGCACACATAGGCAACCATCCGGCAAACTCTTCTTATATTTATATTACAATATATATACAATTTTTATAAAAAAGGCAATATTGAACATTTTAGCACAGGATGTACTTTAGAAAATCGATCAACAATTCAGCAGAAGTTACATTTTTCTTACGCTCAGTTTGTAAAATTATATACATTTAATATGTATTGTATTTGGGTTTGAAAGGAATGCGTTATGGAAGAAAAACGCCCTCTTATTTTGGTTGTTGACGATGTGGCTATGAACAGAGCCCTGTTATCCGACATACTTAGCGACAAATACGATATTATCGAAGCCGAAAACGGAAACGAAGCATTAATGCTCCTGCGCGAGAAGACTTCTGAAATTTCGCTCGTACTCCTTGATATGGTGATGCCCGAAAAAGACGGCATGGAAGTCCTAGACATCATGAACAAAAACGGCTGGATCAACGAAATCCCCGTCATCATGATTTCTGCCGAAACAGCCCACACGCTAGTCGAAGGGGCATACATGCTCGGCGTTACAGATTTTATCGGGCGTCCGTTCGACGAAATGGTCCTCAAGAACCGGGTAAACAACACCATCCGTCTTTACAAGAAGCAAAAGAGCCTCTCCGATCTCGTCTTAAACCAGATTTACGAAAAGACCCGCAACAACAGCATGATGGTCACCATGCTGAGCCATATCGTGGAATTCCGCAACGGCGAAAGCGGGATGCACGTGCTACACATCAACACCATCACCGAAATGCTCCTGCGGGAACTGATGCGCCGCACGAACAAATACAACATCAGCAAAAACGACATCGGCGTCATTTGCACGGCATCGTCCATGCACGACATCGGGAAAATCACCATTCCAGATGAGATCCTGAACAAACCGGGCAAGCTCACTCCCGAAGAGTTCAACATCATGAAAGGGCATACCATCAATTGCGCCCAGATGCTAAACGCGGTACCCATCGGAAAAGACGAACCCTTAATGAAGTACGCCTACGAAATCTGCCGCTGGCATCATGAACGTTTCGACGGTCGTGGCTATCCTGACGGTCTGAAGGGCGACGAAATTCCAATTGCCGCACAAATTGTTTCCATCGCAGACGTCTACGACGCACTTACAAGCGAACGCTGCTACAAACGAGCTTTCACGCACGAGAAGGCTCTCGAAATGATTCACAACAACGAATGCGGCGTATTCAATCCAATCTTAATCGAATGCCTCGACGCCATCGCAGACAAACTTATTAACGCCTTGCAGACATTCGACTGGAGCAAGCAGGCCGACAAGGACTTTTTCTACATTGCCGACGCCATGATGAACAACCCGAAGCACCCGATTTACAACCAGGCATTTAGGCAGTTTATCAACGAGCGCAAAAAAAGTCACTTCTTTGAATCCACGGTAGACGGGATGCTCTTTGAATATTCCTACACTCCTAGAGTCATGAAGCTTTCTTCGAAAGCATCGAAAATGCTCGGGCTGCCCCGGACTATCGTAGACGACTACAAACCAAGTCTCGACGCGCAAGACAACGCTACTACCGAGAACCTGGAAAAGATCAAAAAAATTTTGCGGCGCAAATCAACGCCAAAGGACAAGCCGTTCCTTCTTAAACAAGCTTTTAACATAGACGGAAAGAGCACCCCCTGCAATGTCAAGGTTCTCCAGATTTGGGCAAAAGGGCAAAATAAGGCTCCCGAACTCACTTCCGTTTATGGACACATCGACGTGATCAAATAACTAAGGATAGATTTATGACACTCTCTGAATTTTACAGCTCTCTCGGCGAATCTCTGGACGAAGTTCTTGAACGACTCCGCATGGAATCTCGTGTTACTAAGTATTTGGGCCTCTTTTTGAACGACCCAAGCTTTAACGATCTCAAGGGAGCCTTTGCAAGTAACGATGCAAAGACGGCATTCCGCGCAGCGCACACGCTTAAAGGCGTTGCCGCAAATCTCGGACTGAACAAGCTTTCAGCATCAAGCAGCGAACTCACCGAAGACTTACGCCCGGAAGCATTTACGGCAAACTCCCAGACGCTCCTGGAAAAAGTCGAAGCGGATTATAATGCTGTTGTGGAAGGGATAAAGCAATTGGAATAATTTAGACGAGAGAACGCCGCAATGCGGCTACAGACGAGAGACGAAAGAGTTTAAAAACAAAATCAATTTTATTGATGCCTTCGGCACGATTACAAATCTCCCGTCTCTAGTCTCTCGTCTTTCGTCTCAGTGCCGAAGATACTTCTTCAACGCGTCTTCGAGCTGTGCAATGACGACAGGCTTTGCCAAATGGCCGTCCATGCCCGCTTCAAGGGATTTGCGGCGGTCTTCATCGAAGGCGTTTGCCGAAAGGGCAATAATCGGGACTCGCTTTTCCGGGAACATTTTACGGATTGCACGGGTCGCCTCGAAACCATCCATCACAGGCATCTGAATATCCATCAAGATGCAATCATAATAGTCAGGGCCTTTTTCTCTTAGACATTCCACAGCAACGGAACCGTCCGATGCAGACTCAACGATAACGCCAGCACTTTCAAGAATGTCCTTGGAAATTTCGAGGTTCAATTCGTTATCCTCGACAACAAGAACTCTAAAGCCTTCAAATGAAACCGACTCCTGTTCGGAATGGGCAAAGCGCATCTGCTCGACGTCTTCCGGATTTTCCTGAATGCGCATCGGAATGCGAATCGTAAACGAAGACCCCACCCCGACCTTGCTTTCGACATCAATAGACCCTTCCATCATATCGACAATGCGCTTGGTAATGGCAAGCCCAAGCCCTGTTCCCTGCTGCTTACTAACAGTCGATGTCCTTTCCCGAGAAAATTCATCAAAAAGATGTTGCTGGTATTCAGGACTCATGCCGATACCCGTATCCTTAATAACAAATTGATACAGGCCATAGCCTTCGCGCTGTGACGGGACCTGACAAATATCGACAACGACAGAGCCTCCCGATGGCGTGTACTTCACTGCATTGGAAACCACGTTGATAAGCACCTGATTCATGCGCAGGAAGTCAACATAGACATACCGATTTTGAATATCGTGGCGATTAAATTCAAAATGCACATTTTTCTTTTCGGCCAAGGACTTAAGCATTGGAACAAGGTCTTCGCCGTTTTCATCCAAATCAACCGGATTCAAGTCCAGTTCAACCTTGCCGCTTTCAATGCGGGACATATCAAGCACATCGTTGATCAGAGACAGTAGGTGTTCACTCGAAAGCTTTGACTTGCTAAGGCAATCCAGAGCTTTTGCCTTGTCGTCAATGTTCTTTACGGCCATGTCGGTAAAGCCGATCATTGCGTTAAGCGGTGTGCGGATGTCATGAGACATATTGAACAAGAACGCGCTCTTTGCCTTATTGGCAAGTTCAGCCTTTTCCAGGCTCGCCATTTCGCGTTTGGTTTCGGCATCAACGCTATGGAAACCGGCAATTACATGGTTCTTGGAATTTTCATCCTTAACAAACTTTATCTGATAGTAAATATCTTCACCATCAACTTGAAGTCTAAAGTTAACGAAGTAAATATGTTCGCGTTCAACAGCGTCCAGCACCTTTGAAGGTTCGGTCGCAGCGCAGAACGCTTCCCGATCACCCGGATGCACAATCGTATTCACAAGGACATCTAGGCGCTTTCCAAAGTTATCGATCTTGGACCAGCCCGGAACGAGTTTTTCAAAAAGCGGATCGTAGCGGTAAAGCACTTCGGAAAGGGTTTCGTAATCAACGTACACCACACAGCCGAAGTCATCCGACAAGCCAGAGATAACAGCCATGTCGCGATTCGCCGCAGCCTTGCGTTCGGCTTTTGCCAATTCTTCTTCGTTTACATTTTCAAGGGTCACAACGATGTGATTGTCGGAATCAGGCGTTTTCGCAGCCTTCAAACGATAGAACACCAGCTGCCCGTCGATGAAGAAACGAAAAGAAACCGAAACGGTACGATCGTTTTCCAGGCCATGCAGCATCCGATCTTTATTGACAAAATCCTTGACGGCGTTCCAGTCATCCCTGTAGACCGTCTTTTCGAGAATCTGTTCCAAGCCTTCAAAAAAGTTCTTGCAGTTTTCGGCATCAAGAGTCTTCACTGCACCTTGAGCGTTAAACTCGATAAAAGAATTGTCGTTTATGTCAACGTAATAAATACTATCAAAGCCATCGCCTAGCGTGTTTGCAATATCGGAATACTGGTCAAGTTCACGCAAATGCATCTTGAACTCGACTTGTTCAGTCACTTCCATGCAACAGCCTTCGAGACGCACACCTCGTGTGTACTCGTTATTGCGCCCACCATAGTTTTTCAGAAAGATGACTCCACGCGACTGGTGGTTCCAGGCGTATTCCACCTCCGACATCGAGCCTCGACTCAATTGGTCCACAAATTCAGCAAACCCTTCGTAATAAGAAAGGTCCACATTATTGCACCACAGATTGTAGAGGTCTTCAGGAAGTGTTTCTTCGGGGAGTCCAAGAATCAGGAGGAAAGCCTTGTCCGCATACATTCGAGGAGGTTTACCTTCATCAAGCTCAATCATCCACAAGCCAATACCTGCACTAGACAGAATCGCACGAGTCAATTCTGACGATTCAAGACAGTTCATGGTTTGCAGCTCCTCCGACAAGATATCCCTTCCAACAACCGCTAGCGGTTGTCCCTTTATATAAAATACACTTATTTTCGGGATATGTTTGGAGAAAAACGAATAAAGTCTTGGATTTTAAGGATAATTAGGAGTTCGGAGTTTGGAATGAGGAATTAAAATAGTCGCGGCAAAGCCGCCAAATTAAAAACTCCTACTTCCTAATTCCTAACTGTTTCTTGCGGCGCCAGACTTTAAATTCCATGTAAAGCGTACTGACCGTGTAAATAAAGATCAGCAAAAGGATGGTATTCTTCGGGCGGTTCAGGTTGCAGATGCCCCATGCAAACGTAATAATGGGCAAATGGATCAGGTACGGATAGAACGATGCACGACCAACATGGCGCACCAGCGGAATGCAGAAGAACTTCGCCAGGAAGCCCTTGCCCGAAAGAAGGCTCACCACGAACATGCCATAAATGAATATCGGCAGACTGTGGTGTATAAAGTAATTATAACCCGGGTTCATATCCGGTCGCATGAGGAAGAGGCTTCCGTAAAGCGCGAGGAGCAGAAGCGCCTGCGCAAATCCACTCACATAATCTTTCTTGAAGACATCAAAGGCGCCCTCATTGTAAAGGCGGTAAAGCACCATGCCAAAGATATATTCAAAGACGCGCACCGGCGCAAACATGTGGAAAAAGCGATACTTGGCATCGAAACCGTCAAACCATAAATTACCCGTTTGGCCATAAACAATAGCCCATAGAAGTCCAGGAACAAACACACCGCCAAAGAGAATCCAGAGGGTGCGGCGGTTCTGCTTGATAAGCCAACGGCTGAACCAAGGCGTAATCGCATAGCAAAGGAAGAAACTCGTAAGCGACCAGGAAGGTTCATTCAGTTTCATGCCGAGATCCGGGACGATCGACCACGTAAGCGTTAAGTGCATGAGCAGGCTCCGCCACGGGTGGAACATCTTTGCAAGCCCGGCCGAGGCGCAATCGCCAATTTCGGAGAACGAAGGCAAATGCGTATAGCCGCTCATCTTGAATACGATCAGCACGAACATGAGGAGCGTCATGAAGAAGTGCAAGCGGTAAAGTTTTGCGATGCGGCTGAACATGAACGGGATGACCGGGATACTACGGTCCGGATCGCTATACTTGCTTGCAAAAAGGAACCCGGCCAGCACATAGAAAATCCCTGCGGCAAAAGCAGGCGCCGAGATGATGGGCATGACCCACTTGCAATCGGACATGTACATGAGGGCGTTGGAACTGCCCAGATGGAGCATGACAATGTTCAGGCTTGCGAGGAGACGGAGACCGTCAATTGCAGGGAAGTAATTTGCTGGTTTCGGCATTTCGAGGAAAATTTAGAAAAAACAGGGAGATTCCCCGCAAATGGAAGGGTGAATTTGAAATTTCGCAAGCAAACCTGTCCTTTTTCATTACATTTTTCTTAAATTACAGATATACAGTCACTTAAGGAAGAGAAAATAAAGAATTGGTGTTTCGATCATGAGCAACGAACGCGCAAAAATTTTGATTGTCGATGATGACACCATGAACAGAGTCGTGCTATCGGATCTGCTCTGTGACGAATATGATATCATTGAAGCTAAAGACGGCGACGAAGCCCTCGAAATTCTAGAGAAACAGGCAAAGGAGATTACGCTTGTCCTCTTGGACATGATTATGCCAGGGCGTGATGGTCTCGAAGTTCTCAAGATCATGAATGAAAAAGGATGGATCAAGGGCACTCCAGTCGTCATGATTTCCGCAGAAACAGCAACACCGCAAGTCGAAAAAGCGTTTTCGCTCGGCGTTACCGATTTCATTTACCGTCCGTTCGACCAGATGGTCGTGCAAACGCGTGTCCGCAATACCATAAAGCTTTACGTAAAACAAATGCAGCTTTCGGAACTTGTCACGGACAAGATTTACGAAAGGACTCGGAACAGCGACATGCTGATTTCCATTTTGAGCCACATCGTGGAATTCCGTAACGGAGAAAGCGGCCAGCACGTTCTGCACATCAGAAAGATCACCGACCTTTTGCTACGCGCTTTACTTAAGCGCACCCAGGAATACAATATCCCTGAAGAGGACATCGGTACCATAGCCACAGCATCTTCGATGCACGATATCGGCAAAATTACAATTCCCGACGAAATCTTGAACAAGCCCGGCAAACTCACGAAAGAAGAGTTTGAAATCATGAAGCAGCACTCCATGAATGGTGCAAAAATGCTCGACACCATCCAGTACTTCAAGAACGAACCGCTAATGAAGTACGCTTACGACATCTGCCGCTGGCATCACGAACGCTGGGATGGACGAGGTTATCCCGACGGACTTAAAGGAAACGAGATTCCCATCAGCGCACAAGTTGTTTCCATAGCCGATGTTTACGACGCGCTCACAAGCGAACGATGCTATAAGAAGGCGTTCCCTCACGAAAAGGCGCTTGAGATGATCCGCAACAACGAATGCGGCGTATTCAATCCGCTGCTTCTGGAATGCCTGAGCGATGTCGCCGACCAGCTGCCAAACGAAATAAACGATAGCCGCACGAGCCAGTTAAGCGACGCCGACTTCTCCAAAATCGCCAGATCCATTTTTGAAAGCTCGGATGACAGTTCAGACAACATCATTTACGAGCAGTACTTGATCGAACGCAAAAAAAGCCAGTTCTTTAGCTCGTTACAGAAAGGCATTTCGTTCGAATACACTTACGAGCCTTCGGTGCTCAAGCTCAATGCTAGAAGTGCAAGGGCGTTAAGCTTCCCAAGGACCATGGTTGAACCCGAGAACAACAGCAACTTCTGGAACATCTTCGGGCGAGACAACTGGGATGAATTTGTAAAGCTATTGCATGATTCGCAACTCAACAATGACTCCTTTACCTTCAACAGCGAAATGATGGTAAAAGGAGAGAAACGCCCATGCAAGATCAGGGTCCAGCAAAGCTGGAACAGGCGCGATCCTGAAAACCCGGAACTCATTTGCGTGTACGGGAATGTGGAATTTTTCTAAACAGTTCTCCCTACATACGCGCCAACTCCACAATTGAATTCGTTATCCACAACAAAAAAACCTTCGAGAGTTACCTCGAAGGCCTTTGGGTATTTAAGGCTCCCCCGTTTGGTTCAGGGGAGTTATGGATTAGGATTTCAATTAGCGAGAGATACGAACAGACTTCACTGCACCATTCTTGACGGAGCGGAGCATGTAGATGCCATTGTTCTTGACGTCGCTAGAACTCTTGAGAATCTGAACGGCATCGCTCATGGAGTAAGCCCTCATGCGACCGAGACGGACACCGTTGGCATCAAACACGTCGTAAGCGGCAAGCACCGGAGATTCCAGGCGAACCTTGGAGTTGATGGAAATCGGCGGTTCATCGCCACCACCCGGATTGTCGGAAACTTCGCCCTTTACAAAGTTAATGTAGTCGATATCGAAGTATTGCTGGGTCACATCGAGGCGGAGCACATGCTTACCAGCCGGGAGCGTCACCTTCTTCTTCACATCGGAGAATTCATCGTAGCTTGTGCCAGTGACTTCGAATTCAGCGAGAGACTTGCCATCGAGAGAGAGCGTGAATGCGCCCGTACCTTCGGTTGCGACAGAGGCAACAGCGGTGTAATCACCAGCTTCGGCAATGTTAATGGTGTATTCGTACCAGTCGCCGGTCGTATTGTAGCCGAGAGCAATTCCGGTAGCCTTCTTGTAAAGGTCAGCACCAGTATCCTTGCGGTAGTCGGAATCGCCATGGTTTTCGGAATCGTCGCCATAGGATTCGTTGCTCGTACCGTCTTCGTTCTTGCCCTTGCCCGGAATGTCGAAGTCTTCGACTTCAATCTTGCCCGGAACAGCGAGAGCTTCACCCTTGAACGGGAGCTGCGGTTCAGGATCAACCGGAGTCACAACGCCAGTTGCAAGGCCAGTCGTATTGGCACCCTTGTTCTTGGACAGATAATCCTTCAACCAGGTCATTGCAGGACGGTCCTTGCCATCCCTGATAATGCCGGAGTTACCGCCAGAAGTCCACGTTGCACCATAGATATAACCCCAAATGGTGATACCTGCAATGTGTTCATTTTCCATGAAGTAGGAAATCTGCTGCGAGTAGCAGTTCTTCTGGTCGTTATCGTCATTCGATGCAATATCGTATTCAGAAATGAACAGCGGAATCTGGGTCTTGTTCCAAATTTCATCAATAGTAGACTTCAAAGTATTGATGTTCAAGCAGGAACCGCCACCGCCCTGGCCACCGGCCTGACCACCAGAAACCTGCATGTCATGGGCCTGCAAGCCGTAGGCATCCACCGGAGCACCGTTCTTCTTGATGGTCTGGATAAGCTGAATACCTTCGTTTTTCTGCCACTGGACGGTATTATAGTCGTTATAGATCAAGATTGCCTTCGGCCAACGTTCGCGGGCCATCTTGAAGGCTGTAGTCACGAAGGCGTAGTCGCCATTGTTGTCGCCACCGAGAGCCTGGATAATATTGGTACTCGGGTAGTCGGAGTGATACTTTCCCTGGCCCGTACGGATAGCTTCGTTCACCACGTCGATCATTTCGAGATCGGGGTAATGCTTAGCAACGGCATCGAACCATTCAGTGATAATTTGCTTTGTTTCAGAAGCGCTCTTGCCCTTAATCCAGTTCGGATACTGGGATCCCCACACAAGTGCGTGGAACTTGAAGTGACCGCCATTCTGCTTTGCCCAGTTGTAAGCAGCATCGCAACCACTCCAGTTGAACTGTCCACGAGCGGTGTTGATCGAACCCCACTTACATTCGTTTTCAGCCGTAATCTGGTTCCAAAGCTGCGTAAAGTCGCTACGAACCTGACCGCGCGTCGTAATGTTACCGACGAATTTTGCAGCACCATCGGCAAGACCGGGGCCTGCATAAGAACTTACTGCCCCACCCAAAAGTGCAGCAGCCATCAAGCCTTTCAAATATTTTGATCTCATTTTCCACATCCTCATAGGTTAAATGTCCCATACAACCATTATAAACATATCCTTGTTTTTTGAAATTGCCTCAAAAAGCCCAAAATTTATCATTGACAAAATGTCCATAATGGATTTTTTACATTGCATGATACAACAAAATGGCGACCCCGGCACAGAGGCCGGGGTGACATGTAAAAAAAAAGACCTTCGAGGGTGAACTCGAAGGCCTTGGGGTATTGGATTAAGAAATTCTAACGTGTAACGCGGACTGTTTTCACGGCACCGTTCTTGACGGAGCGGAGCATGTAAACGCCCTGAATCTTGATGGAATTCGAGTTCTTGAGCATCGACACGGCTTCGCTCAAGGAATAAGCGCTCATGCGACCAAGACGAACACCATTCACGTCAAAGACGTCGTAGTCGGCCAGTTCAGGAGTCGCCATGTGGACATTCGTGCGAATTGCAGCTTCATTTTTGAATTCAAAGTTGAAGTAGTCCACGTCAAAGTATTCCGCAGTTACATCCATACGCAAGATATGCTTACCTGCCGGGAGGGTCACTTCAGCAGTGACATCTTTGTAATCATCCCAGCTAGAACCCGAAACCGGGACTTCTGCAACGGACTTGCCATCGATGGAGAGCGAGAAGGAAGCGCTTTCGCTTTCTGCTGCAACAGAAGCGGTCATGACATATTTGCCAGTTTCCGCAATATTGACCGTATATTCCAGCCAGTCGCCGGTCTGGTTGTAACCCACGATAACGCCCGTAGCCTTGTTGTAAAGGTCAACAGCCGGAGCGTCGTCCTTACGGTAGTCGGAATCGCCATGGTTTTCGGAATCGTCACTGTAAGAGGCGTTGGTCGTGCCGTCTTCGTTGACGCCCTTGCCCGGAACGTCAAAATCTTCGGCTTCAATCTTGCCCGGAATTTCGCGCACCTTGCCCTTGAACGGTGTCTGCGGTTCAGGTTCGACCGGCGTGAAAGTCACATCGTTCTTTCCCTTGCTCAAGTTCTGGGCGAAGTAATCTTCGAGCCAAGTCATTGCAGCACGCTTTCTGCCGTCCTTTTCCATGATGCCAGTGTTTGCAGCCCAGGTTGCACCATTGATGTAACCCCAGATAGTAATGCCTGCAACCCACGGAGTTTCCCACATGAACGGGATCTGGTTCGCGTAGTCATTCTTTTGCTTGGTGTCATCGGCTTCACCGATATCGTATTCCGAGACCAGGAGCGGGAGGCCCGTTTCGTTGTGGATTCGCGTCATCTTGCTTTCGAAATCGGACTTGCTCATGCCCTTGCAGTCGTGAGCCTGCTGGCCGTAAGCATCCACCGGAGCGCCATTCTTGACGATGGTCTGGATGAGTTCGATACCTTCGTTCATCTGCCAAGAGAGCGTGTTATAGTCGTTATAGATAAGCACAGCCTTCGGCCAGCGTTCGCGGGCCATCTTGAATGCTGTCGTGATAAAGTCGTACTGGTGCTTGCCATTGACAACACGGTCGCCACCAAGAGCTTCGATAATGTAGGAGCCACCGCATTCCGTATCGTCAGTGCTGCGGCCTTCGGCACCGGCTGCCGGCTTGCCGTAACCGGAGTGGTAGTTGTCACCGGCCCAAATAGCTTCGTTCACCACGTCGATGTATTCGAGGTCCGGGAACTTGGCGGCAACGGCATCAAACCATTCCGTGATGTATTTCTTGGTGAGTTCTACGGTAATGCCCGGGTTTTTCTTTTTGCAAAGGAAGTTCGGGTACTGGGAACCCCAAACGAGAGCATGGAACTTGAAGTGGCGTTCGCCCGGTTTTTCCTTGGCCCACTTGTAAGCACCTTCGCACTTGTCGTAGTTGTCCCATGCGAACTTGCTCGTGCCGCTGTTTCCGTTAGAAAGAGAGTGAATGGAACCCCATTTACAACCGTTTTCAGGAGTAATCTGGTTCCAGTAAGTGCCCATGTCGTCACGGATCTGGCCACTTGTCGTGATGTTACCGACGAATTTGGCACCACCATCGGCGAGAGCAGCGTTAGCAACAGAAGCAAAACCTGCAATAGCGGCTATTGCAAGAGAAAGAGAGAATTTTTTCATAATCCTAATCCTTATACCCAAAAGTTGAATACCCTTATAACTTTTCTAAACATATTCTCGTTTTTGAAAAAAGCTCAAAAAACGCAAATACTTATCATTGATAAAAAGTCCATGATGGAATATTCGCTAATGGAAATTAAGTTTTCTGAACGCAGAAAGTACGTCATGCGGGCGGGGCCCCAGCTCGGAGTTGCGAAGGCCGCACGGGCCCCTCCCTGCACCCTCCCCATCCTTGGCCGACG
>NZ_JBGUHR010000073.1:0-10854 GCF_045112255.1 Fibrobacter sp.
TAAAGCTGGGAAAATGTGAAAAACGGCCTCGAAAGGGGCCGTTTTTTGTGAATTTGAAATTCAAACATACCTAAACTATATTTTCGCTTGATGGTAGGTATTGTATGAACGCGCAAAGTGAACTGTATAAAGAAACCGACAAGAACGAACATATCAGAACGCTTCGTGATTATTTCATGAGGACGTTGGATTGTACTGACGAACACGGCGACTATGATCTGGGCAAGATGATTAACAATGCCTCAATTAACATGGGCGAGGCTGGTATCGAACTTTGCGGTTTGTTGTTACAAGAGAAGATGAAGCTTCGTACATTCGAGGAAACTTTCAATCAGAAACGTCGCGCCGTGTATAAGGATATATGCGAAAACCGCATGGCGTGGCAACCGACCCAAAAGGGTATTGAAATTATGGTTGACGGCGACGCCAATCTGTCTGACATACGCAAGGAATACGAGAACCAGAAGCTGTATGTGGAGTTTTTGGAGCAATGCCAAGAACAAGTCAGATACTTCCCTCGCAATGTGAAGGACATCGTCGACGCGGCCAAGTATGGTATGGAAACTGGTATCTTGAGACCGATCAAGACTAAGAAGTAATTTTATCGTTATGAGTGAAATAAATCCTACATCGTTTTTTGACCTATCAGCCGCATCGGCTTCAATAGACGCTACCATCCAGCCGTCCAAGAAACAAGATGACGAGAACGTTTTTGCGACGCTGGAACAGACTCTGCAGCTTCCTATAGGCTCTACGAAGGAAGCTCTTGCCGCTTCGAAGGACGCTATTGCGCGTACGAAGTCCTTGGCAATGCAAGCAGAAATGGTTACATTTAAGGAACAAAGTATTGACACTCGTGATGCCGAGGACATCGACGACGAAGTCTTGAAGGCCGACCGCGCCAAGATCCGTAAGGAAGCGCACGAGCTGTACGACATGCAGAAGAACTTGCTCAACTACATGTACGAACAGCTGAAAGGCCAGATCGACCCAAGCGACAAGCAGTGGGCCGCTTGCGCAAGCATGTGCGCCGCCGTCACGAAGTCCCTTGCCGACTTGAACAAGATGACCAAGGAATTTCGCGAAGAGAACGACCGCTACATCGAAAAGAAGATTCAGTCTGGCGAACTCGATGTCACTGAACAAGAGTTTGATTTCAGCCCCGAACAGGCCAACAAGATTATCGCCCATTGGACTAAGGAGAATGAGGCCAATATTCAAGATAAGGTTCGCCAAGAAGTCGAGGCGCGTGAGCTTGCTCGCATCGGCGTAGAAACCAAGCAGATAGAGAATAAGGAAGAACAATGAAAATCGGAATTGTAGGTGACTTGCACTACGGATTTACGACTGCAAAGGCACCGATTACCAACGCACTTACGAAGGGTCAGCATGCGATTGTCGAGTCGATGATCGCCGACTTCGAGTCACGTGGCATAGATACCGTCGTGTTCACTGGCGACATTTTCGACAACCGTAGGTTCATCGCATCCGACGTGATGGACAAGGTTTACCGCCTTTTCAAGGAACGTCTTTCCAAGTTCACTTGCTATGTGGTCGCTGGCAACCATGACATGCTCTATGACAACAGTTCAGACGTGTGCCAGATTCGCTTTATCGAAAACTTGCCGAACGTGAATGTCTATATCGACAAGGTTGGTTTCGCTAGCATCGGCACGAAGAAGTGGTATTTCGTTCCGTGGATCCAAGAGGACAAGATTGACGGCGTGAACAAGTGGCTCGTCAAGATGTCTCGTGGCAACATTGACGACAACATCATCGTAGGCCACTTCGACATGATTGGTGCCCAGATGGAAGCCAAGACGGTATCAACTGCTGGCTTCGATCCCAAGCGCTTCTTGAACGCTGCCAAGCTGACTATCAGTGGCCACTACCACTGCCGCTCGGTCATCGGTGACGACTACAGTACGATTTGCTACGTCGGTACTCCGTTCCAGAAGACATTTGGCCATGTCGGCATCCCGGCTGGATACCACATCTATGACGACGAGACTGGCGAACTGGAGTTTGTCGAGAATGCGATTTCTCCGAGTTTCGTCGACGTCGTAGATACGGAACTGGGCCCAGATTTCAACCGTGACATGTCTAACTGCATCGTCCGCTATTCTACCGACAAGACGCGCACCTATGACGATGCCGCGAACTTGAAGGGCTATCTGGTGGACAAGAAGCCTATCTACATCGAAACTGTGTACTACGGCGAAGACCCAGCCGAGGAAGGCGAAGCCGATACGCCGCAGACCGAGGAGGAAGCAAGGCAACTCATGACTACCGATTCCGTCGGCATGGCGAAGCTTTACCTCGAAAAGCATCCGGAGATCTTGCCAGAACTCTCTACTGGCGAAGATGCGAAGGAAATTGCCCTTGAATATCTCAAGGAATACAACGCGAAAATAAAGTAATTTAAAATTCAAAAGAGAACATTCATTAGGAATTTCGTATGGATTTCCAAAAACAGATTGATCAGCGCATTAACGACATCCTTAACGACAAGACCGAGAAGAAGTTGGCTTTCCACATCTTGTTGGTTTCTGACGGCAATTCTCGACTCTCTCCGCTTCGTGGCTACGCCGCCTTGGACTTTTTCAAGAACGTGTACCGTACCATGGCCGACGTTACCGTCACGACCATGACCAGTAACGGATTCCTACGCGAACAGCCAGACTTGCACAAGTACAACGTACTCTGGATTGACAATGTGACCAATCCGAAGTTCATCCATAGCCTCAACGGCACCCTTGAAGCCTACGAAGACGAAATCTGCGGCGGCGCTATGGAAGTTCCGACTAATGCAAGAGTCGAAGACCTCGAAGCTGAAAGCAAGCAGCGCCGCATTATGCGCAACCTCAGCTTGCGTGTGATCTACGCTCTCGACGAATTCGTGTGGGACGCCCCGGCTGGCCGCCAGGTCAACATGTTCACCGCTCGCATGGTCGAAGACGCAATGATCATCGCAGACGAAATCGTCGTGCCGACTGCCGACATGATGCTGGTTCTCAAGAAGGGCAACCTCATCCCGGAAGACAAGGACGTTGTCGTCATCAATACGTTCGTGAACGATACGATGTATCCGTTGCACCGTATCAATGCTCGTGCTTCTCATTACGCCACGACAATCCGTCGTCCCAAGATCCTCATCAAGGGTACGACTATTCCTATGAACGTCCAGAAGTTCATCATGATGAACAATGTGACGAAGGACTACAAGATTACCGTGTCGTCTGTCGGCAGCTTGACCAAGGAAATCTACAAGAAGATGCAGCAGCTTCCGGACGGTTCCGAACCGGAAGTTACGACAATCCAGCACTGGGCAAGCCCAGTCGTGGATTTCAACAACTTCTCGTCGACAATGGCTATTGAGCGTGACGTGGGTTTTGACTTTGTCATCACTTGTATTCCTGACGACATCGAAAACAATCCGTACGAACTCTGCAACGCCGATACGGACAACGTTCTCGCCGTCGCCGAAGGTGCGGTGACTATCGCTGGCGTGAAGGGCTCTCCGTTCACTGCTGCCAACCACATTTGCGTGGCCTCCAACCTCCAGTTCAGCAACACGGATACGCCAGAAGCGATCAAGAGCTTGATCGAACGCTGGAGAATCTGCGTCAACTGGGACGAAGCCTACAAGAAGCAGCGCGAACTACTAAAGCAGAAGACGGTATCTTCTGAACAGATCATCGGCGGCTATTTCCACGCAATGCTTGGCCACACGCTCTCCGACGCCTACGCAGCCAAGGTCAAGGCCGCTGTCGAGGCCGAGAAGGAACGCGAGAAGGCCGAAAAGGCGGCGGCTGAAAAGGCCAAGCGAGAAAAGAAGGAAAAGAAACAATGAGCTACTGGGTCGTAAAATACGACGTCACCAGTTTCAAAAAGGGAGCCAACTACGAAGACCTCTCCGTAGAGGCTCCTTCTTTTATTCGCCCTAGCTACGCCGAATACGAAACCGCAGAGAAGATTGCGGAAGGTATGTGCTTGAGCAACGGCGGCGAGACTGTTGACCTTGTGCTTTCAAATGATAAACCGTATCACGGGCCACGCTACATTTACCGAGTGGCCGAAGATGATCGTCCACCAGACGAGGTTGAGAATGCCGAAGAAACCGTACGTACAGACAGCTAACGCAATGCCCCAGTATGATGAACAGACTAGGGCGTTTATTCAGAGCGCAAAGCAAAGTATCGCAAACAATCACGGTCTAGCGATTGACCGTGATCCAGCAGAAATCATGCGCGAGAACAACAAGCGACTTCACGAAGCTGCCCAGACAATGGCCTCCAAGCAAGGAATGGTCAAGCAGCAGCGTCTTGTCAAGAAGCAGCCTATCCAGACCGCGCCTCCAGTGCAGACAGCACAGCCGATCCAGCCAGTGTTGAGACAGCAAGCTGTCGAGGAACCAGTCGAGGAGGCTCCGATCAACGATGCCGCGATGAACCAAGTGGGCTATGACAGCTACATGCAGTCATTGATGGAAGCTCCGGAAGACGAAGCTCCAGAAACCGAAATGGTCGAACTGAGCGACATTCCGCAGAACGAGTCAGTTCAAGCGCCAGTTCAGAACTTCACGCCGAACTTCAGACAGCCTCCTCGTGAGGTTCGTTATGATGATGCCGCCGTCCTACCGAAACAGCAGCCGAAGCCGACCGTCGCTCCCAAGCAGACTGAAAAGCCGACGCAGATTGTTAAGCCAGTGATGGTCGAGTTGCCGCGTCAACAAATTGCAGAGCCGCCCCGGCAACAGCATGTGTTCCCTCGAAACGAAGTCACGAACTTCAGTGACCTTCGTGGACTTCCGTCCGAAGGTATGCTCTATGACCTTCCGTTCATGGGCCAGTCTTTGACCTTCATGGATATTCTCATGTTGAACCACATGGACAACGAGAATATCACGACGACGGTCAATACTTTGTTCGAACGTCGCATCAACGGCGGTTGGGATGACGGCTTCAACGCCTCCAACGTGCTCCAGTGCGACGAGGCTTACATGATGCACTGGTTGAGGGCTTCCACTATCGAAGACCCGCTTCCTTACGTGCCGCCTACAGACAAGTGGGAACCGTACAAGTGTCCAGATTGTGGCGAGGTCGCCCAGACCGCAGAGGACTACAAGAAGATCCAAGTCTTCTTCAACAACATGGACTTCAAGATCCGTGGAAACTTGCGCGAGATTGTAGCCAAGCATGCAAACGGATGCTACACCTTCTATCTTGCTGATGGCCGCCAGTGTGACGTATATCTCCGTCGTCGCTACCACGAAGAAATCGTCAACGAGACGCTGGCCCAGTATCTGAAGGATACCGGAAAGGAAATGCCGTTCGAGATGCAAGTCCTTCTCCACTCTGCCGTTATCGTGGAAATCCAGGGTATCGACAACATCGTGGACAAGATCAACTATCTCGGAAACCTCGGCTACGCAGCCGCCAAGCACTTCTTGGACGAAGTCGACGGAGCCTCGCTTACGACGGATATTACCGCAAAGATAATTTGTCCGTTCTGTAAGAAGGAGGTCACCATTCCTTATCCCTTTCGTCTCGACGTCTATATTTCCGGTCTATGATTATCGTGACCTTATGCGCTGTAAGTGCATCGTGTCAGACATGACGCACAACAGCTGTCACGATTGCGACCAGATGTTCTTCCCGGAATTCAAGGAACTGCTCAACTACTGCATCGAGAAGTACAACGCCTTGAACCACGTGGATGACGACGAAACGGAAACGGAACTGAGTTCCATGCCTATGATGTAGAAAAGCCGGAGAAATCCGGCTTTTTCTGTGCCTATGAACTGATAAACTAGCAATAGTTAATCATATCGTGGTTCCATGGCTAAGACATTATCAAATGTATCGACGCAGAGCTTCGAAAACCTCTTGAAGCAAGGGGTGTCTGAAGGCGTCATGAGCGCCTTGGCCGCACGTGATGCCATCGAGGCGGCGAAGGCCGAACACGAGGCAATGCTTGCGCAGCATGTCAAGGTTGTTGGCGAAGGACAGGAAACCGATCCTATGTCCAAGGTTTCCGACAATATCGATGCCATGCGACAAAACCAAGACAAGCTCACCGAACTGTTCGCTTCTATGAGCCAGTCGCTGTCGATGATGAATACGCAGCAAGGTTCCCCGATGGTGGGCAGTTCGCTCGCTTCACAAGCTACCGCCTCATCGAACGAAATGACGCTGACTTCTTCGACTCCGATGAACACTGGTACGGTCGGTAGCGCGTTCAAGAATTTCGCGGTTGCGAATAATTCCGTTTCCGCACAAGCTCCTACTCCATCTCCAGTAGACTCAAGCCAAGGCTATCAAGAGGCCATGACGTCTCCAGTCCCGGTCGAGAAGGAGAACTACGAAGAATCTAACAAGAAGGCGCAAGCTGCAGAAGAAGACCGTCTCTACAAGGAGGCGGCTCGTCCAGTCATGCCTAAGTTGAGCCGTGCGCTCGACATGTATCTCGAAGGAAAGAACAGCTCCACGAATAACGGCGGTGACAGCTCTACAAGTTTGGCTGAGTTCCTTGCCGCCCTCGCTGGTGGTGCTGTTGGTTTTGCTTTTGGTTATTTGAGTAAGTTCGCCGAAATGTGGAAGACTGTCGGCAAGTCCTTCGCCAGCGGCATCAAGGCTGGTTGGGACAAGCTGCGTAATAGTAAGATCGGTAAGACGGTTGGCGAACTTGGTACAAAGTTGAAGAATGCGGTTTCTGGCGGTATTAAGAAGGTTAGTGAACTTGGGTCGAAGCTGAAGTCCACGTTTACTGACGGTGTGTCGAAGATTGGTGAATTGAAGTCGTCTTTTACGAGCATGTTGAGCAACTGGATGAAGAGTATCAAGGAAAGCGCTGTCGGTAAGGCTGCTGGTAAGGTAGCCGATACTGCTCGCAAGGTTGGTGGTTTCTTCAAGTCGATGGCTACGAGTATTGGTGGCAAGATTTCTGGCGCTGCGAAGGCGGCTGGCTCTGCTATCAAGAGCGCTGGTAAGGCCGTCGCTTCTGGTGCCAAGGTCGCCGCGAAGGCGGTTGCCAACTCTGGTGTCGTTAAGGCTGCCGTAAGCGCGGCCAAGACTGGCGCGAAGCTCGCGAAGAAGTTCCCGTTGATCCAAGCGGCTGCTGGTATTGCCGATACGGCGGTGAATACGTACAAGGTAGTTAAGGCTGGTGGTGGCGTTACTGACGTGATGTCTACTGTTGGTGCTGGCCTTGTCGATACGCTCGCCGATACTCTCCTCATTCCAGAAATCGTGAACTCGGTTGGTGGAGCCGTTGCGGCTGCCCAGTCTGGTAAGGGAATCGGCGGTGTCTTGAAGGGCGCTGGCTCTGGGTTTATGAAGGGACGCGACGCCAACGACATCAGTATCGGTACTGGTCTTATGGCCAACGTCCAGAACTTTGTCGGTAACGAGACTGAGACTACTCGCCGAGTTGCTGATGCTTATAATAAGGGTCTTGGTTACGACGCCGCTGGCGTGAAGACGGTCAGCGGTGCTGCTGGTGGCTTCGGTCACTCTGCTGCTCTCTATGTTCCGAAGGCCGCTGGATCTATGGAAAATAGCAAGTCTCCTACGGCGACTGTTGTTCCGAACCTTCCGGACGAAAAGCCGATGTCCGAAGCCGATCGCTTGAACGCTATCAAGGAAGGCGTAAAGGAAGGCATGAAGGAAGCCACGTTGAGTCCGGAAGTGCAAGAGGCTAACGCAAGGAACGCCAAGGAAGCTGCCGAGGCTATGAACGGTAAACTGTTTGGGGGTTAATAGATGGCCACTGGTTATGAGAAATATGTACAGCGAATAGGTCATACTACTGGGAAGATGAGTAAGCGTCTTCCGAAGCCGAACGTGTGCCGTATCGAAGTATTGGACGGCGAGGCTCGCCGCGCATACATGGGAGGCTTTCAGAAGTCTCTCGATACGTTCCGCGAGACCATGCTTGACGCTATCTCCCTCGAAAGCGGTTACGACATGTACGAACCGTTTTACGGTATCCTCAACGCGGATACTGGAAATGGCCCTTCGTTCAGCGTGAAGGCCAGCTGGAACGAGCCGACCGGAAACAAGAGCGGCTTCGCTCGAATGAATACTATTCTTACTGGTGGCGGTGGAAACGCTGGCTTGCTCGGTGCTATTCCTGGCATCGGTTCGGCGATTTCTCGCACGACCAACAGTGTTCTCGGCGGTATCGAAAGTGTCGCCCAAGTTGGTATGGAACTGTCTGGCGTCAACAACAACTGCACTGGTAGCATGACTATCAAGAAGTTCACTGGTGCCCAGATCGACGCTACGCTTCCGTTGAAGTTCCGATGGTACTTGCCAGAACAAGAGGATATGTGCCGCCAGTCTTTGAAGCGACTCGTGATGATGACCTACGTGCGTCCGATGGATATGCAAGGCGAAGCCATCGTGAATGAAATGATCAACGGCTTGGTAAATGCTGGTAGCGAGATGGTGGAAGGCGCAAAGAAGATGATTAACAACATAACGTCTGGATCTTCTAGCGGCGATTCGTCATACAAGGAAGGCAAATCGTCTTCGTCCAATAGCGGCAAGGCTGAAACTGGTAGCGTCAAGGATGTCATCAACAAGGTGCTTGGTAGCGGCGTCGACATTTATAACAACTTAAATACTTTCTTCGGTGGCGAGATTACTGCTAATCCGCTTCCGGTGCGCGTGAGCATCGGTCACTACCTCGACTTCGAGCCGATGGTGATTAACAGCGTTAGGATTCAAGCCAGCAACGAACAGTTCATCTCTCCGGATGGAACGCACTTGCCAGTATTCATCAACGCCGAGGTTCAAGTGTCCTACTGGATGCAGCCGGGCCCGACCAAGGACTTTATCTCTATTCTTGGTAACGAGGTGTTCAGCCAGTTCATCAAGTATCCGAGCAAGAATGGAAAGTCTGGCAAGAACAAGAACGACGGTGGCATCAGCAAGAATAACAATCCGTCGAAGAACAAGAAAAGGTAGGTAGGATATGGCCAAGGAACAGTTTCCTAGAATAAGGGACGATAAATTCACCTATGCTGGCATGTTCAACTTGCCTATGGTGAAGAATGGCCGTCTCGACCGCGTGATCGGCGATCTGTACGGAACACCGACGATGTACAAGGCGTTCGCCGCAGCCAACCAGATACGCAATCCGATGGCCTTGAGGGGCACTATCCGCCCGGTCGATGAAAGCATCCGTAATGAACTAATTTTGAAGGGGTATAGCGACTACGAGCTGGAAGAGGAATTCAAGAAGGCGAAGGAAGCCGTCGTGCTCGGTGACAACGACTGGATGGGCTATAGCGAGCCGTTCAACGGAGTCATCACGGAGGCCGTTGGCGATCGAAACTATGTACTTCCTTCTCCGGACAGCGTCGTTGACTGGTACGGAAAGTACAATGAGCTTAAAGAGGATGAATAATGGCTAATCGCGTCGGCCCAAGTTTTAGCGTTGCATTGACCATCAAGGATCGAGCGTTTGACGCATCGACCGTCAATTCGATGGAAATGGCGATACCGATGAACGGCATGCCGAGAGGAAACTTCTCGGTCATGATTACCGACGACGCCAATTACAAGGTCGAGAGTGGTTGCTACGGACACTTCATGTTCCTCAATACTGGCATTCCAGAAATCGACGGCAAGGGTTTTTCGTTCTATGTGCTGAACGCTACAATGACTATGGTCAACGAAGCTACTACCAAGCTGACCGTTACGTGGGTGTGCGCGACCGAGGAAACGCTCAAGCGCAAGACGATGGCGATTACTGGCACCAGCCTTGATGCCATGATAGATGTTCTGAAATCGTATGACCAGCAGATTCCTTATACCAACTTGGTGATGGCGAATGCGTCTGGATTGACCGATACGATGACTTGGCGATACACTAACGCGAACCTCGAAGATATGCTGGTTCATACCGTCGAGCATTCGGCGCTCAATGGTGACTATTTGTTCTGGACTTATGATGAGGCTTCGCAGAAGATTGTATTCTCGTCGCTGGGCGTGTCTTCGAAGACCAGCAAGCCGCAAGCGCTCATTTATTCTCAAGATGCCTTGGCATCTACTAATAGCGTACAGTATTCCGATCCGAATACCGGAAGCCGTCTGTGGCTTTATGGCTATGAGGAACGCTCTAACAAGAAGGGTGAACGCATCGAGGAAATCTTCCCGAATGTGGTGTTCTCGAATGTCACGTCCGAAGGTAAGGCCGATGTCTCCAAGTGCGGCGGCGAATGCTTTGACAACGTTGTGACTAGCTATGGTGCGAAGAACAGCGCGTCTGCTCGTAAGGAATATGGCGTCGATGACAAGAACGCCGTGTTCGGTGAGATGATGGTCGTCGACTATTTCCCATTGAATACGCACAAGTCCTATCCGGTCGCCAAGATGATCCGTGACCGTATATATGCCGAATACAGCAAGATAATGATTATCGGTGTCTACAACGCTATCGGCCCAGCCGTCGGTAGTACTGTGTGTGTTCGTGCATTGAAGGTCACTAGGAACGGAAGCAACGGCGGCCCAGACATGAACTATACCGACGAGTACATCGTGCTTGCGAAGAAAATCCGCAAGGAAGGCACGACGCAAGCTGGTGCCCTCGGTAACGAGATTCCGAACCAGTCTGCGGACTACATGACCATATTGATGCTCGGCTCGAAGTCCACTGGTATTGAAGGCTACAAACCTACTAGCGAAAAGCTTGAAAATATCGCCAAGGCATGCAACGTTGAATCGGAGAAGAAGTAATGTTTAATCAGCTGCCAGATAAAGACTATATCGGATTGGTTGTCGGCGGAAGCAATGACATCAACCATCGTGGCGCGGTGCGTTGCAAGATTCTTGGCGTTACCGAAGA
>NZ_JBGUHR010000074.1:0-30144 GCF_045112255.1 Fibrobacter sp.
CGTCGGCCAAGTTTTTTTTCTTCGCAGTAGCGTGCAAAACGAGAGTCGCGGGCGACTGCTTGCAGGCGCTCATGACCGAGTGAAGCCTACCCATTGACTTTTTGTCCATGAAGCTTGTTGACCGCCGCGTTCTTTTCTTGCGATTCGGACTTAGTTTTAGATTCAGATGGGTTGACGGTGTATGGTCGATCCTAAGGAGTGTTCATGAATCTGCTTAAAAAAGCAACGATGTTTGGATTGATGGCGGGCTTTGGAGTAAGCGCTCTCGCTGACAACCCGATTTCTACTTACCACTACTTGGCTGACCCGGGTGCAGCCGCTGACGATGATTACTTCTACATCATCACGGACTCTGACGACCCGGCTCCGTACAATTCCGATGGCTACAAGATTTACGCCCTTTATGCATTCCGCAGTAGGGATATGCAGAACTGGACTGACTACGGCATTATTTACGATGCCCGCAAAGTAAATGGCATTAACGACATTTGGGCTTCTGGCATTGCTGTCCACAACGGCACGTTCTATATCGTGTTCCCGGATGGCGGTGGCGGCGGCATTGGCTACATCAAGGCGCCTGCGATTGAAGGTCCTTGGACAAACGCTGTGGGCCAGGGCAAGGATAAGCTTGTCGGTGGTCGCGGCATCATCGGTTGCGATGGCGTTTCTTGGTGCTTTGACCCGGGTATCTTTATTGATGACGACGGCACGACTTACGTGACGTGGGGCGGCGGCGAAAGCAATAGCCGTCCGAATACGGATAACTTTGACATTGTCAAGTTGAACGATGCGAAGGATGCTCCGGTGGGCAACGGTTCTCACGTGAAGGTGAACAACTTGCCGACCCGCAAGATGCTTGAAGCTTCTTACATCCACAAGCACAAGGGAACTTATTACTTCTCTTACAGTACTGGCTGGCAGCAGGGCGCTCCGACGATTGACTACGGTATTTCGAGCAACGTCATGGGACCGTACACCTGGAAGGGCACGATTCTCGGTGACCCGAGCATGAACGGCCGTAGCATCAACGGCAACAACAACCACCATGGTATTGCCGAATTTAAGGGCCATTCTTACGTTGTCTATCATGATCGCCGTATCGCGAAGGGCCACAACGGCTTGGAAATTATCCCGGCTGATGACGGCAAGGCAAAACCGAACGAAGGTTACCACCGCAGCGTTTCTGTAGACGAAATGTTCTACAATTCTGATGGAACGATTAAGACCGTTACGGTGACGGATGAAGGTCCGGCGCAGATTGAAAACTTTGACCCGTACGATTGGTATCCGGCTCTCACGAGTTCCAAGCAGAAGGGCATCCGTAGCCGTTCGAACTTTGTGCAGGGCAAGGCTGCCGATCATGTGTTGCTCCCGCTTTCTTCTAAGGAAGCCTGGCTCCGTGTTTCGGGCGTGGATTTTGGCGCTGGTGCGACGGGCTTTACGGTTGAAGCCGCAAGCGCTGCCGATGGCAACAAGATTGAAATCCGCTCGGGTTCTGCGACGGGTACGCTCGCAGGTACTTGTACGCTCAAGAATACCGGCAACAAGAGCGTTTTTGCCGAAAACAAGTGCGATGTCGAAGGCCTCTCGGGCGTCGTAAAGCAGTTGTTCCTTGTGTTCAAGGGTTCTCAGGACTCTACCATGGCCGTCAAGGCTTGGGGCTTCGAAGGCAGCGGCACGACTCCGCCGGAACCGCAGAAGCCGTTTAGCGGCAAGGCTTGGGAAATTCCGGGCAAGATTGAAATGGAAGACTTCGACATTCCGGGTTCTGGCCGCGGTAGCGAAATCAAGTCCTACAGCGAAAACGATTCCGAAGACCATGGCGTCGAAGAAGGTGGCAAGAGCTACCGCGAAGGCACGGGCGTGGACATTTACAAGAAGGCCACGGGCTATGTCGTGGGCTACAACCAGTCCGGCGAATGGCTCGAATATACCGTGAATGTCAAGGAAGCGGGCGACTACACGATGTTTGCTTCTGTGGCGACGGACAATTCGACGGCAAGCTTTACGCTTTCCATTGACGACAAGTCCATTGCTGAAGTTCCGGTTGCAGGTGACAGCTGGGATGACTTTGTCAAGGTCAAGGCTAACGTGACGCTCCCTGCCGGTGAACATGTGCTCCGCTTCACCATTACGGGCGACTGGTTCGATATCGACTACATGACCTTTGCCGCAGGCAAGAATGCCAAGGACCCGGATGATGAACCGATTGCTCTCCGTAAGGGGCTTCAGCTGGGTGCATCTTCTGTCGCCACATTCGACGTGTTCGATTTGACCGGCAAGAAGATCACGAGCTTCACGGCTCGCCACATTCACGAAGCGAAGAAACTCTGGCGCGATAATGCCATGTCCAAGAGTGTACAGGGCGTTTGCATCATCCGCAACCGTCACAACGGCGCGGTAGCAAGAGTAAGAACGACTCGTTAAGCCTCTCTCGTCTCTACACTCTCGTCTAAAACTATTGACTTTTTGTCCATGAGACCTGCGGTTTTCCGTGGGTCTTTTTGCTTGTTTGTGGATAGTTTTATAAAAAAACGGGATGGCGGTGTGTTTGGTCGATCCCAAGGAGTGAACAATGAGATTACTGAAACGTTTAACGATGACAGGCTTGCTCGCCGGTTTTGGTGTGGGCGCGCTCGCCGATAACCCGATTTCGGCTTACCATTACTTGGCCGACCCGGGTGCAGCTTCGGATGGCACTTATTTTTACGTCATTACGGACTCGGACGACCCGGCTGTGGCAAACGCCAACGGCTATGATATCAAGGCTCTTTACGGTTTCCGCACCAAGGATATGAAGAACTGGACCGACTTCGGTATCATTTACGATGCACGTAAGGTTGATGGCATTGGCGATATCTGGGCTTCCGGTATTGCGGTGAATCCGAATGACCATAGGCTTTACATTGTGTTCCCGGATGGCGGTGGTGGCGGCATTGGCCTCATCGGAGCTGATAGCATTGCAGGCCCGTGGACAAACCCGGTCTCTGGCAACAAGAAGCTCATCAACAACTGGGGTGGCGGCCTTGCGGACTGCGATGGCATTGGCTGGTGCTTTGACCCGGCAATCTTCTTCGATGAAGATGGAACTGGCTACTTTACGTTCGGTGGTGGCGAAAGCAGTAGCCGCCCGGCAGCCAATAACAACAATAATATCTTCAATATTTACAAGTTCAATAAGGATATGAAGGGCTTCGATGTGAGTTCCAAGACCCAGCTGAAAATCGGCGGTCCCAAAGCGATGGAAGCTTCTTACATCCATAAGTACAAGGATAATTACTATCTCTCTTACAGTACGGCTGACTTGCGCATTGCCTACGGCATGTCCAAGAACCCGATGGGCCCTTACGAATACAAGGGTATCTTCATGGGTAACCCGAGCATTAATGGCCAGAACATCAACGCCAATAACAACAACCATCATGGCATTGCTGAATTCAAGGGCCACTGGTACGTGGCTTACCATGACCGCCGCATTGCAAACGGCTATGACGGTCTTGAAAAGATTCCGGCTGAAGACGGCAAGGCAAATCCGAACCCGGCATACCACCGTAGCGTTTCGGTCGATGAATTTACTTACAATTCCGACGGCACGATGAAGGAACTGACCTTCACGAAGGAAGGTCCGAAGCAGATTGAAAACTTCGATCCGTATGATTGGTATCCGGCACTCACGAGTTCCAAGCAGAAGGGCATCCGCAGCCGTTCGAACTGGGCACCGGGCAAGGTTGCTGAACACCTCTTGCTCCCGCTTTCCACGAAGGAATCCTGGATCCGCGTCTCGGGCGTGGACTTTGGCACGGCGGCAACGGGCTTGACGGTTCAGGCTGCAAGCACGGATGACGGCAACAAGATTGAAGTCCGCACGGGCTCTGCAACGGGAACGCTTGCAGGCACTTGCTCTCTCAAGAATACCGGCAGCAAGAATACTTTCGCCGATAACTCTTGCGAAGTCGAAGGTCTCAAGGGCATTGTCGAACAGCTGTTTTTCGTGTTCAAGGGTTCCAAGGATTCTACGATGGCGATCAAGGCTTGGGGCTTTGAAGGCAGTGGCACGACTCCTCCCGAACCACAAAAGCCGTATGGCGAAAAGGCTGTGACGCTCCCGGCAAAGATTGAAGCGGAACACTTTGATATTCCGGGCGTTGGCCGCGGTGGCGATGTCGATTCCTACAGCGACGCCGATTCCGAAAACCAGGGCGATGCCGAGTTCCGTGCAGATCTGGGCGTGGACATTGTGCTTGGCGGTACGGGCAAGGCAATTGGCTACACGGCTTCTGGCGAATGGCTTGAATACTCCGTTGTGGTCCCGGAAGATGGCGATTATGAAATCAAGGCTTCTGCTTCTACCGGCAACGAAAACGGCACAAGTTTCTGCTTCCTGGTTGACGGTAAGGCTGTTGGCGATACCATCAAGGTTCCGCAGACGGGCGAAGACTGGAGCGTCTATAAGGAATTTGATGGCGGCAAGGCCAAGCTCACCAAGGGCGAACACATTATCCGTCTCGTCATCACGGGCAACAACGTGAACGTGGACTGGTTCTCCTTCGGCGATGTGGAAAAGGTTGGCATAAAGCCCTCTGTGAAGTTCCAGGCGAATGCTTCTCGCGTCTACCGCGTGTATGGCGTGAGCGGCAAGCTCATGGGCACTGTGGACCTCGCCGGAAAGAAAGTGGGCGAAGCTCTCCAGAGTGCAGGCTTTACCAAGGGCGTTTACATGCTCAAGAGCGTTGACGGTCACAAGACCTTCATGACTTCTGTCGCAAGATAATTCCCTATGAGGGAGATGCCCGCTTTCGCGGGTGTGACAAAAAAGAGAAGCTCGCGGGCTTCTCTTTTTTCGTTGTGTCTCGTTACCAAAATGTCAATGATAAAAATTTGGGAAAGTGCGTTTTTGGGTGGAAGTAAACCTAAATTCTTAGGTGGAAAGTTTTGCAGTTTTGCAAAGGGTATTATGGGATGTTGCATGAGCGCTTAAAGTGAATTGCTTTAGCGATTTCCCAAAAATTCCCCAAAAGATCCTCCTAAACCACACACCCTAATGGCGCTGAATGGTGCCATTACACCTCGGGATGAACGTCCCGAGGTGTTTTGTGCTTTTGCATCGCTCGACCTACGCATTACCAAAGTGTCAATGGAAAATTTTCTGCGTTTCGGGCGGTTTTTTGCGCCGGGGTATAAATTTAGAATGTACCCTCATGCAAAATGCATGGGATAACTATGGGAGATATTTATGAAGTGTATGGGTGATGTCCTGAAAATTGCCTCGTTTGGTTTGGCTTTGGCAATTCCATCGTTTGCTTCGACTGTCAATGTTGACGTGACTGAAGAACACCAGGTTATTCGCGGCTTTGGCGGCATGGTGCATAACCAGTGGCAGGGCGGTGGAGGACTTTCCGAAGCGGATGCCAAGCTTGCTTTTGGTACAGGCGATGGCCAGATCGGCCTCAATACGCTTCGTATTCCGGTATATGCCAATTCCAGTGATTTCAACAAGGAAGTGAACGCTGCAAAGTATGCAAAGGCTGTTGCTGGCGATGACTTTATCTTGTACGCCACTCCGTGGACATCTCCGTATGCAGGTGCAAACCAGCACATGGCATCTTCGAACTACCAGAAGTATGTGGACCACCTGAACAGCTTTAACGATTATATGAAAAATCAGGGCGTTCCCCTGTACGCCATCTCCATCAGTAACGAACCGGACTGGTGCGGTGAATGGGCTTGCTGGAGTGCCGATGAAATCTACAACTTCACCAAGGGCTATGCCGACAAGATGCGCAAAAACGGCGCCAAGGTGATTTCTACGGAATCCTTCCGTTACGACAAGAATCTTTACAACAAAGTTTTGAACGATGCTAACGCTCTCAAGAACTGGGACATTCTCGGTGCGCACTTCTACGCAAGTGACCGAAGGACTGGGGACAATTTCTTCCAGTATGCTCTTGCTGACCAGAAGAATGTGGAACGCTGGATGACGGAACACTATACCGAAAGCCAGGGAAGCGGTAACGATTGGCGTACGATTCGCAACACGGGTGACCAGGCGAACCAGAACAAGCGAGATACCGTGAACGCCATGGATGTGGGCTACGAAATTCATCGTGCCATGGTCGTGGGCAACTTCAATCAGTATACCTGGTGGTACATCCGTCGTTGCTATGGCTTGATCATGGAAAAGGACTTTGGCAACAAGATTCAGATTCCGCAGAACGAAATCGGCAAGGTTTCGAAGCGCGGCTATGTGCTGAGCCAGTTTGCCCGCTTTGTCCGCCCGGGAGCAATCCGCGTGGGCGCTACGGCAAATCCCGAGAAAGAAGTTTTTGCAAGTGCCTACAAGAGCAAAGACGGCGATAGCGTTATCGTTGTGCTCGTGAACCGCGATTTCAAAAATTCCAAGAGCGTGACGGTCAAGGTGCAGGGCGCCGATGTCCAGTCGTTCCATGTGTACACGACGAGCCAGGCAAAAAATGCCAAGTACGAGGGCGAAGTTGAAGTTAAGAACGGCTCCGTGACTATCAACATGGATGCGGGTAGCTCGGATTTTAAGGACTGCATTGTGACGCTCGTGGGCGTTGGCACTCCGGCAGACCCTGTTCCTCGTGAACCTTTTGGCGGCAAGGTTGCTGAAATTCCGGGCAAGATCGAAGCCGAAAACTTTGACGTTCCGGGTACGGGCAAGGGTAACAAGTCCTATAACGAAAGCGATTCCGACGATCACGGCGAAACAAACTACCGCGAAGGTACAGGTGTTGACATTTACAAGAAGGCTACAGGCTATGTGGTTGGCTACAACCAGGAAGGCGAATGGCTTGAATACTCCGTGAACGTGAAGGAAGCGGGCGACTATACCATGTTTGCCGCCGTTGCTACGGAAAATTCGACGTCCAGCTTCTCGCTCTCCCTGGATGGTGAAGAACTTGTTGAAAATGTTGCTCTCTCGGGAACGAGCTTTGATGAATTTGTCAAGGTCAAGGCCAATGTAACACTCCCGGCGGGCGAACATATCCTCCGCATGACGGTGACCGGTTCCTGGTTCGATATCGACTACTTCAACTTTGCAAAGGGCAAGAACGCTACAGATCCGGACGAATCGACAATCGGTTTGCGCGGTGCCAATTTCCACATGCAGACCGAAGCTGAAATTTACAGTGTCTTTGATGTGAACGGCGTACTCGTGGGCAAGTTCGAGGCTGTGACTAAGGCCGATGTCCAGCGCATGACCAAGAGCGTGGTGCGCCAGAACGGCATGTACTTCGTGAAGTCTCTGAAGGGTGCAAAGTCTTACCGCATCTCGGTGGCAAAATAATTTCATATTCCTAGAAGCGGGAGTCGAGCAATTGGCTCCCGTTTTTTTTAAGAGTTTGTAAAAAGGAGATAAAAATGAGTGTGGAAATGAGTTTTAAAAAGCTGATTGGCGTTGCAGGTGTTGCTGCTGGACTTTTCATGTTTGCTGTGACGGGTGCTAGTGCGGCACCGGACCCGAACTTCCATATTTACATTGCCTACGGGCAGTCGAACATGGAAGGTAACGCCAGGAATTTCACGGATGTGGACAAGAAGGAGCATCCGCGCGTCAAGATGTTTGCAACGACATCTTGCCCGAGTCTTGGGCGCCCGACGGTGGGCGAAGTTTACCCGGCTGTGCCGCCGATGTTCAAGTGCGGTGAAGGCCTTTCTGTGGCCGACTGGTTTGGCCGCCACATGGCGGACTCTCTCCCGGATGTGACCATCGGCATTATCCCGGTCGCTCAGGGCGGCACGAGCATTCGCCTGTTTGACCCGGACGACTACAAGAATTACCTCAATTCTGCCGAAAGCTGGCTGAAAAATGGTGCCAAGGCTTACGGTGACGATGGCAATGCCATGGGCCGTATCATCGAAGTTGCGAAGAAGGCTCAGGAAAAGGGCGTCATCAAGGGCATCATCTTCCATCAGGGTGAAACCGATGGTGGCATGAGCAACTGGGAACAGATTGTCAAGAAGACTTACGAGTACATGCTCAAGCAGCTTGGTCTGAATGCCGAAGAGACTCCGTTTGTCGCCGGTGAGATGGTCGATGGTGGTTCTTGCGCTGGCTTTAGCAGCCGCGTTCGCGGACTCTCCAAGTACATCGCAAACTTTGGCGTGGCAAGCTCCAAGGGCTATGGCTCTAAGGGTGACGGCCTCCACTTTACCGTGGAAGGCTACCGCGGCATGGGCCTCCGTTACGCCCAGGAAATGCTGAAGCTTGTGAACGTAGCTCCGGTGGACCCGGAACCGCAGGAACCGTTCAGTGGCAAGGCTATTGAAATTCCAGGCAAGGTTGAAGTCGAAAACTTTGACAAGCCGGGCAAGGGCCGTAACGAAGATGGTACTTCTAACGATTCCTATAGCGACCAGGATTCCGAAAACCACGGCGATAGCGATTACCGCAAGGATACGGGCGTAGACCTGTACAAGGCGGGCGATGGCATTGCTCTTGGCTACACGCAGGCTGGCGAGTGGCTTGAATACACGGTCGATGTGAAGGCTGAAAGCGAATACAATATCGAAGCTAGTGTTGCCGCTGGCAATTCCACTTCTGCATTCAAGCTCTACATCGATGACAAGGCGATTACGGATGAAGTTTCCGTGCCGCAGACAGCCGATAATTCCTGGGATACCTACAAGACGATTACCGTCAAGGAAGGCGTCAAGCTCAGTGCCGGAAAGCATGTGCTCAAGCTTGAAATCACGGCCAACTACGTGAATCTAGACTGGATCCAGTTTACCGATGCTAAGGAAACGATCGGTCTTTCAAAAATCCGTCTCGACATGACGGAAGCCGAAAGCAGCTTTAGCGTGTATAGCATGCAGGGCAAAAAGCTCGGGACGTTTACCGCAAGGGGAATGGCCGATGCTATGAACCTCGTCAAGACGGATGCCAAGCTCCGCAAGCAGGCTCAGGGCGTGTTCTTCGTCCGTAAGGATGGCGCGAAGCTCATGAGCAAGAAGGTGGTCGTCTATGAATAAGAATGAGTTGAAAGTCGTAAAACAAATTGCTTTCTTCTTTGTCGTCGCTGTTGCTCTAGGGCTTGTGTACGGCTAGGTTAAAGTGTCGAAAACTGCTTGGAAAAGTCCGCCTCTGCGGACTTTTTGCTTTAACTCCTAACTCCTAATTCCTAATTACCCACCCCCCCCCTCCCATTGACAAAACGTCCATAATATATGGAGCTTACAAACGCGCGTTTTTTGCGATTTTAGGGTAATTTATAATTGGTGAAATGTGGAAAAAAGGAATATCACATGAGAGTGGAAAGAAATTTTAAAAAGTTCATGGCGCTCGCAGGCTTTGCTGCGGGGCTTTCTGTGTTTGGTTTATCAAGTGCTAATGCAGCTCCGAACCCGAACTTTCATATCTACATTGCTTACGGGCAGTCCAATATGGCGGGTAACGGCGATATCGTCCCGGCTGAAGACCAGGCCGAAGCCCCGAAGAATTTTATTATGCTAGCCTCGCATACGGCTAATGCTAGCCAGCGTAGCGGCAAGACCACGCAGTCGATTAAGGCTGGTGAATGGGCCGCTGCAATCCCGCCGATGTTCCATGCGTTCGAAAACCTCTCCCCGGCAGACTACTTTGGCCGCGCGATGGTGGATTCCCTGCCGGGCGTGACTGTGGGTATCATTCCGGTGGCGATCGGTGCTGTAAGTATCCGTGCTTTTGACAAGGACCAGTATCAGGCGTATTTCAATGGCGATGGCAAGGATATCAAGGGCTGGGGCTGGATCAACGATTACGATGGCAACCCTCCGGGACGCATTCTGGAGCTTGCTAAGAAGGCTAAGGAGGTCGGCGTCATCAAGGGCTTCATTTTCCATCAGGGCGAAAGTGACGGCACCGATGCCAACTGGCGCAAGACGGTTTACAAGACTTACAAGGACGTGATTGACGCTCTTGGCCTGGACGAAAACGAAGTCCCGTTTGTGGCTGGCGAACTCCTCCAGGAAGGCAATAACTGCTGCGGAAGCAAGAACGGTGGCATCGCCGAACTCAAGAATAACTTCAAGAAGTTCGGTCTCGCTTCTTCCAAGGGCCTCAAGGGAAACGGCAAGGACCCTTATCACTTTGGCCGTGAAGGCGTGATTGAGCTTGGTCGCCGTTATGTCCATGAAATGCTCAAGCTTATCGATAAGACTATCGACCCGGATGCTCCGGCTGTTGACTTGGTGGATCCAAGCAAGTCTACAGTGTCCGACGAACCGCCAGAGGAATATGGCCCGTACACCGAAGCCATTGCCATTCCGGGCAAGGTGCAGGCTGAAAACTACAATAAGGGCGGCGCCGACAAGGCTTATATGGACCTGAGCAAGGGCAACGAGGGCGGTAAGCTTCGTAAAAACGATGTTGACATTTACCAGCCTAACATGGGCATTGTCGTCGGTCACTGTCAGGCGACAGAATGGCTCAAGTACACCGTGAATGTCGCTGCTGATGGCGATTACGAAATTTCTGCCAACGTCGCTGGCGACAACGGTACAGGCAGCTTTGTCCTTTACATGGATGATAAGCGGATCGGTACGGAAATTGCAAACGAAGGCAAGGGCTTTGACAACTTCACGACGGTAAGCGGTGGCAAGGCTACGCTCACCAAGGGCGAACATGAACTCAAGCTCGAAATCACGAATGACTGGATTGATATCGACTACGTTGAATTCAAGGAAATAAGCGCCCAGCCGCCTATCGGAATCAACAGTGTCCGCTTCAGCACGACTGAAACCGAAAGTAATTTTAGCCTGTTTGATATGCAAGGCATTAAGCTAGGCTCGTTTACGGCAAAGGGTATGGAACATGCCGTGAATCTGGTGAAGGAAAACGCAAAGTTGCGCAAGCAGGCCAAGGGCGTGTTCTTCATACGCAAGAACGGGGATAAACCTCTTACTAAGAAGGTGGTGATTCATGAATAAAAGCGAGTTGGCCGTCGTAAAGCAAATAGCTTTTTTCTTTGTCGTAGCTGTAGCGCTTGGTCTCGTGTATGGATAATTTGTAGTTTAAATACACGAAAAATTTAGTGTGACTCCTATTAAGGGTTCCGGCGAATGCCGGAACTCTTTTTGTATGGAACGGCCATAAAAAATCGCTCCGATGGACTCGGAGCGATTTTGGTGTATATAGGATGAATTATGAAATCAAATTCATTACTTCACGAAGCTTGCCGGAAGCGTGAACTGCTTGAGGAACGGCCAGCCGACCTTGCCATTGCCTTGTTCGTGACCGCCGCCCTGCTTGGTGCAGAGCACGACCTTCACGCCGTCCTTGCAGTTGGAGTATTCGTCGCAACCATCTTTGTTCTTGGACGGAGAGCCTGTGCAGCCGTTCTTTTGAGCCCAGAATTGGAAGGTGCCTTCGGCGCCGAGGAAGTTCAAACCGTCGTTGAATCCGCTATCGCCACCCTGGTAACGGCAGACGTTGTCGGCTGTACCGCGGAAGTTGATGACGGAAATCGGACGTTCAGGATTGCACTGGGCGCTGTTGGTCTTGTTCAAGTCCATAGCGGCCGGAGCGACTGCGGCGTAGATGTCAGACATGAAGCATGCCACATGGTTGCTCATACCGCCACCCATTGAGAAGCCTGTTGCATAGACGCGCTGCTTGTCGATGCAGACCTTTTCTTCGACGGCCTTGATCATTTCGCGAGAGAACTTGATATCATCGTCGTTGGAACAGCACGGACCGACGTTCCAACCCGGGCCCATCGTCTTGGTGGTGCCGTCCGGATAGAGGGAGATAACGCCTTCAGGGTCTGTGAGGGACTTGTATGTTGTTCCCTGGAGCTGGCCCTGACCAGAACCGCCGATCGGGTGGTAGTCCACAACGAGAGGTACCGGCTTGTCGCCCTTGTAGGCGCTCGGCACGTGCATGATGAATGTACGGTTCTTGCCATCGACGTTCACGGACATCTTGTGGTCGCCAGACTGGTAAGTCTTGCCGGCGCAGTTGATAATGATTTCTGCAGTCGCGCTGCTAGAAGAGGCAACGGAAGAGCTGGAAGGAACTGGCTTTGCAGAAGAGCTGGATGCAGCGATCTGGCTGCTGGATGTCGGATTGCTAGAAGCCTTTTCCATCGTAATCTGGACGTTTTCTTCAGTGAAGCTCTTCATCGTGTAGGAGAGGTTGTTGTAGCCTTCCTTGGCGAACATGATGGTCGGCAGCGGATCGCCTTCCTTGAGGAGTGTTACAGTCTTGCCGAGCTGGTAGGTGCCGCGGTTTCCGTCTGCGTTGATGCGGAGGAACTTAGCACCCTTGGCCGTTGTCTTGTTCAGATCAAGGCTGACCGAACCGTTGACATTGTGCTGCGTCTTGGAGAAGGCGACCTTGCCAAGAGCGTCCATGACAGAAACGGTAAGGGTCTGGGCTTTGATGCCCGAAATGGTAATGACGTTGTAGTTGAACTGGACGGAAGCCTTGACGGACTGCACGACTTGCAAGCCCACTTCGTCGTAGACGAGGCTGAATTTGCCGTCTGCGGCAGAGGTCGTTTCAACATTTGCGTAGTTGAAGGAATTGATTTTTACGCCTTCAAGCGGTTGTCCTGCCTTTGTGGACACGGTACCGTTGATGCTCCAAGCGAAAGACAGAGAGCTGAGCGCTGCTACTGTTCCTGCGAATGCCATGGATTTGAACATGGTCATAGCGACTCCTTTTTATAGTTAAACATTCCAAACTCTATTCATCCACCCGGTCCAACCAAATCCCCCATGATATTCGCTAGACCTATCCAAAATATAGATGGGGGAGGCTTTATTTTGTCAAAATTGCTTTTTGAAAAAAAACAAAGCGTTGTGAAAATTGCGAAAAGGAATTTTTACAAAAGGGCGCGCTATTGATAAAAAATCCATGAAAAGGGTGCGCAATAGCGGGTAAAAACCATGTAAATGGGGTAGATTAAGATTGTTAGACTTGTCCAGTTAGGTTGGAAAAGGAGTGATTATGGGATTGTTTAGTAAAATGGCGAAAGCAGCCGCCGTTGTCGCGGGCTTTGCCGTTGTAAATAGCGTTGCAGTATCGGTCAGCAACCCGATTATGTACGTCGATAGCCCGGACCCCTCGATTGTCCGCGTTGACGATGCCTATTATATGGTCACGACGACCATGCATTTTGCCCCGGGTGTGCCGGTTTTCAAGAGCACAGACCTTGCGCAGTGGCGTACGGTGGGTTATGCTTACCAGACCCTCACCAATAACGATAACATGAACTTGAATGGCGGCAAGGACGCCTACGGTAAGGGCTCCTGGGCATCGAGCATCCGCTACCACAAGGGTTTCTTCTACGTTTTGACGCCGTCTTATACGACTAACAAGACTCACCTCTATAAGACCGCCGACGTTGAAAATGGCCCGTGGTCCGAAGTTCAGCTCCCGTTCTATCATGACCCCTCTTTGTTCTTCGATGATGACGGCACGGTCTGGGTGTTCTATGGCAGTGGCGACCAGATCAGCTATGTGCAGCTGAATGACGATGCTTCTGGCGTGAAGGCCGGTGGCAAGAGCGGCAAGCTTGGCGGCGTGAGTGTGAACCAGGTAACTGGAACTTCTAACTACTACGTGCAGCAAGAAGGCTCGCACATGGAAAAGGTGAACGGCGAATACTACTTGTTTACGATTTCTTGGCCGGCAGGCAAGAGCCGTAGCGAAATAGTTTACCGTTCCAAGAGCTTGCTTTCTGGATTTAGCGGAAGGTATTTCCTTTCTGATAACGGTGTTGCCCAGGGCGGTATTTTCGATACTCCGGATGGCAAGTGGTATGCCCTCTTGTTCCGCGATTCCGGCCCGGTTGGCCGTATGTCGCACTTGGTCCCGATGGAATGGAAGGACGGTTGGCCGGTTCCGACGAGCGGATCTAAGGCTCCTTCGACGATTGACTTGCCGGAATCCCCGCTCCCAGGCTATGGCATGGTGACCAGCGATGATTTTGAATCTAGCGAACTAGCTCTCGAATGGCAGTTCAACCATAACCCCGATAACAAGAACTGGAGCTTGTCTGCAAATCCGGGCTTCTACCGCATTACCACGAGCCGCACCGATTCTCGCGTGGTGAACGCAAAGAATACTTTGACCCAGCGCTCCTTTGGTCCCAAGTGCTCTGGCCGTACGCTTGTCGATGGCACCGGCATGAAGGATGGTGACTTTGCAGGTCTTGTCGCTTTGCAAGATGACAAGGGCTTTGTGGCTCTGGCTAAGGAAAGCGGCAGCTACAAGGTGGTGATGTACACTGGAAACAAGAACGGTGAAAGCCAGAAGGAAAGCAAGTCGATTTCGGGTTCCAAGGTTTATCTGCGAATTGATTTTGACCTGCCGATTGACCGCGGTACTGCATACTTCTACTACAGCACCGATGGCGAGACTTGGACAAAGATTGGTAGCGACGTGAAACTCAATTACGATCTCCACATGTTTGTGGGTGTACGTTGGGGCCTCTTCAACTTTGCAACCAAGACCGCTGGCGGCTATGCCGACTTCGACTGGTTCAAGGTCGGTACCGATGTGAATGATGAAATTTATCTTGATGGCGCTGGCTCTGAACCTGTTCCGCAGACACCGTTCTGTGCCGCAGGCGAAAACTGCCCTGCAAATGCAATTCCGGGCAAGATTGAAGCCGAAAACTTCGACGTGCCGGGCAAGGGCAAGGATGGTTCCTCGTACTATGACGGCGATTCTGAAAACCATGGCGATAGCGACTACCGCAAGGGTACTGGCGTAGACCTTTACAAGAAGGCAACCGGCGTCATTGTGGGCTACAACAGCGAAGGTGACTGGCTCGAATACACCGTGGACGTGAAGGAAGCGGGCGAGTACACCATGTTTGCAGCGGTCGCTGCAGCAGGTTCTACCTCTAGCTTCAAGCTCTCCATAGATGGCAAGGACATTACTGAAGAACTCTCTGTGCCGGCGGCAAGTTCTGGCGAAGATAATTACGATGAATACAATAAGGTAAAAGCCAATGTGACGCTCCCTGCGGGCGAACATGTGCTCCGCTTTACGGTTGTTGGTTCTTGGCTTGATATCGACTACTTTACGTTCGTGAAGGGCGCGAATGCTAAGGATCCAGAAGAGACGATAGGCATCACAAAGGGCGTTCGCTATAATGTGCAGGGCGTACAGACTTATGGCGTCTATGGCCTGAACGGTAAGTTTGTCGGCCGCGTCAATGCATCCAGCAACTTCGATGTGCGCAGCAAGGTGAACAGCCTCGTGAAGGAAAGCGGCGTTTACGTCGTCAAGTCATTCACCACCGGCACCACCCACCGCCTCTCCGTAACAAAGTAAATCTTCATATTAATTCATAGTTCCTCAAACACCCCCAAGACCAGGAAGCGGATGTCGGAAGCGAAGCTTACGGACATCCATTTCCTGGTCGTTTTTGTGTTCTTAAAACACCCCCAAGGCTTGGATGCTCCCGCGGAAAGCTTGCTTTCCTGCGGGTATATCCAAGCCGCTTTCGTGTTCTGTAAACACCCCCGAGGTCAGGATGAGTTGCTCAGCATTGTGCTGAGATTTCCCTCGTTAGTCTTGATTATATTGTATTTTATAGGATGATACTGTTCTTAGAATTAATTTGAGATTGTTTCAATTATGAAAAAAGCCACTTGACAGAAATGTCTGTGGCTGCGATAAATGATAAATTGTTTAAATATGTAGAATTAATCTTTATTCAATTCTATTTGTAATTTTTTTCTTCTTTCTCCAGTTCAGAGAGCCTTTTTTTATAGCTTATTACATCGATCTTGCTCTTTGATAAATCTCTTATTATATTAAACAAAAGCGAAATACAGCAAGCTCCGGTAAATATCATAATTAATAGAGATATATTTGATCCGAATAAGGATTTGGGTTTGTCTAATATAAATGTGCTAGATAGTAAGACGGCTATTCCTGTATAGAATAAAGCGATTAATGTTAGTGTTTTGTTTTTTTTCTTTTTGTTGAAATCATAAAGTGTATTTATTTTTTCGGTTAATTGTGATTTCTCGTCTTGTATTTTTTTTGAAATTATTTTTTTTGAAAATGTATTAAGCTTGTCAATATATTCCTTTTCTGGGAATAAAACCCTACAAATATTTAAAAGCTGTTCGTTAAAACGTACGCTTGCTTTATCTAAAGATGGAATTTGAGATAAAGCGAAAGCTTTTCTTATTGTCCAATCAAATAAGACTGATTCAATGTTTGTAAAAAATGTTCCGCCTGATATTTTATTGTAAATCTCGTATTCCTCATTTGTGACTTTGTTAAAAATTTGATATGATTTGCGGTTGTTGATTAAATTGCCTATTTTGAGATAAAGGGATCTAATTGATGCGGAACTAATTGCATCTGCTTCCATAACGAACAATGTTTCGTTTGTTCCCCCTAAAATGTCTTTTAATATTTCAGAATAGCCAGCTTGGCAATCAAAAATTACAACATCATAATTATTTATTAAATGATCAAAAATTTCGCTAGAAAAGAATAATGTATCAACGTATTCGATAAGATCTCCATCTATTTTTGAAACAGATGGTATAAAATCGAAATATTGGTTAATTGAAATTACTTCATTGTTTTTTTCTTCAGAAAAAGCGTCTTTAATTAGATTCTGTACAGAACAATATGCTTTATTGGTGTCGAGAAAATTCTCAAAAAAATATGTGGCGCCATTAGTACTTAAATCACAATCTATAATTAAAGTCTTGATTTTGCAATCTGATAAAAGATTTGCAATGCTTAAACTTAGTGATGTCTTACCACAACCACCTTTCCCACTTAATATAGCTATTTTTTTTGTCATTTCCTGTATCCTTTGAGAGATCGCTTGAATGAAGATTGACGTTGTGATGTATGTCCCCAGTTTTTTCCATTTTTTCCATCACAGGTTTCCGGTTCAAGTTCAATGTAAGGTATGTCCAAAAACATTAATATGCCTATGGCAATGAAAACAATATAATTATAAACGAAATATGTTCCTTGAATATGATCGGTGATCATTCCGAAACAATAAATGCCGACATAAACTATGGCTGCCAGTAGTAAAATATGAATAAGTCTTGCCCATCCTTTATTTTTATTTAAAATTGTGATCAAAAAATCGCAACCACAAGATAAAGCGAAAATAAACATGGATACGGCTGAGGGCTTGTCATAGAGAGTCGTATCTATTGCTATTTCTGAAGCAACCTTTGATGGTTGGAATTTGTAAATGACTATTAAAGAAATAGCCCAACAAATAAGCTTTAAAAGTATTTCAAACCATGATTTTGCAAAATGAAGATTTTGATACCTTGACATATGTTTTCCCATTTGTGGCCAAATATAGCAGTTTTATTTTGTTGTAGGCTGTTTGTATGAATTAAATAATTTTGTATTGATTTTTAATGCTGGAAATAAAAGTGTTGGTATTTATTTTATTTGATAAAATAGACCAATATTGAAAATGTAAAACTTTAGTTTTTTTTTTGTTCTGCCTCCCCCCCCCTCCCCTTGACAAATCGCAACGAAAAATAACGCTCCGCGCTGACTCTTACCCCTTCCCGAATATATCTTATAGTCATACAATTGGGCCTTGTGTCCCAAGGAGTAAGAGGTATGTTTGGTAAAATTTTTAAGAAGGCGCATTGCGCCCTTTCTCTTGCCGTATTGGCGAGTCTCACCACTTTTTCATTTGCAGACAACATTAATGTGAACGGCACGAACCGTACCATGAATGTGTACGCACCGAGAAACATTGAAAAGGGCCGCCCGCTCATTATCCAGATGCACGGCATGAATCAGGATGCCCCGTACCAGCAGAACGCTGCCAAGTGGGAACCGATTGCCGATACCGCTCGCTTTGTGGTTGTGTTCCCGAACGGTCAAAATAAGGCTTGGGACATTTCTGGCGATAAGGACCTCAATTTCATCAAGGCCATCATCAACGAAATGTACAACAAGTACGGCATCGACAAGAATCGCGTCTACGTTTCGGGATTCTCGATGGGCGGCATGATGAGCTACCATGTGGCAAACAAGATGGGCGACCAGATTGCGGCCATTGCCCCGGTTTCTGGTGGCGGTGGAGTGAATTCGCCTAAGCGCGCGATGCCGATTATGCATACGCACGGCACCACCGATGACGTGGTAAATTACAACAGCACCGTGAATACCCTCAAGGGCTGGGTCTCTGCGCAGAAGTGCTCTTCGAATTCAAAGGTCACAAAGCCGTATCCTGCAAATAAGTCGGGTTCTGCTGCTTCGCTCGAAGTCTGGAGCGGTTGTAACGATAATGTCGAAGTCCGCTTGCTTACGATTGCAGGCAAGGGCCACTGGTATTCCATGGACGAAGCTAGCGTCAACACGAGCGTCGAAATCTGGAATTTCGTCAAGAATTACTCGCTGGATGGCTCCACGCTTACGCCGCCGATTGAAGTCCCGACCGACCGCGATAGCATTTTCAATGGCGGCTTTGATTCAACCGATGTCGCCTGGACTTTGCAGATTCACGGCAGCGCCGCCGCAACAGGCGATGTAAAGAACGGCAAGTACAATTTCAACATCACCGCTGTTGGCGACCAGAATTATCAGGTGCAGCTTATCCAGCACGACTTGCACCTTGAAAAAGGTCAATGGTACGAAGTTAGTTTTGAAGCAAGCGCTGGCGCCTCCCGCACACTCGAAGTGAACGTGGAACAGCACACGGATCCGTGGGCAAGCTACCTCACCGAAAAGGCGAATTTCGAACTCGGCACGGAATCCAAAAAGTATTCGTTCCAGTTCCAGATGACCGCCGCGACTGACAAGGATTCCCGCTTGAGTTTCAATGCGGGCGCATCGACAGGTACGCTTTCGCTCGATAATGTTACGCTCAAGAAAATTGCGGAACCCGATCCGGGAACAATTGCGCTGGCTCCTTCTCTCCGCTTTAAGATGGCTGCTGGCAAGTATAACGTCTATAGCCTCACGGGCAAGCGCCTTGGATTTGTCGAAATCATCGAAAATGACGTGCCGAACATGCAAAAGACGATGAAAAACGCCGGTTTTGGCAAGGGCGTCTACATCTTGCGCAGCAAAACGCGCTCGTTCATGATGCCGGTGGACCGGTAAAAGGCTAAAAGTTTCGTTCTCTCTCCAAGAGCAGTCCCCTGAAAAGGGGGCGCTCTTTTTTTTCTTATCCATCGTGGATAAAATGTCAAAGGAACATGTGTAAATCCTTGAAATTTTTGCTTTTTCGGGGGATATATTTAGTTTGGGGATAATAAAACCTTGGAAACAGGAGTGCTTATGTTTGGTTTGAAGAAAAAATGCGGTTGCAAGCTTGGAGTGTTGGCAACTTTGACTTTGGCGGGTTTGGTATCGCAGGCTTTTGCGAGTGCCGACACTTTGGTGCTTACGCCACCGCTGGGATGGAACAGCTGGAACGTGTTCCACGAAAACATCAATGAAAAACAGATTCAGGAAATTGCCGATGCAATGGTCGAATCCGGCTTGAGGGATGCAGGCTACGTGTTCCTTAACCTAGACGACAACTGGATGGATACCAAGCGCGATGCTCAGGGTAACCTCCAGAACAACCCGAAGACTTTCCCGAGCGGCATGAAGGCCATTGCCGATTACGTGCATAAGAAGGGCCTCAAGTTCGGTCTTTACGGCGACCGCGGTAAACGTACCTGCCACCATTACAACAGCAACTGGCAGAGCGAAAGCGGCTCCAATGGTCACGAAGAACAGGATGCCAAGAAGTTAGCTGAATGGGGCGTGGACTACTGGAAGTACGATAACTGCGACTCTGATCCGACGACTCAAGAAAAAGATTACACCAAAATGTCCAATGCACTCCGCAATTCCGGACGCGACATCGTGTTCAGTATTTGCATGTGGGAATACAAGGACTGGATGCCTAAGATTGCAAACCTCTGGCGTACCACTTTCGATATCGGCCCCGCATGGATTTCGCAGTCCTGGTATCGCGGCGTCTATGAAATTATCGATGCAAACAACAAGTATTGGCAGATTGCAAAGCCTGGCCACTGGAATGACCCGGACATGCTCGAAGTGGGCAACAACGGCCTCTCTTACGAAGAACAGCGCTCCCAGATGACGATGTGGTCTATTATGGCCGCTCCCATCATGATCAGCTCTGACGTCCGCAAGATGAGCAACGAGACCAAGGAACTTTACCTGAACAAGGACATGATTGCCATTAACCAGGACTCTTTGGGTGTTCAGGGCCACCGCATCTCCGATAAGAACGGCAAGCAGGTTTGGACTAAGCCCTTGAAAAATGGCGACATCGCCGTGGCTCTCCTCAATAACAACTCTTCTACCCAGACCGTTGAATGCAACTTTGCAGACATTGGCGTGGAAGGCGAAGTTGAAGTCCGCGATGCCTGGAAAAAGAAGGACTTGGGACCGGTTTCCCACGTTTCTATAGAACTTCCGGCTCACGGTTCTGCACTGCTCCGTTTGGTGGTCAAGCCGGTTCCTCGTAAGCCGTTCAAGGATAAAGCTCTCGCTATTCCGGGTAAAATTGAAATGGAAGATTTCGATATTACTGGCGTGGGTCAGGGCAACACTAGCTACAACGAAAATGATTCCGAAAACCATGGCGATAGCGACTACCGTCCGGGTACTGGCGTTGACTTGTACGAAAAGGCTTCTGGCATTATCGTTGGTTACAACCAGGCTGGCGAATGGCTCGAATACACCGTGAACGTTGCCAAGACGGGAACTTACACGATGAGCGCTTCCGTGGCTTCTGCAAACAGCACTTCGAGCTTCAAGCTTTCCATGGACGGCAAGGACATTACCGAAGAAATTGCCGTTCCGCAGGCAAGCTCCGGCGAAGACAATTACGATGACTACAACACAGTTGAAGCCAAAGTGAGCCTGACCGAAGGCGAACACATTTTGCGCTTTACAGTGACCGGCGACTGGATGGACATCGACTGGATTGAGTTTACCGATGGAACGGTTGGACTTGCAAAGACTCGTCTCACGTCGTTTGAATCTGAGAATTCATACAACGTATTCAGTGCTACGGGTAAGCACCTTGGCCGCGTGGACTTGAACGGTGCTGGCATGGCTCAGGCTCTCGAAAATGCGGGCTACGCACGTGGCACGTACATGATGCGCTCCGTCAAGGGAAACCAGATCCACCGCGTGAACGTCGCTAGGTAAAATCTCTCCTCACGCATTCAAAATGCTTCGCACTCTCGCGAGGCATTTTGTGCTTTTTATCACAGCCTTTCTGACATCGAAGGTGGAAAAACAATAACCAATGACTACTGACCAATGACTAGTAACCGCTTCTTACTGTCCATGGATAAACAGTCCACAATATCTTCCTCAGAACCATAAAAAAATAAGCATTTCAAGAATAATTTTAGAGTGTTGTTAGGGCAAACTATGTTTGGTTTTAAAAGTGAGGTTAGGTATGAGCTTCAAAACATTTAGTCACCTTGCCGCAGTTTCCGCGCTCTTCTTGGGTGCAACTGTTGCTACTGCAGCTGATCAAGCTACGTTCTATGTCGCTCCCAATGGTAGCGATTCCAATAAGGGTACCGAAGAGGCCCCGTTCAAGACGATTACGCAGGCACAGAAGGCTGTGCGCGCTGTCAACGGCACCATGACGGGCGATATTTCCGTCATTCTCCGTGGCGGTACCTACCAGCTTCCGGGAACGGTCAACTTCACCGAAGCCGATGGCGGTAAGGATGGCCATTACGTGCGTTATAAAGCATATCCTAACGAAATGCCGCTTGTCACTGGCGGTATCCCGATGTCTGGCTGGACCATTCACGATGAAAAGAATAACATCTGGAAGGTCGAAGGCGTCGAAGCCCGTTTCCGCCAGCTCTACGTGAACGGCAAGAAGGCTATTCGCGCCCGTATGCCGAACCTCAAGGACAATGGCGACCACAACTTCTTCCGCTTGAACAAGGTGGACTCTACGGGTTCTGCATTCCTTCTGAACAGCAGCGATGTCAAGTCTACGGACTGGAAGAATCCGAAGAAAGTCGAAATCCATTTGATGATCGCCTGGGCCGAAAGCATCTTGCGTCTTGACAAGATCTCGCAGCAGGGCAATACCTTCAAGTTCGAACCGCAGGATCCTGAAAGAAGCAAGCTTTTCCGCCGCAAGTACCCGATGCTCGGTACCGCATTCATGAGCAACCCGCCGAAGCAGCAGGTCTACTACCTCGAAAACGCATACGAATTTATCGACCAGCCGGGGGAATGGTACCTCGACGAATCGACCAACACGCTTTACTACAAGGCCCGTGAAGGCGAATCTATGGGCACGGCAAACGTCGTTGCACCGCGCATCAACACGCTTTTCAGCATTCTCGGTAAGGATACTAAGAATAAAGTTGGTTACATGTCTTTCGAAGACATCACCTTTGCTCATACAAACTATCTGCGCCCGAGCGAAGAAGGTTTCCTCGATTTGCAGGCAGGCATGTTCAACATCGAAGTGATTGCAGAAAATGGCCGCCTTGGCTCTAACAAGTTCCTCCTCTGGCGTCCGGATGCAGGTTTCCGCATCGAGAATGCTCACCACATGAAGATCAAGAACTGCACCTTCACGCAGATGGCTGCAACCGGTCTTGACATGGTTTCTGGAACGAACGACGACGTTGTCGAAGGTAGCGTCTTCTACGAAATCGGTGCAAACGGCATTATGCTCGGCAAGTTCTCTCAGGACTCCTTGACCGAAATCCACATTCCGTACAATCCGACCGACAAGGATGAAATCAGCACACGCGATACGCTCCGCTATAACCTCATCACCAACGTCACCAACGAACATCAGGGTGCTGTGGGCATTGCCGCTGGCTATCCGCGCTATGTCGTGATCGAAAATAACGAAGTGTCCTATACAAACTATTCTGGTATCTCTGTGGGCTATGGCTGGACCAAGCAGCAGACGGCCATGACGAATAACAAGATCAACAAGAACAACATCCACCACATCTCCCGTTTGCTCTGCGACTCCGGTCCGATTTACACTTTGAGCAACCAGGGTACGGGTAGCGAAATCAAGGAAAACTACCTCCATGATTACGCCGCATCGGAATGGTCTGACTACTGGGTTCTCCCGATTTATCTCGATGAAGGTTCTAGCGGCTTTGCTGTCGAAAACAACTCTTACAAGAACGCACCGAGCGGCGTTGGCCGTAACGCTCCGGGTGAATTTACCGAAAAGAACAATAATGGTTTCATCGCTTCTGTTGCCGAAGCTGCAGGCCTTCAGGGCGAATTCAAGAACATCGGGGATCGTATTGCTACAATCCCGCTTCCGGATTTCTCCAACGTGGTTCCGCAGGCTCCGTTTGTTGACAACATGACGATTCCGGGCACCATCGAAATGGAAAATTACGATGAAGGTGGCCAGAGCGTTTCCTTCAACGACAAGGATTTTGTGAACGAAGGCGGCGTTTACCGCGAAGATGGCGTGGACATCACTCTGATTGATTCTACCGACAAGTCGAAGGGCTACGCTGTGGGTTACACGCAGGCTGGCGAATGGATGGAATACACCTTGAAGGTGACTGCCGCTGGTGAATACGTGTTCCTCGCTAACGTTGCTTCTGGTCTCGAAGGCTCTAGCTTCCAGCTCTTCATGGATGGCAAGGCTATCAGCGATACGATTGTTGCCCCGAAGGGCGAAGACTGGAATACTTACGGTACTGTGGAAGGTAAGACGGCTGCTCTCGAAGCTGGTGAACATGTGCTTCGCGTGGCAATTACGGGCGCTTACCTGAACATTGACTGGATCAAGTTCGGTAAGACTAAGGAAGAAATCATTTCGATCAAGCCGAGTGTCCGTTACGGATTGAACATGGATATTTCTCGCAGCTCTACGCTGAACGTGTTTGATATCCGTGGTCAGCATTTGGGCCGCATTCACGTGATGGGTGTACCGACGACAAGCTCTGTGATGCAGGCTATGCATGCGAAGAACTTCAAGTCCGGTGTCTACTTTGTTCAGAGCGTGAACAAGGCTTTTGGCAAGATGATTCAGGTAAAATAATTTGGTGAAATGGGGTGAACTATGAAGATGACAAGTAAAATACTTCTCGCATTCGGACTTGGTTTGGTGTCCAATGCACTCGCTGAAAATCCGATTTTCCAGACGTACTATTCGCCAGACCCGGCTCCGGTCGTGTTTGGCGACACCGTCTGCGTGTACACGGGTAACGACGAAGGTGGTTCCTTCTTTACCATGCACGGTTGGCGAGTCTCTTGCTCTACCGATATGGTGAACTGGACCGATAAGGGCGAACTTATTCTTTCCCATGCCGACTTTAACGGCAGTGCAAAGGCAAATGGCGACTGGGCCGCTCAGGTCATTCGTCGCAATGGCAAATATTATTACTACGTGACCGTGGAATCGACTCGCAGTGGTCGCGCCATTAACGTCGCTGTTGCCGACAAACCCGAAGGTCCGTTTAAGGATGCGCTCAACGGCAAGCATCTCGCTGGGCCGAACTGGGATTACATTGACCCGACTGTATGGATTGACGATGATGGCCAGGCATGGCTCTACTGGGGTAACCCGAAGCTCTATTACGCCAAGCTCAAAGAGAACATGATTGAGTTTGACGGACAGATTCAGGTGACGGATATGAGTCGAGGTTTCTCTCCGAATGGGAACTCAGTGTACACTGAAGGTCCGTGGATCCACAAGCGTGGCAAGAAGTATTACATGATTTACGCCTCCCATGGTGTGCCTGAAAAGATTTCGTACTCCACTAGTGATTCTCCGACGGGTCCGTGGTCTTGGGGCGGCATCATCATGGATCAGGGCAACAACACGGCATTCACGAACCACTCCGGCCTCATTGATTTCAAGGGGCGCAGCTTCTTCTTCTATCACAACCAGAAGAATGTGAGTGGCGGTGGCTATAGCCGTTCTACCGCAGTCGAAGAATTCACCTGGAATGCAGACGGTACTATTCCGGCCATTAAGTCTACGAATGACGGCGTCAAGAAACCTATCAAGAATCTTGATCCGTTCGAACGTGTTGAAGCCGAAACCAAGTCTTGGGTGGGTGGCATCAACGTGGACAAGAGCGGTGGATACACCATCATCAAGCATGTGGCAAAGCAGGGCGATAACGTCTACCTCACGAACATGGGTTCGAACTTCTATACAAAGGTTCGCTCTGTGGACATGGGCGATGGCGCTGATCGCATTATCGTTTGCACAAGAGGCAATGGCGGCAAGATTGAACTCCACGCCAAGTCCGAAACGGGTGCAACACTTGCAACGATGAACATCCCGGCAAGCTCCAGCTGGCAAGAAAATACCTTCGACCTGAAGGATGCCGCAGGCGTTGAAGACTTGTTCTTCGTCGTCAAGCAGGGTGGTTTCGATTTCGACTACTGGTACATGGAAAGCGAAAAGACTGCCATTCCGCAGACCCCGTTCAAGGAAGTCGCATCTGCTATTCCGGGCAAGATCGAAGCTGAAGATTACGATGTCGGCGGCCACAATAAGGCCTTCTACGATAACGACCGCGAAAACAAGGGCGGCGCCTACCGCGAAGATGAAGTGGACATTGTGCAAATTGATTCTACCGACAAGTCTAAGGGCTATGCTCTCGGTTACACCGAAGATGGCGAATGGGTAGAATACACGATCGATAACCAGATTGCTTCGGAATATACGCTCGTTTTGAACGTGGCAACGGCTTCTGAAGATGTCGGAGTCCAGTTCTTCATTGATGACAAGGAAATCACCGATGTCATCAAGGCTCCGCAAGGTGAAAATTGGGACACGTATAGCGAAGTCAAGGTGCAGACAAAAGAAATTCCGAAGGGCGAACATGTGCTCAAGATGCAGATTGTTGGCAACTACGTGAATGTAGACTGGTTCAAGTTCTGCATGGGCTTCGATTGTGAAGACAAAGTCTCGATCCGTAGCCCTCGCGTCGAACTCCAGATTCCTGAGAAGATTTACGCTGTCTTTGGCATGACGGGCAAGTTCCTCGGCAACGTCGAAGTCAACGGTCAGAGTGTTGCGAAGTCCATCCGTTCCGCTGGCTTTGTTCCGGGCGTCTACATGGTCCGTAGCCTCGGCCACTCCAAGACCTTCCGCGTTCTCGTGAAGTAACGACTGCGTTGACGAGTGCGTCATCCTGAACCCGTTAGCGACCGCGTCATCCTGAGCGAAGAGGCGTAGCCTCGTAGCGAAGGATCCAGTAACATTCCAAAATGGCGACCTCCGGGCCGCCATTTTTATTGTCATAAAAAGTCTTAATACCTCAAATTAGAACATTCCAAATCGCAGTAAACAAAGGCATTCCAGCGCGTTCGACCTTTGATAAAATGTCCACAGAACATTGTTTTTTTAATGAAAAAAATCTTGTATTTGAGGGTATTTTTTTGTTTAGGAATATGAACGGGAGGACTCTATGAAGTTCGGATCTACTTTGTCTTTGACAATTTCTGCCGGTTTGGTTTTGGCAGCTTCTGTTTTTGCTCAACCCAATGACGAGTGGAATGGCAAGCCGAGAATTTTTGGCGTGAACACGCTTACGCCGCACGTCACGTCGATGCCTTATTCGACTGTTGAAGAAGCTGTGAAGGGCGACCGCCACGCTTCGGAATGGTATCAGACGCTTTCGGGTACATGGAAATTCTACCATGTCGAAAAACCTGCTCAGCGCAACAATGATTTTTACAAGGATAATTACGATGTGTCCAAGTGGGATAACATCAAGGTCCCGAGTTCTTGGCAGCTCTTGGGCTATGACCATCCGATTTACACGAACGTCATTTATCCGTGGTCCCAGAATAACCGCGTTTCTGCACCGTATGCTCCGACGGATTTTAACCCGGTCGGTCATTATCGCCGTACGTTCACGGTTCCCGAAAACTGGGATGGCAAGCGCATCCGTTTGCACTTCGAAGGTGTCGAATCCGCTTACTATGTCTGGGTGAACGGCAATTACGTTGGCTATAGTGAAGACTCTTTCACGGGCCACGAATTCGATATCAATAAGTACCTCCGTAAGGGCGAAAACAACATCTCCGTGCAGGTGTTCCGCTGGTGTGACGGCTCTTGGCTCGAAGACCAGGACTTCATCCGTCTTTCCGGCATTATGCGCGATGTGTATATCTACGCTGTGCCGCAGGTCCACATTCAGGACTTCCAGATTGATGCGACTCTCACGAATGGCTATAAAGATGGTCTCTTGAAGACGACCGCCTGGATCTACAACTCGACCGATAAGGAATCGGGTGCTTATTCTGTAGAACTTTCCTTGTACGATGCTTCCGGTGCCGAAGTCATCAAGCCGACTTCCCAGAAGGTGTCTGGCATTGGCTCGAAGGGCGGTGAAAAGAGCGTCCACTTCGAAATTCCGTATTCTTCTCCGAAGCGCTGGTCTGCTGAAACGCCGGACCTCTATACCGCAGTGCTCACGTTCAAGGATGCTGACGGCAAGATTCTTCAGGTTGAAAGTAACAAGATCGGTTTTAGGAAGATTGAAATCAAGAAAGATAACGGCGCTCCACGTTTGTATGTAAACGGAATGCCGGTGAAGTTCCACGGCGTGGACCGTCACGAACTTGATCCGGATAACGGACGTGCAGTGACTTACGAACGCATGGAAAAAGACATTATTCTCATGAAGCGTTTCAACATCAACGCGCTCCGTATGTCTCACTATCCGAACAATCCGATGATGTACGATCTTTGCGATAAGTATGGTATCTACGTCATTGACGAAGCGAACGTCGAAAGCCATGGTGCAAATAATGACCTTCCGAAGAATAGTGATGACTGGCGCGCTCCGGCTGTGGATCGCATGAATTCCATGGTGCAGCGTGACAAGAACCATCCGTCTATCATTCTCTGGTCTCTCGGTAACGAAGCGGGTAACGGTAACGTATTTGCTTCTGAACGTGAACGCGCACACGCTATTGACTCCACGCGCTTTGTCCATTACGAAGGCGACTGGAACAATGCTGATGTGAACAGCTGGATGTACTTTGGCCCGGATGCTGTTGCAAACTACAAGGATGCAAACAAACCGATTATGTTGTGCGAATACGAACATGCAATGGGTAACTCCGTGGGTGACTTGCAGGAATACATGGATGCCTTCTACGGCAACCCGCGTTCCTTCGGTGGTTTCATTTGGGACTTCATCGACCAGGGTCTCCGTCACAAGGGCACTCCGTATTTCGAATTCGGTGGCATGTGGGGTGACTGGCAGAACGACGATAACTTCTGCGCTAACGGCCTCGTGTTCCCTGACCGTAAAATCCAGCCGGAAATGTGGGAAGTCAAATACCAGTATAGCCAAATTCGCGTAAAGAACATCGATGCCGCCAAGGGCAAAATTGAAATCCAGAGCCGTTACCTCTACAAGAACCTCGGCGACTTCCTCGATGCTTTCTGGGAAATTCGTGAAAACGGCAAGGTCATTCATAAGGGCAAAATTGACGGATCTCAGATGAACATCGGTCCGAACGAAAAGAAGACCGTGACGATTGATATGCCGAAGATTGAAACGACGATTGGTGCTGAATACCACCTCGACATCGATTTCCGCCTCAAAAAGGATGAACTCTGGGCAAATTCTGGTTTTAGCGTTGGTCACGAACAGTTCGGCATTGACTTGGGTCAGCTCTGGTCTACTGAAGTGGATATCAGCTCTCTTGATGCCCACAAGGTTTCCAAGAACAATGGCCTTACGATTGAAGGCAAGGATTTCAAGATCCGCTTTGATGAAAAGACCGGTTTGCTCGCTAGCTACGTTCTCGATGGCGATACGATCATCAAGGATGGTGGCCGTCCGAACTTCTGGCGCGCCCCGACCGATAACGACAAGGGCTTCAATATGGAACGTGGCCATGGCGAATGGCGCAAGGCTAGCAAGAACCGCTCTGTGACTTCTGAAGTCAAGGAAGTTTCTGCCCGTGAAACGCAGGTGACGTTCAATTTCAGCTTCCCAGATGTGGGCAGCTCTCGCATGAAACTGACTTACACGGTTTACGGCAGCGGCGATATCGTTGTGGAATACACGTTTAATCCGGATGGTTCCAAGAGCTACATCCCGAACGTCGGTACGCTCTTTACTGTGCCGGGCGGCTATGAAAAGGTCCGTTACTTTGGTCGCGGCCCGGATGAAAACTACATCGGTCGTAATCGCGGTAGCTTCATGGGCCTCTATTCCACCTACGCTGATTCTATGACGGTCATGTACATGGAAATTGGTGAAACGGGTCAGCGTACCGATGTGAAGTGGGCTACGCTCACGAACGAAAAGACGGGCAAGGGCCTTATGATTGTGGGTAACCCGCGTATGGAATTCAGCGCTCAGCATTACACTCCGGAACAGCTCACCGACGTGAAGCTCCCGTGGGAACTCAAGCGCGACAAGGACATCACGCTTCGCGTAGACTTGCACCAGATGGGTCTCGGCGGTATCAACTCCTGGGGTGCAGAACCTATGCCTGCATATCGCTTGAATGCCAATCGCGAATACTCTCACAAGTTCCGCATTGCTCCGATTCGCCAGAAGTTGAACGATCCGACTGAATACTCGCTTCTCGGTTTCACGAACTTTGGTTGGAATGATTTGCCGGCAGCTCCGATTCCGGATATCTACGGTAACGACAAGGGCAAGGTGGATCCGACAACGCTCAATAAAGATCCGGAAAATCCGGTGGCGCTCCCGGGCAAGATTCGTGACCTTGTTGTGGCCGAAAAGAACTACAATGTCTTTGATGCTCAGGGCAAGAAGGTTGGCGCATTCGCAACTCGCGGTGTCGAAGATCTCCACGCACTCACGGCAGGACTCGTCAAGAACTCTGGTGTGTATATCGTGAAGTCTAAAAACGGTGGCCAGTCCTTCCGCATCACCGTCAAGAAGTAAGAAATAGTCGATTGAAGAACTGTCATCGCGAGGTGCTCTCCAACGCCTCGCGATGACTTTTTTTATGCCCTCGTCATTCTGAAATTCCATTCTCGTCATTCTGAGCGTAGCGAAGAATCTATTAATAATATTGTAAGCGAGAAAACTATTAAACAATTTGATGATGATAATAAAACGTCGAGAGAATGAAAGCGTCGGCCAAGGATGGGGAGGGTGCAGGGAGGGGCCCGTGCGGCCTTCGCAACTCCGAGCTGGGGCCCCGCCCGCATGACGTACATT